>NZ_JBHTFO010000009.1:0-292114 GCF_042666275.1 Paenibacillus sp. GCM10028914
ACCGAACTCATTTAGAGAAAGCTGCCTAATGAAATAACCGTGTCTAACTTTTGGGGGTCACTTCATACCTTGGGGCTTTTTTCGTTCTAAACGTATTATTCCACAATCAGACTGTATGCCGAAATCTTGTTAATTCTCCGCGCTGCCCACATGGATATAATGTAGGCGAATAACACGACGATCACACACAGAAGAACAATGGTCGGCAGATGAATATCAAGTTTGGAGTTGGTTACACCTACAGTATACAGAAGCATAGACAACAGCGGATTCGTACCCAATCCTCCGAGAACACCACCCAGCATCGCCCCGAAAGCCACAACAGGAACGAAGCTAAGCGCAATCTGTGTTTTCAGCTGATAAGCAGTATAACCTAAGGATTTGTAGATGCCAAGATCCATCTTTCGTTTCAAGATCATCGCATGAATGACAAGATACAGAATTAAAGTGACAACAATAACGGTTACGATTAGCACAACGGTCATCAGTAATTTGATAGCGCTGGTATAGGTGCCCAGCTGTGTATCGCTTAGATCACGATAATTTTGAACTTGAGCGATCCTCCCGTTATAATCCTGCTTCAACTGCCCTATAAAGGCCTCGACATCTTTAACCCCGTCCTCCAAATATAAATTTACAGCCTGGAGTTTAAAGTCAGGATCAATCAGATGCATACCGGACAGCGTCATGAATGCCTCTCTCCCACCGTTTCTCATCGTTTGCGTGAGGCCTGTGACCAGATATTTACCAACCACTCCATCCTGCTCAATTTCAAGCGTATCACCTATTTTTTTGCCCAATATATCAGATAACACACCTGTGATCACAATCTCATTATCATAACGCGGCATTCGTCCCTTATATGCAGACAAATTCTCCATCTGACTGTAATCATCCGAGACTTGGACAACCGAATCTTCCCCCGCCAAGCTTAAGATCACCATATCCAGTTGTGTTGTCTTGACAACCGACGCCTCATTCTTCAGATCCGAGAACAATTGGAATGTGTCTGTTTCCGGATGTGCATTCACCACTACATCGGCTATTTCACTACCTGCCATATTGTAAAGCGCGCTCTGATCCACCGCCATGTTGTAATACGTAATAACCGAGAATACCGAAGCAAAAGTAACTCCAGCCACAATGACCGCTACAATTCCGTTCTGCTTCATATTTGCTGCAATCGTTTTGAGGGCAGCACGAGTTGAAGTCCTCCTCGTGACTTGTCTAGTCGAAAATGGTTCCTGCGGAAACTATGCGTATTCACCCCGCCTCGAAGCGCAATGACCGGGGGTAATTTTTTGATGCGCCGACTGGCAATCAGCGTTACGATCAACACCAGCATCAGTACTGTCAAGACGCTGATCATATCGATACCAGGATGAAACGCGTTATCCCACCGAAGTCCGGCCAAGCTGGACATCATTCCACCCACCCAAGGAGATACAGCGTACGATAGCCCGATCCCAAGCACAGACCCTATGACGCCGAGCAGCATAAATTGAAGCACCATGGATGCCGTAATTTGTCTACTCGTATATCCCAGTGCTCCCAAAGCACCGATGTTAATCATCTGATCCTCTATACTATTGACGAGCCGGAATCGTATAACGATTAGCGCTACAATAACAATAATCAAGGCAAAAGCGGCGAGCAGCATAGCAAAGATGCTGATCATCATCGTGCTGGACATCGACATGCCCATAAAATCAATCACATTCGTCTTATATAAAGAATGGGTACCGGAAAGCGGCACATCGGTCTTCATTTTAAAATCACTCAGCAGATCGGATGATTGCTCCGGGTCGTTCATCCTAACGGATAACATGGTACTTCCAGCAAGCTCCCCAATCGCTGCCTCAAGTTTCTTATATCCTGCACCCGTCAGGAAAAACTTTAATGCTCCCGCATTCATCATACCGAATGAAGCAGATTCATAGTAACCTGCCACGGTAAATCGATATTCCTGATTTAAATACGTGACGGTATACGTATCTCCCAGCTCATACCCCGTACTCTTCAAGGAAATGGGTACGTATATAGCCTCTTCGGAAGGAACCTCAATCTGTTCAATCGGCTCGAACGGAGCAATCTGGCGTGGATGATCCAGGTTTAGAAAAGCAGTTCCCAGTCCAAGCTCACTACTGCCGACCCGGATACTCGCCTGCCCCATGTAAATCATACTCTCTGCTTCCACTTGCGTAACTTGGGGTTCATGATCCCAAAAGTCCTTGTATTCTGGTTTATATAGATCGTTACTGAGGATCACAATGGTGTGTGCCCCCTTCGTCTCTTCGACTTTATCAAGGAAAAATGGCTTTACCTTCACAAAAATCCCGAGACCCACGTTAAGCAGCATGGCAGCAATCAGAATTAGAACAGCAAGTGACACGGCTGAACCTTTATTTCTTCGGAGATTCGCGGCAGTCAGATTCAGAATCCTCATGCTTACCACCCCATCTCATCCAAAAACACATTCAGCTGCTCATGTCTGTCCGTTTCACTTCCTGATCCGAAAGGCGCAAGTCTCAGCTCACCACATACAATGCCATCCCTTAAATAGAGGATACGGTTTCCGCGCAAAGCGGTTTTGATATCATGGGTCACCATGACAATACTCTGCGCCCCTTGGTTAACTTCAGTCATGATATCCAGCACACTGCTGCTTGAAGCGGAATTTAAAGCTCCCGTCGGTTCGTCCGCGAACACGATAGCAGGCTCGTTAATCAATGCCCGAACAATGCCTGCCCTCTGCGCTTCCCCTCCAGAAAGCTGTGACGGGAACTTTACCCAAGCCCCTTCATCCAGACCAACCCGAGCAAGCAACTCCTTGGCCCGCTTGATGATGGCTTTCTTATTCCGACCCAGCAGCAAGCCGCTGGTCAGTACATTATCTAGCACACTCATGTTATCCAGCAGATAAATATGCTGGAATACGAACCCACAGTGATCCCGCCGGAAGACCGCCAACTGATCATTGCTTAGCTTGGCAATATTACGATCATTAAAATGAATATCTCCAAGCGTCGGCTTATCCATGCCTGAGAGCGCGTACAGCAGCGTCGATTTTCCCGAACCGGAGCTCCCCATGATGACAGTAAAGTCACCCTCCATAATTTGAAGATCCACATTTTTCAGCACATGCTGCTGGTGGCCTCCCCGGGAAAATGTTTTGCACAATTTTTGCGTGGATATCATAACTTTCGGCATACACTTACCACCCCTATATATAAAAATAAGACTGTAACGTTAATGACAGCCTTATCATACACAAACAGTTCTTAATGAAGCTTTGTCTAATCCTTAACCGTTCCTTAATTCTATTAGACCAACCGGATTTGAAGCTTAACGGTAAACCCGTCTTCCCGATTGTGACATGAAATGTCACCCTGCATTCGCTCCATCAGGTACTTGGAAATATACAGTCCGAGCCCTGATCCCCCAAGGCCCTCCGAATTGCTTCCCCTCTGGAACTTATTGAATAGCAGCGGCAATTCATCTGTAGGTACACCATCTCCAAAATCCATAATGCTCATCACCAGAAAATCTCCTGCCTCGCTCAATCGAAATTGAATATGCAGCTCCGTGTCCGCATACTTGTAGGCGTTACTGATGACATTATCGAACACCTGCTGTAAACGTCTCACATCGGTGAGCAGCATAACGTCCGGAATGATACCGCAATGGATCTTATCGTAGTGGTTAACGTTCTGAATCATATCAGAGAGCACCGTACTGTACACCTCGTTAACCGACACCTTCAACTCATCAAGCTCCTCCAGTGTCGTATGGAACATGTCGGTAACGAGCAGATCAATCTGCTCGGCCTTACTATGTATCATTCGCAGCTGCTTCTGCTGCTTCCCATCCTCCGCCAGCACCAGCATCAACTCACTCACTGCTTTAATAGAAGAAAGCGGCGTCTTGATATCATGGCTAAGGCTTGCAACCAGCTCCTTCTTACTTCGGTTCGCCTCATACTCGCTCTGCCGCGCCGCTGCCAGCTCCACTCGCATGATGTCGAAGCTTTCGCTAAATGCTCCAAACCAGTTATTTCTATTCATTTCAAGCGGTGTTTCCAGCTGACCACGAGCAACCTGCTGTGCAAAATGCTGGAGCTTCCGAAATGGACGGATAACCGTCCGATTCACGTACACAAGATATAGGACACACAGAAGCGCAATGGTGATGTAAATCAAGAGTGCCACTGTAAAAATCCACCTGCCGGATTCCTCAGCTACGCGGCGGCCGTCATTCGGTATAATCAATTTTCCAACAATCGTACTCCCCTGCTTAATATCAACAACCGTATCTCGATTTCGGATCGCATCATTTACAGTAGTCGCTCCACCTTCCGAACTGCTGAATAATACCTGCTCGTCCAGGCTTAACACAACAAACGGAAGCTTCAAGTCACGAAAGCTCGCCTGGTCTAGGTCATCCCACGAAGCTTCAATCTCTTTAACGGTTTCGTTGACAGCAATGATGTCTACGCCAGCGCCGCCCCATTCTGTCCGATTCATGAGCTGCCATGATAATAGAACGCCTCCGGCAAGAATGATGCACATGATGACAATGATCCGCTTCATCTTCATCAGTTCTGCTCCTCAAACACATACCCTGTTCCCCAGACGGTCTTGATATACTGCGGCTCGTTCGGGTTCTTCTCAATCTTCTCCCGCAAATGCCGGATGTGCACATTCAAGGTACCGTCACCTGTAATAACGTCACCCCATACATTTCGGAACAGCTCTTCCTTCGTCACCACCCGGTTCTTATGCTGAACCAGATACGAAAGCAGCTTGAACTCCAGCGGCTTCAACCGGATCTCTTCGCCATGTACACGAACACGGTATAAATCAGCATCCATAACGACAGCTTCTGTCTGCACGGACTCGGACCGATTATCCACTGTACTGGCCTGATACCGTTTCAGAACCGCTTTCACCTTGGCTAACAGCACGCTTAACGTATACGGCTTCCGAATATAATCGTCACCGCCAATATTCAAGGCGATAAGGATATCGTCGTCACTTGAACGGGCACTAATAAATAGTATAGGAACCTCCGTCGTCTGCCGCAGCTTCTTACATAGTTCGAATCCAGAATCACTGCCCAGATTGATATCTAGCAGAATTACGGAGGCTTCATTCTTCTTCCAAAAATCCATACAACCAGCCGCATCCGTCACGAAGGCCGATTTCACATCAAACATATTTAAATATTCGCATGTCGTTTCTGCGAGAATCGTCTCATCATCGACGATCAAACAATCATATTTCATGAACAGAATACTCCATTTCTAATTGAACTTATTCCGTACTGGGAACCATCGGATTATAGTTAATTACCATATTATTCATCATACAATATTTTCTATTGAAATCATGCCTTTCTCTACCAACTTATTTATATGGTGGTCTGGATATGGTAGATTAGAGTCCATAAAACTATTAGCTCTCAGGAGATGGATTTACCATGAACCTTATCCAGCCACTGGATGATATACAATGGCAGACACTTATACAAAATACAGCCGCATATTTCAGTGATTTAACGATCAAACGCGGATTTCAGTACTACAAACAGGGACGGGTGGGCCCTCTGCATCATACAAGTGATGACCATATCGAAGCGATCGTTCAAGGAACCGATGACTATCATGTCAACCTTGTTCCCGGTTCACTGGAGGATAGCCGCTGCACATGTCCTGTCAGACATAAGTGTAAACATATGGTTGCCGTCCTGCTGGACGCCGCAAACAAGCAGGGACGATCTGTTCACGCACTTGTAAATGCCCACTCAACAACACTCATAAGGTATGGTGAAATGTCTTCCGGAGAACCCGAGACTCGACTACATTCATCCCAGTCCAATAACAGACAATCGGGAGTCTTCGCAGCGATCAGGGAACAGGCCCGAAATCTGCCCGAAATGCCTATCTCCGCTTGGCACCAACTATTCGGTCAATGTGTCAGTACCCTTGAGGTCAACACCCTAAATTCCCTATACTCCAGAAATGCACTGGAAGCCCTCTACAGCATCAAGCCTTCTCTTACCGGAATCATGGATTTGCTGTTTGAGCTTCATACACGTTTATTTGTGCTCGACAAGCTGGTAAAGCAGCCTCCGAACCAAGGCATCGGTGCTGGTCTCTTTATCGGTTATCACGTTCAAATTGCTGCGGATGATATTCAAAAGGATATTAAACAGCAGCTTTCCTCTGGGCATTTCTTCATTCCCACAGAGGCCGAGCTTTCGCTGCGTGTAACCGAGACGCTGGATTATCTGCGGGAAAAAATGCTGACCGAGTCCCGGTATCATCCTTTCTTCTCTAATATATACAATCAGCTCTGGCTGTACGGATTCCATCAAGATGGTGGAAATATGGAGTTGTACGCTAGAGAGTTGCAGCATTTGAAAACAGCTGAAACGGAGCTTGGAAACGCCTATTCACGGGCTGCCGGCATGCTTGCCCAAAGCCTGATGCACTTCTATCTTGTACAGGATCAAGAAGCCTTTGATTTGCTCCGGGCCGCCGACAAAGCACTCTATATCCAGCCAGAACAGCTAATCCATTTCCTCGACATGCTCTCTGAGGCGGAAGATTGGCCTCGCTTAACCAAATGGCTGGCTGTGACCGGTCCTCTGCTTGCCAACTACCGGAATCATAAGCTGAATAGTTACATGGCTTACTGGGATCAAGCCGTACAGCAGCTGCCCGAAGCAGAGCAGTTCCTATGGGACACACTCGTTGACATGCTCCCTCACTCCAAGGACATCTATCAAGAAACTCTCCTTGCCCATGGGAAGTGGCAGCAATGGATGGATTATCAGCTGAGTACCGGAAGAGAGCCGCTGGAGTTTCGTGTTAGCGTCCTGCAACCTATTGAGAAACATGCACCAGAGCTGCTGCTGCCCTTTTACCATCAAGCTGTAGATCGGTATATTCTTCAAAAAAACAGATCCAGCTACAAATCAGCGGTCAAGCTGCTGAAGCGGCTGTCCAAGCTTTACAAAAAACTGAAGCGAGAACAACGTTTTGAAATCTTCATGGAAGGATTCGCCGGTCGCCATAGCCGGCTTCGTGCACTCCAAGAGGAGCTTCGGAAAGGGAAATTGATATCATGAGCCAACATACCGAAACTATCACCGTCCAGATTACCTTAAGTGCCCATGGGGATGCGCTCATTTACGGATCGACCCTGATGAAGGGTTATCTGCCCGGTCAAACACTGAAGCAATTGCTCTTCGCATGGCATGAAGTATCCTTTTACGGAACGGAACTGGAGATTCAGCGAGTTCAGGAGGTTGAGCTCGTTGTGCTGCCCGCAGAGCAGGTTATTCCTTTCTTCGCTGATTTAAAGCTGCTGAGTCATATCGAATGGTTGTGGGGTGAGGAAAGTGCTCCATTCATCCAGCTTGCGCCTATGCTTCATGAATGCATTGAGAACAGAGCATTCGTCCCGAGCTTTACCGCCTATCTAGATGGAAAGCTGCAATGGATCTGGGATTCCGAAGCCCTTGATCCGGAAACCCGAGCCAAACTGTCACAGCTGCAGCAAGACCCATTACTTGGCGAGGGCCTTAATGCCGCCTTCTCTGCATCTGTCTTTGAGCGCTGTTATGGAACAGAAGCCGAAGCCGTCGATTTAAGACGTGAATATCCGCTTCTCTTCACAAAAGACCGTTCAGCAGCTGCAGGAATGGATGCTCAGTCTTGGCTGATTGCGATGGGATGGAAAGCTGATACCGCTCCCTTCCGTCCTCTACTCCAGCTTATGGAGCCGGACGAAGAAGAAATGGAGTGGCGGCTGAAGCTCGTCCTTCAAGACAAGCGTGACCCGGCCCTGCTCTGCCCTGTTCGGCTGTCTCCGGATGGCGATGTTACCGGTTCATGGCCAGAATCATGGACATCCCATGTTCAGGAGAGAGCAGCCAGCTGGATAGAACGTCTCCGCGCTGCACTCCCAGCACGAATGCTCTCAAATGACGGACAAGACATGATCAGTTCAGCATTATCTGATGAGGCAGCCTGGCAGTTCCTAACCGTAGACAGTCAGAGACTGCTCCAGACCGGTTGGCAGGTACTCCTACCGGCTTGGTGGGAAGCAGCGACACGCAAGAAACCGAAGCTACGCGCCAAGGTCCGCTCTGGAGAAGGCAGTGGTCAGGAGCGCAGCATCGGAAACTCCCTGTTCGGGCTCGACTCTATCGTGAACTTCGATTGGCGAATCGCCATTGGCGATTCTACGCTTACAGAAGCCGAATTTGCTGACCTCGTGGCACGAAATGAGCGGCTCATCCGTTTCCGTGGACAATGGATAGCGCTCGACCCTGCACTCGTCGCTCAAATCCGTCAGGCCATGGAAGGGATGGATGCTTCGCAGGGGTTATCTTTTCAGGATATTCTTCACCTCCACTTGCTAGGAAACGAGGATAAGCAAGAGAACCAAGAGCAGGAAGACGAAGAAAAAGGTCCTGATCGCATTAAGTTAGAGGTTGAGCTTAATGAGCATTTGCTCGGTCTAATCAGCCAGCTTCAAAGACAGAGTGAATGGCCGGAGCTCCCTGTACCCGAAGGCCTTCGCGCGGAACTTCGAACTTATCAGCGTGAGGGATTCGCATGGCTTGCCTTCTTGCGGCGTTTCGGGCTCGGCGCCTGTCTCGCAGACGATATGGGTCTTGGCAAAACCGTACAATTCATCACGTATTTGCTCCATGTCAAAGAAACGACGGCGAATCAAGGAACAAGGCTCCCTTCTCTTCTGATCTGCCCAACTTCCGTACTCGGCAACTGGCAGAAGGAACTGAGCCGTTTCGCTCCGTCCATACAGGTTATGCTTCATTACGGAAGCAAACGGTACAGCAGTGAGGAGTTCCATGCGGAAGCAAGCCAGTCTGACATCGTCCTGACCTCTTATGCTACCGCTACTCTGGATCAGGAATTGCTTAAAGAGTTCAAATGGGAATCGATCTGCCTTGATGAAGCTCAAAATATTAAAAATGCCCAGACCAAGCAGTCCACAGCGGTTCGCAGCTTTCCGGCAAAGCATCGTATCGCGCTGACCGGTACGCCAATTGAAAACCGCCTGTCTGAATTATGGTCGATTTACGATTTCATCAATCCGGGATATCTCGGGAATTTGAGGGCCTTCACGAACCGCTTCATTCAAGCAATTGAGAAGGATCATGACGAGAAGAAAACGGCCGATCTGCAAAAACTCGTTAAGCCGTTTATGCTTCGGCGCAAGAAGAAAGACCCAGCGATTCAGCTGGATCTGCCAGAGAAGAATGAGATGAAGACGTATATTCATCTCACGACTGAGCAAGGTGCGCTCTATGATCAGAGCGTAAATCAGCTCATGGAGCGTATGCAGAAGCTGGAGGGAATTGAACGGAAAGGTGCCATTTTGTCGGCGCTCACGCAGTTAAAGCAGCTATGTGACCATCCGCTGCTCCTGACTAAAGAAGCTCTCCCGGAAGTAACGGGGCCTTCTGGCCGCATACTTGATACCGAGACGCTCATTAACCGTTCATCCAAGCTAGAACGTCTCCTAGCCATGGTAAAAGAGCTTCGGGAAGAGGACGAACGGTGCCTCATCTTCACCCAGTATATCGGTATGGGTGAGATGCTGCAGCAGGTGTTGCAGCAGGAACTTGGCGAGCCTGTACTTTATCTGAACGGCAGCACATCAAAGACCGCACGCGACCGCATGATCGACCAGTTTCAGTCGCGGACACTTCCAGCATCCGAGCAGCCTAACGTATTCATTCTGTCGATCAAAGCCGGCGGTGTCGGCCTGAATCTAACCGCAGCGAATCACGTCTTCCACTTCGACCGCTGGTGGAATCCGGCGGTAGAGAATCAGGCAACCGACCGCGCCTACCGTATGGGACAGACGAAAGATGTTCAGGTGCACAAATTTATCTCCCTCGGTACACTGGAGGAGCGCATCGATGAAATGCTAGAGAGCAAGCAGCAGCTCAGCGATAATGTCATCTCCAGCAGCGAAGGCTGGATTACTGAGCTATCGACGGATGAACTGAAGGATCTGTTCACCTTGAGAAGAGATTGGGCATAAGGGTCTACACCCTTATGCCTTTTCTTCCATCAACTGCCGCATCTTCGCCTCTGTATTCGTATCCGGCGCAGGTGTATAGATGCTGCAGCGTAAATCATCGCTTCCATATGCGTGAAGGGATGTAAGCTCAAATACCATTTTCCCGGCTTTAGCATGTCTGAATTCAAGATTCACTTCGGGAGCATAGCTCACCTGACTCTGCTCCCACATGCGAGTAAAGCCGGGATGATCTCTTTTCATTTCATCCAAAAATGATCCATACCATTTATCCTCCACATATTGTCCGTAATATGAACGGAACATCGCCAGAAATCCGCTGGCAAACTGGTCCCAGTTCACCGCCAAACGTTTAAATTCTCTCCGGGTGAAGAGCAACCGGATCATGTTTCGTTCTTCTGGGGGAATTTGTTCGAAATCCATGAACACTTGCGCTGCAGCGCTATTCCAGCCGACGATATTACACATGCGATCGGAGATAATAGCTGGACAGCAGCGGAGTTCTTTAATAATTTTTTGCAGGGAGGGGCTGATCTGGGCCGCTTCCTGTTTGTACGTGTAGGTGTTTGCACTTGATTCATAGGCTAGTGAGAACAAGTATTTTCGCTCATCCGCACTGAGTTGCAGCGCATTAGCTATGCAATCCAGCACGGACGAAGAGACTTGTATATCACGTCCTTGTTCTAGCCAGGTGTACCATGTTGTGCTTACGCCTGCTAGTTGTGCAACTTCCTCTCTCCGCAGTCCAGGCGTTCTTCTCCGGGTTCCTGCCGGTAATCCTACGGATTCCGGGGAGATTTTAGCCCGTTGGGATTTCAAAAATGCTGATAATGCTTGAAGTCTGGCCTGTGAGTTCATCATAATCTTCCTTTCGCAGTCCTATAGGATGGCAGTAATTATACTAGGATAAACCGTATCTTGTAATAGGATATTATACATGACATCATAACCCTAGGAATGACAAGTTATATATTCTAGGAGGTTGATCCTATGGAAAGAGTCGTCATCACCGGCATGGGCGTGATCTCGCCGCTCGGTAACGATGTAGAAACATTCTGGTCCCAATTGGTTCAGGGACATTCCGGTATTTCACATATAGAAGCATT
This sequence comes from Paenibacillus sp. GCM10028914, assembly GCF_042666275.1. Taxonomy (NCBI): domain Bacteria; kingdom Bacillati; phylum Bacillota; class Bacilli; order Caryophanales; family Paenibacillaceae; genus Paenibacillus; species Paenibacillus sp. GCM10028914. The sequence continues at coordinate 11,189 of NZ_JBHTFO010000009.1, forward strand.
TGATACAACGAAGCAGAAGGTGAAAATTGCGGGGGTCATCCGGGATTTTGATCCGGTTGAACGTTTTGGTGTGAAGGAAGCAAGGCGTATGGATCGATTCTGCCAATTCGCTCTAGCAGCGGCAGATGAGGCGTTTATCAGCTCTGGCCTCCAGCTTGAGCAGATTAATCCAGAACGCATGGGTGTATATATCGGCTCCGGGATTGGAGGCATCCAGACCTTGATGAATCAAAGTGTTGCTCTCGCCTCACGCGGACCGGAACGCGTCAGTCCCACACTCGTTCCGATGATGATTCCGAATATGGCGGCGGCCATGGTCGGTATTAAATACGGGGCTTTGGGCTCTTCCCTCTCACCAGTAACCGCTTGTTCGATCGGCAATACAGCGATCGGTGAGGCTTTCTTCAACATCCAGGCGGGAAGGTCCGATATCATTTTTGCTGGAGGAACCGAAGCTGCAATTACTGACATATCTCTAGCCAGCTTCGCCAATGCGACAGCCTTGTCCACCCGTAATGATAATCCGGCAAAAGCAAGTCGCCCCTTCGATGCAGGACGGGACGGGTTTGTTATGGCAGAAGGCGCAGGCATCCTCATACTCGAGTCTCTGACACACGCCCTGCGAAGAAATGCGGTGATCTTGGGTGAGGTGATCGGTTATGGTGCCAGCTCCGATGCTTACCACATGGTTGCAACACCAGCAGATGGTCACGGAGCAGCCCGGGCGATGAAATTGGCGCTTGCAGAAGCCCATCTCTCACCCGATCAAATCGATGTGATCAGTGCCCACGCAACGAGTACAGAGATTGGAGACCGTTCAGAAACCGCGGCGATCAAGCAAGTCTTTGGAGCGGACGCTTTGCGCATTCCCGTAACAGCCAACAAATCGATGACCGGTCATATGCTTGGTGCTTCCGGTGGTGTCGAGGCTATTGCCCTTGTGAAATCCTTGCAGGAGGGAATCATTCCACCTACCATCAACCTTGATACCCCAGATCCCGCCTGTGACCTGGATTATGTCCCGAATGAAGCCAGAAGAGCCAATTTACACATCGGCATGTCGAATTCATTTGGCTTCGGGGGACATAACTCCGCTATTGTGATAAAGAAGTTTGAGATGTAACTCTTCAGATAACCCTTAATCTACCTAAGCCCCTTCCCAGGGGCTTTTTTTATGTTCCATGTTGTGACCTATTTTTCGAGTAGTGACAAATCATATTTTAAGATTTATGCGATTCATATACGATAAGCATTACAATTGGAAGAAATCGGAGGTTTGGAGCAGTGAAAAAAATCGTCTTTTCTCTTTCTATAGTCGCTATCTTCGCATCCCTCATTGCTTTCGCTGTTTACAGCCAGTACCAGCTTCGTCAAGAACCTGTAGTATACAGCTTCGACATCCAAACGGAAGATTTCTCTATCAATGATATCGTGCTCGTGGCTTACCCTAATTCGTTATATGTAGCAGGAAACTATTATTTAGAGATGATCGGGGACAATAAACAGTTTGACGGAATTGGGTTTGAGTTGTCTATCCGTGAAAGATCTATTATGTCGCTCAGTCAGGCTGGCCACCAATTTGATTTACCTCATGCTGCTGCAGGGAAAATATACGTCGACAGCTATGGCGTGTTGAATGGCATTACCATTCGCAAAAATGATATTGTAGACGTGGATATTCGCTATAACATAAACGGCAGAGCCAAGAAGGTTGTCGGCGAAATCAAATTAATCGATGTTGTGAAGCCTTTTTCTTCAACGGGCGATAGGGCTCCAATAATTTTATAGACAATTCTCTAGACCTGTAACAAGTCTATTTTAGCTCCAGGCTATATGGGAGCCATAGAGTTTGTTATTCCGACGGAAGTGCTCGCGGATGTGCTCGTTAGCAGCGAATATATTAAGTAGCCATTCTGTATTAAATCAGCGGATCAGACAGATTTGATCAAATATAGCCCGCCATAATTCCTTTCCTGAGGAATCCGTAGCGGGCTTTATGCCGTTATTTGAACATGTTTTTGACAACCATCATTAAATTGGCGGGTTTCTCTGCCAGACGCCGTGTGTAGTATGGATACCACATCATGCCGTAAGGTGTATAACAGCGAATACGATACCCCTCACGAGCTAACTCAGCTTGATCATTCATGCGAAGTCCGTAGAGCATCTGGAATTCGAATGCGTCCTTCGGGATGCGATGACGTGCCGCATATTCCTTCACCCAGTTAATAATTCGGTCATCATGACTCGCTATTGCTGTATATTTCCCTTGGTCCAGATGCCGCTGAATCATTTTTTTATACCTGATTATAATATCGCTCATACGCTGTGATGCTATAGTCGCAGGCTCTTTGTATGCCCCCTTAACCAATCGTAGATTAACTCCGGCTTTCATCAACGCTTTTACATCATTGTCCGTGCGGAACAGGTACGCCTGAAGAACAGTACCCACATTGCTCATTCCTTCGGCATGAAGCCGTAAGGTCATATCAATTGTGGCCTGCGTAAAAGTCGAGTCCTCCATATCCAATCGCACAAAATTACCGAGCTCCTTCGCCCGTGCTGCAACCGACCGTACATTGGCATAACAAGCCTCCTGCTCCAGTGACAGTCCCATCTGTGTCGGCTTTAAAGATACGTTCGCATTGACTCGATGGCCGCTAATTCCCTCCAGCAGGTTGATGTATTGATTCTTATAGCCGGTCGCTTCATCTAATGAGGTGATCCCCTCCCCAAGATGATCCAAAGTCACCATGATGCCGAGCTGATTTAGACGTTTTGTCTCCTCCAACGCTTGTTCGAGTGTATCACCTGCAATAAATTTCCGGGCCATTTTCTTGCCATATTTAAGGGTTAACCGTTCCACCAGCCTGCTTCCGGACACCGTAAGCAGTACTTTTCGGTAGAGCTCTGTACCGTCCATCCCGTCCCCCCTTTTTCATCCCTTATATGGTTAAGAAATGCATTTCCCAAGGAAATATGCCGGAATTATCGTCTTTTACTTCGGATTTCATATCATCTCTCATATCCTATAGAAACGTATCCTTATTCGTCAGGATGTTGAATCATTGGTAATCGTGGCCTGACTCTACGTACATAAAAGGAGGAACCTTGGTCCATGAAAACACCTTTTCAAAATGAACCGTTCACTGACTTTTCTAATGAAGCGAACCGCAAAGCCTATGACACCGCACTTTCGGAGATTGAAGCCACCCTCGGTAAGACATACCCTCTAATCATAGGAGGGAAAAAGATCGATACAACGAACTCCAATCAATCCGTTAATCCCGCTAGAAAAGATCAAATTATCGGTATCGTGTCCCAAGCGGATACTGCCCTTGCCGAGCAGGCGATCCAAAGTGCCGCTGCCACCTTCGAAACGTGGAAACTAACAGATCCAAATGAGCGCGCACGATACCTGTTTAAAGCGGCAGCGATTATGCGCCGCCGAAAGTTCGAATTCTCCGCGCTGTTAACGCTTGAAGCTGGTAAGACCCGTGCTGAAGCCGATGCCGATACTGCGGAAGCCATCGACTTCCTTGAATTTTATGCCCGTGAGATGCAGCGGCTTAGTCAGCCACAGCCCCTGACCCGCTTGGACGGGGAAGATAACGAGCTCTATTACATTCCGCTCGGTGTAGGCATCGTCATCCCGCCGTGGAACTTTCCACTCGCCATCATGGCAGGGATGACAGCCGCTTCCATCGTCTGTGGTAACACCGTTGTCCTTAAACCAGCCAGCACCACACCCGTGATCGCTGCCAAATTCGTGGAACTGCTAGAGGAGGTCTCCTTGCCACCAGGCGTTGTGAACTTTCTGCCTGGACCTGGCAGCGAGGTCGGTGATTATCTGGTCGATCATCCACAGACCCGATTCATCAGCTTCACCGGTTCGCGTGATGTTGGTCTTCGGATTAATGAGCGTGCCGCACGAACGGCTCCCGGTCAACGCTGGATCAAACGGGTCATCGCTGAAATGGGCGGCAAAGATTCCATCATCGTTGATAATGATGCAGACCTTGATCTCGCAGCAGACGCGATCACGGCCTCAGCGTTCGGCTTCTCCGGCCAGAAATGCTCTGCTTGTTCAAGGGCCATCGTCCACGCAGAGGTATATGATTCTGTAATCGAGAAGGTCGTGGACCGGACGCGTAAGCTGGCAATCGGCGATCCTGCAGAAGCGGCAACACAAGTCGGGCCCGTGATCGATGAGAAAGCATATCGTAAGATTCAAGATTATGTGGAGATCGGGCAGCAGGAAGGCCGGCTGGTTCATGGTGGTGGCACCGGTGATCCAAACGGGTATTTCATCGAACCGACGATTTTCACTGATGTGGATGCCAGAGCGCGGATATCTCAAGAGGAGATCTTCGGGCCAGTGCTCACCTTTACCAAAGCACAATCTTTCGAGGAAGCGCTGGAGTTCGCCAATAACACCGATTACGGCTTAACAGGTGCGGTGATTTCGAACAACCGAGCTCATCTGGAAGACGCAAGGCGGCATTTTCATGTCGGCAATTTATACTTCAACCGCAAATGTACTGGTGCACTCGTGGGTACCCATCCCTTTGGCGGCTTCAATATGTCGGGCACCGACTCCAAGGCAGGCGGACGAGACTATCTCCTTCTGTTCACCCAAGCGAAGCTGGTATCGGAGAGATACTAATCCCCCTCGAATTTCTGTATAAATAGCAAATAGGCCGCGTAACCGCGGCCCTCTTTGTTTCAATAACATGAATATTTAATAGGATTAAATATTCACCTCTACTGTAATCGTCCATCTTAGATTCTTACTTACTTTTCAAAAATTGAGATTATTACCTAGGTCTTTCAATGGAAAAAATATCACCAATTGTCGCATAATCCGAGCCTGCTAAGCGACTAATCGCATTTAAGCCTCTAGGGTCGATTCGTCCATCTTCATAAATTGCTTCATCCACATGAAACCGTACAACTTCCCCAATAAACAGATCACTACCTGGTCCTTCTTCCCCCAGTGTAATAGCTTGCACAAGTCTGCATTCCATTCGAAATTTTGATTCTTTCACTCCCGGTACAGATACATTTTCGCTTGGTACAAGCGTTAGATTCGCCAACTCAATTTCACTTTCATTTGCAGGTAATGAGGCTGCGGTTTCATTGATTTTCGCCACATTCTCCTCATCCACAATATGCACTACAAATTGGCGATTTCTATAAATATTTCGAGCAGTATCTTTTAGGTGTTCATTAGGTCTTTGGATAGCTAGTGAAACCATCGGTGGGTTTGATGAAACAATATTGAAATAACTAAATGGTGCACCATTAACGATACCATCCTCGGATTCGGTAGTAACAAAGGCAATGGGTCTAGGGATTATAGAACCAATGAGAAGTTTATAATTATCCCGCTCACTATTTCGTTTTGGATCAATCGAAATCAATTTCTTCAACCCCCTTATTAGTCGATTGGACGCACTTGAATTGGAATAAGCGAATTAATTAGTTGCTCACGGTATTGTTCATATTGTACAGGTAACATCAACTGAGATCCCATTGTTTCCGCAGTTTCATCATGTGCAAACCCTGGTGGATCTGTTGCAATTTCAAATAGTATTTCCCCTGATTCTCGGAAGTACAGCGCGTTAAAATAATTACGATCTTTCAACTCAGTTACATGTTGACCATGATTCATTGCATGTTGTTGCCACTCAAGATGATCTGCATCATCTTTTGCACGCCATGCAATATGGTGAACGGTGCCAACCCCCATCGAGCCACGAACACCAGTGACCATTTTTAAATCTATCGTATTTCCGATAGCAGCTGGAGCTTTATAGCGTGTATAATCACCTTCAGTTCCAACCAATTCGAGCCCCATTACATTCGTTAGGGTCTGGGCAGTTTCTTCCGGTCTGCTTGAGTATAGTGTTGCACCGCCGAATCCTTTAATTGCGACTTCTGCCGTTACTCCGCCAAATGTCCAGTTATTTTGTTCACCTTCTGCACGTTCAACAAGTTCTAAATGTAAGCCATGTGGATCATCAAATTGAATTACTTTTTCTCCAAACCGCTCTGCTTTTTTAAATGGAATCGCAAGTGTTGCAAGACGATTGATCCAAAAAGGTAATGCTCCAGTTGGGACTGCATACGTTGTCACGCCAACTTGCCCGTCTCCGATTCGTCCTTTATAGGCATTCGCCCAAGGGAAAAATGTAATAATTGTGCCTGGCTCCCCTCCTTCATTTCCAAAATAGAGATGGTAGGTGCCGGGATCATCGAAGTTAACGGTTTGTTTAACTAAACGCAGTCCTAGTACTCCTGCATAAAAATCAATATTTTCCTGTGGATGACCTACGATTGCTGTAATATGGTGAATACCCGCGGTTTGTTTTTTCATTATGATATCTCCCCTTATCAATTATTCGATGGCGTACTCACGTAAGCATCGACGATTTAACTTTCATTTCCTTCAAAATATATAAAATCATACTATCTTTACATCACTATATCTTACTATCTTTAAATAAAGTATCTTTGTTTAGAGATAAATTTAACATGGGTTTACTGCAACTGTCAATACTTTAGTTATATATAGTGGAAGCGAGGTCACATTTACATTTTCAGATAAAAACACAATTCGTGTTTCATATTATTAGAAATAAGGGAATAATACCTTTAAACTCCAGCTTCTTTCAACGTGAAAAAATACACGTGCTATGATAAAATACAAAATTGCAAAGCATGCAACCTTAGGGAGGTTAATGAAAAACATCATGCTCATTATTGGTATAGCAGGTGGTACAGGCTCTGGTAAAACAACGGTAGCGCGGTCCGTCATTGATCGACTAGGACCCGGAAAAGTAACCTTTATCTCGCAGGATAATTATTATAAGGACAACCCTCACCTCACTTTCGAGGAACGGGAGAAGATCAACTATGATCATCCGTTTGCTTTTGACAACGGACTGTTAATCGAACATTTGGAGATTTTAAGATCAGGACAAGCTGCTTACGCTCCTGTGTATGACTTTACGGTCCACGCCCGCTCTAAAGACAAAACGCTGGAACTTAAACCTAGGAACATTGTCATCATTGAAGGGCTTCATGTTTTGTCTGACGAAAATCTCCGTAAACTACTCAATATTAAAGTATTCGTCGACACCGATCCCGATGTGCGAATACTCCGCCGGGTAGTCCGGGATATTGAGGAACGCGGCAGAACCATTCAATCCGTCCATGATCAATATTTGAGTACGGTAAAGCCTATGCACGAAGCATTTATCGAGCCATCCAAAAAATATGCGGACATCATTATTCCCGAAGGTGGGGAGAACGAGGTTGGCATCCAGCTCTTATCTGTGTTAACCGAGAAGTATTTAACGGGTGACCGAATTTAAGGCAGTCCTAAATGACAGCAAGAACCCACAGCATCTGAAAGCTGTGGGTTTCTTTATGATCTTTATTACTCCATTGTAAGCGTTAATCGTGTATCTATTCCAGCGCTATCTGAGACCGTTTGACCAGAATCATGATATAAGCCCGCAATCTCGAGAGCTGTCTTCCGTACCTCTGCTGCGATATGGGCAGGCTCCAGTATGAGCACATCGGTTTTCAATTGCAGCAAAAATCTTAAGACCCATTTCTCATGCGGCAAGGTGGCACGTACCAACAGCGATCCGTCCTCCATTCTCTCCATCTGATTCTCATCAAAATGATCTGCCGCATACACCCTCGCATCTCCTGAAATCTTGAGCACAAGCCGAATCATCTGGCGTCCTTCCGGCTTCACCCACCGCTCGTTCAGAACAGAAAGCGGCATCTCGCGGCGGTTGAAATCATCATTCAGTACCTGAAGGCCGCGTATCCGTGAAAGCTTGAATGTCCGATAATCCTCGCGTTCTAAACAATATCCGTGCAAATACCATGCGTATCCTTTCAGCACAAGACCCATCGGTTCAATGGTACGTTCCGTTTCGGCGCCTTGCGCATCAATATAATAAAAGGAAATTAACTTCGTATTCTTCACCGCTTGATGTACCGATTCATACTTGATTCGTTCAGCCTCGCTGTTTCTCCAAGGTGTAAAATCGATCTTTACTCGATCGCTATCAGCCAGCCGTCCTTGCTCTGCTTGTGCAACGAGTGCACCTACCTTCTCAAGCAGACGATCTATATTAGAGGGATCTAGCGCCTGAGTCGACTGAAGACCACGGAGCGCAGTAAATAGGGTTATCATCTCATCTAGTGACAGCATCTGCCGATCTAAACGGAAATTGTCCATTATTTCATAGCCGCCTTCCATTCCCGTATACGACACAATTGGAATCCCGGCAAGATTAAGTGACTCGAGGTCACGGTAAATGGTACGCAGTGAAACCTCCAGCTTATCTGCGAGCTCCTGTGCTTGCACGCGTCTACGGTTTAATAGAATCATTGTGATGGCCATGAGTCGTTCGAACTTCATTGATTTGCTCCCCCATTTTTGGAATCGATTTATTCCATCATAAACCATGTTTTCCTTTAGGGGGATGATGATCCGGACGCATTTGTATGGAGATATGATTGCTATCATGCATACTCCTGGACTGTCGTCAATGAGAAGCGGCGTAACCTTGTTGACCATAGTGTGGCAAGAATGAAATCGAATGGTTTCCTAATATATTCTTTTTCTTGTTGATAGACGCTACGCGTACGAATCATTCCTCCCATCGCTGTTGTTATCCAATTTCCTGAACTAATTTTAGTTAGATGTAGAAATTGGATAACAAAGGCGACCGCGTTCGCTTGTCCGGAAACGCTTCGTCCCCTCCGCTGCTTTGTGCAATATCTATCTCACAACAAATACCAAAAAGAAACCGCCCTTACATAGCATGGAAGTGTTCAAGCTACCATGTAGAAAGGAGCGGTTTCATTTGTATCACCAAACCCGTCGCCGGAATTATATAAGACCTTGCGAAAAAATGGGGTTAATCCTTACTTAATTGAATATAATGCAGCATCTTATCATTCAACGCCTTTACCTGAGCAAACTGCTCATCAGCAAGCAAAGGCAGCGGCATGCGTGGAATGCCGACTTCAAATCCACGCAGACGAAGTATTTCCTTGCAAGCACCATATAGCGATGATGTACTGAGTAGCTCTGTGATGAGTTCATTCACGATAAATTGCCAATGCTGTGCCGCAGGGACATCCCCTGCTTGATAACACTGCTCTATCTTATGGAACAACTCCGGCATAACCCCGTAAGTTCCACCTATCCCTGCTTCAGCTCCCATGACCCGTCCCGCCAAATACTGTTCATCACTTCCACGTTTTAATCTTTGAATCAGCATTCAATTCGTTTCCTCCTCTCCTTCTGACTTCTATGTTGCCATTTGTTCTTAATCAAGCGCTGCAGCTTATATTCTCATTTTCGTTCAGAGCATGCAGCCGGACAACCTGTGTACTTTTATATCGATACAGGAGTAATTTTAGTTTTTATAAGCACATGCAAAAAAAACAGAGGTCTGTAGATCAAATCTACAGACCTCTGGTTAATAGAACATCTTAATTATTACCCAGCCAGCTTTACTCTTGGCAGCATATTTTTACGACGATACATCGACAGTATAATACCTACCGCTGCAAAATATAGAATCTGCGTCGTTCCTCCAAAAGCAATGAACGCCAGCTCAATACTCGCAAAAGGAACCAGGCCAAATGCCATCAGTATGGGCCACAGCATGTGGAAGGCAAGGACAGTCGTAAACGCGATGGTCACTCTTTGGGCAACCGGATCATGGAGTGAAGTGGTCATACGCCAGATTTCCTTCAGGAAGAGCAGAACCAACAAACCGATGAGAATCGCAGCTCCCCAGCCGAAGCAGTAAATGAGATAAGGAAATAGCGACTCACTCTGGATATAAGGTAACATATCATTTGGTGCCGCAAACCCGTTTCCGGTCCATCCGGCCGACCTTATTGCGTTAGCGGTTTGAATCAACTGATAATCTTCACCATTTGTCGGATTGAAGAAAGCTGCTATTCGATAGCGTACCTGACCCACTTGAGATAGAAAGAGAGCGAATAGCCCAACTATAGGTAACCCGAAGATAAGCAATTGCTTCCTGCTCTTGTTAGTATGCCAGGTAATAAACAGATACCCGATGACATAGATCAGACCGAGCGGCATCGAACCGCCCAGACTAAATAGCCATATCGGCACCAAGCCGCGGAACATAAATTGAATGGATCCTTCGAGCCATCCAAGTTGACGATCAGACTTCATACCAGCCAGTGACATGAGGAGCATCAAAAGGGAAAGTTCCATTGTATTAATGCCAAAGTGCCCTAAACGGAGATATGCCGCGCTTCCATTAACTGTCGTTTCGTTTAATAGCGTGACAACCATAAGACCAAGTGACATCAAAAATATCGTATCAGCGTATTTCAGCAGCTTTCGGTAATCTGAGAAATAAAATCCCACAAGCGCTATCAATCCGATACCGGTAAGCAGAGCCTTTTTCTCTAATAAACCTGAAATGTGAGGTACTGAGCCCGAATACTGTACATTGAGCGCTGCGAATATACCGATCATAGCCATGAGTGCAATAATCACGAGCATTTTCCAATTCAGTAAGGGCCTATGTGCTTGTTGCAGACTTTTGCCAATAGCTTCAGATGACCCCATCTGGTTCACAGCCTCCCGCAATGCCTCCTCTTCTGTATACCCTTCTACCTGTAACCATTCTGCCCGGTCAGCGATATGCCCGCCTAACTCCTCCCGAATCTCGGGGTGCAGTTCCTTAGCCCGGACATGCCGACATACGTCATCCAGAAACCGACGAACGATTGGATCTTTCTCTACCATGAATTAGTTCCCCTCCCCGATGACGGTGTCTACCGCGGTTCGGAATCGTACCCATTCCTCCGTCTTTTCCTTGATCTGGTCACGACCAAGGTCGGTTATCCGGTAATATTTCCGTTTACGTCCATCATGCTGGCTCCAGTACGCCTCGAGCCACCCTTCCGCCTCCAGCGTATGCAGTATAGGGTATAGCGTCCCTTCTTTCATCATAAACACACCATTTGAACTCTTCTCAATTTCCTTGATCAATTCATAACCGTACATTTCTTTCCGGCTTAACACACTCAGCAGTAATATAACGGTGCTTCCTTTAAGAAGTTCTTTATTAATCGCCAATTTCTCTTTTCACTCCTTATACCTAGTAAATCTATGTATCGTAAATCTATGTATATAATAGTGGATTTCCTCTGAAATAACAACATCTAACTTCATTCGCAAAATATTGTCCTCACGTAGACTCCCTTCATCTAGTGAAATTCATTTAGATAATCACATAAAGGTCTCCTTATACCAAACCCCAGCGAAGAAAATAATTTCAAATAAAAACAGAAGAGCGAAGATCAGCAAAATAAGTCCGAGCATGAACCATGCTACAGCTTTGATTGATTTCATAAAAATCACTTTCATTGCTTCATTCCCCCTCACTTAATATCCATAATTATACATCATCTGAGTTTGTAGACTCCAACAAGAACAAAAGACCAGTACTACGAATACGTAGTATTGGTCCTCAAATATCCTACTTCTGTAACTCAATTGTAATGGGTTCTAGTGTAAATTCTTTAAAATCCTTAGCTTCGGTAGTTGAGGTAGTTGTCACGGATTCACCGAATGAATTTATTTCTTCTTTTTGTTCTCCAGGAGTTGTTGAAAAAGCCACCAATCTTAGATGAGGTACGATTGTAAGTTTTGTCGCTCGATCATCAATTTTCCCGAACGTCTTACCGGTACTTAAATCATTCACCTCGCCTCGAGAACCGAGTCCAACCCCCTCGTATACATTCCCTACATCGTCCGTCATGGTGAAATCAAGATCGATATGATCCCACTTTTCCAAAACCTTTTGCTCAATCTGCTGCCTTGCGTACACGATGACAGACATTGGCGTTTCTGTGATTTGTTCTATACTCACTTTGATTCCATCTTCTTCTAAGGATTTATGAACTTGTTGTGAGTGCTGCTCCGTTGCGTCGACAGAAACAGCAAAGCGCCAATTTCCTTTAATCCTTGTATCAGTTTCTTCTACAACTATACTATTAATATCCCATACTAAATGAGCTGTATCCCCTACGTCTTGTCCAAAATTCCCTATGGTAAGCATCCCAACATAGTTGTGATCGTCTACCTTGGTGGTTTCTGACCCCCATGTCATTCCATTTGCATCTTTTAAAGAAGAAGTGACATCATGTAAAAAGGGGTTCTCTCCTAATGGTCGTTCACTTTGAATGGAGTAAGTAAGAACAATGCTTTCACCATCATAAATGGCATCATTAATCGTAATTTCAACACCCTTACTTTTTTCAGAAATCCCAATGGCTGTTGAAAATTGTTTATAGTTTTCATATAATCCAGCTCGATCACCATCGATAAACTTAAAAATATCTCTAACAATCGGAATACTGCCTGCATAGGCTGGATAAGCGAGCCCTATTAGAGTGGCAGATATGCCCATCACTAGGCTTGCTACGACGACAGCTTGTACCCTGCCCATACGCTTTCTTTTCTTTTTCACGATTCTTTGTTTCAATTGATTCTTAAATTTTGCTTTTTCGATATCATTAACTTCAAGCTGAGTGAATTCTTTTTCATCCAATTCAACTTCATTTAATAGTTTATAGAGTTGTTCATTCATATAAGACTACCTCCTAAGCTCAATTGAATGGCTTGCTGTTGTAATTTCTTTTTCCCCCGATATATGCGATTATCTACTGCGGCACGTGTTAGACCAAATCGAGATGCGATATCCTCTGTCCCTACACCGAGATAAAACTTCATCATAAAAATTTCTCGATCCATTTCATCCAGTCCATATATCAATTGAAGTAACTCTTTACTATTCTCGATCTGAATGAAGGCATCCTCAGCTGACTCTTCAGTAAGTGTATCTGTGTGCTCTGATGAAATCTCCATGTTCTTTACAGCTTTCCTGTAATAATCTATCGCCTTAAATTTCGAAACGGCACAAATCCACTTTCTAAAATCAGAAGAATCACCCTTAAATTGCTCCGCATGATCCCAGACACTTAAAAATACATCATTCATACATTCTTCAATTAAATGGTCTTGTTTAAGCGGCGACAATACTTTATACACAACACCTTTCACCAAGGAGAGATAGTTGTCCACGACATATTCAAGCGCCTCTTCTTCCTGTCGTTTTAATCGCCTTATAAAATTTCTTTCATTCGATTTCATGGCTTCCGTTCCTCTCAGTACTCGTAATGGCCACTACACTCTATACAACGAAGGAAAACTCCATTTCTCTCACGTGAAGCTAAAAATTGTGTAATTGTTCTGTCTAGCATAAAATAAAACGATATTAACAAAGGAGACAAGCCATGCGAAAAACTAAAATTGTCTTACTCCCTCTATTATTGGCTATGTTCATATGGTGTACTGTGCCCGCTCATGCAGCCGAACTCGATCAAGAAACCATAGATAGAATTACTGAAGCATATGGATTGGACAAGCCACAGACACAAAACAATCCCGATTTGTGGATGAATGGCGACTTTGGAACAAGCGCCTCGCCAGAAGATATTCTCTACTTCGTAACCGGTACCCTCCATCCGATCCCATTCATGGTGCGTAATCTGGTTTATTTCCTCAAGCATTAAATTTCCACATGAAATTACAACTAATTATTCATGTATTAAGCGTTTTCATCACGCGTTATGATAAAGTCGGAGAACTTAAATCTTGTAGAAGAGATTGAGTCTGAACGACTATTATCACTATGAAAAGAGGTACTACAGATGAAGCATCCTTTTCAAAACCCTGATCTTCCACTCCAGGAACGCGTGAATGATCTAATATCCCAATTTACACTAGACGAAAAAATCGAATTAATGTGCCAATATCAAGCGGAAATCCCGCGGCTTGGTGTCAAACCTTATAAGCATGGAACAGAAGGCGCCCACGGTGTAGCCTGGCTGGGCGAAGCTACTGTATTCCCGCAAAACACGGGGCTTGCCTGCACTTGGAACCCTGAGCTTATGAAAAGAATCGGCTCTGTGATTGCGGACGAGGTTCGTGCCTACTATCAGCGTAACCCCGCTATAAACGGCCTGACCGTATGGGCACCCACCGTTGATATGGAGCGTGACCCACGCTGGGGACGCACAGAGGAAGCTTACGGTGAGGACCCGCATTTGACAGGAAGACTATCTACAGAGCTCATTAAAGGGATGCAAGGTGACCATCCGTTCTACTATAAAACGGTAGCCACTCTGAAGCATTTCTATGGTAACAATAACGAGATAGACCGCGGGAGCGCTTCGGTCAGCATCGATCCACGGAACAAGCGCGAGTATTATCTGAAAGCGTTCGAGCCCGCATTCCGTGAGGGACACGCAGGTTCCATGATGACTGCTTACAACGGTATCAATGGCACACCTTGCAACCTGAACCATGAAGTGAATGAAATCGTCAAAAAGGAATGGGGTATGGACGGTTTTGTTGTCGGTGATGCCGGAGATGTTCTCGGCACCGTCATGGACCATAAGTATTTGGAATCCTATGCCGAATCCATTGCTGGCTCCGTCAAAGCTGGTATCGACAGCATTACGGACGATCAGGACATCTCCTTCCGCGCGCTTCGCGATGCCTTGGAACAGGGATTTCTAGAGGAATCAGACCTGGATCATGCACTGCGTAATACTTTCCGCGTCCGCTTCCGGCTCGGTGAGTTTGACCCAGTAGAACGTAATCCTTACAGCGATGTCTCTGAATCGAAACTATGCGCTCCTGAACATGCAGCTCTTTCCTTACAGGCTGCCCTTGAATCTGTCGTTCTACTGAAAAATGATGGGCTGCTACCTCTGCCAAAAGATTTGAAATCCACTGCTGTCATCGGACCGCTGGCAAATGAAGCGTTCACCGATTGGTACAGCGGAACACCTCCCTACCGTGTGACTCCACTACAAGGAGTAACCGAGAAAATGGAGGGTCGTCCACTTCATTTCCATACCGGACTGGATCAAGTTCGCCTTCGTTCAGCCGTTAACGGGAAATATGTCTCTATCCTATCCGGTGATGAGGCCGAGCTTCTCGCTGCTTCGGATGACGCCTCTCAAGCCGAAGTATTCCAGCTCAATGACTGGGGCTGGGGAAATATTACACTTCGTGCATTAAGCCGCGGCACGTTTGTAACGGAAAGTGAAACTGGCTTGAATGTTACAGCGGAAGAGGCACGTGGCTGGTTTGTTAAAGAAGCTTTTAGCTTTGACACACAGGCAGATGGAACTTTGATTATGAAATCATGGGAAGGAAAACCGATTGTTTTGGATGAAGATGGGCGATTAGTGGTCAGTAAGGAACAAAACATCCATGGCACACCTTGGGTAGTTGAAGTCATTTCTGATGGTATCGAAGAAGCCGTAAAAGCAGCTAAATCAGCTGAAACGGCGATCGTGTTCGTTGGCAACAGTCCGTTCATTAACGGTAAAGAAACGATTGACCGCCCGGACATCACACTCGCTCCTGCTCAGCATAAATTGATTCAGGCCGTTCATGCTGCCAATCCGAACACGATTGTAGTCATTGTTGGAAGTTATCCGTTTGCTGTGAATTGGGAAGATGAGCATATTCCAGCCATCCTGTTCACATCCCATTCCGGGCAAGAACTCGGACATGCGGTAGCGGATGTCCTGTATGGCGATTACAATCCAGCGGGTCGCCTTAACATGACCTGGTACAAGTCGGTCGAACAGCTTCCGGATATTATGGATTATGACATTATTAAAGGAAAACGAACGTATCAATACTTTGATGGAGAGGTTCTGTACCCGTTCGGGCACGGTTTAAGCTACACCCAGTTTACTTACGATGATCTAAGCCTCAGTGAACCTATCATCTTAGCCGATGGTACGGTGACAGTATCGGTTAATGTACACAATACAGGTGACTTGGCTGGTGATGAGGTCGTGCAGTTGTATGTCAGAGCTGAGAATTCTCGTGTAACCCGCCCGCTTCGAACACTGAGAGGCTTCCGCCGCATCCATCTGGAAGCAGGAGCATCAGAAACCGTCAGCTTCAACCTGAAAGCAGAGGATTTGGCGATTTGGGATGTCACTAGGGAACGTTACTGCGTGGAGACCGGATCATACACACTGATGGTCGGCCCTTCTTCAGCAGTTATCGCTCAGTCCATCACACTTCAGGTAGATGGTGAAGTCATTCCACCGCGTTCGCTAAACGAGCGGATCAGAGCCGTTAACTACGATGACTATTGCGGGGTATTCGTGGATGAGTGCCGCGAAGGTGGAGAAAGCATCCGTTTAACCGGTGATCATGGATGGATTGCCTTCCATGATGTAGAACTTAGCCAAAGCATTTCTACCTTTGAAGCGAGAGTATCCGGCCATATTAAAGGCGGAGAGATCATCATAACGCTGGACAGCCCAGATGGTCCCGAAATCGGAACTTGTAAGGTCCTTCCTACAGGAGGACGCCAAGCCTGGACGACGGTAGCGGCTAAACTTGAAGGCCAAACAGGTAGCCGTAGCGTATATTTATCTATGCGTGGTGAAGTACAGATTAGCTGGTTCTCGGTCGTCTAAGAGATGTTAGCAATATAACGAAAAGAGAAGGCGAATTTCCCGCCTTCTCTTTCTTTGTTTTTAATAAGCTTTTGTATATATTACTTCTTAATCGGAATCTCAAAATTAAGCTCAGGGATATAATGCTTAACCAGCTCTCCATTCACATCAACTACAAACAGTCCCGACTGCTTATCGGTTATTTCATATTTATATGGTTTAATAATCAGCTTTTCAGGTGTAGTGGTGAACGGTTCAAACCGCATATCGGACATACTTTCTTTCCCTTCAGATTCGTTCGAACCATTACCTCCTATCCCTTTAACCTGATTTCCTTTTTCATCAAAAACATCAAAATCTATACTCGACATTAATGAATCATAAGCAAACGGAGGAGATATTTTAGTCGTTATATTGGTCGTTATCGGAGTAAGTTCAATCTTGCTAATCGTTAACGTGTATATACCGTATTTCTTCGTTTCATTCGATACAATCTCGACATTATTTTTATTATTTTTGACTACAGGCATAGTGAATAGCAAAGGATCTGTAGATTCTGAGACATTGAAACTGAGTGTTAGCTCAAAATTATCTGGAAAAGGAATACTGTTCTGATTTCGAAGATCTGAAAACTCGACAAACATAGAATCATTAGTCGGCCCCGGTTTCATAAATATGCCACTGAAATTGATGCTTCCATTTTCAGAGGAAAACTGCTGCACATCTTGACCATCAATTTTGATATCGATGTTGTTAATATCATCAATTAAACTATTGTTATACTGTACGCTGCTATCCACATTAGAACGCTCAATACTTAAAGATACACGCGAACCATCATATATTAATTCAGGCACTGTATACGTGGTATCACCGCGAACAACACTTACATTCGGCTTATCCATAAGATTCTGTTCTGAAGCAACTTTTAATCCCAGATCACCAGCGATTTTGAAAATCCCTTTTATACCGGGCACTTGCTGCAGAGAATCAGCCATCGTCGGTGACACGAAGCCACTCCCTACTACAATCATAAATGCCGCTGCTGCAACAACCGTTGTAACTTTAAATCTCTTCTTCATATTTCCCCTCCTCTTGTGCTCGGTTTTAGGATTGTAAATCTGGTCCATAACCTGATCCGTAACATCGATGGAACTTTTCTTTTGCCTTATCATGTTGATCACTTCAACAAGCTCGTCATCTGGTTGTTTTAAGTGATTGTTCATGAAGATAGCCTCCTTCTAAGTTTTTTTGTACAAGCTTTTTTCGAATACGCTCATATTTTTTTCGTGCGGTAGCCGGTGTAATATTCATGACATGTCCAATTTCCTCGAAAGAGTAATCCTCAACAGCTCGTAAAAGCAGGAGATGTCTCTCATTAAAAGTTAAGTGACTTATCAAAGATTCTAAGCCTTCTTCTATCGAGCTCCTCTTAGCAAAAACGATGGATTGATATGTATTCTTGAAGACCTGTAGTAATTGGACATCTCGATACCTCTTCTTATTGAGGTTCATACAATGGTTGTAAGCAATTTTATAAATCCATGCCGAGAAAGATACGGTCTGCTTGTAGTTGTCTATATGCTGATAAGCTTTTACAAAAATATCTTGCACAGCATCTTGGGCATCTTCCGTCTGTTTTAACAGGTAGTAGCAATACACATACAATTGCTTCTGATATTGTTCGATGATGACTCTGTATTGTTCTATATCACCTTGTTGGATGGACAATATTGTATTCTCTACATCTAAACGCTCACGATTGCTCGTATTTTTGTGATGTGTAGATTCCAAAGTGAACCACCTCCTTTCAAGCACCTATATAACAATCAGGGATAGCAAAATGTGACACTCTTCGTAAATTCTCTAATTATAGTGCAATAAAACCTACGTTATCATAAAAAAAGAGACCCAGCTCGGGTCCCTTTAATAACTATATAACAGCAATCCTCATCGTTGTTACTTCAATCTGTTTGCAGAGTGATCCGTTTACACAGCTATTTTATATACGATTTTCTTAACCTCTTGAGATTTATCTTCATGTGCGCCAACCAAGTGGGTATCCTCCGGGAAACAGATCAGAAAATACCCTGGCTCTAAATAACCGCAAAACTTAGCGTTCGCTGTCACATCACCAAACCAGATATCCGATTCTGAGTCATATGCTGTCGTGTTTACTAAATTATCGACATGACTCACCTCTACATATTCTTTACCTTCCACCACAATATGAATATCAATATAATTCCGGTGTGCCTCGTAGCGTTTCTCTATCTTTGAAGTTGTCGTAAAAACAGCAGCGTTCTTCTTGAATGAACTCTCCTCAGGAGCCGCTCCATGTAAGTTCTGCATCATATCTCTCATTGCGCTTTCAAGTGCTGGATGATCAAATTTATATTTCTTCGCATCGTTTATTTTACCTAGAATCATTGCTTCTCTACCTCCCTCATTAATCGCGTCGCAGCTCAGAAAAGAAAGGACTGCACACATAGCAGTCCCTTCTTCTTATGATTTCAACCAATCCAGTGTAAATGTCGCGAATTGAATGTCCATATTGTTCCAGTCAGAGGGATCATAGACACGTTCATATAGAATACCGATCTCCCCGTTCTTCAAGACCGTCAAGCAGGAGTAACCGAACCCTTCTTCCTCAATCACCTTGCTGTAAGACCACGTTGTTCCTCCGTCTTCACTAAGCCGAACCGTCCCCTTAACTCGATGATCTTCATCGTTCGGATTCGAGAACAAGAGCCTCACCTTACCATCTCCTGTATCCGGATATCGAATAACACTAGATTGGCAAATCGGGTCCACGAGGTTCATATCAAACGTGATCTCGCCCCAAGTCTCCCCGCCATCGTTACTTGAAGCTACTGCTGTTCTCTGTAACCCATAGTGATTTCTCATATAGTATGTAAGCTCTCCAGTCGGAAGTTCAATGAGCTGCGACTCGGTCAAATACTGTTTGCCGTCCGAAATGGTCTGGGCAGTTAATATTTCACCGTTCCACTGCCTGCCATCGTTCGGAGAATGACCGCGCTTCCAAGTAACACCGTGATCATCGCTATAAATACAAGCACAAGACAAATGCCTGCCTTCATTCGAAAAATAGATTGGGAATACCAAACGCCCCGCTTTCTCCCCATTCTTCAGTTGTATACCGCGACCCGGTCCACTTCCTATAAACCGCATCCACTCTTCCTTTATCATCAAGTTCAGTTCTTTAGGTTCGGACCATGTTAACCCATCGTCATCACTCTGTATCATCTGTAAAAATGAAGTTCGAGCCTCCAGCAAACTTTCCTGAGGATCAATCCCTCGTTTATAATAAATATTCCCTCTGGCTTCACCATCATGGAATACATAACCTTCGCGATCTACAAAATAAGGAGTTGGCTTGCCTTCGGAGTCAGTGACGGTACCGTTCTCCGATAGCAGATACAGTTGACCATTCGGGTCATACAACTGTCTGCGCCCTACGGGATCAAACCCAATACCCGGTTCGCTGGCATGTAATCCAATGCCTCCAGGCGTATGGCTGAATATCATCATTAGTGTTCCAGTCTCTTCATCCTCTAGAAGCGCTGTATCAATGGCAGCTGCCCCATTCAATCCTTCACCAGCGTATTGCACCAGCTTCTGAACAGGTCCCCACGTCTCTCCATGATCCTCACTTCGCCGGATCGATACATCAATCTCATTAGGATTATCCGTATGATCCGCTATTCTGGCGTCAATCCCAGCGATAATGGTCCCTTTACTTGTCGTAATCATCGACGGAATGCGATAGGCCTTTGAACCTGCTAAATTCGGATAAAAAATAGCTTTCTTCTCAATATTCACCATCGTTAGCCTCCCATGTATGCTGCGTGAGTACATCCATTTCCTCCCTAATGGTATATCAAGATATTTAGGCTAACCATGTAAATTTTGATTTCATTCTTGTATATTTGATACTTTTCGACTTCAACTTCCGTCTGTTGTGTGATGCTCCAAGTACAAATCGTTCCTCCAATCGCTCTTGCTCCCTAATTTCTCGAATTAATCCTTAAAGGAAGAATTTCGGTAGCAAATGCGACCGCTATCGCTTCTCCGGAATCGATTTGTCCTCTCCGCTGGTCCGTGCATATCCCAAATTTAAAAATACAATTAAAGAGTTCCCTTAAGTAAATAGCAACAATTAACCGAGATGATAATAAGGCGGTGCAGGAATTGCCTCCTGTACCGCCTGTTCTTAAAACTTTTGAATCCTTTGAAGATAGAGAATCTATCTCTCTTACATTTATAAAACATCCTCTTCTTTCAATACTGTACTAATCCTACTCCCCAAGCAAAACCTCAACATCCAGCTTATTTAACGCCTCGACCCATTCCTCGGTACAGCCTGAGTCCGTTATAATCATGGATATTTGCTCAATCGGTGCAATTTGGGCAAACGTGGTGACGCCGAATTTCGAATGATCCGCAACGAGAATAGCTTCTTCCGTTCTTAACATCATTTTTCTCGACAATAAAGCTTCATCCAGGTTGTATTCAGTAATACCTTCTGAGAGCGATATTCCGCCTGCTGAAATAAACGCTTTGTTTACCTTAAACTGATCCAGCATTTGATGGGCAATCGCTCCTGTTGCCGCTTGATAGTTTATATTCACTTCACCGCCAGCAAATATAATTCTTCCCTTAAACTCTTCCAGCGCACACGCCAGTATGGGAACGGAATTGGTGATGACCGTAACATCAGCCCGGTCCTTAAGATGACGCATAATTTCCAAGGTCGTCGTCCCGTTATCCAGAATAACCGTCTCCCCTTCCTTGACAAGAGAAGCGGCTAATTTTCCAATTGCCTGTTTTTCACTGCGATACATTTCAGATCTCTTTAGAAAAGTCGGCTCAATCCATTCGGAACGTGTCTGTACCGCTCCTCCATACACCTTGCGCAGCCTTCCTTCTTTCTCGAGTCGATCCAGGTCACGACGAATCGTTTCAGTCGAGACGTTAAATATATTGGCAAGTGCATGCACTTGCACTTTGCCCTCTGTACTTAACTGGGCAAGAATCGTTTGCCGGCGTTCCTCATAGGTTAGAGACATCTCCTGATTCCCCCTGTTATGTTTATTCATTCTTATTGTGTTTGTGTGTTTTTTTGTTGTTTTCACTCAGTTTATCGTTCTGTATAGTTTTCTGTCAAACTTCTATATTTAGCAATGTAAACCCAATGTAAAAATGAATTGACAGATTAGTAAACTGGGAATACAATCAACACAAAACCACATCAATACAACAAAAATCAACTACATAACTAACATGAACCCAAGGGGGAAGCGAAAATGAGTCGCCAGTTATCTTTTCGTCAAGACGGGACATTTAAAATCATGCAATTTACCGATCTACATTATATGGACGGGAGAGCCGAGGATCTACAAACCCGTGAATTAATGGAGATCACAATGAATTTAGAACAACCGGATCTCGTTGTTTTCACAGGAGATGTTATATATACAGGTGGAGTCTCCCCTGGCAATGTCAGATGCGAAAATCCGGAGCAAGCTTTTCGTGATGCCGTAGCAGTAGTGGAAGAAAAGGGTATTCCTTGGGCCACTGTATTTGGCAATCATGATACCGAGCACGGGAGCGGAATCACTCGCAAAGAATTATTCCAAATCGCGGCTTCACATCCGCATGCTGTCATAGAAGCTGGACCAGATGAAATTACAGGTGAAGGCAATTATGTGCTTGAACTCGTTGACTCTACAGGAAATCCAGCTGCCAATCTGTATTTCTTAGATTCAGGCGATTACACCCCTCTTCAGCATATTCCAGGCTACAACTGGATACGCCGGGATCAAATTGAATGGCTAACGAGCGAATCGGCTCGGTTGAATCCACCGGATCGGGAAAGCAAAACACCTGCTCTAGCTTTTTTCCATATTCCAATTCCAGAATATCAAGAAGTATGGGATACACAGGTCTGCTACGGGAACAAGTTCGAAGCGGTTTGTTGTCCTGTCATCAACTCCGGATTGTTTGCAGCTATGGTCGAGATGGGCGATGTTAAAGGTACATTCTGCGGGCATGATCACATCAACGATTTTGAAGGCACATTGCATGGAATACGCCTCTGCTACGGACGGGCAAGCGGCTACAACACCTACGGTAAAGAAGGTCTCTTGCGGGGAGCACGCATGATCCAACTGACGGCAGGAGAATCCGATTTTAAGACTTGGCTGCGACTAGTAGACGGCTCGGTTGTTACAGAACAACCGATTCATCACCCAGGCACCGCAGTTAACGTTTAAACGAGGATCATGTTACTACCTATTCTTCTCGTTATCGCATCTGGTATGGCTCACGCGGTCTGGAGTCTCTTTACGAAGAAGAGCCTGAACAAGAGCGTGTTTCTATGGATGATTATGATGATGTGCACCGTCCTGCTGCTACCAACATTAATCATAGAACTATGGCAAAATCCATTAACTCCAAGTGCATACGCTCTGTTACTCGTGTCGGTTATCCTTCAGGCTATCTACTCCTGGCTCTTGTCCCAAACGTATGAGCTGGGCGATTTATCACAGATCTATCCCATTATGCGAGGAACTAGCACCTTACTCGTACCGATCATTGGGGTTGTGTTTCTTCATGAATCGTTATCCATTTTCGGATGGATCGGAATCATCTGTATGCTGGGTGGATTCTTCGGTTTAAGTGGGGTAGGATCAAGCAGCATCCGTCCAGGAACGCGGTGGCAAAGTTTAAAGCCATTCATCATGGCGCTATGTGTCGGGTTGTGTACGACCAGTTATGTCTTTGTCGATAAGCTGAATCTGCAGCATATTTCTCCACTCGCATTGCTGGAAGTGACGAACATTGGCTTTGTAGCAGGCCTGACTCCCTTGGTTCTCAGGTCCAAGGCTGTTAGGAAGGAATGGCAGGCTAACCGTCCCACGATCTTACTCGGCGCTATCTTGAATCCGGGATCTTATTTATTATTTCTCTTTGCCATGCAGCAGGCCCAAATGGCCCAAATTAGTCCCCTGCGTGAAACTGGAACGGTGTTTGCTACCTTCCTTGGCATTCTCGTTCTGAAAGAGCAGCATGGGGTAAAGCGAATTGCCTGCTCCATTGTTATTCTCTGCGGCATCCTGCTGATCGGGATGTGGGGATGAACGAGTTCATTGCGATAAAATGCAGAAAACCCGGCCTGATCAGGTCGGGTTTTCTCGCGCTTACGAGTAACTGAGTTACTACGTCTATCCCATTATGGCCTGCAGACGTACAATCGCCTGTGCCCGGTCAACCACTTCTAATTTCCCATAAAGATTACTGATATAATTACGGGCTGTCCCTTCGGCTATGTGTAATGTATCTGCGATTTCACGGTTATTCAGTCCCTGAATAATAAGATGTGCCAACTCCTCTTCCCGCTCAGTTAACTTCATTCGGTTCAGATTCGTTTTCTGGAAATGGGCATAATCATCAGTAAAACGATTCAACCTTCCCGCTAATTTGGCCGCAACGGTTGCCGGAAGAATGAATTGACCCGATACGGTATCTCGAATCGAAGCGATCATCTTATCCGTATCCATGTCTTTCAGCATATAGCCGCTTGCTCCATTCGCCATGCCTTCAACAATATAGTCTTCTTCAATAAAAGTCGTTAATATCAAAATAAATATATTAGGATAGCTAATCTTAATCCGTTTGAGTGCACTTATCCCATCCATAATTGGCATTTGGATATCAAGCATCACCAGGTCTGGTTTAAGCGTTTCCACCAGCTCACAAGCTTCTTCGCCGTTCTTGGCTACGCCTACGACTTCAATATCATCTTCCAAATCCAAAATCGTTCGAAGCCCTTCGCGCGTCAACATCTGATCGTCAGCGATTACAATCTTAATCTTTCTCATTACCTATCCCCACTCCATCGCATAGGATACGGCAGGTCGATGCTTAAGATACAGCCCTGACCAGGCTGTGACTTGATGGATAAGCTGCCGTCCAGGTGTTCCACACGTTCTTTCATCGTATTTAATCCAAATCCCATGGAGACATGACTCGTACCCGTTCCTCGATCCTCAAGCCTGAACTGCAAGCTTGACTGGTCGAGCTTCAAACTAAAGCTGAACTCTTCACTCCCACCATGTTTTATTCCATTGGTCAACCCTTCTTGAAGTGCGTGATAAATCGTCTTCTTATAGGCTGCTGACAAATCAGGAAGATCATCAATGGTCGTGTGGATAATAACTCCCGTGTTCCGCTCTGCATCACGCATCAACTGATTCAACATCTGTCCAAGATCGGCATATTTATCTTGTTTCAGCATATGAACAGATCCGCGGATTTCATTCAAACTGTGACGGACAAGGTCCTGTGCTTCTTTCAGCCTCAGATTAGCACTCACCGGGTCCTTTTGCAGCAGTCTTTTTCCCGCTTCAATCTGAAGGATTGTCGATGTGAGTGTATGCCCCACAATATCATGTATTTCTTGAGCAATCCGGTTTCGCTCTTCATATACAGAAACCTCAGCCAAGGCAGCGGACGTCTCACGCATAGAACGCTCTAGACTCCGTGTCCTTTCTTCAACTTGTTCTTCTAGATTATTGCTAAGCTGTTGAATCCCCGAATAAAGTCTGGCATTCTCGATCGAAATCGCACACTGTGAGCCGAGTAATTTCAATACATCAAGACGCTCTGGAGTAAACACCCCTGTGGACAGCTTGTTCTCCATATAGAGCAGACAGATCAGCTTCTTCTGATGCATAATCGGGAGACATAGAACTGATTTCAAAGCTTTTTTCTTAACATACGCGTTCCGTACAAAACTCCCTTCTCTAGACGCATCATGGAGCACAACTTCCTCTTTAGTTCTTGCTGCATATGCAATAACAGCTGCAGGAACCAAGTCAGGCTCTAGTTCCACAGGGACTGACTTCACGTACAACTCCTCTGCTGAACCATAAGCTTCAATAACCAGTCCATCCCCTTGTTGGAAAATAAGCGCTCCAGAGTCCGCTCCCGCATTTTGAAGCATAATGCGCATCAACGTTTCCAATAGGCTGCTCATCTCCATCTCTCCCGATAATGCTTGTGCGGACATCACAACAGAGAGATAATCGACACTTTCTAAGCCCGATTCACGTCTGGTACTCAGAAGATGACCATACTTTTGCTCCAGATCCGCCGTTTTCGCGGTCGCTCCCCACTTTAGATAAGCTTCGTATGCTTCAGTCATGTAAGTTCTCGCAATCTGCATCTTTCCGTTACGAAGGCCGTACTTGCTGTAACACTCTGCAGCCATCGCTAAATCGTGAATATGACCATACTTACGGGCAGCCTCAATCGATTGTTCATACAACTCTTCTGCCTGACGATTCTTTTGACTTAGCCTTGAGATTTCCGCTTTGATCAGCAAATATTTATGCAAAAAATTTTCCGGGCAACGGTCAGAAGACTGCTTTATCTTCCTTATACGTTTACGCAATTTCGCTCTATACTCGCTTTGTTCTTGAGTTGTTGCATCCTCATAAAGCTGAGTCCACACAAGCGATTCATATGCATATTGAACGGTGTATTCATTGTATCCTTCCCGTGTCTTTAAGATCGCAGCAGATTTCTTCAAAGCTTCATTAGCTTCATGGTACTGACCAAACAAATAACCAGGCACATACTGAAATGAGCAGACAAGCTCTTCTATTATTCGAAACTCATCGCCATGAACCAAATGAGCAAATTCCTCATTCGTTACACTTTCGATCTCAAATGGATCATCTGGTGCACGGTATCCAGTCAACCGTACAAGCAGAGCGACAAGCACCGTAGCCTGCTTCCAATGAAGACTATTATAGTTTCGAAGAAGATCGTCCGAGTGTGCAATCATTCGTTCATAAATCTGCCCAAGTGGATAACCAAATTGCAAAAGTGCTGCACAATTAATCAACAAACTTTGATTGCTGTGCCACAAATCTCCGGATTCTAATCCCACCTTACCGGCATACTCCGAAAATGTCTCAAACATTGTAGGGTCATAACGACGCCAGCTATCGTAACACATGGTAAATGCAGAAATGGTCTTTACGTACAACGTGGGATAAGGTTTAGATACACGACAGGCAAGCATCCCCCATTGATACGCTTGTTCGTACTGACGAAAATGATAATACAAGAACATGGCATATCCAATAAACCCAATCGAAGCCTCCGGCGTCAAGCCGTGATCCAGCGTCAATTCGACAATCGTAAAGTTGGCAGAGAGCCAGGCTTTACGGTTCGTGAAAAAACAAGCATTACCTGTGTGAACCAGTACGGATATCGCTATTTTACGAGCCTCATCGTTCATAGGCGGCAGATCAGCAAGGGAATCGATAGAATATTTTTTTATTTTCCGACTCAAACGCAGCCATTGAAGTGTCAGTTCAAATGAACTTGGATCAAAGTTATGACTTATATTCAATAACTCCAAGGTTTGTCGGCCTAAGGAAATGACTTCTTTATAGTTATCATAGGCTGATTCCAATTGGATTTTCATTGTACACACAATTGCTCGGTCCAAGTTGGTTCTGGCCTTGCTAATCAGCAAATCAAACAACTCAATAGCTGCCGCATAATGTGAGCATAAATACTCTACCTCAGCCCGTTCTCGAAAAGCCCGGAAGACTAGTGAATAGTGATCTTCAAAGCGATCTTCCCCAAGCAGTTCTGTAGCGTTTCTTAAATATCCAAGTGATGTTTCATATGCAGTTAGATGTTTCGCTTTCAAACCTGCTCGTAAGTTTAACTCCGCTACTTTCAGCTTCTCTTCGGCAAGATCTATTCGTGCCCATCCTTGATTCAAATGGTTCACCGCTTCAAACAAATTCGTATTCTGTCCCCCTGGGATCCGTTGTGCCAGAAGTAACCCAATTCGCAAATGCAGGTCGGGACGTTCCGCTTCAAATACGAGGGCATAGGCTGCCTGCTGAATACGATCATGCTGGAATTGATAGGAATGAGGTTCGTCATTCCCCCTGTTGACTGGTTGAAGTAAATGCTCACGTACTGCAATGCGTAACACCTCCTCAAGTTCGTGGAGAGGATTACCGGTGATATGAGAGAGCATTTCCAGATCAAATCGGGTTCCTAATACTGCAGCTCGACTAAGCACATATACAGTTCGGTACGGAAAAAGCTTTAATTTATCCGATAGGTAAGCAGCAGCGGTATCCGGAACACTCATTTCCTTAATGAGTTGTAAATCCCATTGCCAGCATCGACTCGATTCATTAAAGACGATTTGTTTGCCGTCTATTAAATCCTGCAGAAATTGTTTTAGAAAAAAAGGATTCCCCTCTGTCTTATGCTGCAATACGGCTGCCAATTCCTCCAGTTGTTCAAGCTCTTCCGCTTCTGCTGTCCTACCATACATAGCATCTCTTAATAGTTGCTTCAGATCAGGAAGTTCGAGAGCTTTCAGTGGAATGCTGCTCATCACGATGTTGTGTTCTGCTAGATGTACCTCGAGACGATGAAGAGGATGATGAGTTGTAATCTCCTCCTCTCGATATGTTAAAGTAACTAGCAAGTGTTTGGTCTCCCGGTCCTCTAGAAGGTAAGCAAGATATTGAAGCGATGCTTCATCAGTCCAATGAAGATTATCTATAAATAAAACCAACGGATGCTCTTCGTGAAGAAACAGTTGGATGAATCGGTTCATCAGAAGGTGCAAACGCCGCTGAGCTTCAGCAGGTGGCAGTTGCGGTACAGATGGCTGTTGACCAATAAACAATTCCAGTTTCGGAACCAGATCAATAAGCAGCTGTCCCAAACCGTCAACCGCATTCAATATACGAAGCTTCCAGACTTCGGCCTGGATCTTATTTTGCATGAGCAGTTGAGTAATCAATTCTTCCATGATTTGAATCCATATATCATATGGGAGTACGCCATGATGGCTGTCGAACTTACCCATAGCAAAAAAACTGTCAGAGGGTCGTGATTTTTGAAACACTTCCTTTACTAATGAGGTTTTTCCAATCCCCCCCTTACCTCGAACCCAGACCACCTCTACAGCACCATTCGAGACTCTCTGTAGCGCATCTCTCAGACTTTGCTGTTCTGCTTGGTGACCATAGAAATGCTCTGGAAATGACCACTGTTCTGAAGTGTCACGGCTTGCAAGGGTAAATGAGTTCACTTCCCCATTAACACATCTGGTTAGACACTCCTCCAGATCCGACTTCATTCCGAATGCACTCGCGTATCTTTTCTCAGGCATCTTCTTCATACATTTATCAATAATGTCGGACACCGACTCAGGTATAGAAGGAAACCTTCGATGAAGAGGATCGGGTGTAATGGCAAGATGATGATATACAATATCCATTGCATCCTGGGGATCGAAAGGTAAACTCCCGGATAACCATTCGTATAAAACAACACCAAGAGAATAAAAATCCGATCTGAAATCTGGCGTTATCCCTATTCTCCCCGTCTCTTCCGGTGATATATACGGCAGGACAGAGTCCGGCCGACCACTTAACATCGATAAGGGACTCTTGCTCAGGTCTGTTGTGCTCAAACGGATATCTATAAACTTCACTTCACGTGTATTCGGATTAACCAACAGTGAAGAAGGAGTTATTTCATGTAGTGTAATGTTCTCGCGATGGAGCTGCATTAGACAATCAGCTGCAGCGGCAGCGATACTTAACCGATCCGGTAGCCCTAAAGAGTGAGCATTCGTGCTCAGTATCCATTCCAATGTGCTTCCCCCGATGTCGTGCAAGAACAGGACAGGCCGATTCGCAACATATTCTAGGCTATATGCTTCTACCGTTCCTCGCCCCTCAAGTCTAGTCAGCAAGTCGTACTCGTAACGAAAAGCATCTATCATATCAGAGCCAGGATACTCTTCACATGTTGTCTTTGCGAGTACGATTAGACCATCTTCATGGCGGAGCAGCCTGCATATATAAATCTCTTCACTCTTGCCTATAACTTCTAACATTTGATAACCCGGCATTTCGATCATTAAGATGCAACTCCCCCGCTAGCATAAATATAGCCAGAACGTTAACTGAGCAATTCCATGTTACAATTTTCCAAATATATTTCTATCAAGTATAACATTGGATATCGCCTAAGATTAACCTCCTAAATATATGATAATGTGCGTCCGGCAAATAGTGAGTGCTGTCATGATTGTTGTCATATGACATCACATCAACAAAAACAAGCTGGTTCCTGTTAAGATAGGAACCAGCTTGTTTGGCAGTTATTTGATTGGGTTCTGTTGATTAAATAAGTTTATGTGCATACCACTTCTTCCCTCGGAAGCGCCACAAGAAGATTACTCCACGGACACCCCATTCACAGTTCATCGCAAGCCAGACGCCGAGTATTCCAATGCCCATCACAATACCCAGCACATAACCTAGCACGACCCGGAACATCCACATGGTCATCATTGAAGTAAGGGAAGTGAACCGTGAGTCTCCCGCCGCCCGAAGTGCGGAAGGTAGAATGAAACTGATCGGCCACAGTGCGATCTGGACGATAGTGGTGATAAGTAGAAGCAAGAAAATATCATTCACAATTTCGGCAGGAGGATCAAATATACCTACAAGCGGCCGGAACAATGGCATTAAGATTAAACCGATCACAGCCAGCGAACAAGAGCCCAGCCAGAGAAAAGATTTAATAAACTTTCGGGCATCTGCAATATTCTCCCGTCCGATGCATTGTCCAACAACCGTGACAACGGTTAACGATAACGCACTTGCCGGCACTTGAAACATGCTAGCGAGAGAGGAAGCGATCGCGTTCGTCGCTATAGCATACGTGCCCAAGCTAACAATAAATACTTGAGTTAATATCTTCCCACCGTTAAAGAACATCTGCTCCGCTGCAAATGGAAGACCGATAAACATAATCTTACGCAGCATCGACAGAGAAATGTGAAACAGATCGCGAACACGCAGATGAAATGTAATATCCACTTTGAATAAGTAATAAAGAGCACAAAACGCCCCTACATACCGGGCGATATTTACAGCGAGTGTCATCCCAAACACACCCATCTGCATAAAGTTGATGAACACCACGTTAAGCACAACATATATCAAATTCATCGTTAAGGAAAGAACCAGAGACGCCCGGGTCTTCCCAATACCTCTCAAGGCCCCGCAAACTGCCTGAACGATGGCGATGCCTACATAAGAGGCACTACTTCCGATCAAGTACACACGTGCATTCTCCAACACGTCAGGTGAAGCTGAACCAAACAACATGTGGAGCACAGGGTTATGTAATCCCATGATCAACAAACCGATTCCCAGAGCCATCAGGGCAACCGATGTTACCGTTCCGGCCGCAGCCCGGGATACCATCTGGTCATTGCCGCTTCCTTTATACTGTGCTACCACAACCGTTCCCCCGGTCGCGACGGCTACAAACACATTGATCAAAAAAATATTCAGCGAATCAACCATGTTTACGGCGCTGACCGCTCCCACTCCTGACGAACTGATCATAGCGGTATTGACCAGATTCAGTCCGACAATAAAAGCCTGATCGATCAAAATCGGAAGAAACAGAGCAAATATCTGCCTGTAATCCATCGACTCCCCCGAAAAGTGCTTCTCCAGAAAGCCATTCATTCGTAAAATGGACTGTTTCAAGTCATCACATTCTTTTCTATTGAAATGGAAAAAACCCTTCAATCGAAGAGCTTCTTTGCATAGGTATTCTTAAATAAATTCAGGGCGGATTACCCTCATTATTTGATTGAGGATATCACTACTGCCGTATTCTGTCAATGAAACAAGCTACACTTTAACCGCCTAATGTACCATGAAAAAGGGGTATCCCGCAGGCTATGAATTAGCTGTTTGGAATACCCCTGCTTTTTGTCACTCACGCTTCCTTCGTTCTGTTCATTCGTACGAATACTTTAATAACCTCATTGATAATAAGCGGAATTAACGCTAATCCAATGACAAGCAGCCAATCGGCCAGATGAAGATTTTGCACCTTAAATGCTTCAGCCAGGAATGGAATGCTGATCGAAATATATTGCAGAAGTAAACCTGCAACCACAGCACCAACCAGCAGTTTATTTGAGAACAATCCAACTTGAAAGATGGATTTTGTTGAACTTCTCTTCGAAAAAGCGTAAAACAGCTGGGAAGCCGCAAGGACAACAAAGGCCATGGTTCGTGCATAAGTCATCGCATCATCAGGGATAGCATCCGAACCTAAGCTATACCCGTACTCCTGTAATCCCAAATGAAAAGCGAATAACGTTAATGAACCGATCAGAATTCCTCCAAGTACGGCATTCAGAGCAGCGCCCCCTGCGAAGAAGCTCTCTTTAGGATCTCTAGGCTTCTTCTTCATCACATCCGGTTCGCCTGGATCAACACCAAGTGCAATCGCAGGTAATGTATCTGTCACCAGATTGATCCAAAGAATCTGAGTCGCAAGAAGCGGCAGAGGCCAGAAGAACAGAATGGATGCAAGGATCGCAACAACCTCGCCGAAGTTACACGCCAGCAGAAAGGTAACTGTCTTTCTTATATTAGAATAGATGTTTCTCCCTTCCTTGATCGCATGAACGATCGTCGTGAAGTTATCATCGGTCAATATCATGTCACTTGCGCCTTTGGATACATCGGTTCCCGTGATACCCATAGCAACACCAATATCAGCATTTTTTAATGAAGGAGCATCGTTTACCCCATCGCCTGTCATGGAAACGATATTTCCTTGTGCCCTATAAGCCTTTACGATCTTCACCTTATGTTCTGGCGAGACGCGTGCAAAGACTCTAATATGTTTTATCTTCTCTTCAAACTCTTTCTCCGACAATTCATCAATCTCAGCACCTGTCATACTCTGCTCAATTGATGTTGCAATATCCAGCTCTTTTGCGATAGCGACAGCCGTATTCTTATGATCCCCTGTGATCATCACAGGCGTAATACCTGCCCTTTTCGCTTCCCGGATAGAATCTTTAACTTCAAGTCTTGGTGGATCAATCATGCCTACAAATCCAAGTATCGTAAGGTCTTTCTCCATTTCATCCGGGTCCAGAAGAACGTCTGTATCCTTAAATGCCGCAGCCAATACCCTCAAAGCTTCATCAGACATGTCTTCTGCTGCTTTCACATATTGCTGCTTCAACTCTTCAGTCAAAGGCACAACCTCTCCATTTACGACTGCAGAAGTGGAGATTTTCAGAAGCTGATCAATGGCTCCCTTGGTATGTACACGATATCCCTTTCGTGTCTGATTCAAGGTGGACATGAGCTTACGATCGGAATCAAATGGCTTTTCGGATACCCTCTTATATTCAGCTTCAAGAGATTTTTTTGAAATATTGTTTTCTTGTCCGTACACAACTAAAGCGACTTCCGTAGGATCTCCGGTCCCCTGTCCGTTCTCATAGGTAGCATCTGAACATAATACAAAGGTTTTAATGAGTTCTACAGGTGGTTCATCACCTAGCGGAGTCGCGGTGTGGTACTTCACCACTGTCATCTTATTCTGTGTCAGTGTGCCTGTTTTATCGGAACAGATAATATTGACGGAACCTAAAGTCTCAACAGCCGGCAGCTTCTTCACAATCGCGTTGATCTTGGACATCCTTGTCACACCAAGCGCTAATACGATAGCCACGATTGCCGGCAGACCTTCCGGAATAGCTGCTACCGCTAAACTGATCGCTGTCAGAAACAGCTCGAACAGATCCCTCTTTTGAATGAGGCCGATAACAAAAATAAGCACACAGATGCCAATCGCAATAAATCCTAAAGTCTTGCCGAGTTCCTCTAATTTCTTCTGCAGTGGGGTCATTTGCTGAGTATCTTCGTCAAGAATTTCAGCGATTTTACCCATTTCTGTGTCCATAGCAGTACCTACTACCACACCTTCCCCTCTTCCGTAAGTAACGAGGGTAGACATAAAGGCCATGTTAGACATGTCACCAATAGGTGTCTTGGGATCTTCGAGAAGCGCGCTAGCATCTTTATCCGAAGGTACGGATTCACCAGTTAAAGCAGATTCCTCAATTTGAAGGTTAGCACTCTCCAATAGCCTTAAATCTGCAGGAATATACCTCCCGGCGTCTAAGATGACGATATCTCCTGGAACGATCTCCACAGAATCGATCTCTTTCACTTCACCATCGCGCCTGACAAGTGATCTAGGTGTTGTCATTTGTTGCAGCGCTTCTATTGCTTTCTCCGCCTTATGTTCCTGGAACACACCGATAGCCGCATTAAGCAGTACGACGGCGAGAATGATGATAGCGTCCATGAATTCACCAACGATCACGGTGACTACAGCTGCACCCAAGAGTACATAGATCAGCATATCTTTTAGCTGTGCAAAGAACAGGGCGACCATGCTCTTCTTGGGCTTGCCCTTCAGTTGGTTTGGACCATACTGATCTAATCTGGCTCTCGCTTCTTCAGTGGTTAAACCTGCGTCAGGGCTTACTTTTAAGTTCTGAAGGACCTCTTCTTGCGATTTTGAATACCACATTACGGACACCTCTTATTATGGGTTGTTAACTAAACCGTATCTAAGGGTATTGTAAACCTAATGAAGGAAAAATAATCGCGAAATAAGACACAACCCCTCACTCCCAAATAAAAAAAGCCCATAATATTTTGCTTTTATGGGCTTGTGCAGGAACGAATCCTGCGACTATGCAATTATATATGCATTACAACCATTTCTTAGCCCACATTTCGACAGTTCGAAGTGAAGCTCCTAACTCATTTCCCATCCTAGTTAAAGAATACTCTGTCCTGACGGGGCGATCTGTGATTACATTTCGTAATACAAGTCCACAATCTTCTAGTTCTTTCATCCGCTCATTTAGCATTCGCTTGCTCAAATCAGGTATAGCAACATGAATTTCACTGAACCTTTTCGGTTCAGTCATTAAGGTATGGATGATTAAGCCCATCCACTTTTTACACAATATTTCGTAACATCTCTCTACTTTTTTGTACAATTCATGTTTCTTGTCCTCTTCAGTCATTTCGAACACCTCCAGACGATAAGAATTACAGTCTATATGGGTATCATTGGTAACTCAGGAATAAAAAATATCCGTATATTATTATATCATACAGTATCTTCCTGAAAAGAACTCTCAACTAAGTTCTTTAATTCACAAGATTGACACATATATATAAAAGGCGTAATATTGGTTACGTTAAGTAACTAATATATCTAAAGTGTCCTTGGTATGATCTCAGGAAGTGCCGACACGAAAATTGCGCTCAGTCGTATGATTGGATTAAAACCCGCTGGTTTCATTTTTGGGTGAATCCTTAATCAGTTTTACTATGGGTTTAATCAAGTGAAAGCGTTTACATTTTAGATATTTAACGGAATACATTTATCTTTACAAAAAGGAGCTCACAGCTATGAAAAAACTAGAAGGAAAAGTAGCTATTATTACAGGTGGAGCTGGCGGAATCGGTAAAGGCATGGCAACGGCTTTCGTTAAAGAAGGCGCTAAAGTAGTCATTATCGATCTTAATGAAGAAACAGGTAATCAGACGATTAAAGAATTGCAAGAATATCAATCTGATTGTCTCTTTATCCAAGCTAACCTCACTGAGCATGACAAACTAGCAGGTATTGTGGATCGTGTCGTTAAACATTACGGCAAACTCGATATCCTAGTAAACAATGCTCACGCTTCCCGAAATGTACCTTTCTTAGAAACAACACAAAAAGATTTCGATCTCTCTTTCAACACAGGCTTCTACCCAACATTCTACTTCATGCAAGCAGCTTTCCCTTATCTGAAAGAAACAAAAGGTAAAATCATCAACTTTGCTTCTGGTGCTGGTATTAATGGAGATGCTAATCAAGTTTCCTATGCGGCTGCTAAAGAAGCAATTCGTGCGACTACCCGCGTAGCAGCAAACGAATTTGGTCCTTTCGGCATCAATGTTAATCTCATTGCTCCGATTGCTAAATCCCCTGGTATGCTTCAATGGGCTGAAGAACACCCAGAATATTATCAATCCATGCTGTCTAAGATTCCTTTGAGAAGATTAGGTGAGGTTGAAGAGGATATCGGACGAGTGGCTGTATTCTTGGCTAGCGAAGATTCCGATTATATCACTGGACAGACGATTATGGTTGATGGTGGATCCATTAAACTGCGTTAATTTAAAATCAAATAGGAATGCCCTGTGCTAGAGAGCATTCCCAATTTATATCAATATATAAAATTTATATATGCCTTTAGGCTAAATAAGGAGTTAACATGAACAACAACAAGAAAAAGTTCCACTGGGCTTGGTGGATACTCATAGGCGCTTCAATCATGGTTGGTTTAACAAGAGGCGGTCTTAATAGCTCCGGCGGCTTGTTCCTATCACCAATCACAAATGATTTAGGTATTAGTATGGGAAGTTTGACGATTTATTTCAGTATTGCTGCTATTGTTACGATGGTTTTCTTGCCAATCGCCGGTAAACTTATGGCTAAATACAATCTACGAGCATTATTAATTGTTGCAGCTGTATTGCAAGCAGGTTCATTCGCTATGTTCGGTTTCATGGATTCGGTATGGGGCTGGTACTTGTTCTCGATCCCTATGGCCATCGGTGCGGTATTCATGACTCAAATGGCAGGTCCGGTACTCATCAACAACTGGTTTAAAAAGAATAAAGGATTAATGATCGGTATTATGATGGCTGTATCTGGTGGATTAGGCGCTGTACTTCAACCGATTATTGGTAGCTTAATTGTTAACCAAGGCTGGAGAAACACGTATTTCATCATTGGACTAGGCGTCCTGGTTATCATTATTCCAGTTATATTCTTTACCCTCAGATTGTCTCCAAAAGAGAAAGGCTTACAACCTTATGGAGCAGATGAAGTAACTAATGAAGAACAAGAAAACAAAGCACCCGCACTAGAAACAGGAGTTACACTTAAAGCAGCAAGGAAATCCTCTGCATTCTTTGCACTAATTGTATTCTTCTTCTTTATTACTGCTATTGGTTGTATCGCACAGCACATTCCAACCTACGCAACAGAAGAACTAGGTTACAGCGGCACATTCGCAGGTAATGCAATGGCTGGTTGGATGTTTGGTGCATTAGTCGGAGCTTTGGCGTTTGGCTTCTTAACCGACAAAATCGGTGCGAAAAACACAGGAATCTTTGCTATGATACTTGGTTTAGTTCCTGTTGTGATGTTAATAACATCAGCAAGTAACCCTACGATATTCTCCATTGCTATGGTTATATTCGGATTTGTCGTTGCATCGATCGGAACATTAGGGCCCTTGCTCACATCTGCATTATTCGGTAATAAAGAATACAGTCAGATTTATGCGAATATAGCTCTAGGTTTGGCAGTTGCATCGGTTGTTGCCTTGCCAGCTTACGGATATGTTTTTGATGCTTTTCATTCTTATAATCCCGTACTATATGCTATCGCCGTTATGCTAGTGATTAACATCGTACTTCTTATCGTTGCATTCAACGGTAAGAAAAAACTCGAAAAAGCAGGCGAGTGGAACTAATACAAATAGAGATTTCCTTTCGAGGAGATCTCTTTTTTATATAAAAAAATATTAACTTCGCATTAGACGTTTACCACTATAACATTTTACCTCCCTTTCCCTTATACACATATGAGATATAGCACACATCCCGCTTCCAATAATTGAAATTGTAGTGAATCGTTGAACTGCTTAAACGGCTTCTATGACCTTCTCTTTGCAGCTAAATAAGTTCTTTTATTCACAAGATTGACACATATAAATACATAATGTAAGATGGTTACATAAAGTAACTAAATATTAAAAAGTAAATTATGATTCCGCTCAGGAGGTACTTCAATGAACGTTGCGCTCACCCATTGGGGAACAGGAAAGAAACCTATTTAGAGGTAATATTCCCCCACTCAAACAAGTACGAACCAAGCGTTAATAGTTAGAAAATATGCATTTAAATGAACCTTACCATATATCACAGAGGAGATTACTACAATGAAAAAACTAGACGGAAAAGTAGCGATTATTACTGGCGGAGCTGGCGGTATTGGTAAAGGAATGGCAACGGCTTTCGTTAAAGAAGGTGCCAAAGTCGTTATTATCGACCTGAATGAAGAGTTGGGCAACCAAAGCATATTGGAACTGCAAGAATACCAGCCTGACTCGATGTTCATTCAAGCCAATCTATCTGAACATGACAAGCTAGCTGGTATTGTGGATCAAGTTGTTAAACATTATGGAAAACTCGATATCCTAGTAAACAACGCTCATGCATCCCGAATGAACTCGATCCAGGACACTACACAACAAGATTTCGATCTATCTTTCAACACTGGATTCTATCCAACATTCTACTTGATGCAAGCTGCATTCCCTTACCTGAAAGAAACAAAAGGTAATATCATCAACTTTGCTTCTGGTGCTGGTAT
This sequence comes from Paenibacillus sp. GCM10028914, assembly GCF_042666275.1. Classification (NCBI taxonomy): domain Bacteria; kingdom Bacillati; phylum Bacillota; class Bacilli; order Caryophanales; family Paenibacillaceae; genus Paenibacillus; species Paenibacillus sp. GCM10028914. Next base: position 49,214 of record NZ_JBHTFO010000009.1, read on the forward strand.
TAATGGAGACGTTAATCAAGTTTCATACGCAGTTGCCAAAGAAGCGATTCGTGCAGCGACTCGCGTAGCAGCCAATGAATTCGGTCCATTCGGTATCAATGTAAACATCATTTCTCCAATCGCTAAATCTCCTGGAATGGTTCAATGGGCAGAAGCAAACCCCGAGTACTATCAAGGTATGCTAGCTAAGATTCCTTTAAGAAGACTGGGTGAACTGGAAGAGGATATCGGTCGTGTTGCTGTATTCTTGGCAAGTGAAGATTCTTCATATATTACAGGTCAAACCATCATGGTTGATGGCGGATCTATTAAACTACGTTAATGAATTAAATAGGATTGCTTTTGTGCTAGAAAGCAATCCTACCCTGATAAAAAATCACATAAATGCACTTAACAAGGAAATGAGGAGACAGCATGAACAACAACAAGAAAAAATTCCACTGGGCTTGGTGGATTCTAATAGGTGCTTCATTAATGGTCGGGTTTACAAGAGGTGGACTGAATAGCGCAGGTGGTTTATTCCTACCATCTGTTACAGAAGATTTAGGTATTAGTATGGGGAGCTTAACGTTATATTTTAGTATTGCCTCCATTGTTACCATGATATTCTTACCGATCGCCGGTAAGATGATTGCTAAATACAATATACGGATGTTACTGATTGGTGCCGTTATACTGCAAGCAGGTTCTTTTGCAATGTTCGGTTTCATGAATTCGGTATGGGGTTGGTATTTGTTCTCTATTCCAATGTCCATCGGTGCTGTCTTTCTTACCCAGATGGCTGGACCCGTACTCATTAACAATTGGTTTAAAAAGAATAAAGGTCTCATGATCGGTGTTATGATGGCTGTATCTGGTGGATTCGGGGCAGTACTTCAACCGATGGTAGGTAACTTGATTGATAGTGAGGGTTGGAGAAACACATATATCATCATTGGATTACTCGTTATGGCGGTCGTTATCCCGGTGGTATTCTTCACGATCAGAATGTCTCCTAAAGAAAAAGGTTTGCAGCCTTACGGTGCAGATGAAGTAAACGAAGACACAGTATCGAATACACCGGTTCTAGAAAAGGGCGTTTCGCTAGCTGTAGCCAAGAAATCTTCGGCTCTCTATGCGTTGATTGTATTCTTCTTCTTTATCACAGCGATCGGAAGCTTCGCTCAACACGTCCCAACCTTCGCAGACGGACTCGGTTATGATGTTAAATTTTCAGGAAATGCCATGGCTGGATGGATGTTCGGTGCGTTAATCGGGGCTCTAGCTTTCGGATACCTAACAGATAAAATTGGTGCGAGAAATACAGCACTCTTCGCCATGGTACTAGGTCTAGCTCCTGTCACGATTCTAATAACTGTTGCTGACAATCCAGTCATGTTCCAGATTGCTACGGTGATATTTGGATTTGTCGTAGCTTCGATTGGAACCCTTGGTCCCTTGCTCACATCTGCTCTATTCGGCAATAAAGAATACGGTCAGATTTATGCGAACGTAGCGTTAGGCTTGGCTGTAGCAGGGATTGTCGCTCTACCTGGTTATGGATATATCTATGATTTAACAGGTTCTTATTCTTCTGTCCTCTACGCGATTGCGGTTATGTTTATCATTAACATATTCCTCATCATCGCAGCATTTAAGGGTAAAAAGAAACTTGAGCAAGCTGGCCATTGGAATTAATCGAATATCGCATTCGTGTACGGCGCAATACAAACAGCAGGGATCTCCTCATGAGGAGATCCCTCTTTCTTTATTTTCCATATTTCGAAACATAATGACCCGGTTTACCGTACATATAATCAATCAGAAGAATAATAGGAGGAATTTCACCCATGATATCCCAAGGGCCGTCTTTCGGTGGAGGATTTGATTTCATGTTCACACTTATCCCCATAATCATTATTATTGTGTTCGTCATTGTTATTATTGGTGCAATTTCAAGAGGTGCCCGGCATGTCAAAAATGCCACATCACCCCAAACATCCCTGTATGCAAAAGTTATCGCCAAGCGTATGGAGGTTCGTAATCATTCCAATCACCATAACCATAACGACATGATGCATTCTCATAATTCTTCCAGAACGTATTACTACATCACCTTGGAATTCGATAACGGTGAACGTAAGGAATATCTTGATGTGAAGAATTTGTTCGGTCTCGTAGTGGAGGGGGATACTGGATATGCGGCTGTCCAAGGTGAATGGATCGTCGCTTTCCAACGCGAGCTTGAGAGTCGGTAATTGTGCTCACCTCTACTAATAAAAAGGCGACCCTTGCAGGTCGCCTTTTTCAAATTCCAAAGCATCTTATACCACATACCAGCCATGGCCGCTAATCAATCTGCTCCACCGGCTCATCGAGCACAGCTCGCTGCAGTGAGGCAAGCTCTTCCTTTAACTGCTCCGCAATCTCCGCATAGTCCGGATTACCGTACACATTATTCATCTCATAATGATCCTTCGCAAGGTCGAACAGTTCCCATTCTGGCGGTCTATTCTCATCCTTGGAGCCTGCCGTTCCTAATGCTTCCGCGTAATAATAGATCAGCTTATATTGGCGCGTGCGTATGCCGTAATGCGAATATACATTATGATGGTCGTCCAGATGCATCCAGTACCGATAGTACATTGCCGTTCGCCAGTCATCCGGTGTGGCGCCCTCTAGCACAGTGCGCAAGCTATGCCCCTGCATATCAGAAGGAGCTGCGATGCCTGCATAATCCAGAAACGTCTGTGCAAAATCCACATTCAGACTCATCGCATCCGTTACCGAACCAGGCTTGATGCTGCGCGGATACTTAACAACAAACGGCATCCGGAGCGACTCCTCGTACATGAACCGCTTATCGAACCAGCCATGATCGCCAAGGAAGAAGCCCTGATCGGACGTATAAATAACAATGGTATCCTCTGCAAGACCTTCGCTTTCCAGATAATCGAGCAGCCTGCCGACATTATCATCAATGGACGCAACACAGCGAAGATAATCCTTCATATAGCGCTGATACTTCCATCGCTTTTCCTCAATCAAAGACAATCCTTCTGGCGGCTTCCCCTTTGTGTCACTCTCCAGCATATCTTCAATACGCATATTGGCTTCAACCGCTGCCTGTGCGCGTGTTGCATAGTCGTCATAGAAGGTATCTGGCTCTGGGATATCAACATCCGCATACATATGCCGATGCTTCTCATCCGGTACCCACGGTCGATGCGGCGCTTTATGATGGCACATTAACATGAAGGGTTTTCGCTCATCCCGCTTCTCCAGCCAATCCAGACAATGATCTGTAATCAGATTGGTCACATAACCGCTATACTGCTTCTGCTGTCCCATTTCAATAAATGTCGGATCATAATAATCACCTTGTCCTACAATCACATTCCAATAGTCGAATCCGGTAGGATCAGCATTCCCGCCATGCCCTAAATGCCATTTGCCAACCATAGCTGTCTGATAGCCGCCTTCTTGAAGAAGCTTCGGAAATGTCATCTGTCTCCCGTCGAAATGCTCATCTATCGACTTTACTCCGTTTAGATGATTATACTTTCCCGTCAAAATAGCGGCCCTGCTCGGCGAACATATCGAATTCGTACAAAAGCAGTTATCGAAACGAATACCCTCACTTGCAATCCGGTCAATATTCGGTGTTGTGTTCACCTTACTCCCGTAACAACTCATGGCATGTGCAGCATGATCATCAGACATGATAAATACAATATTCGGTTGTTTCATGATTAGAAATTCCCATCCTTTCGCACTTTACATCTCGGGTAATAACACCGGTTCATCCTGCAATATGTCGTTATGATTGTGCATCCAGATCGTCAGCTCAGCGGCAAGCCGCTCTATCACTTCGGCATGCGCTACCTCTCCTGACAAATCTTTCGTTTCCCATGGATCCGTCTCTAAATCAAATAGCTGCAGACGATTAACTCCTGTATCCGTAGCCGGTGAATAATAATACCGGATGAGCTTCCATTTTCCATCTGTCACCATACGCTGCACATCGCGATAGACAGAGCATACGACGCGGCGCAAGTCAGCAGAGGTATCGCCGATAAGGCTAGGCACCATGCTAATTCCCTCCACCTCCGGTGGGATTTGAATACCGCATAATTCCGCAACCGTCGGAAAAATATCGATGTTGCTGACCGGCACGAGCTCCCTCTCCCCTGCCCTGACCTTCGGTCCCTTCACGATGAGCGGAATTCGAACACTGTGTTCATACATGTTCTGCTTGCCCATCAAGCCGTGTTGCCCTATCGCAATGCCATGATCCGCGGTATATACAAAGATCGTATCTTTATAAATCCCTTTCGCCTTCAGTGCTGCAATCACTCGGCCAATCTCCGTATCTAGATGAGTAATGATCCCGTAATAATCCGCAATATGCTGACGAATCTCATCCTCATTCCTTGGGAGAGCTGCTAAATGTTCATCTCTGACTGTCATATCTCCGGTATCAAAAGGATGCTTATCCTTATAATTGTGAGGTAATGGAATATCCTTCGGATCGTACATACTCGCATAAGGCTCAGGTGATGTTCTAGGATCGTGAGGCGCCGTATAAGCCACGTACAAATAAAACGGCTCTTCTTCTTTATAATCTTCAATGAAACGAACAGCAGCGTTCGTGAATAATTCGGTTGAGAAGGTATGCTCCACATACTGCCTCTCTAAAGGATATTCACCCTTTGGATCAAAATCCTGAACCGGAACCTCCGTGTGCTCGCTCATACCATGAAAGAACAGTTTGTCGCCGCCAACAAAGCTGCGGGCAAAGCTTCCCTTATCGTTATGCCATTTGCCGATTGCATGCGTATGATACCCTGCAGCCCGCATAGCCTGAGGCATGAGCGGTACATCTGGCCTGATGATCACACTATGATCCCATGACATCACATCTCTGCCGATCATGGCATTAAAGACTGACATTCCCGAATTTACGCATGCACGGCTCGGTGCACACACCGCTCCGGTCAGACCGCCAAAAATATGTGTATTTCCAAATGACGTCCCTTCTGCTGCCAATGCATCCAGTACGGGTGTAGATATCACATCATTACCGAATGCCCCAATTGCCTCTGCACGATGATCATCAGCGATAATAAATACAACATTCGGCTTACGTGTCGTGCTCGCTTGATTGTCTTTCATTGCTATTTCTCCTTTAGTGGCTAGTTAAGTTATGTGTATGTATCAAGGTCTAGTTCACTTCATAGCACTACGTGCAGGTCTTGTTCGACCCGCTGCAATCAGCTGTTCCAGCTCATCTCTCAGCTGGCTAACAAGCTCCGGATATTCGCTATATCGATTCGTTGTTTCCCGAATATCATCCCGAATATCATACAGTTGCTCCTCTGGATCTCCTGCGTGCACATCAAGATCCGGTGTATGCGGTATACCAATAATGCCTCGTCCCTTCTGGTCGAATCCACCGCCGCCTGCTCCCCTAATGTACTTCCAATCGCCGCGGCGAAGTGCAAGCATACCGTCATAGGATTGGAGTATGACCGATTGCCGCAGTGGACTACCTGAACCTTCTCCGAGCAGACCCGGCAGCATATCTATGCTATCCTCTCCCGCATCGTCCGGTAATTCATCTTCCAGGATAGAAGCGCAGGTTGCCATCCAATCGGTCAGGCAGACGACCTCATGACTGGTCGTCTCTCTAGGAATTTGACCAGGCCAGCTAACTATAAAGGGAACACGGTGCCCCCCTTCCCAGATATCTGCCTTCTGACCACGCAAATGGCCAGAAGGATCATGACCATGAACCGTGATCTCCTCGCGGAACGGATCAGGACCGTTATCGCTTGTAAAGACGATCAAAGTGTTGTCCCGAATGCCTTTCGCTTCAAGTAAATGTATTAAGCGGCCCACGGTATCATCGATCTCAAGGATCAAGTCGCCCCTAGGTCCGATCCCACTCTTTCCTTGGAACGATTCGCTCGGTGCCCACGGCGTGTGCGGACCTGTTAAGGGCAGATACAGAAAGAACGGAGCATGTCCCATATTCCCTTCAATAAATTCAAGCGCCTTATGTGTTAATGTCTTGTTTACATCCTCGTCTCTCCATCCTGGAACCATCAAGCCTCCACGTCCTCGCTGACTGAAGTCCTCAGGATCTTTCGGGATACTCGGTATTCCAACCGTCCGATCATTCTCGATAAAAGAGTACGGCGGCATATCAAGAGAAGCTGATATCCCAAAATAATAATCAAATCCGCATGATATCGGTCCGTTCTGAATCGGCTGACTGTAATCGAACTTATCGGGTGATTCATCTACACATGCCCAATCCATCCCTAAATGCCACTTCCCAATGCAAGCGGTTTCATAACCGTGCTCTTTCAGATACAAGGGCAGCGTCTTACGCCCTTTCTCAATAATGGATGCATCATGTCCATACAGAACACCGCTCTTAATTTCACCTCGCCAGCAGTATCTACCTGTCAGTAATCCATATCTAGACGGAGTGCATACAGCGGAGGATGCATGCGCATCCGTATACATTCTGCCCTCTTCAGCCAGTCGATCAATATGAGGCGTTTGGAACCGCTGCGCCCCATAACAGCTTAAATCGCCATAACCAAGATCATCCGTTATAATGTAAATCATATTAGGCTTTTCCATAAAGAAACTCCTTTTCAGGTAAATTTGTATCTTTATTAGATCCATCCTAACATGCAAGATTACGGCTTACTATGGCATCAGCTACGGCCTTTTTGACATTTCTTATGACCGTTACATACCTATGAAAGGGGCTCTATTACGTGTTTGTTCTAGGTGAATCATTTCATATCGATTATTTATACATACGTGTTCACTGGATACGTAATATGAACAAGCAGGCTAGCTTCTATGTTAGCCGGATGCGGGTGCCCTATACATTGATATGGCTTGTCCTGGATGGCGAGCTTCTCGTCGAGATCAATGGCGAACAATATATCGCGACTCGGGGAGATTTAATTATGTGTCCTCCCAATACACAATTTGAACTGATCCCCCAAGGCTCAGAAGACCGCATTCACTACCTATCCTTTTGCGCGGACCTGAAGATCAGCAATATGGATCTCGTCTCCTTATATGGACTACCTACCTTAGTGAGTGTAAATCCGTCTGATAAGCTAGAAAAGTGGATTTATGAATGGAAAATGCTCATCGAGGAATTTGATCATTTTGGTGAGCTTGTTGGGGAAAAGGCGTCACAGCAAGGTGACGAGGGGATGAATACCTATTTGCTTCATACCGATATCCCCATACACTACTGCGGACTACAAGGGCTTATCTACAGGTGGGTACAACAGTGGCTGACCACCCTCCGTCATATGCTTCCCGACGAACCGCTCCGCTTTGACCACCGGGTGATGAAAGTGTGCGATTATGTGCGTGAACGCCTGGAACAGCCACTTCATTTGCAGGAGCTTGCCGACCATGTCCATATCAGTGTCAGTCAGTTAAGTCATCTATTCTTGGAGACATTAGGGACGGCGCCTATGGAATTTGTGAGACGAAGCAGGATCGATTATGCGAAGCAGATGCTGCTGAACAACACACTGAGCCTTAGGGAAATTGCCGAAAGAATTGGTTATGAGGATCAGAGTCAGTTAAGCCGCGCCTTTAGGCGGGCGGAAGGCATCAGTCCAAGCCAGTATCGTAAGAATCTTGCCCTCTCTCGTATGAACATTTGAATGTAAATATAATGGGGTTGCTTGTTACTTGTTACTTGCTAGTTACTTGCTACTTATCTCTTGCGGACTGACATTCCGCTATTTGCTCTGTTTTTATCATTTTGTGCATATGAGCGGACAGAAGATCCGTTATTACTTATAAAAAAGTGAATATATACGTGTATGGAGTAAATAACGGATTCTGTGGCCGCTTAGTTTCCATTATCGGTTCATTTCAGTAAATAGCGGATTCTCTGTCCGCTAGATGTTACGAGTAAGGCTAGTTGAAGATTACTTTAACAAGCCTGAGAATATCAGGCGTTGAATTTTGAAAGGGACACCCCAATTGGGGTGTCCCTCTGTCATCTTATAATCCCAGCTTCTGCCCTTTCTCCAACCGCAGTATTTGTTGTTCCCCATTATCCGCTAGTTCTCTAAACTGAACAATCGTTTCGCGCATTTTAGGAAGTGCTTCCTGTTTATATGTGCTGATCGAATCCAGCGCAGATAATACATCGGTGAAAGCTTGCTTTAGTGTATCTACAGATATACTTGTTTCGAGCGATTGCTTATGGATTGCGGCCCCCTGATCTTTCAGCATTCTTGAAGTGCCGCTTATCAGATTGTCTGTTGTTTGATTGAGCAGCTCAATCTTTTTCAGCACGATTCGTTGATTATAAAGAGCACTTGCAACCGTAACCGAGATTTTCAGCGCTGATACGGTCACATTTCTCGCCCGATCTACACCCCGAATTAACTCTTTGTTATTTCTGATGACAACCTCAATTGCCATAATTCCTTGCTGATTCACAACCAGCATTTGCTGCAAGTCCATCACACGCTGGCGCAGCGGGAATAAGACCTCTTCTGTTATGAACCGTATCTTGTCCTCTGATTCCTGACGCAATTTGGCAGCTTCAATCTGAGTTTCGATCTCTGAGTCCATTAACATCCCAAGCTGGATTTCCTTTTGAAGTTTCTTGGTCAGATCCCGAAGCGTCTGCTGTTCAAACTCTAATGTAGTATTGTCATTCCTTAATACGGTTTTTCCTTTATCTAAGGATATAATGATGTCCGAAATGACCGCATCAGCCTTCTGGTATTTGGCGAAGTAACTGCGCAGCGGGTTAAAGAACTTGCCCAAGAATCCACTTTTAGCAAAATCCACAACACTTGGATCTAAATCCTTCAATTGAAGCTGTAACTCCGTTAACCCCTTTGCAACCTGACCGCCTTCATCCCCTGTTTTGGACAAATTGCCTACAGATACTTGCAAGAGGGAGTTTTTCTCTGAGGAAGACCTCATCGTATTCATGCCAAAACTATCAATTGATTGCAAAACCTGTTTTCGTTTCTCTAATGAATCGATGTCGAGCTCAAGGATTGTCTGTACATTGTTAGATGCAAGTTGTTTCAGTTGAGTAACTTCCTCTGGTTCAGGCTTCACTTGTTCTTCGATGACCGACTTGAGCTTTTCTTCATTAATGACCTCCATTGTAAATGACACCGCGACCCCTCCTAAAGTGTTTAGTGAATTACAATTCAACTCAAGTTCAAGTTACATTTGAACGTTAAGCAATTGGCCGATCTTGTAGACAACGTCGTCTGTATCTGCGTTGATACTAGCTGCCTCATTGATACTAGAAATGCTCTCAAGTGCCTTAATATCCGCGTTATAACCAATGGTGTACACCGGAATTTTGTATGCCTCAATTAATCCCCTAATATCATCAAGTGAGTGCCCCTTATTCGTTTCACCATCACTTAGCACAAAGATTAAAGGCTTCACATCCGGATTTAACGCCATTTCGTCTTGAAGCATTTTCAAAGCTACAACAATACCATCAAATGTAGCTGTCCCTCCGCCAGACTGAAGGCTGTTAATTGCACCAACAAACATGGACTGCTGATTCGTATCGTACTTACCTATCGGTAGATTGATTGTCACACTATCGGAATAGGATACAAAACCAATGCTATTATCTCTGCCCAAATATTTTTGCCCTGTTAATAACGACTCCTTCAAACGGTTCAAAGGCTCGCCATCCATACTTCCTGATACATCAGCTACAAACACAGCCGTAACCGGTTTGTTGCCGTCTTTCTTCTCCTTCCACAGCTTCTGTGCCGAAGGCAAGAGACTGCTCTCAATCGTATCCATTTCCGGCTGGTAGTCATTAAGAGCATTAAAGCCCTTTTTCTCAGCCAAGCTCTGGTATTTGTCCTGCTCAACAAACTCTGCAAATTTCTTAATAATATCAGCTTTTTCCTGAATCACATTCCCAACAGCATACAGCGGACTGTCATGCCTTACGCCAAAAGGAGTGAAAACATACCCTTTGAAATCCGCTGCGTTCACAAAAGTCTGATACTCCAGTACAAAAGCATCTAGCGCCCCTGATTTAGCCGCCTCACGCATCTGTATCGTGGTTGAAGCAATGAAAGGAACATTGGCCTGGAATTTCTCAAATCCTTGGACTGCCTTTTCTCCAAGCATGTCGCTGCTATCAAAAGTCTGAAGCGCAGTTACGAGAAAGTTCAGACCCGTCGAGCTTGCAAAAGGATCGGTATAACCCATGGCCAGCTCATTCGCGGCGATCGCGTCCGTCAGTGTCTTGAGATTCAAGGAACCATATTTGTTGACGAGCTCATCAAATTTCGCCTTTCTGGTGACCACACCGGTTACATTACCGGTAAGACGCTTGGATACAAGCTCTATGTTCACTCCGCTCTCCTTCACCATTTCCCCCCACAACTCATTGGAAGGTGTAAAGGCATCCGGCACATATTTACCGGAAATTATGTAATCTTTAGCTGTCCCAGAGGCAATATTGCGGATTTTTACAGAAATCGGCTTCCCATTCACCACCATATTTGCCTTATTGAATTCTTCTGCCACTTCATTTAGCCATCCATCTATACCTGGCCCTGCTTTCTCCGGGGAAGAGAATATCTCAACGAAGCTATCTGTCGTATTCTCCACAGAAATCGGATATTTTGAGATATCCGGCAGTGAATCTCCAACCTCTACAGGATCAAGATCTATTTGTCCCTTCACCGGCTCAGCCGTTGATATCGTGATGTTGCCATACGCTTTATTCAGCTTTTTCGCTGCATCTTCCGTGCTTATCTCGGTCTTGGTTTTACCTAAATTGGACGTTAAGTTGATCCCTGCATATACAAGAATAAAAACAACTACTGCAATCGCAGCTAAGACAAAAAAGGCTTTGCCTTTACTCCGCATGTCCATCCCCCTCTCACTGCTTATAAAATTTGGTCTGCTGAATCAATTGGTCTATCTCTTTCATACATGGCATTTCATCAACATCTTTATAATCGGTACTGCCTAATAAAGAAATCTCTAACAATAACTGGTCTAACTTGAGCAGTATTTCTTCATTCGAATCGAGGTACCCCGTTACATGGGACAAATACTCCTCATATAGTGCTGTCTTTTTTTGCATTACATTGGTTGAACGCTGCGTAGTACGCTGCCTGGATCGTTGCTGACTCGCCATGCTCGAAAAATCGGATGCACTGAAGACCCCCAGTTTATTCAGAACCCCGTTAATATTGAGATAGAACAGCTTCTCGACCTGGGCAATGACAGCGTAAAACTTCTTGTAACTAAGCTCTGTTTGTTCAAATCGCTGTTGAAGGACATTTAGCAGGGTAAGCTTCTTCTTGTCGATTCGATCTAACTGATCCAAGGCAAGCGCAATATCATCCTTTAGTACTTTCACATTCCGATATTGATGAAGTGCAGCTATATAATCCTCACGTGTTCTCATATCCCTTACAGGAGCAAGGACGGGACGTTTAAACAATAGAACATAACTGCCGTACAGCAGCACTAGAAAACTGATAAATAATATCGTTACACCGGAAGCTGTCTGAAGAGCACTTTCCCCTCCGATTTCTAAACCCAGGAACCCTGGTGACAACATAATAATATTAATCAGTACCACCCCAGCAACAAGTAAGACGAGCTTCACGGCTTTCGAGCCATCCAAAACATACACCTCCCCCACTAATTCGATACATGAATCCAATTGTTAGTACAGCGATTCCACAACACTCAAGGCATAACACATAATACGTGATAAATGGAAGTTAGATGCATTTTCCTCACAAACCACCTTCATTGTCATTTCGAGTGCAGATTGTTAAACGCAGTATTAAATCAACCTCTATTATAACGGAAAACATCATAAACCAGCATAATTTGGTGAAATATAGGAGACTAAATTAAATAAAAATAGGCCTCACTGATGATCAGCAAAGCCTGTTACGGATCGAAACTCCTTATAACACATAGAAAAATCGTTCGTTTGTGCTCTGGGCGACTTGTCTTGCTCACATCTCCGGCAGCCTCTATGCCTTTCCCCGTGGCAATTTATCCGCATATCTCTTCCGCAGAACACCCAGATGATCCAATCTATCGATAACCTTCTCTTTGTTCAAAATCCCAATACTTAAAATGAGCTGCTCGATTAACAGAAGAGGTGTAACCATGGAATGAAATTCGCCCATATCACCTCGGCTGACATAGAAAGATACTTGAGCAGACGTTCCATACCGGAAATCCTCCCGGTCGGTGACCATAATAGCAGAACACCCGGTACGACTCACGCAGTCTAGGATAACCTCCGTCTCAGGCAGCATCCGGGTAAAGCTGAAGATTAGCACGGCATCCTCCTGCTCCAAATGCGCCAGGGATTCTAATAGCTCATGACCGCTTCCCGCCATAATTCGAATCGACATACCAAACCGCGACAAACGATAAGCGAGCAGGTCTCCTAGCGAAAGTGACGGACCTGGCGCATATATATAGACTCTTCTTGCCCCGGCCATCAGCATAGCGGCCTGCTCTAGCTCACCCGGCTCCGTCTTCTCCATCGTAGCTTGTAAATGCTGCTTCGCCTGCTCCAGCATTTTATATGGCAAGCTGTGAGCATCCATCTGGGACATCGTCTTCTCTAATTTTACTGCAGGCGTTGTGTCTGTTGACTCTCGAAGCGACAGCTTAAATGCCTTCGCATTATCATAACCTATCGCCCGCCAGAATCTTGATACCGTTGCAATGCTTACACTTAGCCGATCTGCAATTTCCTGTTCCGTCATAAACAGCACCTCTTCAGGACAACGCTCGATAAAATCAGCGATTTTGAGCTGACTTGGTGAAAGTTCAGATTTAACGGGGAACCAATTTATCACGTATGCTGCACTCCTTTTTGCGAGTATCGATTGTGTCTATCTTAATTCGTGATTATTATGTAAGTTTTATTTCATGGTTAAATTTATGTAAAAAATATTACACTCCGTTGACATAATTATCCGTTAGTTTTAACAATCCCCTCCTATACTAAGAGCAACTAATCCATTTCAAGGAGGCTAATCTTCATGGTTCGTAATTCAAGGGTGTATACCCTCACTTCTTCACAAAAAATGATGATTTTCGTTCTATCCATGTCTCTGTATGGCTTGTCTAACATGTTTACAGAACTAATCCCTTCATTAAAGCTCGGACCAATTGAGTTATCTGTTGAATACTTCGCGTTTATCCCACTCACCCTCTGCATGTTGTTCCATCCATTCTATGCGGCTGTAGGAGCGGCTCTTGGTGAGATCATCTTCGGTGAGCTTATGCTCGGTCAATTCGGTGGATTGGGAGAACTCGAGAAATTTCTGACCTTCTCCTTCGCCATGTATGTCGCTGGCCGGATCGTAAAAGATCCGAAGAACCGCGCACAGGTCGGAATTGCTGCCATGACAGGTGTTATTATTCATCAGCTCTGCAGCTCGCTGGTTGATATCGGTAAGGTATGGATTGGTGTCGAGGAATTTGAAGCTGTACCTGGTCTGGCACAAAGCGTTGTGCTTGTAGAAGGTGTTGGATTCCTGAATGATGTCTTATTCTCCGGAATTCTGTTTGCCCTGTTGCCTACATTATATCTGGTTCCAAGATTGTATGGAAAAATCGAGCCTCTGCTCGGGATCAAACCACGTCAAAAACTTACCAAATACGAAGCGGCCGGTATTATCTCCCCTAAGCTGATCATTATAGGAATCGTTCTAGCAATCGTCGCATTCGGAGCAGAATCCTTATCCGAGACGGATTGGAATATCGGTGAATGGGATAGCGGATTTGCAGACCGTTACGGAGTGAGTGCGATCTGGATCAGCATTGCTGTTGCAGCTGTTGTAGCCATTGCCGTCTTGCTGCTCATGCGTTCGAAAAGAAACCGCAGCATAAATAAAGAGAATACGTCAGGAAGTCTGCCTCATGCATAAACAACCTCAACCTACAGATGACGGCTTTGTTGTAAAAATTTCCGATGTATCCTTCGTTTATCCAGGTTCGGAGCAATCTGTGCTGAATGGATCTTCCCTGACCATTCAGCGCGGCAGCTTCACCGCCATTATTGGTGGGAATGGATGCGGCAAGTCCACCTTATGCAAATTGTTTAACGGTTTGATTCCTCATTATTATTCAGGGGATTATGCAGGCAAGGTCGAGATTTGCGGACTGTCCACTGAAGACCATAGCGTCTCGGAGCTATCCCGAAAGGTCGGTTATGTATATCAGGATTTCGAAAATCAGCTCGTACGTCCGACTGTGCTGGATGAAGCCTTGTTTGCCCCGCTCAATTACGGACTGGCCGATTATCGGAACATGGGTTTACGGTCACTCGAAATGTGTGGACTTTCCCATCTAAAGGACCGCTATATATGGGAATTGAGTGGCGGACAGAAGCATCTTCTCGCCTTGGCAGGAGCGCTTTCGCTTGAGCCGGATATTCTGGTCGTAGATGAGCCCGTCTCCCAGCTCGATCCTCAGCATGCGCGCCAAGTGTACGAAGTGCTGCGCCAGCTGAATCAAGTGTATGGCAAGACAATTATTGTCATAGAGCACCACACCGAATTTATCGCTGATTATTGCAAAGAAGTCTGCTTGATGGAGAAGGGAAAGGTGCTGTGGAAGCGTCCCGTTGTGGAAGCTCTAAACAGTATCGATGATCTGGAGCGCCTTGGTATTCAGCCGCCTGAGGTAACCAAAGCAGCCGTGCATTTGTCCGCAGCGCTGGCGAAGCATCCTGAACGCACTCCTGCTACTCAGCTGGAAGTGAAGACGATGTTACCTTATCCCATTACTGCTGACGCTGCGAAAATGTACTTTAGTGAACTTTTACAAACATATGCAGTCAATTCTATAACCCACCCAGAAGCTAGATCGTACGAATTAGAGTTACGTCCTACGAAGTTGGAGACAATCCATCCTGTGTGGGACAGAGCGAGTTTGGATGCTGCACCAGGTGTAAGCCATAAAGCTACACCAGTAATCCAGTTTAGCCAGACCCGATTAAGCTATCGAACGATTCGCAAAGCGCAGCATGAAGTGCTTCGGGGCATTAATCTGAACTTATATGAAGGAGAGCGCATTGCGCTTGTAGGCAATAACGGTGCGGGGAAATCCTCTCTACTCAAGCTGATTGCCGGCATCGCCAAACCTTCAGATGGTTCAGTCACGATTATGGGGAAGTTGACAAAGGATTTGTCGATCGAACAACTCTCTTCAAACGTTGCATTTGTCTTTCAGAATCCCGAGGATATGTTCATCGAAGACAATGTCTATAAAGAAGTCGCCTACTGCCTGAAAAGACGCCGTTATCCGGATGCTGAAGCCAAAACCAATCAAATGCTTAACAATTTCCGGCTCGAACCCTTAAAGGATCGTGATGCCCGGCTCCTTAGCGGTGGTCAACAGCGCCGCGTATCTCTAGCGATTGGAGCAGCCATTATGCCTAAAGTGATTCTACTCGATGAACCAACCGCCAATCTCGATCTGGCCACCCGTGAAGAACTGCTTGGTACGCTTCAGGAACTTGAGGAGCATGTACGCACCGTCATTATTGCCACCCATGACATGCAGCTTGTCCACCAATGGGCAACCCGGGTTATCGTCATGAATGAGGGCTCTGTAGCCGGAGATGGAACAGTGGATGAAATTTTCTCGAATACGGACCTGATCCAAAGAGCAGGACTCGCACCGACACAGATGATGGAGTTATCTGCAAGAATGGGGCTCATCTCATCAAGCAGTTCCCCAGCAAGCTTTGCCCAGCAGATTTACGGAATGCTTACAAGAAAGGAGAATCTTCACGATGCAGCTTGTCCGCAACTGGGTTAACAAAATTACAATCGAACGGATCCAGCTTGAGCTGATGAATACAGCTTATGGCAGCGGTCATGCCTCTCTCTCCAGATTGGACCCGCGAGCGATGCTTATCTGGTATCTGTTCTTCGCCATCGTGCCCTGGTTTATTTCGAGTATTACCGTGCTAGCCGGTTTATTCCTTATGATGGTGATCACGACGATCCTGTCACGAGTCACCCCGTTTATTATTTTCGTGTTATGTCTCGGGCTCATTGGACAGGTCGGATGGTTGTTCATTATTTCCCTCTTCTTCGGCGGAGATATCAGTTCAGCATTGCCACTGCTGAAGCTGACGCTGAAGTTGTCGGTCGTATCTTTGGCAAGCATTACCGTCTTCTCCGGTATGGACCCCGAGAAGATCAGCGATGGTCTGCTTGCACTCGGTATGCCCGCCGCTTTCTCTTTCAGCTTATCGTACGGATACCGGATTCTTCCCGTGCTGTTTGAAGAATTCCGCAACGTCCTGCTGTCCCATAGGCTGAGAGGTAAAGCACCTGAGCGTCCCGGTTTCCTGTACTCTCGTATGGCCATCTATTATATTAAGCTGCTGGTGCTCTCCTTCTTCCCGCTCATGCTGGCAACGGCGAAGCGTTCCCGTACTACAGTGGAAGCATTGGAGACTCGCGGCTTCTCCTTTGGCATGAGCAACCCGACTTCCAAGAAGCTGAAGCTGTCCCATCTTCGCATCACCACTCGGGATATTGTATTCCTGTCCGGAACAGCATGCTATACCGCATTACTATTCTGGATTGGGTAAGCTGCCAAAGTATCTAGCCTGTTACATCACTCAGTTCCAGATACCCCATTTCACTATAATACGAGGAGTGTTCACCTATGAAAATTGATCTGCATACCCACGCTAAATTGTCTAAAGCTTCGGATTTCACACCGGCCTATTATGAAGAAATGATTCAGGAAGCGAAAGATAACGGTCTGAATGCACTCGCATTGACCGAGCACTTCAACACGCGGAATTTCTACGAGGTCTACGAGCAGCTTGACCGGATGTTTCCATACAACGGCGAATACTACGATGCTGACGGATTGAAGATCTTTCCCGGCATGGAAGTCGATATTCAAGAGACAGGTCATATCCTGCTGATTGGACAGAAGGAGCACATCCTGAAGGCTCGCCGTCAATTGGATAACTATACAGAGAAAGGCGCCTTCATTGCCTTCGATGACTTGATGGATTTGGCTGAGGAACTGCCGCTGCTCAAGATTGGAGCACATCCTTTCCGCGAAAGCACCCCGCTCTATCATCTGGAACGCAGTCAGCTGACACGCCTTGATGCATTTGACCTCAATGCCAAGGATATGTACCAGTACGGTTGTGAGAATAACCTTGAGAAGGTCAAGCAATTCGCAGCCGATCTTGGCAAGCCGGTTACTGCAGGCAGTGATACCCACCAGTGCCTCCAATACGGAAGTGTCTATAACGAGCTTGCCACTCCATGTGAATCCGCTGCGGATCTTAAGGCGGCGATCCTTCAGGAAGCCTACGAACTTCGAGTCTCTGATAGCCTTCCACTTAAGGTCAAAGCCTCTGTTATGCTGAAAAAGCTCATGAAAAAGATCGTCCGGCTTGAAGCTGCTTCAAGTGTTCATTCTGTCTAAATGAAACCAATTATGATGCCCCGGTCAAGTAAGTTGACTGGGGCATCTTTTATATAGGGGATCAGCCAAATCGACCGCTTATATAATCCTGCGTTCGCGAATCGCGAGGTGTAGAGAACAGCTCCTGAGTAGCTGCACACTCCACCACTTCTCCATTTAGGAAAAAAACCGTCTGCTGCGATACCCTAGCTGCCTGCTGCATATTGTGCGTGACCATCACAATCGTATAGCGTTCCTTCAGCTCATGCGTCAGCTCCTCAATCTTGAAGGTGGAGACCGGATCAAGCGCTGAAGTTGCTTCATCCATGAGTAAGATGTCCGGCTCGACCGCTAGCGCCCGTGCAATGCACAGCCGCTGCTGCTGTCCTCCAGAGAGACTTAACGCTGGACGTTTCAGATTATCCTTTACCTCATCCCAAAGCACCGCGGAACGAAGGCTCGTCTCCACGATCTCATCGAGCATCTTCTTGCTGCGAATACCATGCTGTCTCGGTCCAAAAGCCACATTATCATATATCGACTTCGGAAAGGGATTCGGCTGTTGAAATACCATTCCGATTTTTTTGCGGAGGGATTCAATATGAACCTCATCGGCATAAATATCGGTTCCGCCAATAGCCACTTTACCTTCAATCCGCGTTCCAGGTATCCGGTCGTTCATCCGATTAAGCGTCCGCAGGAGCGTGGATTTCCCACATCCCGACGGACCGATAAATGCAGTAATCGCACGCTGCGGAATATGAAATGAAACGTTCTTAAGCGCATGAAACTCACCGTAAAATAAGTTAAGCTTATTCATTTCAATTAATGCTTGCATGGCTTTTCCCTCCAAGGTAGAAATCTACGATTACGCTTTATTCTTCCGTGAATTCAGCCAAAGCGGGACACGGAACACGATGTTAATGAGCAATGCTACAAAGATGAGTACCGCGGTTGTCTTCTGGGCAATGTCCTGGGCATCCGGCACAATCGCTTCCGACTGGACGTACCATAGGTGAACCGCGAGCGTTCCGCCCGGCGAGAAGAGATTGAAGTCCCACATTTCGCCCGAAGTGGATACACCAGCAGTCAGAATAATGACTGCACTCTCACCGAATGCTCTGCCTGCTGTTAGACAGATACCGGTCATAATCCCACTCATCGCAACAGGCAACAGTACACGGCGAATCGTCTGTAGGTGCGTTGCACCGAGGGCAAAGGAAGCATTGCGGAGCTCTTCAGGAACAGCACGAATCGATTCCTCCGTCACGCGTGTTAACACGGGCAGGTTCAGAAAGGCCAAGCTGATGGCCGCGCCAAGAATTGTTAGTCCAATTTCGAAGAACTCAACAAACAGCGCAATCCCGAACAAACCGAAGATGATAGACGGAACTGAGGACAAGCCCTCTACGCAGATCCGAACGACCTCGATTAATTTATTATTCGGAGCGAACTCAGCCAAATAAATACCGGCGGCCATCCCAATCGGAATGGAGACAATGAGAGAGATGATCAGCACGTAGAAGGAATTGAACAAAGCAGGTCCAATGCCGCCCCCCTCCTCAATCTCGCTTGGCAATCCGTAAAGAAAGTCCCAGCTCAGCTTCGGAAGTCCCTTTTCAAGCAAGAGAAATAACAGCCCGAGGATAAATAAAATGACGATAATACCAACACCCCATACAAGCCCGGTAAACAACCGGTCCAGAACAACAGATGTACCTCTGCGTTTCCCAAAATAATAGGAGGGGATGGAATCTACTGGCTCTTTCAACCTCATAAATAACGTCCCCCTTTCTTCTGAAGCATTCTGACTCCGACGATCATGAGAAGCGAGATCGCCAGCAGGATAAAGCCCATCATATACAATCCGTAATTCCAGGTAGAATCGAATTCAACGCTCGAAATCTGCATTACGATGTTACTCGTCAGTACAGCCGTCGGGGTGAATAGACTGTTCGGCAATTGGGCCGTATTCCCGATGACCATCACAACAGCCATGGTCTCACCTATGGCCCGGGCCATACCCAGTATGACTGCATACATGATTCCACCTTTAGCTGCAGGCAGCACCACACGGATAACCGTCTGAAAGCGATTCGCACCAAGTGCATAAGCCGCATCACGGTATTTATTAGGAACGGCAGCGATGGCATCATCACTAATTCGGCTGATCGTTGGCAAGACCATAATCGTAAGGACAATCGACGCGGCTAACAGTCCGTCAGCTAGATCATGCCCGCTGATGTCTCGAAGCCACGGAATGAGGATAGTCAATCCCAAAAATCCGTAAACCACCGAGGGAATACCCACCAGTAGATCCATGACCGGCCTGAGCAGGTTACGTAACCATTTCGGTGTCATCTCGGCCAGAAACACTGCAATGATCACAGAGATTGGAATGGAGATCAGCATCGTCAGACTGGTTAATGCGAACGTGCCAAGAATGAATGTAAGTGCACCGTAGTGCTCATTTTCAGGATCCCAATTGGTGGAGAAAAAGAATTCCTTAAATGAGACATGGGAGAAGGTTAAGACCCCCGTACGAAGCATCAGAACCAGAATGCAAAGCAGAACAAGGCAGACAAACAACGCACTGGAAATACAAAGTACGCGAAACAGGCTGTTAGACCATCTAAGACGTGCTTTACGATCAAACTTTGAACCGGAGGCTGTGCCAATTCTGTGGCCAAGCTCAGCTGCGGTCGCGCTTTTCGCCTCGGAATTCATATTTATCATGATGGGTTCACCCTCTCATAAAGAGAAGCCAGCTTGGCGTCCGTGCGCTGTAGCTAGCTTCTCTTCCTTATGAAATACGAATGTTAAAGATCAAGCTTATTTTACAGCGGACAGTGGAATGAATTTCAGTTTTTTGAGTGAACCGTTCTGGAATTTACTGCTTTGGATGTATTCAATGAACGCTTTGGTTGCACCGGTTGGTTGACCTTTCGTCATGTAGTAGCCGATTCCCCATACCTTGTAACTTCCGTTCAGCACATTTTTCTCTGTTGGAGCCACGCCGTTAATTGAAATAGCCTTCATCTTACTCGTCACATATGGAAGGTCGATATAACCGATTGCATTCGGCGTCGTTTCGATCGTGGTCTTCATGTCACCGCTGGAGCCAACTTCCTTGTAGTTATCCCCTTTGTTCATAAAGTCTGTGCCACCCAGTGCTTTTTGCTGAAAATTAACGCGCGTTCCGGAACCGAATTTACGATTAACGACGACGATATTCGCATTGGCCCCACCAACATCTTTCCAGTTGGTTACTTTACCTGAGAAAATGTCCTGCAATTGCTTGGTCGTCAAGCTTTGCACACCTACGTTCGGATTCACTACAGCGGCAAATACAGTTACCGCTACTGGATTCGCTACCAGACCATCAAACTTCTTGAATCCAGGTACATCCTTGGAAGCGTCCCAATCTACTGCACCGATATCGGCGATTCCTTTACGGACCGATTGTGGTCCCGTGATCGAACCTGCTGCAGAAGCAGAGACTCTGACTTTGGGATTGTCTTTCTTGAATTCACTTGCTGCTTGAAGTGTAAGTGGAAGAAGTGCGGAGGAACCGTTGATAACAATGTTGCCTTTCAGATTACTTTTGGCTGCTGCGGCAGAAGAAGCGCCGCCGACCAAAGATACGGCCACCATAATTGCCGTTAAGGATTTCATCCATTTTTTCATCGTATATAAACCCCTCTCCATTTTGGAAAATCATGAATCTGTAAATTACCGCTTTAGAAGTAAAGCCATTACTTTGTAACCGACTTCCAGGAATCACCTGCGCTCACAAAAACCTGATCATTCTTAACAATCGCGATTTGTGATCCATTCACAACGATAGAAGATACATCAGAGGATACGGTGTACAGCTTCGTTTGCTTGCCAGTCAACGTATCGATGGCATAAATCACACTGCTCGTATCATCCAGCGCTGCCAGAACATACAGCGTGTTCTGATGGAGAACGACTTGCTCCACATCATGATCTGTAAATATTTTGACCATCTGAGAAGAGCTGTCTACAGACATGAGTGTTGCTTTATCTTCCGCAGAAGGCACGCTTACATAGTAGGCTTTCAAGCCATCGTTCGAAACCACAAACACTTTGTCATCCGTTGTGGAGGTAAGCGCCGACGCTTTTGGTGTTGAATTTTCAATGTTAAACGCATTAATTTGCGTCTGATTCGAAGAGAAGTCGATCGATACATTGTCCTCATCAACATTAGTCGCATCAGACGTTACCGTACCGAGTGTCGTTACCGTGTATATAAATTTCTTGCCATCCGGAGAGACACTCAGGTTCTCCTTGTAATCCACCTTATCCTCAACGATCTTCGTCATCACCCCATCGCTCAAGCTGAGCTTGGCAATAACCGATCCCTTATCCCCTTGCAGGAAATAAATCTCGCTTCCGTCTGTAGACCATACGAACTCCGACTTAATGCTGTTGTCGTTCGTGATCAGCTTAGAGGCTTTGCTCTTCAGATCCACGACATAAACTGCACCTTCAGCAGAAGAGTACGCCGCTTTATCTCCACTAGGTGCAACCACCAGATCAGAGCCGCCGGTCGTCGTCAACAGCAGATCGTATTGGCCGCTAGCTGTATCGATCAGATAATCCGTTCTTCCGTTCTCACCCGATTTGGAGACAATCAGCTTGCCCGCTCCTGCGAAGCGAGGATTCTCCGCACCTTCGAGCAGCTCTATAGTGCTGATCTCGATAACTCCCGCATTCCGAACCAGCGTACCGCCAAGCCCGGAAATAAGCGGACGAACAGCAACATAGCTTGAGCCTTCGATGTTAGTCATGGGTTGTGACATGTTGGAAGCCGTACCATCAATGATGATCTGCTTCGAGTTTGATCTGAGGACCACCGTATGGTCATTCAGCTTGATCGTTGTCGTTCCGCTACGTACATCAGCTTGCGCACTGAACGCTGTGATCAGATCACGTACGGATACGAGCGTTTCACCATTTTTAATGATAGAACGGACCGAAACCGTATTGCCGTTGATCTTAAATGAGGACTGCTGAACTTTCCCTGTCGCCGCAGCTTTCGCTGCAGGTGCAGCCGATACTGCGCTCACAACAGAAGTACTAACTACAGCAGTAACCATCGAAACTACTAACGCCTTCTTCATCAACATTGGCTCATGTCACCCTTCTTTTTTAGCATTCAAATCAATTTCTCTTCTTATTTATTAGTACAACCTGATGCTTGAGCTATCGCGAATCGATCTGAGCGACCCTGGCTCATCCCCCCAAACTCTCCTGCGCTGATTGTAAAATTTATCCTGATATGATGTTATTATAGGAGCCATTTGTAAACGGATAAGCCTATATTTGTAATTGAATTGTCAATATTTTCATTTCAATAATATTCTTCTAGGTACGCGCAAAAAAAGTCCCCACCTCACTTAGGCTGCTCTGGAGCAACCCCTAGGTGGAGACTCTATGGAATCTTAATCTATTCGGAATAATGAATCCTAAATTCATATTCCCCGGACAATAGTTCGAGATTAAGTGATGCATCCTTTAGATCGCAACGAACAATGCCATCTACTGTCGAATGACCCAAATCCGATCCCCATATGGCCCTTCCGCCAGCGGTTAAGACTCTAATAGGGTGTGAGGTTGAAGCATCTAGCATTAATCCCGCGCTCATCATACAAGGGATGGTCACTCGAAGCTGGATAACCGATTTCGACACGCGCTCCCAGCGTACAGCGATATGTCCTCTTACCGTGGATACGACGGCTTCTGCAAAATCCAGATCTAGGGCAAAGTAAGGTCGTATTAGCACGGAAGCGAACCCTGGCGCACTACACTGAATACCGCAAATATATTCCTGAAGCAAACGGGCCGGATAGCCGTTCCACGCATGGCAGTGGGATTCGATGTCATCCCATCCTTCCCACATGGTTTCTGCTCCTTGCGTGATCATATACCCCCAACCGGGGTAGTCTGTTTTACTAAGCAGATGGTAGGCCAGCTCCTGCCGCCCCTCTTCGAACAAAAGTCGTAGCAGCGGTAATGACAGCACGGTTTTGCTCTCCCACGGCTTCTCTGAGACAGCATTCACAGCAGCTTCCCGGTGTTCATCCGGCAATAATCCGGCGTACAATGCGAGTGCATTAACACCTTGGTGGAATGCATTGGAGCCCGAACTGTCATGCAGCAGCTTACTTGCTGGATCGTATAAATGGCTCAGGATACTTTCCTTCAGTCGGGCGGCTTGCCTGGTATATGCTTCTTGATCCTCCCTTTTGCCAAGCAGCGCGGCTGCATCTGCTGTAATGCGCAGTGCCTGCCATGCTTTAATCTGCTGTACGGTAAGATGATCGCCCTCATGCTCTACGGTTGGATAAGGCCAATCACTAATGTGCCAGGCAGAGCCAAGTGGTATTAAGCCCGTTTCTGGCGACAGATCTGACATATAGGCATCGATCATGACTCGCATCGGCTCATAATACCGATGGAGTAACTGTTCATCTCCACTAAACAAGTAGAGCTTCCAGAGCAAAGTTGCGTAATGCATATCCCATTCGGGAATTTGAATAAAAAAATCGGGATGCTCATAGTTCGACGGATAGACAAACGGGAAGGTGCCATCCTCCAATTGACCATCCGTGAAATCCTGCAGCGTCTTATTCAATACGCCATAGGCGTCAAAATTGTACAGCAGCGTCTCCGCCTGCAAATCCGTATCGGCTAAATACTGCGCCTGCTCACGGTGCGGACAGTCAACCACCTGGCCCAATACATTGTTGCGCTGTGTTCGCAGACTGACCTCATACAGCTTGTTGATATGCGGTGATGAACAGTGAAAATGCCCCGTCTTCGCCATGTCTGTGCTGACCGCGATTACCTGTAGCTGGCCTTCGACCAACGGCTGCGGATATCCGTTAACTTCAACATACCGAAAGGCTTTGAAGCTAAAATCAGGCTGCCATGTTTCAATGCCGCTCTGTCCATGCATCGTGTATATGTCATAATAATTGGATGAATCCTCATTACATACGTTGTGGGCAACCCTCCCCTGATCATCAAGCGACTCGGCGTAACGCAGCTGTATCGAAACACCAGCTATACCGGGCAAGGTGATCTTCGGCCAACCCGAAATAATTTTCCCCGTATCAAATACCTGCACCCATTCCTCATCACCGTTCAAGAACGGCTCTGTTGTAGCAACCGGAAGAATGCACTCAAACTCCCTTGCCTCTGGTATCTGCTGCCACTTCAGTTGCCACTGCTGAACAGCTGAATGAGCAAGCACCACAGGAGCACATTGCTCCTCACCTAACTCTAACTCAGATGTGAGCCAGCTTGGATCGAATAACGACGCATCGTAATCCTCTATACCCGATAGACGGCGGCTCTGCTGATAGGGGGTGCCAATCCGGTGCGGAATAAGTCGCAGCGATTGCCATGTCAGATCCGAGTTAACAAGCTCTTGCGTCCCATCAGCATACTCCACGTGCATCTGCAGCAGAAATCCTGGCAAGCCATTCACATAATTCTGACCACTGCCTCCCAAATAATGAGCAACTGCGCCGATACAATTAGCGCCTTGCAACAACAAGGAAGTGACCTCGTAAGCCAAATAATACTTGGTTTGCGGTAACCCCGTAGGTGCCGGCGATCCATACCCGCCAATACGCTCTCCATTGACATACAACTGAAATACGTGATGGGCGGACACATATACTTTGACCCGAACCACTGGCGCCGAAAGCACGAATGTTTTACGAAAATAGGTATAATCGTTGATCTGAATATCGCTCGATCGCCAAATCCACTGCGCCTGCCAGTCACCGGGAAATAATCCTGTCTCCCACCATGCCGGATTCATTTCATAACCGTTACCGTCTCGATCCCACACGCCTACTTGCCACCAATAGCGCGTATTGCTCTTAAGAGACGGACCACCGTATAGAAGGTGCAGCTCAGGACCCATTATCCTTCCACTATCCCATAACAGACCTTTACCTTCCTGATAGAGTCCCTGCTCGGAAGTGGATAGTTTCACCCGGTAAGCAGCCGACTCCTTACCACCTTTTGCACTTTCTAATTGCCATGAGAAACGTGGCAAAGGCACATCCAATCCAAGCGGGGAATCCAGCCCATTTACGAGTGGTTTAACAATGGTTAGCATAATGAAACAGCCCCTCCCATCTACTTCCTTTCGTTGAACAGTTAGCTTTTGAATCCATAAAAAAAAGAGAATCGCACAACGAAAACATTTCGTTATCAAGTCGATTCTCTCTCACAATCACGTGCATGATGTGCCGATTTCCCTATGTAGACCCAGTGATTGCAAATGGTGTGCACTTAACCTAGCTGCAAGATAGCCTAGAATATACGCTACACCTAAATATCAGCATAGTAAATGGAGTATTTTCACCCTCTTTATAGCGGATCGTCTGTCCGCAACATATTCTATCGGCGTGATCTCTAACCCCTTAGCGTTCCGCTGCTTCTGGTAATAACAGCGGGACAATCCATTCCCGGAATACATCAACCTTATGCCGGTCTTTTTTACGTTTATCCTCGGTCAGCACGATGACCGTCTCCAGTTGTGGAACGACATAGACGAACTGACCACCAAAGCCTCGGGCGTAAAAGTACTCATAAGATACGCTAGGATCTTGTCCATTATCCGTAGAATAGAATGTATCGACCCACCAATGCCATCCATACCCGCCGGTCCAAGGAGGATCAACGGTGATGCCGTGCTGGGTAGATTGCCACACCCGTTCTGCTGAAATGAGTTGCTCTTGCCCCCATCGCCCTTTTTGCAGGTAAAGCTGTCCGAATTTCATTAGGTCGCTCGCCTTCAACCACAAGCCATAACCGCCAGTATGTACGCCCTGAGGATCGATCTCCCATTCATAACTTTCGATACCCAAAGGACCGAATAAATTCAGCTCAGCGAACCGGGCAGTTGTCATACCGGTAACCTCGCATAAGATCGCTGATAACATCTGTGATACACCGGAATTGTACTCGAAGCGTGTACCGGGTGCTTCGGATAACGACTGCTCCAAAACAAAGTCAACCCAATGCGGCGATCTCGTCATCCGGGGAAAGGACTTTTGCCCACCAAATTCCGTCCAATTGAAGCCAGCCGTCATGGTCAGTAAATGCTCCAATGTGATTTCCCGCTTACGGCTATCGCTGGACTCCGCAAGCTGAGGAAAAAAGTCGGCTGCCGGCGTTGTCACTTCCGGAACAAGTCCGCGATCCATACCGATGCAAAATAGTGCAGAAACAATGCTTTTAGTACAGGAATTAATTTTGGCAGGCTCGTCCTTAGCTCGCTGATCCCGGTAATATTCAAAAACAGTTGTTCCGTATTGGTTAATGATACAACTTCTTAGATCGACGGAGGAAACGGCCTTTTGTAAACCTTCAAAGTCCATGTTCTAACTTCCTTTATGCTGAATTGAGTGCTGGGTAATAGTTGCTGGGATTAAGTCTTAAACGGCCTCCCGTTAGTAACTAAACCACATGTCCATGATGTCACGCCAAACTCCTAATGTCCATTCACGCAGAAATTACGAAGTCCTTTCATATAGCAAAAACGAGCCGCTGGATCAGGCCCAAGACTCGCTTTATCGCTATGACCGTCTTATCACATCAGTTATCGTATTCACTTAATGTATGCAGATTAAACGTCTCACTGGCCATCGATCTCCCATCTATTCCTAACACTTGAACTCCTATATGGTTGTGGAAAGATTGACCCTTGATGTCCCATTTAAGGGACCAACCATCATCTCCATCGATATCATAACCGATCAGCTCTCTTTCCTTACCAGTCTCCGTACCTGTAGGAGAAGACCAGAATAGGACTATGTCAGCATGCTGAGCTTCAACATGGATTGTTAATGTTTCAGCATCTTGGGGGACAACCCACCACCCGTCTTTTTTCTTGGCATCGGTATAGACTTTATCGATCTTGACCTCTGTATTCGTTAAATTAGAAGGAGCATCTGAATTGGGCTGATCTGTAATTGTTTCATGCTCCTCGCTTTGAGAACAAGCAGATGTCAAGACCATTATGAATACAATAAAAAACACTATAAATATTCTTTTCATATCCAACCTCCGTGCGTTTAGGCATGTTCTTTTTCAACAAAAATTCCTACTTATAAGAAATAACTCGAATTATGAAACAAAGTTACACAAAATCTGCATCTAAATTTTCTCTGTTATTTACATAAAAAAAAAGACCTCGCTATGGAGGTCTTTTTTCGCTTTCGCTGTAGATTCCATTATGGCGTCGGCATACCGCCGTTCGCGTTCAATGTATCGCCAATCACATAGCTGGACTCCTGGCTGGCTAGATACACATAAGCTGAGGCCATTTCTGCTGGCTGTCCTGGACGGCCGAGCGGTGTTTCCGCGCCGAATTCTGGCAGCACCTCTTCCGGCTGACCGCCGGTGATTTGTAAAGCTGTCCAAACCGGGCCGGGCGCTACGGCATTGACCCGTATCCCTTTGCTTGCTACCTGTTGGGCAAGAGCCTTAGTGAATGTATTGATGGCAGCCTTGGTCGTTGCGTAATCCAGCAGGATTGGTTCAGGGCTGTATGCCTCAATAGAAGATGTATTAATAATGGCGCTACCTTTAGGCATATGCTTGATGGCTGCTTTGCAGAGCCAGAACATCGCATATACATTCGTTTTAAATGTCGCATCAAATTGTTCTGTCGTAAGGTCCGCAATGTCCTTCACATACTGCTGCATACCGGCGATGTTCGCCAAAATGTCCACGCCGCCAAGCTGCTCCACAGCAGCCGAGACGACCTGCTCACAGTATTTCTCTTCCTTCAGATCACCTGGTACCGCAACGGCTTTGCGGCCGGCTTCTTCTACGAGTTTGACCACCTCTTTAGCATCTTGCTCCTCTTCCGGCATATAGGACAGGACCACATCTGCACCTTCCCGAGCAAAAGCAATTGCCACGGCTCTTCCGATGCCGCTGTCCGCCCCGGTTACAATCGCCTTTCGGCCAGCTAAACGCCCGGTGCCTTTGTAAGTTGCTGACCCGTCATCAGGCCGCGGCTTCATCTCGGTCTCGAGACCTGGAGGCGTTTGCTGCTGCTTAAACTCCGGCGTAGCTTTCTGATATTGTTCTGCAGGGTCCTGAAATTTGTATTGATCGCTCATCGTACGTTCCTCCTCTGTAAGTCTGATATTGTGTAGTACGTAAGATTACTGAAACCCGACGAGTTTATATAAATGACTCAGCCCTCTTTATTTAACCAATAATGGTTTTTCACAAACTCAGGTTGGCTCTTCATTCTTGGGTTAATGGACTAAGAAGTATCACGGTGACTAAACTAATGATTGATTTCCCCAAGAGATTCCAATAACATTAAACATTATAATGATATAATGTTTATGGTTTCACAACATCATACATGCAAAGGGGATATTCAAATGAAACTGCATTTCGAGGGTCGAGTTTCGGATCTGATGCCCGGTATTCAGTCTTTGTTAGATGAGGTCCAAGTAGATTTGAGCGAGGCCGGAATTCCAGTTCAAGTCGAAGCATCAGAAGGAGATCTGGAGGTCGGTCTGGAGGACAGCCGCGCCTATATTCGTTACGGGAAAAAGCATCAGTTCTTCCGGGGACTTGGACTACTTATTCAACATAGCCGCACGAGCGACCAATTTCATATTCAAGAGAAACAGCAGTTTGATGACATTGGACCGATGTTCGACTTATCTCGCAATGCTGTACTTACGGTAGACAGCTTTAAATTAATGCTGAACAAAATGGCTTTAATGGGCATGAATACCGTCATGCTATATATGGAGGATACATACGAAATCGAAGGAGAGCCTTACTTCGGATACATGCGAGGACGTTACACACACGAAGAACTGAAAGAAATTGACGATTATGCAGATCAATTCGGAATTGAGGCCTTCCCAAGCATCCAAACCCTTGCCCATCTGGAAGAGTTCCTGAAATGGGAACCGGTCAGACATTACAAGGATACCAAAGGGGCTCTACTCGTCGGAAGTGAGCAGACAAATTCTCTGATCGAGAGAATGATTGATGCAGCAAGCGCGCCATTTCGTAGTAAAAAAATCCATATCGGCATGGATGAAGCCGAAGAACTTGGACGGGGTAAATATCTAGACAAAAACGGATACGATACGCGTTTTAATATCATGATCTCGCATTTGGATAAAGTGCTTGAAGTCGTCCGCAGCCGCGGTTTAAAACCGATGATGTGGAGTGACATGTTCCTGAAGCTTGCTTCAGGCAACGGTGAGGATTATTACAACAAAGAAACTTCCATTCCCGAAGAAATGGCTCGCCGCATTCCTAAAGATGTAGACATGGTGTATTGGGATTACAACCACATCGAGGCTGAGGACTATGAGAAATTGATTGCCAATCACAGACCACTCGGCTGTAACTTGGTATTTGCGGGCGCAGTATGGATCTTTAATACGTTTGGTGTGAATTATGGATTGTCTTTGAACGCAACTGATGTTGCGCTGCAAGTGTGCAAAAAAGAAGGTATTCGCGAGGTCTATGCCACCATGTGGGGAGACGATGGGAATGAAGGGAATCCTTTTGCCGCCCTGCTTGGTTTACAACTCTATGCTGAGCACGCGTATTCGGAACAGCCACCAACGCAAGCCCAGCTTGCAGAACGGGTTAAGTTCTGTACAGGTATTGATATGGAAACCTTCCTGCAATTAAAAGATCTCGATGAGATTCCTGGTCAAGAACCGAACAATGCCAAGCAAAGTAACCCTTCAAAGTTCTTACTTTATCAGGATGTGCTTCTTGGATTGTTTGACAAACAAATCGAAGGTCTTGAAGTGGCGAACCATTACGCCAATTTGGAGCAAAGTATACATGCGAGACGTGATCCGAATGCGGAACTCGATTATTTATTTGAGATGCCTGAAAAGTTAAGTGCTGTGTTGAAGCGTAAAAGCGAGATCGGCATTGCGCTCAAACGAGCTTATGATGAGAAAGATATTGATACACTCCGAACAATCGCTAAGAACGTACTACCTGAGATTTCGAAGAGTGTCCAGGAGCTCCGAGCGGCACACCGGACGCAGTGGCTCCGGATGTTCAAGCCTTTCGGATGGGAGGTCATTGATATTCGTTACGGCGGTATCATCACGCGTCTGGATACAGCATCCTTAAGAATTATCGACTATGTCGAGGAACGAATTCCAAAGATTGAAGAGCTGGAACAAGAACGACTGGTATATAGTACGACCAACCGTTCCAACAACAAGGGAGTTGGCTGGTGCAGCTATTATTACCGGATGGCTACGCCGAATGTCTTCTTCCATGTATTGAACCCTTTCTAAGCAAGAGAAAAACCTCTGAACGACACCAGTTTAAAACTGGATAGTCAATTCAGAGGTTTTTTGTTTTAATCGAATCGTCATCGTTTCCCAGAATCAAATGGTTCTCCTGCAGCTTTTGGCGCGTTAGATGATTTAGAGAAGATCACCAACGCAATCAAAGTAGCTACATAAGGGAAAATCTTTAGGATAACGGGTGGAAAAATGGCAAGTGACGGAATGACCTGCGATACGTTAGCCACCGTTGTAGCAAAGCCGAAAAATAGGGTAGCAGCTAAAATACCAAATGGTCGCCACTGTCCAAAAATCAGGGAAGCCAGGGCAAGGAAGCCGAGGCCTGCAACGTTTCCGGTAAAGGCTCCGCCGTACGTAAGCAGGATAATCGCGCCGCCGAGGCCAGAGAAAGCACCCGAAATCATAACACCGATATAGCGCATGGACTGAACCCGAATACCAGCTGCCTCTGCAGCATGCGGATGCTCGCCGCAAGACCGTAGGCGTAAACCGAACGGTGATTTATATAGCAACAACGTGCTAAGTACAAGTAACAGAAGCACTAACCATGTCGTAATATACGTGCTTGAGAAGAACAATTTCCCGATCACAGGTATATCAGACAGCCATGGTATATTACCACGGTTAAAACCTCTAGTGATGTCGATCTGACCACTGCCTGTAATATTACGAGCCAAGAAAATGGTCAGTGCGCCGGCAATCATATTGATCGCCATCCCGCTTATAATCTGATTGGCACTCAGATTGATACTCGCAAAAGCATGAAGCAGAGAGAACAGCGCACTCGCCACTGCTGCTGCAATAAGTCCAACCCATAGTACCCATTGTTCGTTTGGCCATTGTTGTTGCATTTTAAAGACGGTAAAGGCTCCAATAAAAGAACCAATAATCATAAGTCCATCCAAGCCGATGTTCACGACCCCGCTTCGTTCACTGAACAGAGCGCCTAAGGCGGTAATCAAAAGCGGGATGGTGTAAGCGATGGCATACGGAAAAATCTGTTCAATCGTTGTCCACATGTCCTTACTCCCCCTGCTTTTTATTAGCCGCACGACGCAGCTTCAATTTTCGAATAACACGCTCGATCAATATGCTTGTTGCCGCAAAATATATAATAATTGCGATGATTGAATCAGCAATCTCTGGTGGAACTTCCGTCATGGCATTCATAAACCCTCTGCCCGAGTATAGAATCCCGAAGAATAAAGCGGACAGAAATACGCCTACAGGTGTATTTGCGCCTAACAGCGCAACCGCAATGCCATCAAATCCTTGGCTTGGCAGGATACCGATCTGCAAACTGGACGCATTCCCGGCATACTGCGCCACACCGGCCAGTCCAGCGATCCCGCCGGATATGAACATTGACAGCACAATACTTCGTTTTACCCCGATACCCGCATATTCCGCAGCATGACGGTTGAATCCTACCGCCTTCAGCTCATAACCCAGCGTTGTTTTGTTAATCAGAAAAGCTACCACAATCACAGCCACAACTGCGATGAAGAATCCCAGGTTAACATAGGATCCTTGAAATAAATCGCTAAGCCATTGCTGGTGAAGCATGGCTTCCGGTGGGAGCTGCCGGGATTCTGTTTCCAGGCTTTCTCCCTTGAAGTAAGCTGGGACTATATAATAAATCGTCCAGTAGGCGATCCAGTTCATCATGATCGTTGACACGACCTCATGCACGTTATATCGCGCTTTCAATAACCCTGGTATAACCGCCCATAAAGCCCCACCGATAAATCCGACTAGGATCATAAGCGGCAAAAGCAATCCCTTCGGAAGATCCACCGTAAGTCCGATCGCTGTTGCACAAAAGCCGCCGAACAGCATCTGCCCCGCTACACCGATATTAAACAACCCCGTACGGAATGCAAAAGCAACCGACAACCCCGTCAGAATAAGCGGCGTTGATGTCGCCAGCGTATTTCCGATCCGTTCCGGGTTCTTCAGTCCTCCTTGGAATAGGTACTTGAACCCTTCTACAGGATTATGTCCGGTCAGTACCATAAGCAACGCTCCCGCAACAAGTCCGAGCAGGACGGCAATCAACGATTTCACGCTGTTTTTCATGCGGTACCCTCCTCCTTCTGATACCCGGCCATCATCAGACCGAGTTCATTTTCATTCGTTTCGGAGGATTTCACGATACCCACCAGTTCCCCGTTATTGATAACAGCGATCCGGTCTGACAAGTTCAGCACTTCATCAAGCTCAAGGGATACCAGCAATACGGCTTTCCCCTTGTCCCGCTGTTCGACGAGACGCTTGTGAATATATTCAATCGAGCCAATATCAAGACCCCTGGTCGGCTGAACGGCTATGAGCAGATCCGGGTCGCGTTCTACTTCACGCCCGATGATAGCCTTCTGCTGATTACCTCCAGACATCGAACGTACAATCGATTTCCCACCGGTTCCTGAGCGCACATCGAAGCTCTGAATAATATGTTCAGCATGCTTGCGAATCGTTACCGGTTGAAGCAGACCATTCTTCGAGTACGGAGGCTTGTTATATACTTCGAGAATCAAATTCTCTTCAATTGTATAATCCAATACAAGCCCTCTCTTTTGACGATCTTCAGGAATATGACCGATTCCAAGCTCATTCCTTTGACGTATAGATAAGCCAGTAATCGATTTGCCGTTCAAACGTATGGTCCCGCTCTCCGCCTGTCGAAGACCAGTAATCGCTTCGATTAATTCAGTCTGGCCGTTTCCGTCTACTCCAGCAACACCCAAGATCTCACCAGCATGCAGTTGAAGCGTGAAGGCTTTGAGTGCATCGATCTTTTTATTATTCTTCACCGTAAGCGACTCGATTTCGAGAACCGGCTCACCTGGGCTGCTCTCCTGTTTATCCACCTTAAAGGAAACGCTGCGGCCCACCATCATTTCTGCCATTGTCTCTCGACTCGTATCAGCCACATCCACAGTGCCAATCGTTTTACCACGACGGATAACAGTGCAGCGATCCGCAACCGCTTTGATCTCTTTCAATTTATGTGTGATAAGGATAATCGATTTTCCTTCTTTGACTAGGTTTCTCATAATGCTCTGAAGTTCTTCAATTTCTTGCGGTGTCAGCACAGCTGTTGGCTCGTCAAAAATAAGCACCTCAGCATCGCGATACAGCATTTTGAGAATCTCGACCCTTTGCTGCATGCCAACCGAAATATCTTCAATTTTGGCATTGGGATCCACATTGAGTCCGTACTTCTTAGATAGTTCCTCCACACGCTTCGCGGCGGTTTCGACATCCAGAAACAATCGCCACCATTTACGTGTTTCGTTACCAAGGATAATATTCTCGGTGACCGTAAACGGTTCAACCAATTTAAAATGCTGGTGCACCATTCCGATCCCTAGTCTATTCGCCACATTCGGATTGGTAATCCGAACTTCCCGACCATTGACTTTAATCGTCCCGCGATCAGGTTGATACATGCCGAACAAAATGCTCATTAAGGTTGACTTACCTGCCCCGTTTTCACCAAGTAGCGCATGGATTTCCCCTTTTTTCAGTCTGAGCGTAATGTCGTCATTCGCCACAATCCCCGGAAACTCCTTACGGATGCCCACCATCTCGACAACATAGTCCATGGTTATGGGTCCTCTCCTTCTTCCGTCCCGATTTGGGACAGTTTATCTGCTTTCAACATCAATAAGACCAAAGGAACGTGCCCATAAGAGTCTCATAAAAAAAGACGGATTCCCGTCCGTCTTTTTTATGAGACGGGGAAGCACAAGTATACTTCCCTATGTCACAAGATACTTTAGTTTAATCGAGACTCAATTACTTAATTAGATCTCCCTGCTCAGCAGTTACCTTAATCTCGCCAGCTTTGATCTTATTGAACGCTTCATCCACTTGTTTCAGGATGTCCTCGCTCAGATTCGGGTTTTCCTTCGGAAGGCCGACACCGTCATTCTTCGCATCGAAGATGAGTGTCTGTCCGCCTGGGAACTTACCCTCTTTCTCCGCTTGGATCATATCGAATGCCGACTGGTCAATTTTCTTAACCGCTGAAGTCAGAATAACCGACTTTTCTCCCTCATAAATGCCATCCTTATACTGGTCAACGTCAACGCCAACGATCCAAACATCGTCCCCATTCTGAACACGGGTCTTCGCTTCGTTGATCGCGCCTACCCCTACACCACCTGCAGCTGCGAATATTACATTGACACCACGATCATACATCTGTGCCGCCAACTGGCTTCCTGCAGCTACGTTATCAAAGGAACCTTGGTATACAACGTTCTCCTTCTTCACCATCACCTTCGTATCCAAGTTCTCGTTAGCATATTTCAAGCCCTGCTGAAATCCCCAGTTAAACTTCTGTACCGGAGGAATCTCCATTCCGCCAATAAATCCAGTTTCCCCTTCTTTTACATGCAGCGCAGTTGCTACACCAGCCAGAAAACCTGCTTCTTGCTCTGCATAGAAAATCGCAACCGAATTTTCCTTAACCACGGGCTCAGCTCCCGGCTCCCCGGAATTAGGTGCTCCATCGATCAGTACGAACTTGGCATCCTTATATTTATCCTGTGCTTTAAATATTGCCGTTTCGAATTTAAAGCCCGGTGTTACGATAAATTTAAAGCCGGCATCATACAGGTTTCCGATTTCTATCGTATATTGGGCTTCTGTCGTTCCTGCTGGCTTCAAGTATTTATACTCTACGTTTAACTCTTTGCCAGCTCTCAGAATACCCTCGTAAGTTCCCTGGTTAAAAGACTTGTCATCGATCGTACCTGCGTCTGTAACCATCCCCACCTTGAAATTAGGCGTTTCGCCACCAGCACCACCACTTGACCCTGTTTCTGGTTTGCTGCCGCAACCTGCTAGCATCGTGACCGATAATGCTAGACTAATTAATGAAATGACCCCTTTTTTCATTCAGGTTAACCCTCCTAGGTTTTATACTTCCTTTATCAATAGATTAGTGCTACTTACAATATATTCATAAAAAATACTATTTTCAACAAAAAAATTGGAACTTTCAACCAATTACTTCTGCATCGCGTTGCAACGTTTAAGGAACACTTATCGCTGATTATGATCAACGTGTGTATAAGGGCCATATATAAAATGGTGCAACGGTGTCTAAATCTACCTTGTCTCTTGAAATATATGCGGGCTGTCCGGTTTTCTTGATCACGAATCTTCTGAATCATGTAAAATATAAAAGGCTCTGACTTTAAGTCAGAGCCTTTTATTTTTCCTTTGTGTTTAGTCTATTCAATTCAGCTTCTGTCCACAATTCGGACAAAAGTTAGCTCCTTCATTCTTCGCTCCGCAATTCGGACAGAAATTAGGCTTTTTACCTTCAGAGGCAGAGGGAGCAGGCGAAGCTTGTTGAGATCCCGCACCAGGATTCTGAGCTTGGTTTTGGTTCATATTCTTCATCATTTCATTCGCCATGTTCATGCCCATCATCATGCCCGCCATGTCCGAAGCAGCACCGCCACCTTGTACTTTGCCAGATGCGATTCCGTCCGTCATGCTCACTTGTTGATACTTCTGCAGATTGCCGATCATTTCATGAGAAGCCGTCTTCGTAATCATATCCTGAATTTCTTTAGGATAATTGAAACTCATCACCTGGAAGCCGGTAATCGTCATTCCGTTGTCCATCACCTGCATATCCAAATCTTCTTGAATACCTCTCGCAATTTCAGATGCATTCGCCTGCAGATTAAACATATCCTTGCCTTCTCTGCTAATCCATTTCATTAACAGCTGATCCAGCACCGAGGTAATCCGGATCTTCACATCCTCAACGAGATAGCTATTCTTCATCCCGGCCACCTTATCAATAAGTGTAACGTAATCATTCACTTTAAAATTGAACGTACCATTCGCCCGAATCGGCATTCCGCCCGGTAATTGAGGCGTCGGAATAAGAATAGGGTTCTGAGTCCCCCATCTAACCGTAAATTCCTTAGTGTTTACGAACAACACTTCCACACGCATCCCGCTGTTAAAGCCAAACTTAAAGCCTTTTAATGTTGATAAAAAAGGGATGATATCCGAGTCGATACTATATGTCCCTTCGTCTTCAAAGATCCCCTCGATCTTACCGTTGTTCACGAAAATCGCGTCTTGACCGGAGCGAATAATCAATTTACTCCCTTTTTTAATCTCGCGATTACTCCACTTCCAGAAGATCATGTCATCTCTAAATTCTTCCCACTCTACCACATTCGAAAATTGATTCTTGAAAAATCCCATCCTTTATCATCCCTTCCACTAAAATTTCCCACTACTACTGCTATGTGAATGCCCGCCTCCGGAGATACCTCCGCCTCTACCGCCACCTGAGCCTCCATTTGTGTTTCGCTCGATCTTCCGTTTGGTTACCGTTGTTCGAAGGTAGCGGTCTTCCCGTTGCAGAATTCCTGAAGTGCTTGAATCCTCATAGGTATGCCGATTGACTGTAACACGGCCCCCAGAGCGATAAGCCATTACTGAAACAGCAATTCCTCCAATCAACATGGCTACTCCGAGCTGAAACCAGATGTTAAAGAAGATACTATCCGGATCGACACCCGAATTAACGCCTGGATTTATGTTCTGATTGATGCCTGAATGGATGCCTGAGCCGACTCCAGGATTTATATCCTGATTGATATCTGGCTCCATGCCCATATATTCGTAGGCCGTTTTGATATATAACTCAAAAGCTTGCTTATAATCACCGCTGGATAAATAGGGCGCGATTAGGCTGCGAATCTCATCAAGACGGCTGCCGTCAAGATACTCCTCGCCCTTATAATAACCTTGCAAACCAACATCTCGAGAACTAATCACTACGGTCAGAATCACGGTATTCCCGTGTGGTTTGTCATATCCCGGTGCATATTCATCGTAGAAATTTTCCGTCATTAACTCATCGTCGTCATTAGGGGCGCTCTCAGCTGTAAGGATGATAAAATCCGTCTCTCGCTTCGCTCCATATTCATTCGCCATCACGTTCAGTTCATCTCGATCTTCCTGGCTAAGCAGTCCCGCTTCATCAAAGATAAGCTGCTTTATTTCCGGTGCAGCCATCGCCCTTTCTGTCGGAGCAACACTATACACAACAAGGAAGATCAGCAATGTCAGTACCGCTCTGCATCTGCTCACGCTCACAAAAATCCGCCTCCCATCATCCAAGAGATTAGCCTCAGTGACAGGAATGAGATACCAGAAATCGCCGCGAACCATCCCGCCACCTTCGCCTTGCTAATCGGAGGTTTGCCAACCACCTTGCCGGTCTGGCCATTCATCGCAAAAATATGCTCTGTCTTGTTGAAGTCATAATGTACAATCCAGACCGGAAGCAGTACATATTCCGCTTGTTTCATTGTCGTATCAATCTGCTTATTCGTGTAGTTAACCGTTGTGTACCCAGACACGGCAGACGAAATATAAGCTTCGATATATCCTCTAATTTTATCTTTTGACCGCGGAAACAGCTCTTGCTCGTCATAACTGTACTTTTCCGCAACATAACCGGCGAGATAAGGAGTTTTAAAGCTTTTTAGCTGATCGTAGGGAAATGGTTCTAATCTATCCATCAGTTTATCGTTCATTTTCTCCGAGGCATCAATCGGCACCTTCACATAATTCAGACGAATTTTCCTGTAAATATCATAATGCTGCGTTTCCGTATACTGATAATCGCCTCTTGTGTAGGTTCTCACCTTCGTTCCGTGCGCCTGAACCTCAACTTTATTATGTAATTCATATAACCAGAAAGGTACATAAATCCCGGTTATACTTTTCACTCGATCAGCGGTCATAAACCCACTAGGCGTCAGAAGGCCATTCTTACACCATTTTCGGAATGCTGCCATCGCTTCATCTTTACTAATAGAAAAAGGGATTACCTTCGCTGGAGCCAGCTTCCCGGTGAGTCGGTCACCAATAACAACCGCTGATCCACAGAAGCTGCAAGATGTTGCAGTCGTTTCTGCTTCGGTCATGATGACCGCCCCGCAGCTCGTGCAATGATATTCCTTCGCCTCATCCTCAGAAAAAACATTAGTCGTCAGCGGGTCAGAAATACTCCCAATATCATCTTTCCTGCCGCAACTCGGACAAGATAATGTTCCTGTTTCACTGTCAAAAACCATGCCACTACCGCAATTTGGACATTTGTATTCGATAACCGGCATCTGCTCACCTCAATCACAAAAGAAAATGTTATTCTTCAGTATTCGTATTCTTATTCTGATCCTTCTCCAATTGTGCGATCAGGTCATCCAGGTCATCTTTCTTCGCTTCTGCTCGAAGCTCAGCTAAAGCGATCGCTTCATCCAATGCAAGATTAGCCTTCTCCTCCATAGCATCAAATGCTGAGTTCACATTACCCATGGTGGAGGTGTCGGAGTTTAATGTTTGCTGTGTTTTGGCAGCTGCCAGCTTCCCTTTTAATTCTGCATGACGTGCTTCTAGTTTCCCTATATCCGATACCAACTTAACCTGCATTTGTTTCATTGTAGCTGCATTTGAGGAAGCTAAATCATAGGCAGCTTGCAACTCACCATATTTCTCTTCCTGCGCTTTTTTTCGATCCAGAAACTTCTGAGCACCCTCATGATTTTCCTCTGCCAATGCCTTATCGGCATACCGCTCCAGCTTCTTCAACTCGGCGCCGCATTCATCCAGCGCTCTCTTCGCTCTTCTCTCATCTGCTATCACCGAAGCCGTCTCCGCTTTGACTTTACCCAAATCACTGTTCAAGTTCCGCATGTATTCATCAATCGTCTTCGCTGGATCTTCTGCCCGTTCCAACAAGGCATTAACATTAACCTTCATAATATCCTTAACCCTCGATAAGATTCCCATGTTCATCTCACCCCTCGAAAAGTTTACATATATCATATATTACATAAAAACGGTGAATTGGTTTCACTCTATCATCTGTGCAGTGTCTATTGATGAAGTTGCATATAAAAAAGAAAACACCTTCACAAGGTGTTATAGGGCGAGCATGGAGCTTAAAATAAATCTTATAGTCT
This sequence comes from Paenibacillus sp. GCM10028914, assembly GCF_042666275.1. Lineage (NCBI taxonomy): Bacteria > Bacillati > Bacillota > Bacilli > Caryophanales > Paenibacillaceae > Paenibacillus > Paenibacillus sp. GCM10028914. The sequence goes on from NZ_JBHTFO010000009.1 coordinate 89,091, forward strand.
CTACTATTTTTTATTTACGGCGAGATTTCGTCATTCGAGTATACATAACCAGAGCAGCAACAATCATACCAATAAAACCAGCATTTTCTGCGGACGCAGAGTCCATCCCAAATACCATACAAATATTGAACACAAAGCTTTTCGTTAATAGCGCAACAAGAATCAACATCACTGGACGCCATATATTATACCTTCTCATCCCCACAACACTCCTGACCCATTTCCCATTATGTACTTAAAAATTCAACATAGTAAGACGATTAAATCCCATTATAGCATGAATAGGAATGCGCATACATTTTTGTTCCATCCGAATTTATCGTTTCTGTGTACGTTGATACATATCAGGGAATGAGGCCATAAAGGTTATCATTTCTTCTGTAATCGTCCAACCAAACGCTTCTGTAAATACAGGATTGTTGAAGAACGATTCGACTACTTTACGGTTTATATTCGCGGTATACACCTCAAAACGTTCATTGCAATATCCTCCGTCTGATTGTTGCAGATCAAGTACCTTGGCATCGGAATCCAAAGAGAAATCCAACTCTTCAAAACAGATTATTGTCCTCTGCTGGTGCCGATTTGTTAGAAAATGTACTTCCTTTCGATCCACATCGTATACAAGACTATAAATCGTATCCTCTCGCTGGGCAGCTCGCAGCGCTTCAAACATATAATCTATCTGCTCTTCAACGCCTACTGGGAATGGGCGGGCCACAGACGCGGCTGCTTTGATAAAGCGTTCCATAGAATTTCGAGAATAGTCATCATAGTTCTCACGCCAAGATTCTTCCGGATCCTCTAAGTCTTTTATCGCCTGGGCATAAGCTGTGTTCGCTATAATGGCGACCGGTAGTGTTTCACCTCGATATACGTTCATCTGCCCATTTAAAAACTCAACAATTGCGCAGTCTCCCAAACGATCGCACACGATATAATGAAGGCGAGACATCGGGTCAATAATTCTTACGCTCGAAGCCGTTTCAATCACTTCCTGTACAGATGCGCAAGTATCGAGCATTAGCTGAATCCAAGGTAGCTCGCCAATCGCGAGAAGAGTCTTATCTTCTGGGTACGAAGATTGCCATAATGTTGTCTGTTCCACGACAAGACCAGCTTCGTTCATCCCACCATTGGGCATTTCCTTGCCCACCTGGGAGACAGTTACACTTCCATACAATGAACACCATTCAACGGGTTGTTCCGGCGGCATAACCATTGCTCTTTTTGCTATATTACGCAGATTTGTGAATACATAGGCTCCATCGTAAGGAATGTCTTGGTTTTTGCCGAGAAAGTTCATGCCATCCTGGCCGACATATATACTGGTGCTCATACCTACACATCCCCCTTTAGTAGTCTTGCACTTAGACTCTCTACGTTTCCGGCTTCAAGTTCATCTAACACAAGATCAAGAAGGGCATCCATTCGTTCATCTTCCTGCTGCAAAATAGCGATAATTCTCGCAAGACGAAGCTCATCGATCCACTCTCTCTGAAGCTCCCTTTTTTTCTCCCGATAAGGCTCGATATCCTCCTCGTCTGCCTCCTCTGCTTCAAGTTCTGCGATCTTTCGGTCCACCAGCAGCATATGAAGTTCGATTTTCTCGTGAGGAGTTAATGGTTTTGCATATTGGTTACGATCAATCAGCACCGTTTCTTCGACTCCAAAATAATCAGCGAGAGCCTGCAACCGTTCCTGTGGAATCGGTCTGCGGTTCTTAATCCAATCCGAAAATTGCTGTGGTGTAATGTTAAGCTCACGACCGATACCAGAGTACGACTGCTCATTAATCATGACTAAGTATTCCAATACCGTTGTGGAGTGCTTTAGCGCCTGCCGTTTCATTCAAACCACCTCATTGACATAAATTATGTCTTCAATATGACAGACGACATAATTTATGTCAATGCCTGAATGTAAAATAAATAATTATCTTCTATCCAAGAACAACAAAAAACCCGCTCATGATGAGCGGGTTTAGCAAATTCAATATTAAAGTTTTACAACATTCTCAGCTTGCGGGCCACGTTGGCCTTCCACGATATTGAATTCTACGCGTTGACCTTCGTCCAAAGACTTAAAGCCATCTCCTGTGATTGCGCTAAAGTGTACGAATACATCGTTACCGCCCTCAACCTCGATAAAGCCAAATCCTTTTTCTGCGTTAAACCATTTCACTGTGCCTGTTTCCATAATACAATTACCACCTAAATTTTATTACATGTGCTCTTACTCTCAAAAAATCTCTTGCAAAATCTCTTAAAAAAATAAAAATTCACATATGGTACAAGGTTATTGTTGATTCAAGAATAACCCTCTACGCTATGCGAATTCATTAGGTAACTCTTTGTTCGATAGATTTATTATAGCACACCCCATGTAATAAAGAACTATAAACAATATGGTAATAGAGTGATTAAATGTAATGTAGATTGACCCGAAAAAAGCTGTTTCCTTCTCGGACTTGATATCTATATAAGAGATCATCCCTTTATTTATTGTTTATCGTAAATTTCTGAACATTGCCCAAATCCTTATCGCTGAAATGAATATGCAGTCCCCGTTAACTAACGAGGCATTTTTTTTAATTATCATTATATATAGACAAAAAACCCCCACAGTTTTTGGGCTGTGGGGGTTCTCATATTCAATATTAAAGTTTTACAACATTCTCAGCTTGCGGGCCGCGTTGGCCTTCCACGATATTGAATTCTACACGTTGACCTTCGTCCAAAGACTTAAAGCCATCTCCTGTGATTGCGCTAAAGTGTACGAATACATCGTTACCGCCCTCAACCTCGATGAAGCCAAATCCTTTTTCTGCGTTAAACCATTTCACTGTGCCTGTTTCCATTATATAATTACCACCTAAATTTTAATTTTTGCATTTGCAAATTTCGTTCTTCACTGCTCTATCTTAAATATGTTGACGAACAAGTTCGTTTATAATTCAATATTAGAGTTTTACAACGTTCTCAGCTTGCGGGCCGCGTTGGCCTTCCACGATATTGAACTCGACGCGTTGACCTTCGTCCAAAGACTTGAAGCCATCTCCTACGATTGCGCTGAAGTGTACGAATACATCGTTACCGCCCTCAACCTCGATGAAGCCAAATCCTTTTTCTGCGTTAAACCATTTTACTGTGCCTGTTTCCATAATACAATTACCACCTAAATTTTATTACATGTGCTCTTACTCTCAAAAAATCTCTTGCAAAATCTCTTAAAAAAATAAAAATTCACATATGGTACAAGGTTATTGTTGATTCAAGAATAACCCTCTACGCTATGCGAATTCATTAGGTAACTCTTTGTTCGATAGATTTATTATAGCACACCCCACGCAATAAAGAACTATAAACAATATGGTAATAGAGTTATTAAATGTAATCATCTCGTTTTTATGTTTCTGAAATATTTTCGCAATACTCTTAACATTTCTAAATTCTGCCCGTTATACCTATGAAAGGTGGTGAAGCATGGACACCGGACAGCTCTACACAATGTTGCAACCTAAGCTAAATGAAATCCGGAAATATCTGATTCGTCTGGGCGCTTCTCCATCTGATGCAGAGGATATCGTACAGGAGACTGTCTATAAAGCTTTCTCATACATTGATTCGATTGAAGAAGGAAAGTTTGGTGCGTGGATGTATAAGGTGGCTATTCATCGCTACTACGATCTCTGCCGCCGAAAGAAGTGGATCACGATTCCGATTGAAACGATAGACATCCCAGATTCTGAACTGCCGGAAGATGCTCTGCTCGAGCGAGAAAAGAAAGAAGAGGTGGACGCTGTTCTCTCTCAACTCATGCCAGTGCATAAACAGCTTCTCATTATGAAGTATGAGATGGAGCTGCCGTATAAGGAAATATCAAAGTTACTCGGGATGCGGATGGAACATGTTAAAGCGGCGCTGTACCAAGCAAGACAGCAGTTCAAAAAAATATATGGGAGTGAAGTTAGATGAATGAGCCTTACAAAGATGCTGATGAAGTAAATTTTACAAAAGTAATTAGGAAGGCAAAATGGAAGTCGATCATAAGGACGACAATCATTTCAGTCATTGTATTTATCATCGTTCTATTCGGTGCTACGCTTGCAAATGTTCAATTAACAAGCCGTGCTGCAGAAGAGGCTTCGAGAAGTGAATGGTTCATGAGACAAATTACTGGACCCAATGAGGTGGAAACAGCCCGCATGAACCACAGTGGTTTTCTATCTGGAACATTGCAGACTTATACAGCCAAAGTTATCGAAGGTGTCGTCATACCTTGGTCAAATAAAGAGACGAATTACAATGTCTTCCCTTCCTTCAGTTTCACTTCTTTGTCTGGTAGTATTTCGCAAAGTGTCTCCTTAACCGATGAAGATATGAAACAAAATGGTTATGAGTATACACGGAGTTATAACGGATTGAACGGTCAAAGAGAAATGATGTTTTACATTCCGGGAGTAGATTATAATGACAAAATCCTTAACGATCTTCCCCTCCTTCAGGAGATGGACCCGGCAAAGCTCGTTGAAATGGCTATTTCTTTTGACAAAACCTATTCTTTAGACGAAGTAAAAAAGCTGACTCCTCCTGGAATAACTCAGACATGGTACTGGGTAGACACCTATGATAATAAAAAATTCTATGAGCCTTTTATCGATGGGAATGGGAATAAGAGTTATGCCACTCCTCATACAGATTCATGGGCTCATGGGTTTGGTATCATTCCTACGGAGCCAACTATTGAAGTAACGGAGCAGAAATTCTTAGACGCCTTAGAACGGGGAATCCAGCTGGAAGGGCAATATCATTATGATTTCAACCGAATCTACAATTACTTAAAGAAGGATAAGGTCAAACCTGATGCAAGTGATGTTCGTATTCTTGGTGTGGTCGTTACAGGGACTGCTAAAGAACTTCAGGTGCTTAGTGGGCAACCTTATGTGAGGGGTATTACTTTAGGGGCTGTGGTTGATAAATACTAAATCTGTAGGCACATCTTTCAGCCAATAACTATACATTTAAATGTTCATATTCAATCTCTGAACAACAAAAAAACCCGCTCATCATGAGCGGGTTTAATAAGTTCAATATTAAAGTTTTACAACATTCTCAGCTTGCGGGCCACGTTGGCCTTCCACGATATTGAATTCTACGCGTTGACCTTCGTCCAAAGACTTAAAGCCATCTCCTGTGATTGCGCTAAAGTGTACGAATACATCGTTACCGCCCTCAACCTCGATGAAGCCAAATCCTTTTTCTGCGTTAAACCATTTCACTGTGCCTGTTTCCATTATATAATTACCACCTAAATTTTAATTTTTGCATTTGCAAATTTCGTTCTTCACTGCTCTATCTTAAATATGTTGACGAACAAGTTCGTTTATAATTCAATATTAGAGTTTTACAACGTTCTCAGCTTGCGGGCCGCGTTGGCCTTCCACGATATTGAACTCGACGCGTTGACCTTCGTCCAAAGATTTAAAGCCATCTCCTACGATTGCGCTAAAGTGTACGAATACATCGTTACCGCCCTCAACCTCGATGAAGCCAAATCCTTTTTCTGCGTTAAACCATTTTACTGTGCCTGTTTCCATAATACAATTACCACCTAAATTTTATTACATGTGTTCTTACTCTCAAAAAATCTTTTGCAAAATCTCTTAAAAAAATAAAAATTCACATATGGTACAAGGTTATTGTTGACTCAAGAATAACCCTCTACGCTATGCGAATTCATTAGGTAACTCTTTGTTCGATAGACCGATTATAGCATATCTAAAATAATATAGATACCCCGCAGCATTGTAAATTAAGTGGAAATAAAGTAATTAATTTCAAGTAACGATAAAAAAGGAACAGCCACTGACCGTATCTACGGCAGTGGCTGTTCCTCAATAGAACTATTTAGTTTAACGATAAACGTCCATCATGAATTTACAGGAATATGATCATGGAGAGAACGAACATAAAGACCACACCAACAATCATAGGTACCGATGTACGTTTCACAATCTCAATTGGACTCTTCTTAACCGATCCAGCTACGATAAGCACAACAGCCGCCACTGGGGAAACTGCTCTTAGCAGGTTACCAGCAAGACCCATTGGAATCGTAACAGCGATTGGGTTAATAGCCGCTGCCTCAGCAAGAGGAACCATCAGAGGCACCATGGAATAGAAGAGTGCTGTTCCACTTCCGCTTAGAATAACGATCAGAGCGGTTACGCCAACGAGAATGAGCGGAAGGATAAATCCAAGGTTGGAGCCTTGAATACCTACCATTGCCGATTCCAACGCTTCAATAATTCCGATGGATTTCAGACCGGTAACGAATACAGATGCCGCCACGAGTAGAACAACAATCGGCATTGCATTACCCATCCCTTTGAAGAAATGCTCTGTGCCATCCAGTACTGCCTTCGCATTTCTTTTGCGGATTAATTCACACACAATCGCAATTGCGAAAGATAGCAATGCTACAACTTCAACGCTTACATTGATCGAAAGATCAGATACAGATTGAAGGATAAATATAACGATCAGGAACACGATTGGAAGCACTGGCAATAAAGCATATACAGCTGTAAACAGTTTCCCACCGGTTACTAACTTAACATCTTTCAATTCTACTTCTGCCTCATCCGTATTGACACCCATCTTCTTATCCATGCGCTTCTGCCAGAAATAGTGGGCAGCCGCTATGACGATAAGTGTAGGGATGGAAACCAAGGCATGATAACGGAATACATAGTCCGTTACAGTCAAATTCGCAAACTGAGCATGCTGTGCTAGTTCAGTTGCCACCGCAACGTTATCTCCGCCCATTGGGGTTGGGACAATCGTAGCGGATGTTGCAATGATCGCTGCTGCAGACAATGTTGTCATGCCCGCTTTTTTCAACACTGGGAATAGCGTAGCAAGCAAAATAATAGCTAAGTTCGAAGCACTAGGTATTACCAGGGACAATAAGTTTCCAAGCAAGAAAACTACAGGTACAAGGATATATACCGATTTAATTTTACCAAGTGGCTTCGTTAATACATTAACGGTTACATCATTCGCATTAATATAGGACATATACGCTGTATATCCACCAAGAACGAGGATGATAAAGCCTGCTGAAGTTAGTGAGGACTTAAACTGGTCCGTTATTGCCAGCAATGGGTCTAACCATACAGCCCCCGTTGACTCAAAGTCTTTAGCGCTAATTCCATTGCCCATCATAATCGCGATAAACATTAACACAATTCCGATGAAGAACAGTGTTATTTTGATATCCATCTGCTTAATTAGCATGTATACGATTACTAATATCGCTAAAATCGCTGATCCATACATAATTATATCCACTGTAAGCACTCCCCTAGTTGTCGTTCGTTCGTTAGTTGCACTTACTCAAACTATCGAGCAACCATTCTCTAAATAATTGCTGGTCAATATCTACACATACTTTGGCGTTATTCGGCTTCTTCAAGTAACCTTTCAAATCAACAATGGTTGCTCCTGCCGTCATACTGCCGTTCAGTTCTACATCAACGAAAGTGTCAACCGTTTCGAACATGTCAGGCTTCAACAAATATGCAATAGCGCAGCTATCATACATTTTCAGTCCTGTTTTCATGCTGCCACCGCGGTAACGCTTAAAGAGACTATGAAGCATAAATCCAACATCGTTCATTTTCTCAAGTTTGGCGCTATCTTCTGGCAGTACAAGAGCTTTCCAGCCAACATCGAGACCCGCCATCACGATTGGAAGACCACTGTCAAAAACAATTTTGGCTGCCTCAGGGTCAACATGAATGTTGAATTCGGACATAACGCCTTTATTGCCTCTGGTAACCGATCCACCCATTAGGACGATTTCTTCGATATTGTTCTTCACTTCAGGATAAACTTTTAATAGAAGTGCAATGTTCGTAAGTGGTCCGATCGGAACGAGTGTTACCTTCGTTTCACTTTCTTTAATAACTCTGTACATGGCATTGACCGCGTTCTCTTCAAGAACTAAATCACGAGTTGGTTCTTCGAAATCAAAGCCTTCCATTCCACTCGCACCATGAACATCGCTCGCATCTTCTAGCTGTCTAATCAATGGAACGTCCGCTCCCATAGCAACAGGAACTTCCTTCTTAAAATATTTCAACAGTTTTAGAGCATTATTAGTTACATTATCAATTCCAACATTACCAGCTACGGTTGTGATTAGCTTTACATCTAATTCTTCGCTGTACAATGCAATCGCCAAGGCTACTGCATCATCAATCCCAGGATCTGTGTCGATAATAATCGGTCTTTTTAACATATAATTCATCCCCCTATAAACTAAACGTTTTCATTGTTTACAAACTTGACCATCCCATGACCGAATTCTTCATTAGGACGCTGTATAAATCCAAACTTTTTATAGAAGCCTTCCTTATTCGGCGTAGACATTAATCCTACATATGCATTTTTGCAGGCTTTTCCCTCAATGTACTCCATTAAAGAGAGCATAATGTCATGGCCAATGGATCTATTCTGGTAATCAGGATCAACGACTACGTCTTTTATAAAGAACACAACTCTGTCATCTCCTAATACCCGTCCAATTCCTACAGGTTTATCAGCATCATATATAACAACAGAAAAGAGCGTTTTTTCTAATGCCATGGCGACATCTTCGAACGAATACTGTTTAAATCCTACTTTTCGTCGAAGCTCAATGTATATTTCGGGAGTTAATGTGTTGGTTACTTTTTTTAGCATTTAACGACCGCCTACCTTTTATGCATTAACCCATGGAATGCTCCAAACCTTGGTTTCTGCTTCAGCCTCTAGCCAATTGATAAAAACATCTTTTCCATTCTTATAGAAAATGATTCTGTTCTTACCTTTTGGGATGCCACTCGAAAGCTGAAATGGTGATTGAAGAAATGTTTGCAGATGAATGTGTAACCGGTTCCACATTATCGACACCAATGTCCTCATTTTTTCATAAAAAATAATATGTTGCCAAAAGAGTCCACTCTAGCCTTTAGAACTGAGTTTTAATCACAGAACTTAATGTAATCAAAACTTCTTTCTTCTTATATGATGAATCTCACATGACTTTTCATTTCATAAAAGCGAATTCATAATCATTTAAGCGCTTTTCCGTAACCGGTTACACAAATTATAAAAAATACTTCAGCGGCTGTCAAAGGGAAATAATTACATTTGATGATCCCGTCGATACAACTCACGACTCTTATAGCCTTTCTGCAAAATCATTTTCATTTCCTCACGACGTTTTGCTATGGTACTCTCTTGTTTAGCACTGTACACATAGCGAGCCCAATCTTTACGATAACCCGGAGTCAATGATTGGTACATCGCAAGCAGATCTGGTGTATTCTCCAAATCTTTATCCACCTGTGGAATAAAGGAAATATAATCATCTACAGATTGACTTGGTTTGGATGAAGGCTTGTTCTTGCCTTTAGCGTCCTCTTTAAATCCAACAATCGTAAAGATATCGTCAAGACCTACCATTCGTGCAAATTTAATTGTGCTTGTCCCGACATACCCATTCTCGTCGCTCCCAAGCCCATCTAACAATTCATCACGATGAATAAATGTTGGGTACACCTTGTTACCTTTCTTAGGGTACGCGGCAAAGAGATATCCATTCGTCTGAAGATGCTGATGCTCAATTACGCGATCAACAAGTGCCTTTAACGACTCCAAATCCAGTACAAAAGCAAATATAAGATCATACGCACGGTTCTTAAGCTCTGTATCGTAATCTGTTAACTCCGCTAAGTAGTCGGAGCCTTCTGGCGCATCCAACACAGCAATCTGAGTATATTTATGCAATTTCAACTTTTCTACGATTGATTTAGCCATGTGAATTCTCTGGGCACCTCCATTTATTTGTTCCTCATCTCTGGATATCCTCTATTGTATCACCAACAATATTTAATTATTGCGAAAACATGTTTCGTATTAGATGGCGTCTTATTCTGAAATGCTTTCAATCGCCGTGAAAAATACGTCATGAAGCTCTTTATCGAAATTGTCTTTTACATATTCGGATATTCGTACGAGCTCTTCCTCGCTTTTGTACTCCAAGCATGGTCGGCCTTCGCACCATAATACTGTGCATTCAAACACTTCCTTAACCTGCTCAATCAGGCAATCTTGCGCGACCAATCCACGATTCGTTGCTGTCAAACGCCCTCCACCCTCTTTCCTAATCCTGTTTACCTTTATCTTATTATTCAAATTTAAGATATTCTTACGACGATATTTATCACATATATAGGAAAATTAAGTGTAACAAGCTATTAAAAAATGAACTTAATTGGTAAATTAATATAATTTGAATGAAGGTTGTAACGTTTATCGGCATTTACGGATATATAACTTGAGGAGGTGAACAAATGCAGGACACCGAGGAATTATACAGGGAATACTCGACCCAAGTATATAAATTCGTATTTAGTTTATGCCATAATCACTTGCTGGCAGAAGAAATCACCCAAGAAACTTTTTATAGAGCTATAAAGTCAATACACAGATATGATGGTACCTGCAAAGTATATGTATGGCTTTGTCAGATTGCGAAGCATGTCTGGTATAAGGAGTTGGACAAGCAATCCAAGAGGGACATCTCCTCCCTGGAAGACGCCTCCTTACCTGATTTGCCTGATTCCAATTCCACAGAATCTCAATTCATTTTGGCTCAAGACAAGATGGAATTATTCAAAAAGCTTCATTTACTTGATCCCAATACGAAAGAAGTATTATACCTGCGTTTGACCGGGGAATTCAGTTTTCGGGAAATTGGCGAAATTCTTGGCAGAGATGAAACCTGGGCTAGAGTTACCTTTTACCGCGGGAAACAAAAATTGATGAAAGGAAGATTATGATGAAGTGCGATATCATTCAGGATTTATTACCTTCATATATTGAAAAGCTAACCTCTTTACATAGTAACGAAGAAATTGAAAAGCATTTGCAAACCTGTGAGAACTGTCGTAAGGCGTACAAAGAAATGTCTGCGTCAACAGACTTTAACTTGCCTGTAATTGACCAAGAAGAAGTTGAAAAGCTCAACTATTTTAAGAAGTTGAAAAAAAAGAACTTAACGATCATCTTTCTCTCTGCCTCCGCGGCCCTTGTCTTGGCCACAGCTATTATTGTATTTTTCGTCATTGGTTTTTCGGTGTCATCTAAAGATGTAGACATTGTTTATGAGAAGATTGATGGTCGTCTAGAAGTGAATCTAACACTTAAGAACGGTAAAGATCTGTTGTTCACGAGTAAAACTAATTTCATTCGCGATGAGAATGATAATGTAATCGGCATTGAATCGCGGTATATCCCAAAAGGCGTACTTCATAATCCATTTGATGATGTGGGAAATGAGATTATGCTGGGAACGGTGATTAATGCTGATGAGGATCACCAAAGTTCTTTTATCATTGAATTTAAAGATAAGACAATGACGTTCATAAATGGTGAATTGGTGGAATAAGATGCTTCGTTCTTTCACTGCAGCACGAATATCCACATAGCAGCCAGCACATAATAGAGCTTCACAACCCATTCCAATAAACAAGGAGGACCTTCCAATTGAGCACAAATCAACCGGATAAGAACCTCATTAACACGGTGGAGCAACTGGAGCAGGCACCCGTAAACAGCCACGAAGCCCAGCAACAGCAGCAAGCTCGGAATGATCGCCGAAAACAAGCGCTGCATGGAAACGATGGGAAATACAAGGAAAGTGAAACTGGAAATTATCATTAAAGGCGAGCGAGTTCAAAAATTGATGATTGTGTAAACAGACAAGTGATCCCCGCCATCTATCAGAGGGCGGGGATCATTGTTTGATTTCTCTTGTTCAGACATCGCTTTATAATCTCTTTGCAAAATTATTCAACTGCTCCGACATCCGATCAACCTCTTCGATAAAGTCTAATATCTGTTGAGATGACGACACCTGCTTGTCAACAGTTGCCGACATATGTTCAATGGATAGACGCATTCTACTTATCGCCTCTTCGAATGTCTTCAGTGTATTCTGAATCACGTTCGTGGAACTTAAGGTTTCTTTGGAAAGTTTCCTTATCTCGCCCGCTACAACCCCGAATCCTCTTCCTAGATCACCTGCATGAGCTGCTTCAATCGCCGCATTAATGCCTAATAAATTCGTTTGGTCCGCTACTCTTCTAACAATCGCTACAACTTTATCGGTTTCATTGACCTGTTCTACCGTCTGATTAGAGAGCGTAAGAACCTGTTGTGCAGACTCGGCCAATACACGTGAACCTTCCGCGACTTGCGAAAGCTGCTTGTTAGCTTGAGTTAGGGAAACCGAGATTTGTTCGGCAATAGCTATTAATTCACTTTGCTTCCGAATTTGAATGGCTATACCGCCGATGACGTTGCCCTTGGAATCGTGAAGCGGTGTAGCCGTCCCTGTAAATTCAAAACCATAAAATGAGGCAGGAACCACCGATCTCAACGCTTCATTATTTCGAATCGCTTGCATTAATGGTTCCTCTTGATGCAATAGTTGACCGACACGTATCTGCAAATCAATATCTTCTCCAGGCCAATATGCAATAAATTTCTCTGTATCACAGATAGCAATCGATAATTCAGCAGGAACCGCCGCCTTCAAGATCGGAATTATTTCTGCCACAGTTTCCAGGGATTCAACGCTGTTCATCTCGGATTCTCCTCAATATGTAACGATATAATAATCCTTCAATTATCTTCTATATTAGAATCTAATATTACTATCCTTGGAGAATTTTGTGAATATAGGGTCAGGAAAATATTTCACTCGCGAACAAAAAGTTGTTTATGCCGTTTACGTCATTGTCTGTGCTCTATGTCACAAAGAGGCTCCTTTTTTTAATACATAGGTCATTAGCCCCAATTTCGTCTTCCCCCATCCACTCCAGTGAATATAACAACAAATTGACAACCCCTCTATAAACAATAACAAATCGCCGACACCCCTAATTTACCTCTATTCTCTAGATTTTTTCGAATTCATCCGTTCACAAAATTAACACTAGGAAACTATTTAAAGTTTTTTAGTTTCGTAGTATTCTAGATTTGTTAGAAAAAACATCTTTTTTAAGGGACCCAAAAAGGACGTTTCATCTTCGCTTTCACATTAAAATTTCTTTTCTAGAAGGGAGTCCTCAACATGATGGACTGGTTTAATCAAATACCTGTAGAGAAAATTACAGAATGGCGAGAACATTTACACAAACATCCTGAGCTATCTTTTAAAGAGTTCGAGACATCTCAATTCATTTACGACACACTATCCACCTTTCCGAATCTTGAATTAACACGACCTACCAAAACAAGTGTAGTAGCTACACTAGTTGGTACTGCTGGAGAAGGGAAAACCATCGCTTTAAGAGCGGATATGGATGCACTCCCCGTTCAAGAAGAGTCGGAAGTTGACTTTAAATCTGAAAATGATGGCGTAATGCATGCTTGCGGACATGATACCCATGTTGCCATGCTTCTTGGTGCAGCCAATGTTCTCTCTGGTATGCAAGATAAAATCGCTGGTACTGTGAAATTTATTTTCCAACATGCGGAAGAGCAAGTTCCTGGAGGCGCGCAAGAGCTTGTTGATGCAGGAGTGCTGGAGGGTGTAGATCAAATCTTTGGTATTCACATCATTCCAAGACTTACAGCTGGTTCACTTGGTGTTGTTAGCGGCTATACAACAACGGCAGCAGACGGATTTTTCTTAAAAATTCAAGGTAAAGGATCACATGCTTCAACGCCTGAGCTATCCATCGATCCGATTGTTGTCGGCAGTCACCTGGTTATGGCACTTCAAACGATTGTGTCCCGTAATGTTCCAGCAAAAGAAATGGCTATTCTCAGCGTTGGTGAGTTCCATAGTGGACAAGCGCCAAACATCATTGCGGATACCGCTAAGCTAAGCTGTTCTATTCGTACGACCAATGAAGAAATTCGCGATCTCATGGAAAAGCGTGTTAGAGAAGTTGTTAATCAGGTTGCTGCTACTTATGGCGCTACGGTTGACCTTGATTATGTACGTGGTTACTCTGCTGTATACAGCACGCCTGAACTCGCTAAATCTGCATTTGATTCGGCAACAAAAGTTCTAGGTAAAGACTTAGTTTATGATTCGCCTATGCTAATGGCAAGTGAAGACTTCTCTGCTTACACGAAAGTCGTACCAGGCTGCTTTATGTTCCTTGGCGGCGGCTTAGAAGCAGAAGGATGCGGTTATATGAACCACCATCCTAAATTCAAAGTTCTGAATGAAGCGATGGTTAACGGTACGAAAGTAGAAGTTCAAATCATCTTAGACTTACTCGGTTCCAAATAGATCAATAGATCATTTCATAACAACTTAGGTGGTGCTTCTCATGGCAAAAAATAATAGCAAAATATTCTACGGTTGGTGGATCGTAGCGACAGCTTTTATGTCTATGACATTCCTATTCACACCAATTGTTAACTTAATCTCATTCTTTACTGACCCTGTAACTAAGGACCTGGGTATTGGCAGATCTCAATTCAGTCTATACTTTACCATCGTTACATTGGTTGGTTTGGTGGTATCCCCATTTGCTGGTAAAGTGTTGAAGAAAGTAAATATCCGAGTCTATATGACAATATGTACTATTCTAGGTGCATTATCATTTGTCGGATTTTCTTTTGCGAATAATATTTATGTTTTCTACGCTTTAGCTGTTCTTCAAGGTATTTCACTGATCGCGGGATCGATTGTTCCATCCTCCGTTCTCATTACAAACTGGTTTAATGAAAAACGTGGATTGGCACTCGGTATCGCCTTATCAGGTAGTGGTTTCGGCGGTATTATCCTAAGCCCGATTGTAAGTTTCTTGATCAGTTCATACGGCTGGAGAACAACCTATCTGATCATTGGTATTGTGATTGCCGTGACGATCGTTCCACTTACTGCATTCGTTGTCAGATTTCATCCATCAGATATTGGTCTAACACCACTTGGTGAAGCGCCTAGCAAAAATAAAAACCAGGTATTGAAGGGTATGAATCAAAAAGACGTATTAAAAACACCTTCATTCTGGATCTTGTGCGCAGCCATTATCGTAACAGGTATTGTTGCTAATACCATGATCATTAACTTGGCTCCATTCTTAACTGATATTGGTGCTACAACTTCAAGAGCTGCATTCCTGTTATCTCTAGGCTCAGCAATGGTCATTGTAGGTAAGCTCTTGGTCGGCAGAATGTTCGACAAGATGGGACTAGCTCTCATGATAATCCTCCTGGCTATTTGTAACGTGCTCAGCTTTGTGTTCCTAAGACATGCTGATCTGCAAATTCCAGGTATTCTCTATGCAACATTCACAGGATTTGGTGCAACTGCACTTACAATTGCTCCATCTTACATTACAGCTTACCTATTCGGTGAGAAAGATTTCAGCTCCATCTTCGGTACGGTTTCGATGTTCTCTTCCCTTGGAACAGCACTCAGTGCGGTATTCGGAGGGGTTGTGTACGGTATTAATAATTCTTACGGATTAGTTCTAACTGTTCTCATTGTACTTTCTTGTGTAAGCGGAGCTCTGTACTTCCTTGCAGTTAAAACTAAACCAAAATATGAAACTGCTTCTTAAACAAGCAGGCAATACCGCTGGTAGTCATGCTTGATAAAGAATGTATTTGGTGAAAATAATTCCTCCCTCCACATCAAGATGATTGATAATTCATTAAAAGCTAACCACAACTATGACTTTATGGTTGTAGTTAGCTTTATTTTTTAAAAACAACAAACGAATAGAACAATCTAACGTTTCTAAGCTAATGAGGTGTGCTCAGTGATACTGACAAAAGAACAATGGAAGATTGCATTAACGGTACTCGTTATGGGATGCTTCGTCTCGATGGATAAAAATATGATATCGATGACAATACTGACCTTAAGCGAGCAATTTAAATGGTTGCCGAATCAAACGGGCATTATTCTGAGTGTTTATTATATCGGATTTACTTTAATTACGATTCCAGGGGGATGGCTGGTTGATCGATTCGGTTATCGTAAATTCATACTTTCTTCATTGTTTGTGCTCATCCTATTTTCTATATTATTCAGCTTCTCCAGTTCACTGATTGCACTAGCCATCATGCGGATGGGCGTTGGATTCGGACACGCAAGCTACACCAACGGAACACCGAAGATCATAAGCACGAATTTCGAAGGAGACAAACGCGCTTCTATACAATCAAAAGTATTAGCAACCACAGGCGTGGGGGGGGTCTTGGCTTTTACAATAGGAACACAATTAATAAGTACAAATTGGCGCGCTGCTTATTGGTTAATGGCCGCCTTATATAGTGTAGTGTGGTTAATGATGTTTATTTTTGTGAAGGAAAAGAAAGAAGCTCCTATAGACACACATACAGAAAAAAGCATATCTCTATTTGATGCATGGAAAGAAAAGAATGTACTCGTTATTGCAATTGGAATGCTATTTACAAACTTAGTCGCTACTGGTCTTCTATCTTGGCTTCCCTCCGTCTTAAAGGCTAATTTTCATATGACGGATACTAGCAAAATCGGATATTTATTAACGACTAACTCTATCGTTATGGCAGTTGCTACAATGATGGCTGGAGTTCTAATTAACAAGTATTTTAAGCATAAGGAGAAAGCCTTTATCATGCTTTCTTCTCTAGTTGCTGCAGCATGTTTAGTAGGCTTTATTTTCTCTACTCATTTTGTCATGACCATTGTATTGATGTATGTCACTACGATTCTAATTATGTTCTCCTTTACGGCCTATATGACTCTGCCTTATAGATTGGTATCTCACAAAATCATAGGATCTTCCTTTGCTGTCATCAATATCGGAGCATTTATCGGCGGAATCATTGCGCCTATACTTATTGGCAATCTTGTCACTGCCGCAAACGGCTCTTTTATAACCACATTTATCGCAATGAGTATTTGCTTGGTATGTGCAAGCATCATACCGGCGTGTATAAACCTGAAGAGACCAGCCAATTGCTAAAAAAATTGTTACTGACACACGCCTAAAAAAATAAGTAATATAAGAATATGTTTCAAGAGGAGGTGCTGATATGGAGACAAGGGATCGAATTATTGAAGAAGGAAAAAATCTAATTGAACAATTTGGATTTCGTAAATTTACAATGCACGAGCTAGCAGATAATTTACGGATTAGCAAGAAGACGATCTATCTTCACTTTAAAGATAAGGATCACTTAATTAGTGCGATTTGCGACTCGTATATCGCTAATGATTTGGATGAAATGAATCGACTCATCAACGAGAAAGAAGATTATGTCGAAAAACTGCGCGCTGTTTTTTTTCTATATCATATTAAATCTCTCCGAAAGAAGCATCTCAACCAGCTGAAGAAGTATTTCCCTCATGATTGGGAGAAGTTTAGAGCATTTAGCGAAAATCGTAGAGAATACGTCCGGAAAATTTACCGCGAGGGCGTAGAAAAAGGAGTGTTTATCGCAGAGTGTCCGGATATTCCAAACGTCCCTACAAAGATTGGGAAGGAACACACGGACGAGCTGTTAGTATTCATACTAACCTCTGTTATTAACCAAGCCTTTGAAACAGAAATGTCAGATTATGCTTTTGATGTGAATACCATGTTGATCTATTCCTATGAAATGTTAATCCAGCTGTTCCTCGTTAAGGAGTAAGATGCTGTGCTGATCAATCCGTATATGCTTTTATCTCTCTATCTCCGGGGAGCGACACAAAAATCCACAATCTTAATCGATTGTGGATTTTATGTATGTATGGATGGATACGCCTAACTTTAGTAGCCTTCCCGAAATCGCTGTTTACGCATCCACTGAGTAGCTACCCACTTTTCCCCGCGGATAACCGGTTCACCACTATGGAGAGTTAATTCGTTTAACGCCTGATTATTATAAAAATACTCGAAGTAAACCGCAGAACCTTTAACGGGCTTAACGGTAATACCTAACCTTGGAAGGGTTGTTTCCCCTCCTTCTTCTACATCATTTAAATATATGATTAATGTGCTTATTCGATTATTATGACTAGAAGGGCTATTGATCCCAAAGAAATCATAATGTTCTTTAAACTCTTGTCCAGGTTCATAATGTAACACTTGAAGTCCTTCCGCATGTGCAACGGGTACATGCATGAGGCTTGATATACGGTTCTCAACAAGCGTAATTAAAGGGCTTTCATTTTCTTCAAAAAACATACCACTGCTAGTCCGAATTTCACTAATTTCTTTATTCGCTAATTTTGATTGTTTAAGACGTGATGCAGCAGAATTAATAAATATCTGACATTCTTCATCGCTTAGTACATGATCAAATTTCATTATTAAAGGTTCTTCATGTAAGACGGTGGCAGTAATAATGTGATTGTCAATAGAATAGACAGATTGAATGGGTAAGATAGAAACTTCCGTTATCATATTATGAATCAACCTCCTCTATATAATCACTTACAATGGCAATAACAAGAACCTCAAGACTAAGCATAAAATATTTCCATTAATTTCAAACTTACTGAAAAAATTCAAAAATATGAATATATTCTGATACATATTTTTTAGACTATTTAACTCATCAAACTCTAATCTAACTGTAAAGTCTTTCTCATCGATTATGTTTTACAGTGAAATAAATGAATAAATGCGAGGAGGAACGGAAATGAAAAGTCAATTTAAGTACATGTTATGTTTATGTTGTATAGTAATTCTATTATTAACTGGTTGTGAAAGCGTAAATGTATCTACTCAGTCCTCTCAATCCTCTGAAATCGATTTAAGTGAATTTAGTACCATTGAAACAACATCTCAACAACCCATCACCTCAACATCGAAGTCATCGATTGATAAAGACATGACCACGATCAACATAAACGATAAAACCAAGACTCTTTCAATTGAAAACCGAAATGGCTCGATTGATATTAAGCAAGGCAGTGGCAAGGATATTGAAGTAAAATCAACCATCATAGTAGATCATGCAACGAACGAGGAAGCGTTAGAAATAGCGAGTAAGACGAAATTACAAGTGAATGAGGGCTCCACTCTCGAAATTAAGACCTATAGCGAGCCATATGGAGCATCTAACAACCACTATCCGAGCATCCATCTGGCGATTACAATCCCGGAGATCAAGGATACCAACTTACAAGTGAATCAGAAGAACGGAAATCTGTCTTTGTCACATGTTACAAGTATAGGTAAGATTAAATTGTCTACAAAAAATGGAAATATTGATGCTGTAGGGATTGGCAACGAAGTTGTATTAGAAACGGTCAATGGTGTCATCGTGGTGTCTGAAGCGAAGAAAAGCGTGCAGGCTACAGTTACGAACGGTAACATACAAGCTGATCAAATTGTGGGTCCATTAGAAATGAATACGACCAATGGCAACTTATCTTCTACCATGGCTAGCTCCTCGATCAAAGCTTCCAGTGTGGCGGGAAATATTACAATTGATAGCGATACTGTCGGTGGTGATTGGGATATCAATTCAAATGCAGGAAACGTTGAGATTCATTGGCCTGAAGAGGCGCACGTCGAAGTTGATGGCAAGACAGATTTTGGGGTAATTCAAACTGATTTCCCGCTGACGGTTAAACCAAATCATGTAACAGGGAAAATTGGTGATGGCACCTATAAAATACAGGCAACTTCCTTAGTCGGTTTATTGAAATTGCAAATTAGTAAGGCAGGTGGAGGTGATTAGAACGTGAATGAGCGCGTCTTAATTATTGAAGATGAAGTAGCTATGATACGCCTTTTAGAACTAGAGCTCGCTTATGAAGGCTATGAAGTTTCTATTGCTAGCGATGGGATCGCAGGTGCTGATAAAGCACTGAATGAGAACTTTGATCTGATTTTATTGGATTTGAACCTACCAGGGATGAATGGAATTGAAGTTTGTAAAAGAATACGCATGAAAAAGCAGACACCGATTATTATGCTTACGGCTAGAGATACAATAAGCGACAGGGTACGTGGGCTGGATACTGGTGCGGATGACTATGTTCCCAAGCCATTCGCAATTGAAGAATTACTTGCACGGATGCGTTCCTTACAGCGTAGACTGCAGGTCAAAGAAACCGAGGAAATATTGCAAGCGAAAGATTTAATCATGAACATTACTTCACATAGCGTCAGCCGTGGAGGGCAGGAGATTGAATTATCTCAACGTGAATTTAAATTACTCCACTGTCTGCTCTCCAATAAAAACAAACTGATGAACCGTGAGGCACTACTCAATCTCATATGGGGTTATTCATATGTAGGTGAGACGAATGTCGTAGATGTTTATATTCGATACATACGCATGAAGGTAGATGAAGGTTTTAATGATAAGTTAATCCATACCATCCGCGGCAGTGGTTATATTTTGAGGGACTGAAGGTGAAGAGAATGAAGGCTTGGACGTTCTCTAGAAAGGTAAGTGTATTCATCGCGGTATCCGTTCTGATTGTCTCCGCTGTTGTCAGCGGATTTGTCTATATTACCTTCAAAAATTGGACAGAACGACAGGAAAGAGATTTGCTAAACGCAAAGCTCAAGCAAATTGAACTTCAGATCGGTGAGCTCAAATTTTTACCTTCCTTACTAAGGCCCGGACTATCGATAGGTAAAAAAACAGCTGCATACCTTAAACCAGATCTGTCAGCTTTACAGTCAGAACTAGATGAAGGACAACATCTCCAATTGTTTGATTCCAAAGGAGAATTACTAGCTGAGGTAAGCAGAGGTGAATCTATCCATAATCCCGTTAATTATACGGTCAAAAGCGAATTCAACCTGCTCGTCTACGGTCCAGTGAAACTGCAACTTACGGATAACGGATACTCGAGGAGTGCAACGGCTGAACGCGAAATAGGAAGACTCCTTCTTCTTGGTTTATTTATTACAGCTGGATTAGGGATCCTTGCTGGCGGGATCGTAGCTCGTTCGGCATTAAAGCCGATCCGCACAATGATTCAGGAAGTACAAAACATTGGGACTAGCAACTTAAATCAGCGACTACATTTGCCTAATGCAAAGGATGAGCTTCACCAATTAGGTGAAACCTTCAATGGGTTTCTTCATAAGCTGGATATTTCCTTCGAACAGCAGCGCCGATTCGTAGCGGATGCCTCCCATGAATTAAAGACCCCACTTGCCATTATTGAAGGACATACCCGTATGATTCAAAGATGGGGTAAGAAATCACCTGAAATACTGGATGAGTCGTTAGACTTCATGATGAATGAAACCAATAGGATGAAGGAACTCATCTCTCAACTATTACTGCTTGCTGAGATGGAGAGCTCCGCTCCTTCTGATGCAGGAGAAGTAAGTGATTTGAAAGAAACTTTGCGGGAACTGATTTCGCAGTCTGTACACGTAAATCCTGAAGTAACACTTATATATGAAGAGAGTCCATCAATAGATCAGATTCTGATTCAAATGCCAAAAGCAGCTAGCTATCAGGCACTGCGTAACATTGTTGAAAATGCGCTTAAATATACTCCTGAGCATGGTACTGTCACAATAGAAGTAATGATACGAGACGCACAGATTATCGTTAAGGTTAAAGATACTGGAATCGGGATACCCGCTGATCAATTGCCTCATATTTTCGATCGATTCTACCGAACTGAAAGCTCTCGAAACCGGACGAACGGCGGATCGGGGCTTGGGCTTGCCATCACCAAAACCATTATGGAGCGTTATGGGGGTTCAGTTGTGATCGACAGCAATATAGATCAAGGTACGAAGGTGACCTTATATTTTATTAAGGTGTAAGGAGATTGAGAAAAATGAAAAAAACATCTGGAATTATATCCACTATCCTTTTTGTTGTTGGATTAATATGTTATGTTGTAATACTCTTCGGCAATGATCGTTTTCTAATAGGTGGAGTTATTGCTTCGGCAATCGGGTTCGTTTTGGCACTTTTCGCTGAAAAGGGTGCATATAAAAGGATTGGTTTATTCGGCAATGCAATGATCTTAATTGTTGCAGTCATTTTTCCTTTTATCGTCACTACTTTCTTCTGGAACCAACCATAACGCAATTCCCTTCAATGAATTAGCCGTGTTTTGTAGTTTGATTTTTGACACGTGAAAGCGACAATACAAAAAACCGACCTCTGTGAACTGCCTTTCCAATGTTAGATCATGTCTAATAATTTGGATGCAGTTCACATCAGGACGGTTTTTTTCATGATATGTGCAATTAAAACGTAAGGTGAACCGGTTCTCCCCTCACTCAGAAAGTATCCGTTTTTGACCTGTCAGTTCCTGAATCGGCTTAATATTTTGAGTGAATTCAAGCGTACCTAAATACTTTCCTTCTTCATCCCTTACAGCGAAATAGCGAATATAGACAAATTTATCTTTCACCGGGAGCCAGAAATCTTCCTCGTCTTTGACACCTGCTTTGAAATCAGCAAGCAACTGATTGACGACATGTACGCTTTGTGGAGGATGGCAGTTCTGAACACTTCTGCCGATAACCGCTTTGGTACGAACGAAGATTCTTTCTTTCCCATGTGAAAAGTACCTAACGATATCATTCTCATCTATAAAAGTCAGGTCGACCGGTAAATGATTTAAGATAGATTCCAACTGTTTAACCGATAAGATACCTGTACTCATTCGGATGTATCCTTCTTGTAGCGGAGAAGACTCCAATCCCTGATCTGTGCCAGGTTCAGCTGCTCTAGCAGGAATCCATTGTTGCTCCGGTGCTGTCAGGCAATAACCGACCTCTTCACTTTGCACGGCAATTTGAAGCCATTCATCCTCCGTTAATTTGTCCAGAGCCATAGGTAATAAGATATGTTCCTCTTTATAGATCATTTCTGTTACTTCTTTTAAGACGCGTTTTGCTAGATCCACGAATGCCTCGGCATTGCCATCAAAATTAGTGAGCTTCTGTTTCACTTCTTTTATTCCAATCCGGATACCATCATCTACTGCCCACATCACCTTGGTTGGTCCAAAAATTCCGTATTTTTCGAGGAAAGGAAACAGTAAATTTTCTTTGCGGCTGTAATGTTTGTCTACATCATAGAGGAGATTGAAATCCTCCAGCAATTTAAGGCGATTTGCCTCTCCTTGATCTTTAAGAAATTGATCCAGATGCAGTGCAATTTTGAAGTTTGCCAGTCGATCAATTTCTCGGTTCTCCATCTTAAAGGTATGCACAGGATGTCCAGGCTGCTCTTCAGGTTTGTGAGCTCTGTGAATGTCTTGGATGGAACCTTTAAACACAGCAGCATGCACACTACACAACCGCTGTACTTCGGTCACCGGTATTCCTTCCTCTTGCATCAATACCTGCTCCAACTCCGAAATTTCATCAACGGATATTTCCCCTACGGCTTCGTTAAACTTTGCCTTTACTTCCTCCACACTTTTTCCATGATGCAGCTCTTTAATGATATCCTTGAGCATATTTATACGGATAGTTCGATGAGCAGAAACACCATTCTCACGGTTATTAATTAATTCACTCATATTCTCCACCTCTGTTTTATTTCTATATACATTTAAAGATTAAATTTTCTTGTTCACATCTATAAACTAGCATCCCTGCACTGCAATGCTTGTGATTAAAAACACAAATGAAATGGATATTCATTGAACAAGAAAAGTGACCTCTCTTCTTCGAAATAATTGTCCAACAACAAGAAAAGACCCTTCACACAGGGTCTTTTCTTCAACACGATTAAGTTCTAATAAACGATCACGGTCATCCATGCATCGATTTTTCGCCCTTCATCCTCCGAACATTTCTCAATATCCACGCGAGTATTGCGGGTTTTCTTTTAGATGGACGATATCATGGCCCGTTGGATTTTGGAAGGCACGAAGTCCGAATGTCGGTGCAACCGCAAAAATGTGGTCAAATATATCCGCTTGAATCGATTCATACACTCCCCAGTTGGTATCATTGCTGAAAGCGTAGATCTCGAGCGGCAGTCCATTATCTCCCGGCGCTAACTGTCTGACGATCAGCGTCATATCCTTACGAATTTTCGGATGATTTCTCAAATATTGATGGATGTATTCTCTGAATACGCCTATATTGGTAAGCTGTCTGCCGTTAACTTTGCTTTCCATATTAATCTGATGTTCCATGTTGTACGCGTTAATCTCATCTAATCTTGTCGTAATATAATCGGTAAGATATTGAATCTTCTGAAATTCCTCAATCATTTCCTCTGTACAAAAAGATATGCTGGTTGTATCTATATTGATACTTCGCTTAATTCTTCTGCCACCTGTTTCTTGCATGCCTCTCCAATTCTTGAATGAGTCTGAAATAAGAGCGTAGCTGGGAATCATCGTAATTGTCTTATCGAAATTCATAACCTTTACCGTATTTAATGTAATATCAATCACGTCACCGTTCGCATCATACTTAGGCATTTCAATCCAGTCACCTACACGCACCATATCATTCGATGATAATTGAACGCCTGCCACCAGGCCCAATATGGAATCCTTGAAAACTAGCATCAGCACAGCCGATAAGGCACCAAGCCCACTAAGAATGATCACAGGATTCTGACCGATGAGGATCGAGATTACCACAATGCTACCGATGATATAGAGAAATATTTGCGCCACCTGAATATATCCTTTAATCGGTCTGATCTTGGAAACTTCAAACGTACGATAGATTGCTTCAACGGCATTCAGCAGCGCACTGAACACAATGATAATTACGATAATGATATAGGTTATTGCTAGTTTTTCTATCAAAGCATGATAAGGCGAAAAGATGGATGCTGAAGAATAGATGATAATCGCTGGTACCAAATGCGACAGCTTATGGAACACTTTTTTCTCCAGTATAATATTGTCCCACGTATATCGGTTGTTATTGATGATATGAGTAATCCACTTCAGCACAATTTTTTTGGTCACATAGTTAGCCAGTATGGAGCCGACAGCAATAATAACAATCATGATCATATTCGAAAGATATCCTATCATTTGTTCACTTATGCCGTATCCCTCTAGTTGATTTTTAATAAATTCCATTATCTCCTCCTGATGCAGTTTAGATTAGCCTATTATTATAAATAAGATTCTAGTACAAAATCAAACTATTGGTGATACTTTCTAAAAATTAAAAGAGCGCCGCATTGGGCGCTCTTTTAGAACGTAAGGGAGACGAACCGTGGGTTAGCAAAACCATAATTCGCCGCCGCGTGATGCTAAAGTTGTTCGAAAGAAGGCTCACAGTAGCCCTCTAAATAGGTCCTTCAAGTCTCCAACCTCTGCTAAGCCGTTAACCATAACCCTACCATCAGGGGTAAGACGGACCTCTAGCCTATTTGGAATATCTGTCATTCGTTCTTTAAGATGAAGGTACCGTTCTGTCAGAAAATGATAGCGCTGATTGGAGGAGCCTACCCAAGGACGGCTCGTATCCAAATGCTCTATCTGAAAAGGCCCATCAATGAGCAGATCGGTAATTGCTAATAAGTCGAGGTAATCTTGGTTTCCCGATTGTTGCAGGTTTTCAAGCAGGTACCCTGTAAACGTCATCACAGAAAGTCCCTCTTGCTTCAGGATCTTCCCTAGTCTAGCCAGCGCTTGAGCTTGTGCAAAAGGTTCCCCACCCAGAAAGGTTACACCTTCAATTGCAGGACCTTGGAGAATTTGTTCAGCAAGTTGATCGACTCCCATCGTGAAGCCTCCGTCTTCCGGCCACGTAAACGGAACCGCACAGCCTGCACAATGAATCGGACATCCCTGTACCTGAATACATGCACGTATACCCGGGCCCTCAACTTTGGTCGTAGGTAAAAATCGATGTACTCGCAGCAGCATTAGAAATCCACCACACGACCCTTTAGCTTAGGAGGCTCCTCTGATAAAGATTGAACAGTAATTAGCGGACGAACGCGATCTATGACGTGTGGCTTTAACCCCAGTAATTCAAAAAATTCATCGACAGAGCGGAAGCCATCATTTGTCTGACGATGCTGGATCGCTTTTTTGGCAAGAATGGCTCCCACTCCTGGTAAACCTGCCAAATCACTCTCTGTTGCCGTATTCAGATCAACTACCTCTAAGGCCATGGGCTCGGGATTTATGACTTCTGTGCTTTCCTCATTTGGGGTCTCCAGTTGCATCAAAGCCTCATCAGCACGTTGTTTGTAGACATCCTGCGCCACCGGAAGATCATCTGCTTGCAGGGCTCCCCTTTGTTCAGCAGAAAGCGGCTCCGATCTTCGCAAAGGCTTAGACCCTTCGGCTGAGAGCTTGACCCCGTATTCAGACTCGATCTTATCCTTTAAGATTGCTTCCTCGCCACGAGAAGCCAGTTCCCGGGCTTCAAGTCGTAGGAGGAACTCCTTTCGAACCTTAAATCCATGAAAAATGGAGAAAATACAGCCAAGAAACAGACTAGTCATCATGAGATCGTACGGCAAGGTATCCTCTTGTAACATTTCTGAGAATAATAAAATAAACGGAATAGAATAAATGAGGCCCCATAAGGCCCACCGCTTATTTTTAGCTCTGCTGGCAATATAGAAAAAGGCGACCCAGTTAAACATTAATGAGAAGGTCAATAAAATCCACCACGATTGCATGATTTTCCAAACTAATCCTTTACGGGCCACTCCCATACCGTTATCCCTCCGATTAAAATCAACCATACGTATTATTGTATGATTCGCTTGGCACCGATTGATCCAACACCAAGATTTTGTTAACCCATTCAACTACTAATGCTTAGTGTAAGCACGATCGAGTTATCTTCCAGTACTTCTTCGCTTTCGATGGTCATGTTTTTTTCAGCGACGCGTCCCTTCAGCTTTTCATACACAATAGACTGCAAGCATCGCTTATAATCATCATCTACATCGGATAAGTACTCAAATATTTTACGTAAATCCGGCGCATTACGAACCTCGACATGGAAAGGACCGTCTTGGGCTTGAATAAATATCAAATGTGAATTCTCAACCTTACATTCGATACTTGATCCCCGATGAATCGGATTGACGCCAAATTCCTTAAGTGTCCGGAACAAAAGTTCGCCATCGCGAAAGTTGGTCGGAAATGTGGGTGCGGGTTTAATGGATTCGGTCAATCTTGGCTCTTGATCCAGCTCTTGCAACGGCATAAAAATGTTTCGACCAGCGACCTCGTTGATTTCAGCCATGAACCCCTCAATTTTTGGTTTAGAGTCCGACTTTCCGAAGATTGCCGTCCACTTACCGTCAACCAAGTCCCAAAAGATAAACTGATTTTCACCGTCAATATGTGTCTTTATACTACCGCCCAATCTTTCAGCATCGTAGCCTGCTTTGCGAACCGTTTGAACCAGTTCAAGTTCATTTTCAAAGGTTGTAGGGACTTTCTCCTGCATCGATTCAACCCATTTGTTGAAATTATTCTTTTCCATCACGAGTCGCAGCGTAAGTGCAACAGGTATAAGCGCAAGAGAAACAGACATTTAGGATCCTCCTTCTAGTTAACCTTATTCTGCACGTTCTGTTGCTGAAGAATTTCTAATTGTTCATTCTCGTAATATTCAGCCGTAAAATGGGAATCTACAATTTCCGCGTCGAGTAATTGTTCCAAAACCTCAGCGTAATCCATACATGATTTTCCTTTAACACCCATAACATCTGCTTTGATCTGCCCGTCAGCAAAGATTTGTATTCTAATGCTTTTCTTTGACATAGATCTGCTCCTTATCTAAGTCTACTATTTAAAAATCAACAGCTCTGCCGCCACGTTCGAAACGAATATCTTCTTCCTCCGGTTTCGGGATCTTAACTTCTGTTACCTCTTGTTTATATTCCATCCGATCTTCACGGGGCGTGGCTGCTACAGCACGAACATTGGCCCAATCTCGGATACTCTGAATTTGTTCGGCTTGAGTGATGGAGAGCGGTACCATCGTAAGAATCGATTTCTTAAAATCTTCAAGTTTAATGCTTCGATCCTCTGAAAAGGCCTCAAACAGGGAAGCGATAACAACTTGTTCCAACTCTGCACCTACGTAGCCCTCGGTTAACTCTGCTAGAAGATGAAGAATATCCTCGCTTAGTTCAAAATCACCGATGACCTTTGGGTTCTTCAGGCGTTTGCTAATATGTAGACGAAAAATATCCATTCGTTCTTTTTTGGTCGGAAGATCAACGAAAAAGATTTCATCAAATCGGCCTTTGCGCAGCATCTCAGCCGGGAGGGAGTGAATATTGTTGGCCGTAGCGATGACGAATACCGGGTTTGTCTTTTCCTGCATCCAGGTCAGGAATGTACCAAATATACGACTCGATGTACCGCTGTCTCCTCCGGTAGACATACCGCTAAATCCTTTTTCAATTTCATCAATCCACAGAATAGCAGGAGAGATGGCTTCCACCGTCTTGATGGCCTTGCGCATGTTTTCTTCACTGCTGCCGACAATTCCACTGAATATCTTACCTAAGTCTAATCGCAAAAGCGGCAATTGCCACATAGCACTTATGGCTTTTGCAATCAGACTCTTTCCGCATCCCGGCACACCGGTGATCAAGACTCCTTTAGGGGCGGGAAGACCGTATTGCGCCGCGGAATCAAGCCACGACTTGTTGCGTTTCATCAACCATCGTTTCAGGTTTTCCAAACCTCCGACATCTTCGATCTTCAGGTCCGTTTTTACAAATTCAAGAATCTCGGATTTCTTTATGATTTGTCGCTTTTCCTCTAGGATGACTTCAACATCCCCGCAGTCTAATTTTCCGTCCTCAACCATTGCACGCGCAAAAGCGTTCTCTGCTTCATGTAGTGTAAGACCTAGAGCGGCCTTAGCGAGTCGTTCCTCATCTTCCCGGGTAAGATCCATAGTAATTCTGCCACTACTTCTATTGGCCTCAATCATTTCTCCAAGCACACTTTTGATTTCCGAAAAAGAAGGCAGATCAAAATCAACAATCGTAATCTCCTTCTGAAGTTCTGTGGGAAGCACTAAATTGGGGCTCACGATAATGACATTTTTTTGATTAGCACCTTGCTTCAATGAAGGCAGTAAGTCTCGGATTTTCCGAATTACCTGATAGTCGGCCTGCCTACCACCAGCACCAAAGTAAATGTGAAAATCCTTTAAAATAAAGACTGCCGGCTGATCATAAGACTCGATGAAATCCAGGCATTTTAACGGAGCCTTGGAATCCTCCTTACCTTTCTGGCCTTCCTCCGCCAAACCGTTGGTTACACTCCAAGTAAGTACTTTTCGAACGGTTTTGATCAAACCTTCATTCGTTACGACAGAACGTATAACTGATAAAGCGCGCTCCTCTTCCCAGGTTGGTATGTATAGGAATGGAAACCGAGCCCGCATTAAATTGGCAAGGAGTGTCTTGAACTCCAGAATAGATGAGTCCCCCATATAGTAAGCTACCTCCGATTGTTAGAAATAATTAACAATGAATATTATGTTAATATTCGACAATAAGTAAAATTATCCCTCTAACAGTTGCTCCAAAAGTAAATAACTAGATCAAATAACGAACTTTCACCAACACATTTGAGTACATATTTAATAGCACCTAAAGAAGTCGATTTTAAAATAAACGCTCTCTTCCTAATGAATATGGTTAATAGATGATGTATCTCAAAAAAATACAAGCAATCAATCCATGTATTAGGAGGAAACAGACGATGGACCAATTCACAAAACAATATATTAACGGCACCTGGAAACTAGGTTCAAGCGAGAAAAGTATCGAAAACCTCAATCCTTATACAGGAGAACAAATATTAACGATTCAATCTGCGAATAGAAAGGACCTAGATGAAGCCTTTCAAGCAGCCAAAGAAGCACAGCCTAAATGGGCGGATATGATAATAGGTGAAAAACAAGAACTTTTTCAAAAACTTGTAGATGTGATGGTAGCCGAGAAAGACACGATTATCGATTGGCTGGTAAAGGAATCGGGAAGCACTCGTATTAAGGCCAATATTGAATTTGATGCCGCATTAGGGATTGCGAAGGAGTCTATTTCTTTCATAACTCGAATGGCTGGCAGCATCCTCCCTTCCTTATTCCCGAATAAGGAAAATCGAGTATATCGGTTACCTAAAGGGGTTATAGGGGTGATCGGCCCTTGGAATTTCCCTTTCCATTTAACCATGCGTTCCGTTGCACCAGCATTAGCGACAGGAAACAGTGTTGTGATTAAACCAGCTTCAGATACACCTGTAACATCAGGGCTCATCTTTGGAATGCTATTTGAAAAAGCAGGCTTTCCTCAAGGTCTTGTGAATGTTGTTGTTGGAAAAGGTAGTGAAATTGGAGATGAATTTGTTGTTCATCCTATTCCGAAACTCATTTCTTTCACAGGTTCAACTGAAGTCGGCAGACGCATTGGTGAAAATGCAGGTCGAAATTTAAAAGACGTTGCACTTGAACTAGGCGGGAATAACGCAATGGTCGTTTTAAAGGACGCCAATATAGAGCAGGCAGCAAAA
Organism: Paenibacillus sp. GCM10028914; assembly: GCF_042666275.1. NCBI lineage: Bacteria > Bacillati > Bacillota > Bacilli > Caryophanales > Paenibacillaceae > Paenibacillus > Paenibacillus sp. GCM10028914. The sequence goes on from NZ_JBHTFO010000009.1 coordinate 119,589, forward strand.
GCAGCTGTATTCGGTAAATTTCTTCATCAAGGACAAATTTGTATGGCAATAAATCGAATTATTGTGGATAAAGAGGTCCATGATGACTTCGTTAACGAATTCGCAAAGTTGGTAGGTCAATTAAAATATGGAGATCCGTCTGATCCGTCAACATTCGTAGGACCCGTTATCAATAAAGCACAAATCGAAAGAATTCAGAAAGATTTGAATGACAGTATAGAGCAAGGGGCAGAGCTCATATATGGAGGAAAAGTAGAAGGATGTTTGATGCAGCCGACTGTTTTAAAAAATGTAAAGAATGATATGCCAATCGCCCAAAATGAAATTTTCGGTCCAGTCGCTGCGATTATTAAAGCAGAACATGAACATGAAGCGATCGAAATTGCCAACGATTCGCCATACGGCTTAAGTGGTTCCATTTTTACAGAAGACCGTCATCACGGGGCCGAGTTAGCCATGAAAATAGATACAGGTATGATCCATGTAAACGACCAATCTGTAAACGATGAAGCTCACGTTCCATTTGGGGGTGAAAAAGAGTCTGGGTTAGGACGTTTCAATGGAGAATGGGCGATAAACAAATTCACAACTGTTAAGTGGATCGGGGTGCAAAGCGGATACCGCGAATATCCAATATTCTAAGGTTTAAGTAAGTAAAAAAAGGAGTGTCTCGAGTTCCAAATTGGAACTTTGAGGCACTCCCTTTTTTTGCAAATCCGCTCCTAGAGCGGTTCAATTAATCTACTAACAGTGAATTGGCAATCAATAAGTCAAACTTACGAATATCTACGCCTTTTTGCAATTTCACTTTAATGTGACCTGCCCGTGTCCACAACTCGACCTCAGCAGAGGTATCAAGAAATCCACCTGCATTCTCCGTAGACCACATATTAATAGAGGAATAGGGAATTGAGTATATCTCAACTTTTTTGCCTGTAATACCTTGAGAATCCCTAACAATCAATCTTTTGTTCGTAAAAATAGCAGAATCGCGAATGGTTTTATAAGCTGCTACCGCCACTTCTCCCGCCACCAGTAATGCATTTACATCTTGTGGGATAGGACACTCACTCACTAAAGTCCATTCTAGTATTCCTTGAGTTGCTGCCATCTTCCTAGCCTCCTAATGAAATTAAATGACCAATAAAATTATTCGCCATTTGAACCTTTTTCCCTCCATCGAAAGCTAGGTAAAATCTGTTAGTAACGCTTTAATCTCCCATTCATTTCCTTTAACTATTCCATAATTTGTGTTTTATTAAGATTACTATAATACCTAGCTGAAGGAGATTTCTAGATGAAGCAACTATTGAATATCATCCCGGATAATTGGAAAAGGACTGGAATTGTCACGATCGGTGGTCTACTCATAGGAGCCGGATTTGCCGATTGCCTGATTGCCATGAACCCGCCCGATTTAAATCAAATCGCTAGAGGGTTAACGGTCTTTAGTGCTGGACTGACCATTCTAGTCATCATGGATAACTCCAAAACTCAAAAGGAGACCGAGAAAATTCAAAAAGAAACGCAGCTTCGATTGAAAAAAATAGAGGACAAGCTAGATGCCATTCATCAATCTCAGCAAATAACGAATACACAATATCTTGAAATCAAAGAGCTGATGCAACAATCCAGTTCGTAGATATCATCAACTAACAGCAGATGTGTACCCATTGTTTCCTATATAAAAAGCAGCCACCCGCAAAGGGAGGCTGCTTTAAGCATTTAATACACCCGGATTTCCACCAGCTCCGCGCAAGGAGCGCCGTTCGTTTCTTCGATGACGACGCGCAGCGCATCGGCCAAGATCGGATCCTTCAGATGGATGCGATTGCTTCTTCGCCGGTTATCCACTGTAGAAGCCACGGTACTCCACTGCCCTTGGATCTGGGCCTCGATCCGGTACGACTTCACCAGTTCCGGAATAATATCGAATGGCGTTCGATGATGGTGAAGGTTGATCAGATCTTCATTCACGTCGTCATTCCACGTCAGAAGGATTTCATTCATGGCGATGTCCTTCTCCCACGTCAACTGCAGCCAAGCCTCGTGCTCCGGACCGATTGGCTCGGATGCCCACAGATTTGGACCTCCGAACGGCCGCTTGTATCCTCCGACTGCCTTCTCCGGCACATAAGATTCGGTCGTGCCCTTGACCTTAAAGCAGAACGGCTGGCGGATAAGCGCCTTCATGCTCCAGGCCACGATAGGCTGATTCTCGTCGTGGTCCTCCAGATCGGCTGAAGCGTTAGGGATGGCGCCTTTCTCGAAAGCGAGAACGCCCGTAAGCGGTTCGGCTGCCCGGTACAAGCTGACGGCCGGATTTTCACGAATGATGACAAAGGCATTCTGCGGTACATCTGGCACCCAGGCAAGCGGCAGGGATACCCACTGCGCTTTACCCTTGGTGACAGAAATTTCCGATTCAGCCACCTTCGAATGTGGCACGTAGTTCTCCAGTCGTCCGGTATCCCATAACTCCACGGTAAGCTGAGTATCCTCGGTCACGTCTATAAGCAGCTCAAGGCCATCAAACGATGGTTCCACCGGGAACAGCAGTGCGGCATCCCTGCTTAGCTGAACGGCCGAATCCGGCTGATCGACGGCGATGATGCGGCGAACTGATGATGCCGTTACCCTCGCCGACTGGGACAAATCCTGCTCGTCTTCATGCCGCAGGCCGATGATCGAGGCATCCTGGCGCAGCAGTGTCTGCTGCAGCTCTTGCAGATGCGAGCGGTAGATATCGCGCGGCAATGCGTCTTTCGCCGCGCACAGCGAAGCGGCGGTACCGGCCGCTTCTCCCATGACCGCGCAAGTGGCCATAACTCGCGTCGTTCCAAACGCCACATGGGTAGCGCTGACGTTCCGGCCGGCGAACAGCAGGTTTCCGACGTTAACCGAGTACAGGCAGCGGTACGGAATATGATAATTGCCGTCCGCATGCGTATGCTTGGAACCGCTGGCATCGGCATACATCCCTTGCGGCGGGTGCAGGTCGATGGACCAGCCGCCAAAGGCGATGCGGTCCGGGAATGGCTCCTGTGCAATAATGTCGTTCTGGTTCAGCACATAGTCGCCAACGAAACGACGGTACTCCCTTTTTCCCGGGATGGAACCGACCCATTCCAGAGTCATGGTATCAGCTTCGAACCTCCCGGAATTTTTGATATAATCCCAAATGCCGTAAATGACCGACCACAGCTCGTCCCGGATTACTTCATTGTCATGGACTGTATCCAGTTCGCCGCCCCACTCAATCCACCAATAATGGCAACCCGAGTCGCCGCTGCGGATGACCCGCTTGATTGGGATCTGCGTCTGCGTGATGTCCTTCGCGAAGGATGGCGGTACGAATCGGACGGGGTGCCCCGCATCCTTCGTGTAGAACAGGAGTGTGCTGCCCAGGGTGATATTGTCCGCTTCCTCAGGTGCCCACTCTTCCCCGTATTCATGAGCGGCTTCCCGCCCAAGCCGGTACTGGGCACCCGCCAAGAAGCCAACAAGACCATCGCCAGTACAATCTAGGAAGACGGGGCTTTCCAAGCGGATACGCCGCTCGGAGCCCATCATCCAACCGGTTACTGACCGGATCATCCGGTTCTCCTCCGAGCCTTCCGCCTCGACTTCGTGCACATCCGTATTCAGCAGCAGCGTAATGTTTGGCTCCGCCTTTACTGCTTCCAAGATAACCAAATCCCACAGGTACGGATTTCCGTCCGGATTGCGGTACTGATTCTCAAGCAACAACTCACCCATAATGCCGGTCTCCCGGGCATATCGGTTGATGCCGTGCGCGGTCGCTCCGCACACCCACACCCGTACTTCGCTACTCGAATTGCCGCCCAGGACGGGGCGGTTGTTCACGAGCACGACCTTACTCCCAAGCCTTGCCGCCGCAATGGCTGCGCAGACGCCTGCCAGCCCGCCGCCAATCACGGTCACATCACTTTGTATTGTCTCCGTTCTCATGCTACTCACCCTTTCACTGCAGAATTAGTCAGACCTTGAATAATGTATCGCTGGCCGATCGCGAACACGATTATCATCGGGATAATTCCCGCGGATGCTGCGGCCATCATGCCGTTATAGTCCACCATGTTTTCCAGAATGAAGTTCTGAAGCCCCAGTGGAATGGTGTACAAATTCTCGTCGATCAAGAAGACCAGCGCGTTCTCGTAATCGTTCCAATGCCAAGAGAAATCGATGATGGCCAAGGTGGCCAGCGCCGGTTTGGCTAGAGGCAGAATGAGCCGGAAGAAGATCCGGAAATGACCGGCTCCATCAATGAAAGCCGACTCGGAAATCTCTTGGGGAATAGACAGGAAGAACTGGCGCAGCATAAACACGCCAAAAATCGTAAACATAGCGGGCAGGATAAGCGCCCAATGCGTATTGTAGATACCGGCCCACTCAAACATGATGAACTTGGGCACGAACAGCACCTGCGGCGGAATCATCATCATGGATAAGTAAAGCATGAACAGCCCGTTTCTCCCCTTAAATTCAATGCGGGCAAAGCCGTACGCCGCAAAAGCGGACAAGAATGTAGCTCCGACCATGCCGATCAAGGAAATTTTCAGGGAGTTCAGGTAATAGGTTCCGAAGCTCTTTGGTCCGGACCATACCTTGATATGATGCTCCCATGTCGGATTCGAGGGAATCCATTCGATAGGGTATTTAAATACCTCGGCCGGGGTTTTCAGGGACGTGCTAATCATCCATAAGAAGGGCATGATCATCACGATGGCCAGCGCCAGCATAACTATTGACGCAAGCAGCCTGCCCGGCGTGCCGGCGATCAGTCGTTTATTGAGTTTCATGATGCTTCAGGCCTCTCTTTCTCTTAATAGTGGACCCACCGTTTTTGGCCGTACCATTGGATCGCGGTGATGATCAGAATGATGATGAACAGCGCCCACGAGATTGTAGAGGCATAGCCCATGTCGTAATACCGGAAGGCATTCTGATAGACGTAGAGGGACAAGATGGTCGTGCTGTTCCCCGGACCGCCCTGTGTCGTCGCCTGAATGATGCCGAACGTCTTGATCGTCATGATCATGCCGGTCACCAGCAGTAGGAACGAGGTAGGACTGACGAGCGGCCAAATGATTTTACGGAGCAGCTGTCCTGGACGCGCGCCATCGATCTTCGCTGCTTCCAACAGCTCTGGCGACACCTCCTGAAGAGCAGCCAAATAAATGATCATGTTGTAGCCCATCATGAACCAGATCCAGATGATATCGATAGCAAACATGGAAGACGTGGTGGTCGACAGCCAGCCCGGAGGATTCTCAATTCCTATGCCTCGAAGGAATCCGTTGATCGGTCCCTGCGTCGGCTGGAACAGTAGCATCCAGACGAAGGCGACGGCCACCCCACTCGTGATGTACGGCATAAAATACAGGGCACGCAGCATCTTTTTCAAATAGAGCTTCTGGTTCAGAATTACTGCGACCACAAAGCCGAGCGCTATGGATACCGGTACCGCCAACAGGAAGAGAACCGTATTTTTTAGCGACTGGTAAAAGAGCTTATCGTCCAGCATCCGGGTAATATTATCGAAACCGACGAACCCCATGTTCGGATTCATGAATTTGTAATCCGTGAAAACCAGGCCCAGAGAGTAAGCGGCTGGTATGAGAAAAAATATCAGCACGCCGAGCATACTGGGTCCGATAAAGACGTACCCTAGCCGGCGCTGCCTTCTCATCCAATTGTTGTTCATGCGTTTCCCCCCTCATATCAAGATTTGATGTCCTCAGTCTAACAAGCCAGGGCCATCCACAGAAGGAACAAAACCATCGACTTCATATCACAAAATGATGCAAAAAAAACGCCGTGCGGCTATCCGCACGACGCTTCGTCATAAATTTGTTCTATTCATGCCTTTTGATTTATGGGTTACTTTTTCGAATTGGATTTCAAATAGTCGTTATGCCGTTTTACCATCTCCGCCACAGTCCCGTCCAGGTCCTGAGATCCTAAGAAGTACTTTTCGTATTCTTGCGAGCGCAGATCCATAACCTCCTGAGGAACAGTACGGACAAAGGTCGGAGTCTTGTTCTCGAACATGACGTACATTAGGGATTCCTGATCGTAAGTATCCCCTTTGTCGCCGAGCATGCTCTTCAATGCCGCATCCTGATCGACATCCTTAGATGCAGGCAAACGTCCACCCGCTGCCATTGGCGCCATGCCGCCGTCCGCGTACCACTTCAGAAACTCCCATGCTTCCTTTTGGTACTTGGACTGTGAGTTGATCGAGATATAATCGCCTAAACCGCCGCGAGTCATATGGTTAGCAGCATCCTCTTCCAGTCTCGGCACCGGTGCAAACGCGATTTTAAAATCGCGTGGATAATCAGTAAAGTTGTTGGAGCTGCGGAGCATCCAAGCTCCGATATTCAGCATAGGCACTTCACCGCTAAGGAACATTTGCTCGACTGGCATTTTGGACGTCAGCTGCTCGCCGAGCGGTGGTGTCGTTTTATCATCCTTCATCATGCCGTTCAATGATTCCAGCCATTTGCGCACCAACGGATGATCCAGGTTGGATGTCCCGTCAGCTTTAGTATAGCCCGCTTTGAAGAGCACAGAGTCGATCGGGTCGACAAACGGCTCAGTGTTCTGTATGAAGCCGTATCCGTCACCTTTTTTAAGCTTTTTGGCGTACTCCCTCATCTCTTCCCAGGTCCAATCCTTGGGAACCGGGAGATTTGCCGCATCAAGGGCGTCCTTGTTCAGCGCAACAAAGTACGAGCTTTTTGTCGTCGGCATGCCGTAATATTTTCCGTCGATCTTCCAGTTGGCAGCTTCAGGACCCATTTTCTCATCGATATTATAGTCTGTGAACGGGCTCAGATCAGCCGCAGCCCCCGAGGTTACCCGTTTCGCTGCCTGCGAAGCGGAATAATTGACGAACAAGTCCACATCCTGACCTGTCATAATGGCCGTATCCAGCTTCAAATTCCCTTCATCATCATTCACATACCGTACGTATTCCACTTGAATGTCTGGGTGCTCCTTGTTCCATGTGTCAATAACTTCTTGCGGACCAGCTTCCGGCGGAACACCGCCCCACATTTTCAGCTTAACGACGGAGCCAGAGGACGTTCCACCCTTCGCGTCCGCTCCCTCTGCTTCCCCTTTGCTTCCGCCGCCGGAGCAACCCGACATCACACTAGCGATTAACGCCAGCGATACGAATCCCGCTAGCCAACCTTTTTTTCTCAATTGAAACCCCCCGCATCATATATAATTTGTTTGTAGTAGCTCAAGGATAGCAAAGCGGCAGGCCACGCCGTAAGTAACAGAATCATGATTTCATGGAACAGATATACGCAGTTCAGGTACCTGTAACTGGCTAACGAATATACATTTTGTTCTATTGTTTCATTCGGTACTGGCTAGGAGTCATCCCTGTCATCCGTTTGAATATTTTAATGAAATAGTTGTCATTCATGAATCCAACGTTCTGGCAGATCCGATTAATCGGAAGGTCTGTCGTCGTCAGGAATTCGATTGCCTTCTCAACCCTTGTCCGGTGCAGATAGTGGATCAGCGTATCCCCAGTTTTCTTTTTGAACAGGGCGCTTACGTAATTCTCCCCCATCATGACGTAGCGTGCGAGTGATTTAAGTGTAATGTCCTGGTCGTAATTTTGTTCGATATAGTCGATGATTTTATTCACCTCGGGATGGGTGATCTTCTCCCTGGACGCTGCAGCCAAGCGCGCCGGACCCTCAGCTGGTGAGCGCTTAGCCGACAGCTCATTGCTGACCTTCACCAGCGTTTCCCGCAGATCCTTGACGCTCATAGATAGCTTCAAAATATAATTGGACGCGCCATACTCCATCGCTCTACGCATCGATTCGAAATCGCCAATGCAGGTCAGCATGACGAACTTGGATGCGATGCCGGCTTTCCGTGTCTCCTGCAGCAGCTCAAGGCCGTCCATCTGCGGCATGACGATATCGCACAATACCAAATCGGGCGGATCACTCTTGATCATCGGCAGCGCTTCCATACCGTTGCTCGCCTCACCGACCAGCGTAAAGCCCATCTCCTCCCAGTGGATGATCTCCTTAACCGATTCCCGCACGAACGTTTCGTCTTCCACCAGTAATACCTTCCACATATGCGCTCATCCCTTCGCGGTTTGCTAGATAATATCGGATTGTCGTCCATGGTCGTAAGGCTCAGACAACAGCACCGGTAAATGCATGCGGCACAGCGTGCCTTGTTCGAGCGGAATGATCTCAAGCTCCCCTTTGTCCTTGAACAACAGGCGCAGCCGCTCTCTCACATTTTGCAGTCCGATGCTCGGACGCTTTCGTCCTTCTTCCTGATTCCTGCCGGACTGGCCAATGCCGGCGCCATTGTCCTCGACTTCGAGCGTGAGCCGATCCGGCACCAGCGGACTGCGTCCCATCCGGATCAGAATCCGCCCGCCTTCCGCCATATTGCCGATGCCGTGCTGAATCGCGTTGTCTACCAGCGGCTGCAGGCTCAGCTTTGGCACCAAAGCATAGATTAACTCCTCGTCATAGCTGAACTCCACTTGAAAGCGGTTTCCATATCTGACCTGCTGAATATAGAGGAATGCGCGTGTGAGCTCGATTTCCTCACGGAGATGAATTAGGTCCACATCGGAGTTCAGACTTGTCTCCAATAATTTCCCGAGGGAAAGGCAAATTTCTACGATCTCCTCATTTCCTCCCCGCAGCCCGATCCACTTCATCGTATTCAGCGTATTCAGTAGAAAATGGGGATTCATCTGAGCCAGCAGCATCTGAAAATGTACCGCGTCCTTCTGCCTTTCCTCGGCTCGCAGACGCTGGACCAATCCGTTCATATCAACCATCATTGAATTGAACGTACGCGTCAGCTCCAAAATTTCGCCCGAATAACGCTTCTCGGGCAGACGAATCCGAAGATCCTTGCGGACTGCCTCTTTCATCTTCCGCTGCATATGAGACAGCGGCCTCAAAAATGCATGGGCAATCATGTACGCCACCGCAACAAACGCAGCGGTAATGGCGTAAAAGGTCACGAAATACTGCTTCTTCAGCGATTCGATCTCCTGGAATAACAAATGGAGCGGAATTCGGTCCACCAGGTACCAATCCAGAGAAGATAGGTAGGTGTAGTTGACGAGCGAATCGGACTTCTGATCGGTCCAATGCCCATTCTGCGGCAGGCTCGCGATTTCCCTCACAGCTTCCGAACTCAGTGATGAATCGGGAATGGATCTTGCGATCAACTCACCCGAACGGGTCATGATGAAGTAGGCTTGGTCGCTCTCGGATTTTTGCAGCATCGATTGGAACCAGAACGAAAAATCGATACTGATGCGCGCCAGGCCATATGGCCGGTTGCTGCGGTCCCGCAGCTCGGCGTATAAGGACAGCAGCGTCGGGCTTTTGCTAATATCTCGAGAAACATAATTGGCGTCGTCAGACACCCAAAGATAGGCACTCTTGGCCTCCTTCAGTGTCTTGAACGACGGGTCTGAAGCAATTTGGTCATAATTCAGGGACTTATTCGGCGCATACGACGTATAGACATGGCCTTCATTATCGAGCACCGTAAAATAGACGGACGGATTGTACAGAAAGAAGCTATTGTTAAGCCCTTTGAATTTATCCTCCATGATCTCTTTGTTGTCCAAGACCGTACGTTCCTCCGGCTGCTGCAGGATGCGCCTGATTTCTGAGTCCTGCTCCAAGAAGATCAGCGTTTTGAACGCGATGCTGAGCTGATCCTCAAGCGAGCGGTGTAGATTATCCAGCTGTTCGTGGCTCTGCTCGCTGATTTTATTTTGGACAAGTGTTTCTATTTTTTGGTAGTTATATAAATTGAGCACACTGAACGGAAGCAAAATGACAAGCGCAAACACGGCAAACAACCGGTATTTCAGCTTGTGGGGAATGAGGTAGCCGAGCCATTTCCGCATCACGAGAACTCCTTTACTCTTAGTTCTCCCATTATATCTCACTAGCTGTCCATAGATAATAATGTTCGTGCAATAGTGTAAAAATGTAGCGTCCGAAGACGATAAAAGCATCAAATCGTTCTATTGACATATTCCTGTCTGTTTTGGGGCTCACTCAAATCAAGAAGGGCCAGCGCACGATCTCTAATACATAGGCCTTTGCCCCCGGATAAAATCCAGATGAGATCGTTATGCAAAAAAAAGAAAGCTGCAGTTCGCAGCTTTCTTCCAATCGCAACTTTTAATATTAGTTCCTTCCATAGTACAACTTGCGGTTTAAGACGTCCACAAGATATAAAATATCGACGCCGTTGTCGTTTCGCTCCACGCTAAGCCGCTCGATCGGCTTCCCTGGCGCAATGGATGTTTGGGTCCATCCGCTGCCTGACGGGACGGCCATGAAGGCGCGGTCCGTACCGCTGCTTTTAGCGTAATATACCCGAGGCACCGAACCCGCCCACGTGATATCGATGGCCGCCTTGGTCTCCGACGCACTATACACCGTTTGCAGATTCCAACCGGTACTGCCGTAGGATGCATACTTCACGGAGAAGGTACTGCTTCCCTCTTCCCGATAGCGATACGCAGCAACGGGGTTGCCTGCCGGATCGACGGCCAGCTTGGCGCTCTGCACGCCGGGGCCTCCCGGATCACTTCCCGATTGACCATACGTTTCGGTCGGCGCAAGCGGCTGGATGATATCCGTGGTTCCAGGATTCAGTGGCAAGGAGACAGCGCTGCCGTCAGCCTTGGTGAAGCTGCCTGTCGATGGGCTGTATTTGACGTAAGACAATTCATGCCGTAGCGCGCTGGCTGCAAAAGTGGACCATTCGAACAGGATATGCAGATCGCCGCTCGCATCGAACACAAGATCGTTCGGGTAGAACGATCTGTTCAAGGATGATCCGATTACGGCCACCTTAGACCACACAGAAGCCGCATTGTCCCAGCGGAACAGCTGCCCGGACCGATAGCCGGCGGCATCTTCGCTGGAGCGGATCAAGAGGTACACATCCCCGTTCGGCGCTGTGGTCAAGACGGGATACGTACCTTTGAATGAGGCAGGCGTCGGCATGTCGGCGGAATGGTTTTGCGGCGGTCCTCCGACCGTATCGGACCGGAAATAATTCCAAGTCGTGTCATGCATCGAAGCAAACACATGGAATCTTCCGCTGCCGTCCCTTGCAATCGACGGCTGACTATGCCCTACATTGTCGGCGTACTCCGCAACCTTGCTTCCATCCATTACCGGGATGTTGGACCATATCCCATTCCCGTCCCGACGGGCGATGTAAACCTTATGCGTCGACTCGACACTGCCGGGGGCATTATAGGACATGTATGCATATTCCAACCCGGTTCCATACGTTTCAAGCGGCGTCCACCATCCCGCCTGATTGCTTGAATCCATAGCGTACGGCACCTCGGTCAATGCCGCAGCAGCGCTGCCCGCTCCTGCGGGTAGGAGCATCGCCAGCGACAGTGCCGCAAACCCTATTTTCCGGGACATCCCTTTTTTCATTTCATTATTCGCCTCCTTTGGTATATAAACTCTCTCATATGCCAAAAACATGGACTCTATCCGGCCGGAAGAGTGAAGCGCTTTCAATTTTAGTGAGAATGACGACGTCATAGATATGGTAGCACGATGGACCGCGGAGGCGTCATATACAAAATCATGCGTCCTATAGAACAAAATCACTTCATTTTCGGGTGTCGCCCGCTCCCTTACCCACTAAGAAAAACGTCTATCGACGTACTTTCACAGAAGATAGACCGTATTTAGTGGAAGTTTTTCTTGCGAGATAAGGATGGATTGCCTCAGAAGTTATACTTTCCTATCTCTTAAGAAAAACGACGCCAGTTTCGGCGCCGCCTTCTACTCTTCGAACCAGTCGGGGAAATGCTTTCGCAAATAGTCCAGCTTGATCTCCGTTTGACCGGATCCCCCGCCTTCATGCCCGTTAAAAGGATAAATGATGATATCTTTACTGCTAGTGATCCGGTTATAGGTGGCGAAGTACATCTGCGGCGGACAAGTCTCATCCTTTAATCCAACACTCGCTAACACCCGGCAAGTAATGCGATCTGCAAGGTTCATCGTATCAAAATAACTCAGGTTATCCATCACAAGGTCCGTTTGCTCTGGGTGCTTGTTCAGATATTGAGCTACGGCTGCGAAAGCCCCGTGATTTCCTTCAATTCGGCAGACGATATTGCTGTTGCTTGGCACGTCCACCATTGAGAGCACCGGCCGGTCGTCCAAAGCTGATATCGCCGTACCAATCGCTCCGCCCTGGCTGCCGCCTTCAATGACGATCTTCGATGCGTCGATATCCTCCTGGGCGCAAGCGAAGTCAATCGCCTTCAAGGCATCCATATAAGCATACCGGTAATAATATTCCCATTTGTTATGTACGCCCTTGCTAGCTACATTCACGGTATACCCGTGGGAGTAGGAAGCGTTGTTGCCCGTCCGTCCTCCCTGGTCGCGGCAGTCCACGGACAATACGGCCATCCCCATCATCACCCAGTGCATCAGTTCGGAGGGTCTTCCCCTGCTGCCGTTAAAGCCGTGATAATGGATCAGGCAGGGATGTTGTTCCCTTTTCACAAATGCCGGAACGATCAGCCAGCCATGAATTCGGGTCTCATCCATTCCACAATAAGAGATTTCGTATACCTTCGCATGGCGGGCCGGGTAATCGATCCGTTCCCTGTGCGGGTCAAGCGGGACTTCCTTAGCCTGCCTAATGGTGGTGTCCCAGAACTCATTAAAGTCATCCTGCTTCGTAAGAGGGGGAAGATAGCTGTACAGCTCCTTCGATACCTCGTCAATGTAGCCCATCTTGTCATCCTCCTTCATAACTAGCAGTATAGCGGATGAAATCCCCATTTACATTGATCATTTTGGTGATATGTTTATGTTTGACAAAGTCGTAAATATGTTAAAACTACTCATGCCTCTTCTTTATATTTGATTATGCAAATAAAAAAGGTGCCCCTCGGCACCTTAATTTTTCTCAAAAATTTTATTTCACAAAAAATCCTTCAACTTGATCCAACATAATATTGGCAGCTAGTATGCCACCTGCAGTATTCCAAATGACATCATCTACTTTGTGTGCGTTGCCTTTTTGGACAGCCGTGAGGTTCTTCCAAAGTGGATCTTCTGTCCACTCTTGTTCAGTTGATAATGCTGAATCATCACCCGTTGGCATGTATGTGAAGTAGAAAATAACGTCTCCATCCATTTGAGGAATGGCTTCCTTTCCTAAATCAATGGCCAACTTCCCTAATTTCGAATCATCTTTGAATAAGTCTGCTTGGGCTGGTACACGTTTAAATCCTAAGGCCTCAAAAATAACACCTGAGAATGAATCTGTGTAATAGATACGAGATTTATCTGCCATGAAACGTACGAAAGAAATTTCTTTGTTCGTTTGATCACCAAGTTTTTCTTTCAGCGCTTGTAATTTATCATCGTAAGCCTTAAGCACTTCTTCACCTTTTGTATCTTGATTTACTGCTTTTGAATATAATGTAAAGTTCTCTTTCCAGTCACCACGTAATGTTTCTGAGAACACGGTTGGAGCAATTTTGCTTAGTTTTGCGTAATCTTTTTCTTGTCTTAGTTTATTACCAATAATTAAATCTGGCTTTAAAGAGGCAATCTTTTCAATATTAACTTCATGCTCAATACCTACAACTTCTACACCATCCATTTGATCCTTAATATGATCATACCATGGATCGCCTGCCCAAGATTGTACTGCACCGATTGGCTTGATACCTAAAGCTAAAAGTGCTTCTGTCCCTTCATTCGTCAGTACTACAATACGTTCTGGAGTACCTTTCACCTCAGTTGTCCCCATCGCATGTTCTACAGTGTAAGCATTATTCCCCTTAGAGCTAGAGCTTTCGTCATTTACATTTTCTTTAGAATTACCACATGCTGCAAGAACAAAAATAGCAACTATAGCTAGTAAAACTAACGACTTCCGGAATGATTTTTGCACTTTTTTTCCTCCATTGTATATGATAGAATACTTTGAGAATGATTATCATTTTTACTTAGTTTAGAACGAGATCAATCATATTGTAAGAATTTACTACTGTCAATATGGTTTTTTCTAAGATGCAATCATCTATTAACAGAAAGAGTATGAATACATATGATTCTTAAAAACAATTCTTCTAAATCCATAGCGTTAATCATAGGAATGCTACTTTTATGTCTATGTATGGGAATAAGTATTGTATATGGATATGCCGATACCTCTATTCACACAACGATTGAATCCTTTACAAGTTTTAATAATTCTAACGAACATATTATTATTCAAAATGTTCGTATTCCTAGAGCCCTTATTGCTACTTGTGTTGGTGCTTCCTTAGCTATTACAGGCGTACTCATGCAGACATTAACCAAGAATCCATTAGCATCTCCAGGAATATTAGGGATCAATAGTGGAGCTGGCTTTGCAGTCGTATTTGCGATGATCTTCTTTCATATATCTGGTCTGCAATCCTTAGCATGGATTGCTTTTTTAGGTGCTGCTATAGCTGCTTTAGCTGTTTACGGAATTAGCTCATCTGGACGAGATGCTATAACTCCCGTCAAGATTACTTTAGCAGGAGCTGCGATTAGTGCCCTCTTCGCTTCTTTTACACAAGGTTTACTTGCAACAAATGAAGCAGAATTGGAACAAGTACTTTTTTGGTTAGCTGGAGCTGTACAAGGGAGAAAAATTGAAATTCTCTATTCCGTGCTACCCTATCTAGTATTTGGTTGGATTGCAGCTTTAATGATCTCTTCGAAAATGAATATTCTTGCTCTCGGTGATGATATAGCAAGAGGTCTAGGACTACCCTTAGGGTTAATGAAATGCACAGTTGGCGTTATAGTCATTTTATTAGCTGGGGGGTCAGTTGCTGTTGCAGGTCCTATAGGATTTGTCGGAATCGTTGTACCTCATTTTGCGCGTAAGTTTGTTGGTACAGACCATCGTTGGCTGATCCCAATGGCTGCTCTATTAGGGGGTATTCTTTTATTATTAGCTGATGTAGGAGCCCGGTATATAATTATGCCTCAAGAGGTGCCGCTCGGTGTAATGACAGCTATCATTGGCACTCCATTCTTTATTTACCTTGCTCGAAAAGGCGGAAAATAATAATGAAACGTTTAAAAACAATACGTTTATTTCAAAATAAAATATCCTTTTTACTAGATATAAATGCCTCTAAAAAACTAATATTTATTAGTATATTGACCCTTTTTGTTTTTTTCTTTAGTGCCTCATTAGGTGATTCATTTATTAATCCACTAAAAGTGATACAGGTGATGTTCGGCAAGGGGTCTGATTTTGATCAATTGATTATTATTGATTTCCGAATGCCAAGAATCTTTATTGCTGCTTTTGCTGGAATGGCCTTAGCCGTAGCAGGTGCAATATTACAAGGAATCATTAAAAACCCATTAGCATCCCCCGATATTATAGGTATTTCAGCAGGTGGAGGAGCTGCAGTCGTTGGTTTTTTAGCTATATTTTCGGATTCCAATCATTCTCTAACGGTTAGTATTGAATGGCTTCCCCTTGCAGGCTTTATTGGTGCAACGATAATTGGTCTTATTGTGTACGTGTTTGCCTGGAAAGATGGTGTAAACCCAACTAGGCTTGTGTTAATTGGTATTGGAGTTTCTGCATTTATGCAAGCCATTACAACCATGTTGATGGTCATCGGCCCAATCTATCAAGCCAGTGAAGCGAATAAATGGATTACAGGAAGCGTCAAAAGTGCAGACTGGGATCAAGTTCAAATTATAGTTCCGTTGATTATACTCCTTCTACTCCTAACCTTTTTTATTACTCGACAGTTAGATGTTCAAGAATTGGGCGATGATACTGCCGCAAGCTTAGGCCAAAGTGTACAAAAAACACGACTCTACTTCATTCTTTTAAGTTCAAGCCTAGTAGCTAGTGCTATTGCATTTGCAGGCGCGATCGGTTTTGTAGGATTAATGGCACCACACATTGCCAGACGAATTGTCGGTCCTTCATTTAACGTTTTGATACCAACATCAGCTGCTATTGGTGCTTTACTTGTTATGGTTGCAGATGTCATTGGACGATCTGCATTTAGTCCTTTAGAAGTACCAGCAGGAGTGTTTACGGCTGCCATTGGTGCTCCTTATTTTATCTATTTATTATTGAGAAACCCTAAAAAATAAAGGAGTCCCAGTGTTATGACTATAACCTTAGAAACGAAATCACTTACCCTTAACTACGGTGATACCAACATCATTGAAGATCTAAATTTATCCATTCCAATGAATGAAATTACGGTATTGATTGGAGCAAATGGTTGTGGAAAATCCACTCTCTTACGATCTATTGCTCGATTATTAAAACCAGTACATGGGAATGTTTTATTAGATGGAAAAGATGTTTTTAAACTATCTACGAAACAAGTAGCTAAAAAACTGTCCATCCTTCCTCAATCACCCGTGGCACCCGAAGGATTAACGGTTCTACAACTGGTTAAACAGGGACGATATCCTCATCAAAGTTGGCGGAAGCAATGGACTGAAGAAGATGAAGAAATCGTTTTGAGCGCCTTAAAAGCAACCAGTGTTTTTCATTTACAGGATAAAGCTGTAGACGAACTCTCAGGTGGACAACGCCAACGAGCTTGGATTGCCATGACTCTTGCCCAAGATACAGATATTATTCTTTTGGATGAACCTACGACTTACTTAGATTTAACACATCAAATTGAAATTTTAGATTTACTCTTCGAATTAAATAAACAGAATAAAACGATAATTATGGTTCTACATGATATTAATTTGGCGTGCAGATATGCTAATCACATTGTTACGGTTCGTGATCGAGGGGTGTATCAAGAAGGAAAACCTGAAGAAATCATGACAACTTCTTTAGTGAAACATGTTTTCGATTTAGATTGTCAGATGACAAGAGATCCTATTTACGGTACGCCTTTATGCATACCCTTCGGTAAAGGAAGAGTTATCTCTTAGTGAAGGAAATGTTGAATAGGAAAATATTTGATTTAGATAGCAAAAAACCGCTCATTGAGCGGGTTTTCTGTAGGTTGGCGAGGAACATCGAATCCCTCCCTTACTAAAGTGAAAAATCGGTAACACCCTTCTTAGCTGCATATTTCAGAGTATATGTTTCTTCTTTTCCATAAGGCATAGTAGCGATTTTAACACGAGTATACTCGAGCCTGCTTTCTCTTAAGACTCTTTTCACCAAGGCAATACTTCGTTCTTCTTCCTTAACAACACAAAATATATTAAGAGCATACTTTTTAGGGTCGGAAATGCATTTCCCCATATCAAAACCATCCAAATAGCCTAAGTTAGCATCTGCTAGAGATGTCTCCAAGTATTCCATTACTTTATCTTTTAACCAGTGGTCTCGTTGACTGCCTTTGGCACTTTTCAGCGGGTACTGCACTACTAACCAAAATTGTTCACTCATTCAGATTCACCATATAATAAAGATTCACAGGGTTATCCTTTGTAATGGTATGTGTGCCAGGAGCAAGTGATATGCTGACAATACCATTCGTTATTGGATAACTGGATCCATCAATTTTAATTTTCTTTCCATCTCCGTCTTCGGAGTTAAATACTAAAGTTAATGTTGAAGCTTCCCTCGTGGTAAACCCAATAAGGGTTGAGTTCTCGATTTTAAGACATTGCGTTAGCAACAAACCATTATACTCCATCGTTCCCTTACTTGACGAAAGATTTCCCTTTATATCAAAGAAGTCGCTATCGATTCCGGATACGGTAAAGTTATGGACCTGTTCTTCAATTACTGGACCTGGATCTGGTGTTGGATCAGGGTTCGGTGTTGGGTCTGGATCCGGTTCTGGTGTAGGTTCCATAAAGATCGAGTTACCCCCGACAGAAATAAGCTGAGTCGTATAGCTTCTGATTTTAGCCATTAGAGCTGAATTGAGAGTATGCGACGCGTCGTCAACAGAATTATCAAATTCCCAGGTGAAGTCTCCATTATTCAGACGTCCGGCTTTTGTAGTCACGATTTGTTCAACATCGCTTACGTTATCAATATCAGCACTACTTACACCTGTATCCACTTTTGTATCGAAGTTATTATACGCCGTTCCACCTTTTAATGCTTTGAATGTACTTGGTACAGTTTCATTTCTCGACGAAGCTAGATACGCATCAAATGAGTTTTTATTTGCTGGAACTGTCCCGTCATTGGAGTTGGCATAAATCATACTGGCAGCATCAACAATAAGATTGTTGAAGGCCTTGATCATGCCTCCGTTTTCTCCTGAGAATGTACCTGCCCCTAAAGTATCCGTACCTTGCAAAGAACTCAGCATCGGATATTTCGTATTTCTGAAATAATTAGCCTCTACAAAGGCCGATGCCCCTGTTGTAACGCCAACGCCATATTTGGAAATGCCATCAAAGAAGTTATTATAAATATGAACCGATGCCACTCTTATACGTGGATGACGGGAATCTGAATGATCAAACCAGTTATGATGGAAGGTAGCGAAGAATTCTGCCGATTCACTAAGACCGACCAGAGCTGCTTTACCTGAATCCCAGTAATGGTTATAAGAGATCGTAATATTCGTTGATCCCTTCTTAAGATCTGTAGATCCATCGCCCTTGGCTTGGTCAGCATCTCCACCAGCAGAACCGTAGAATAGATCGTTATTATGCACCCAGACATTGGCGTTTCCTGTATCCATGGATATACCGTCGTCAGGGAACAACATGAGACCTAGATTTCTCACTTCCACATTTCCTACATATCTAAGCAGGATCCCCCATCCGTAAGCATAAGCATCGTCTCCGATCCCCTCAATCGTCATATTCATTTCTGAATAATTACTCTTGCCTTTGATTTGAAGGTATCCACTGCTATTAAGTTGCCCTTGCATGTCATCAGCTGTAACTTTTCCAATAAATCTGATGGCCAGTGGTGTTGTATCATAGCCTTTTTGTCTTAAGTTCATGATCTCGCCTAGACCAACACCTGTCTCTACGCGACCTGAGCTATTCGTAATCACATCAAGGGTCACAGTTTGCACAGTCTCAGATGTTATGTACAGAACCTGAGCTCCATTCTTAAGTGTTCCGTCATCATTGTAAGCACCTGATCCTGTTCCAAATACCGAGTTTGATGCGAAAGCAAACCCAGATCTATCATGTGATGTCACAGATAGCACATCTGAAACAGCACTTACTGTCGAACCATCTTTTAGCTTGGCTTCAACCCTCATTACATAATCTCCAGCTGCCAGACCTACAGCATCAGCTCTCCAATACGAAGGATATTCTCGGATCAGCTCGCTATCAATCTGTTCATAGGAAGATATTGACGCACTTACAGGCTTAACATATACGTTATATCCCTGCACATTGCTCTCAGGCAACCACTCTACATACGCAGTTTCGCTCCAGCCTCCACCTCCGATGATGGATAGACCGGCAGCATAAACCGTTTTGTTAGGAAATCCGCCTGGTATCAGAGAGATTGCTAGTGAAAGCATTAGGATAACACTCGTTATTTTAGATATACGTTTCTTCATTATGATCCTCCCAAGTCTGATTTGTTTGTCACCCTTTAGCAAAGAGCCGTCAATCCCTAAATCAACTCCTCCGTGTAATCAGCGCAACGCTCCATGTTATGTATTCAATTCATATGCATATGCTTGAGTTGCTCCCCCTATCCCCTCAGGCAGCCTAAATTGTAGGGTTCACCTCTAAATATCTCATCGACGTTCGTTGTCAGTTTATTGAGTTTTTTGCAAAGAATCATTTGAAAATGAATCTATAGAACCATAGCCCTTTGACCGAAAATAACGACAACAAAAGCTTCTATGGGGCCGTAACATCGCAAGCAGCATCCAGATTCACCACTATAATGATAGGAAAATATACCCACTTAGAAGATTTGTGCTAATATTTAAGAAGCCATTACATAACGCTCATTATTCAAATCCCTTTACCAACGACGGAGGTTCTTACTCATGAAATTTTTAGTTCGATCGCGTTTCGTTCCACTCTTATTCGCTTTTATTCTGATAGCCGATATGTTCTATCTTCCCAAGCCTTCCACTGCAGCTGCATATGAATTTAAAGGACAAGACTTGATTGCAGAGTGGGCTAAAAAAGAATATCAGGGAAGACAGGCAGGGACTGCAGGTTATTCCAAAGCCGTAACCGACCTACAGACGCGAATGATTTCGGCTGGAATGCTTCCTGCATTCGGTGAATCTGAGTACCGACAAAGCTTTAAAACAGGGACGGCCATGTTCCAGAAGGAGTCCGTCACCATTAATAATAAGCCACTGAAACTAATGAAGGATTATATGCCGTTCGCAAGATCAGCAAGTGGAGCGTTTTCGTTTAAAAATCTGTATTACACAGGAGCAGGGACAAAAAACGATTATCCTACCAAGGTAGATGGAATGGTTGTTTTCCACTGGTACGATAAGCAGGGACGTTTCCCTGAGGGGGCTTTAGATCGGATTCAACGTGCAGTCGACAAGGGTGCAAAAGGCGTTATGATTATTACCAGCGGAGAGCTAAAAGTCGGAAATTACGAACATCCGCTTAATGACCAGAAACTCAATGTGCCGGTTCTTTACATCTCCGAAGAGGTCGCTGCCGATTTAGGTGTAACTAGCGATTACACTCCGGCTGCTCTGAAAACCAGTAATGTCCTCATTTCACTGAAGATTGATCGGTCAGTTCAAACAGCTGAAAATCTTGTAGGGGTAATACCCGGGAAAAACGAACAAAAATCCATACTGTGGGTAACCAATATCGATGGATTCGGAAGTCTGCCTGACGGTAGATGGTACGAGAGTGCAAAATCGGGCGCGGCAGCAGCGGCGATGATGATCGATATGGCTCGGTATTATAAAGAAAATACACCCGAATATACGATGATATTTGCTTTCGTCGGCAGTAAGTGGAAGCAGCAGGAAGGGATTCAGGCACTCGCCAGCAAGTTAAACTTCGATCATATTACATATACTGTAGATTTATACGCTATGGGCGGCGATGGGAATTTGAATAGCATGTATATCGGTTACACGGACCCTTCTTTTACCGATGAAGCTAAAGCTGTGTCAGGAACAGCTCAGTTAAACACCGATTTAGGTAATTCCCTGTCCTCCGTTCTGAAGAACAAAACCAATAGACTGTTTATGGTGAGGGATCGAAATACATGGCTGGATGATTCATTAAGCGACAAAGCCGCATCCATATCCCCTGCTCAATACGAAGCAGGAATGAACTCATTACTGTCTCTCTCGGACCGAATGATGGCCATTTCTTCAAAAGAAGCAGACTACAACTATTCAAAATCGGTAGTTAGCAAAGTAAATCTTCAAACTCCTAAAGTAACACTTAACCAGATCGAGTCCAAATATTTCACCATCTACTCCGATGACAGCAATATCAGCCTTATTACACCGACCGTCTTAAAAGAGATGGATTCTATTTATAAAAGAGTGGCTATGTACAACTATTATCCGGCTCCCGCGGAAAAAGTGATTGCTCTGTTTATGGACAATGGGGAGCTTGCTGCCCAGATTTCCGGAAGAAAAGACTTGGAGAAAAACTCTGCAGCGGCCGGAGGTGGATTCGCAAACGTTTATAACGACCGTATGTATATTTACATGAGAGGTTTGTCCTACGAAACCATCGCGCATGAATTGAATCATGCCCTGGCGACCTCCAATCCATATGCAGGGGATAATTTTGAACTGCAAGAATGGCAAGGCCAGAGTCACTTCGTAAGATATATGATGGTAAATGGTCAATTTGTCCACCCTGAGACAATGAATTCAATGATCCAGAACAGATTTCTCTCTAATCAAGAAGTGCCAAAACTCAAAGAAATGGCAGCCAATTATACGAAGTCTCTGGATTGGTCTTGGTATACAAAACAAAACCAAAATCCAAACGGACACCTGTATACCTATTATCTAATGGGCTCCATGTATGCTTTCCTGAAAGACCAATACGGAGAAGAAGCTTCACGACGAGCTATGTACCGCAATTATGTAGACGTGTCTAATATTCAGAACAATTTGATCAAAGATACGGGTCTGTCTCTCGATTCATTTCTTAAAGCTTGGAGCAGCTGGCTTGTGGCAGGTGGAAATGCCTCTCATAGCAACAACACTGTGTTAAAGAAGGGCAATAATAGTTTTGATTATATGATGCTCTATGTTCTTCCCGACAAAAAAATCAGCGGAGATACGAATGAATCAGTGACTACTCCAGGCACCAAAAAAACGAATGGAACCGTTAATTATCAGCTGGATGTAAGCAGCAACGATTTGAACATCCGTTCCCTTAATATCTATAAAACCAAAGATGGCGCCTCTGTGGAAATCAATTATGAGAGCAAAGAGGCTAGGTTTGTAAGCTTGTTCGATCCTCCGAATGGAAACCAACTCAATAAGTTTCTGAAAAATGGCATCGTTCCGGGCAAAGGCAAGGTTACCCTTAAACTTAACAGCAAGGAAGTTAAAACCATGCTCAAGCTGCCAATGGTTACACTGAGGTTTGGTGAAGGGGAGGATTTCGCTTATATTGTGAATGAGGAATTTATCAGGATCCTGAAATGAAAAGTACGAAGATGATCGAATGCTTCTAGAAATCCTCTAGAATTCGAATGGAGTTGTCAGGTACACAAAAAGCGATGAGAAGAAAGAATTCTCATCGCTTTTTGGCTATGTTTTTGAGTTCTAAAGCTCTCTATAAGCTGGCTGCATCATCCCTTGAGTAGGCTGGTCCTCTAGATATTCATAATATTCCGGCTGAACCGTCGCATGTATTTGTGTTTCCACTAGCTCTGATGGCTGCGGATATGGCTCATCCACATACATGATTCTGCGCTGAATTTGCATGAGTCCATTCACAACGCGAAGCGCGACCCAAAAAAGTACAAGGCCAATTCCTAGGTACAGCAGATATTGCTGGTTATATGTCCAATCTATATGAAAATAACTAAACAAACTATTCTCCAAAATATCTAGCTGCATTTCATTCATCAAAATGATATGCACGACGGGAAGAGCCATAAATCCTAGGCCTAGTGAAATCATCGTTACCATAATAATAAAGAACACAATGCCTGTTACAAATCTTAGGAATACGAGTAGCAGGTTTCGAATGAATAGCCCCCCGTCAAAACCTCCCAACATTCGCTTTAACCAGTTCTGCCCGGCTTCAGACTGTCGATTGGGGGTATGAGAAACAGGAGGAGTAGGTAAACCTAAAATTTGTCTAATGATGTTTTGTTCAAAATTCACAATTCCACCCAGCAGTTTAGCTACTCCAAAAAACAGCGGTATTCCGATAAGTATTGGAGTTAAACCGATTGACAATGCAAGTCCCGTTATCGCTACTGTAAAATAGATAATCCCTAACGGGAGAGATAGCAGTAAATAGAGAATTGTTGCATAGGTTTTTGAATTAAACAGCACCCATTTCACCTTACCTGCCTGTGCCGTTGCTGTCGCTTCTCTTGCCTTCATATTCAAGCACTCCCTTGCTTCATAAATCACGCTCTGAGTTATAAACCCATTATATCCGCCTTAATCGCCTGACAAAACCGTCTTAAGATGTGTCTGAAGCTAGACTTTAGGCTAGGACCGATCCTGTTGACATTATTACAAAGAAATTAAGCAGATCTTGACGGAAGATGCTTGGCAGAAGCCATAAGAAGCGAGACTAACGCTGCTGTCTATAGATCACGCAGCACGGCAAAGGCAGCCGATCGTTCTGATCGACTGCCTTTCACAATTTATATTTAAATCGTGTTATTTTTTCAACAGGTTGATATGATCCAGATCCGTACTGCTGTTAAAGATGAACTCGATCTTGTAATCACCGCGGTTATAGGTTAGCTTGGTTTGCGTTTTTTTGCCGTTTTTGAACTTGCTCACAGAGCTGGGGGCGTACCAGTTCTGTTTAACCATGCTTATCGTAATGCCTCCAATATTGGTATGCCGTTCCACATTGGTGCCGAAATAGCGCATTTCTTGGATTTTGTTTGACTTATAAGAGAAGGAATAACCTGGATTACCCATATTCGCGCCGTAAACGTCAAAAGAGCTTGCATTTTTACCTGGCTGCGTAGGCTCACCAATCTTTTGGATGACATTCTGCTTGGTGCTTTTACCGATCGTGAGCCCGCTCACCACTCCTGGGAATTGACCTTTCAGGGCTGGCTTGTAAAAGCTGTTCAGCGTTTTCACAGCAGATGGAACCGCATGCTCGCTTACCCTTGCGGGTGAGGCGTCCGCCTGATGGCTCGGCAGTATCCCTTGTTCCGCTCCGATGGAGCCCAGTCCGACAACGGCGGCCATGCTGGTCGCTAGCAAGACTGTTTTTGCAGGTTTTATATTCATGGTAGATCCTCTCCTTGTAGCATGTATTTACCACATATTGTTTATTATAAACATTCCATGCGTTTGATTTACATTATATTGCAAACCGGGGTCGATTGAAGCAATGACTCATTGTCTATCTGGAGCCTTGAATGAATCAGCGCTCTGGATTGCACAAATGCTAGATTATAAGCAATCATTGGCGGGCACCAAAATCATCATCTCCAATATGTTGAATGGTTTTAGGAGTTAAGTTGAATGAGCTGTAGTGCAGTAGAAAACAAAAACCCACAACCTAATAAGGTTGTGGGTTTTTTATGGAGAAGCGAAGGGGTGTCAGCGAATCAATTGTTTTTTATCCGTAATCTATAAATAATGATAACCGTAGCCAAGATAAGAATAATGCCCGTGGATATCAAAACAATCCAAGCTATACTAAAGCCGCCGCGTTCCTCCCAATAATAGCTTGTCTCATTCCCATGGCTATCACGAAGCATCAGCTTAAGTGACTTCTTCACATCAGTTATTTGAAAATAGCCTGACTCATCTGGTGTATATTCCTTTCCTTGATAAAAGACAATAACATCCGTATCCGTGAAGCCGCTGGCTATTCCATCTTTGAGCTTCATATGACTCGCTTGAGGCTGAATCATCGTTAAGGCTGGCGAAGTTCGGTCTATTAAATACCTCTTCTCTTCCGTCATCATAGAGCCGCCCTTATCTTCCATCACCAATGTAACAATATGGTCTCCTTCTGTGAGAGGCACAGTAATCACATCGGCATTTGTAGACGAAACTTCGATGAGTTGATCAAAAAGCACACCATCCGCACTATCCAGCACTTGAACCTGCGCTGCAGCCTGTAATTCTAAGGTTAATTGTAGCTGCTTTGCATTTGTTTTCTCACTTTCAATAGACCATGTAATAACATCCTTGCTCCAATCGCGCTGCTTAAGCTCAAATGCAGGCAGCTGAACGATCGAGCTTATTCCTCCAGTATCGAAAACTAGTTGTAGAGCTCCCTCCTTATACTCCCCCTCAGGAAGTGCTACTGTCCAACTGTATAGCTTCAAGTCTGATCCTTCCGTCTGCTCAAGCGGATAAACATCTAGAGATGAGCCGGATACCTCAATGGCTTCTCCCGCTGCTGGTACAAACCGAGCAAGAGCCTCTGTAAAAACAAGAGCTTCGGGTAATTCAAACTGAATTTCAACCTCTTCACCCTTCGGTACAACCTTCTTCACCTGGAAGGAGGCTGCATCATCAGCATCATCTTGATTAACAACAATCGTAACCTTAGGATCAATGATCTGTCCCTCTTCGGTCTTATTATCTGCGATCACCCGAAGCTCATACTCGCCATTTGCCAATTGACCAGCGAAGGAAAGAGAAGCTTCGTTCGCTCCCAATGGAGCTTCTCCTAGCTTAATCCATTCCCAACCATTCGTATTCTTCACATAAAATTGGATGGAATCCTCAGGCGTATAATCACCTGCTGCCTTCCAAGATAAAGATAAACCTTCGGTAGGTGTAAGCTTAGTATTCATTGGTGATATCCAACTCACACTTGGCCTTACCTTCTCCTCCTTAACTGAAATATCATATCCTTGAGCTTCGCCTTTTAGATGAAGTTTATATTCTCCTGGTTTTGCAACGTTGACAATCCATATCCGCTCACTTGTATCCATGGTTAAATATAATACTTCATTAGCATTATAAGAATCATGTGCATAGATTGTGCCATTAGGCATTTCCAGATTCGCTTCAAAGCCGTAGCCGGAATTTCCTTTTATAACAATTTGAATATTATATTGTTCACTAGAGAGCTTTATAGACTCTGTAGTAGTTACCGGTGCCGCAAATACTGCTACAGGATAAAATAAATAGAGTCCCACAGCTATGACCAACAAACGAATCACACGCCTCAACTCGCTCATTCCTCTCTTACTAAGCTATCTATACTGTTACTTTAACCACGCCTGGACATACTTTACTGCTTGTTCATCATACTCCTGTATCCTTTTACCGCTGTGACTCTCAAGTTGTCTTAACAAATGATGAAAATGACCATTTAGCAGCCACGATTGAGGAATTTGAATAATCGTATGACTAAGAGGAGAGCGCTCCTTCTTGATCAACAGCGTAAACCGATCGGTATACAAATCCTTAGCCTCTTCAGGAGGATAATCTGGATATCGCGCATTAAATATTGCCACTCTCTGTTCCTGACGGGCAGGGTAAGCCTTACCGCCAGTATAGTAGCGAAGTTCCTTCGTGATATCCAGTTCTATGCTAGTTATGCCCTCCCAGGTTATGAATGGCATAACCCTCACATCCTCATTATTATAAAAATTCACGGATAATCCCCTGTCATCCAGTATCAAATAACGAACAGAGTCCGTCGTTTGAGGCATTACTAAGGCTGTACCGCTTTTTAGAAGCGAACGTATAAAAATGAATGCACCGATCGCGATTCCTAGCGTAATAGCCGCACCTTTCATCCAGCTGAATTGATCTCCAAAATCAGGAACCAAGAAGGCGAGTACATAATATACAGCTAATAGAAGGATCCATACCAAGATCGTTGTAAGACAGCCCACAAAGGGGCTTCTCCTTGCCCCTCGATCACTTCCACTTACACTAGAAAACAATCTAGAAAACTCCCATTCTCTAGCTGAGCAAGTATATCCCATACTCTTCATTCGCCTCTCCCCTTCTAACGATATACCTCTGCATCTGCTCCAATATGGATATGCGGGCTGTACAGCCAGCTTTCGGCTTTAATATCAACATACGATTTTTTAAACCGAATCGCATTGACGAATAGAACTAGCTCCGCATCCAGTCCCTTCCAATCCAGCGTGCCCTTTGTGGTCATCGTAAGATCTTTATTATATTTTTTATCTCTCCATAGCAATCGATTATTACCTTCTAGGCTTAAGTAGTTAATACTTATTTTAGTTGCGATCTCGTTGACATCAATGTACGTATTTCCATTAGCAGCTTCAAATCCGATAACTTTTAAAGCTAGGGCACCGTTAAGCGACCAGTCGCTCGTGCCTAGACTTTTGGCAGCTGCCTCTCCTTCAACACACAATACACAGACATTCTCGTTCATATCAAAGAAAGGCACTTTATTGATGAGTTTAATGACTTCCTGTGCGGGGCCATCAACAGCTGAACCTATATCAAGACCTACTAAGCCTCCAAAGCCATCCCTTGTATCTATTCCTACCTTCACCATTCGGACCGTCATCCCCGTCGTCCCTAGCGGGACACCCTTAGGACTGCCAATTAATACTTCACCAGCCTTCGGCATTAGACTGCCCTGCCAACCAACCTGAAGACCAAAGCGATTTACCGGAAGTCTGCTAAGATCAAAAGAAAATGCACGGAATTGACCACTGAAATCCTCAATCTCAAGTCCTAAATCCAGTTTAGCGGTTCCATGCTCATATCCTGCCTTCAGATTCACAGTACCCGTTTCTAACAGAGTTCCTAAATTTAAAGACGCGCCAACTTCACCATTAACTGCAATTTTGTCCTTCTCATACGCCACACTCAAAACCGCATCCGTTGGCATAAACTTTAGTGATTGGGTCCATTTTTCTGCAAGTCGATCATTTAAGGCTGTAAGCGCCGAGAAGCCTTTAATACCTGCATTAGCCGTCAATGTACCGTCATCATTATTATATTTAGCCTCATACGTGAACTGCGGCACTAAATTGACCTCTAAACCGAATTTACCTAGCGTAAATTTATCCGGTATAGCCGTTACAGCATTCGTTCGCTTCAGTACAAATGTTTTCTGGTCATCATTGACGGTCATCATGACCTTATCGGGTAAGTATCTCTCCTCCACATTTTGAATAGAGACACCCAAGGAAGCTATGATGCCAAGCTTCGTCCGATCTACTTCTAGTTGCATACCTCTAAACGCTAGCTCTTTGCCACCTGTAAGTGTCATGCTTCCTTTGGAATCATAAATAAAATGATCCACGGAAGTATTACCTTTTAAAGTAGAGTCTCCACTTTGATCCTCTATAAAGTCTCCGTACACTTTAGCATCACCAAACCAACGGAACTCCTGATCCCCTGTCTTGGTCACCGATAGTTGATACACATCCTCACGCTGATCCGCTGCGATAACCTTTAGCTCATGAATACCTATGGTTTGATTGTTTGATAGCTTCATCTCTATTTCTGTATCACTGAGCTTGGTAAACTTCATCGATTTTCGATCCAATAACAATTGGTCTGTTTGTTCTAGACCTATTCCTGTAATCTTCAAGGTTGTTGTACCCGTTGAAGAGGCCGTAATGCGATTCGGAACCGTACCTGTTATTCCAAATTCGTTGTTCTCATCTTTATCCGCTTGCTCTTTATCCTTGCTTTGATCACTTTCGCCCGCTTCACCAGAGATCACATAACTTTTCGTCGTAGACTTGTTGCTATCGTCAGTAATTCGCACACGATGCAGCCCCTTGTCCATCGGATCCAACTTATATGAGATTTTATAAGAGCTCTCTATCGTTGCTTTAATATCTTCAAAACTAGTTAATAGCGCATCCATGCCAGATGCCGCAATATATTGACCTCCAGTAGCATCCGCCACATCCCGCAGCGTCTCATAACCTGATGCAAAGCCAATCGCAAAGATCGTCACACCTGCCGCATTAGCACGTTCAATAATATCCATCCTGACACTAGCCTCAGAAAAAGTCGGGTCCTCGCCATCTGATAGAATAAATAGAATACGCTCGCCCGCCTGGTTTTCAAGCATAGATAGTCCCGCATCGAACGATTCAGATATATTGGTGCCTCCATCCGCCTCAAGCTGAGCAATGGCCTGATTGCTAGCAGCGCGATCACTAGACAAATTTTGCACGATTTCTGCGGCATCATCAAAGGCAACAAGCCCTATCTGTTCATTGCGATTCATTGAACCTACAAAGTTTTGTAAAGCAAGCTTTGCCCCTTCAATTCTTTCACCAGCCATGGAACCGCTGCGATCCACTAACAGTACAATATTACGCTCATAGGTCGTGGATTCACTCATCTTCTCAATGGTGAAAGGTGATACATTCTGTTCATTATCTCGAATAAATACATTTTTAGTCGTCAAATTTTTAAAATTTCGAGCTGAAACATATAGATCAACTTCACCGCTGTCCTTTGCTTGTATAGTGGAAATTTGTAAAGATGAACGATTCAAGGAAATGAGCTCATTGCTTAGGTACACAGCGAATCCTTTTTCTACCTCAGTAAGCTCTGCGGTTTGTATCCGCTGGCCATTCAACACTTTAAAGCTAGAATAAAGCTGCGTTGTCATCTCGTTCCTAGCCTGTAAATCATCCATACTCATCGCATTTCCTTCTGGCAGTGTCTGCAGCTGTTGAAAATAATACTGCTGCGCAACTGTCAGGCTAGAAGGATCTTCTGCTAGCTGCTGAATATATGATGAAGATTGATCCAATTCCTGTGTTTGAAAATAGTAGTTGGATAGCAGGAAGGCTACTTGTGGCTCCTCCTGAATGTTTTGGGCACTCAATAGTGCATATGCTAAATGAGGCTCAATTTGTGTTTGCGCTTTAATTTCCTCCAAGCGTTTCTCAACAACTTGAGCTGCTTCGGCATCACCAGGGCTAACTTGAGCAGACCATTCACTTAACAGCTTGCTTTCCTGTTTCTGCAAATCCAGCTTCGCCTCCGTATAGGAAGGTAATGCCTGAAGCTGCTGCTCTGTTAACGATGTACGTCCATTGAGAAGCATTTCGCCAAGCATAATCGAAGGCTCAGCTGCAGTGGCATATTTCTCTATTACATCTACTAGTAAAGATTGTGCCACTTGATCATCATTCATATAAACTGCCGTTTTTGCCAGCTCAGAAGCTAATAAATAATATTGATCATCGTTCATTTGAGCCTTTGAGATTCCTAGGTTTAGTTCTGCTGTTTGAGCAGAGTCATCCAATTCCATAGATAGAGAGTCTACTACTCGTTCAGACCTTTGCTCTCTCACCGCTTGAAGCTGCTCTACGGCCTGTTTATAGAGCTTTTGCACTTCATCTTTCTGTTCCTCTACAGTTTCTAACGATGCGGAGGAAGAGGAATGATACATATATTGAAGACGATCCGGATCTAATTTCGCTAACAACTCCATGGTTAGCTCCTGCTGATCATTCATTCGACCAGATAGCCCATCACTAAGCTGTGTAAGCAATTGCCCTGTTAAATTTTGAATAGCTGAACGTGTACTATCCGCATTATCTGAATCAGCAGCTGTACCCACAGTCAGCTCCTCTAATTGTTTAATATAGGATGCAAGCTGATTTTTTTCGAGATAGATTTCTGAGCCCTTCACCTCAGATAATTCTTGCAGCACTCTAATTCCTTTATTCCATTGATCAGCTTGAATATAAGCAAGACCCAATGCAAGCTTACTAGAAGCATCCGTCTGTTGTTCCCAGAGCTTTAAAGCTTGGGATAAAGCAAATTCAGCATTTTCATGCTTCAGCCAATATACCTGCTTATATAGCTGTTCATGTTTAGTTAAAGTAGGTAGCTCATCAGAGCGACTATTATTCAACATTTCAATGGAGGCAAGCCCAATCACAAGACTGACAATAATTAAGGCTGTAATCGGTCCTCCAAGTTTTGTTGCTGGGCGATACCACTTTACACTAATAATGAGCGCTAAGGCACAGACAACCGCAATCAAATAAATCAACAAGGTGACCGTCAGCCAACTAAGATTGAGCATGTTTTCCCCTCCTTGCTGCCCATAATTTTTGAATCACATACGAGGCTGTTAAACTAACCGCAACAAGAATGCTTACAGATAGCAAAACCTGCAGGGGCTCAAATCCAATAAAGGTAGCTGTTTCTTCGCCATATATGACCTTTACATTAAAGTGCACAGCGATAAGTGTAGAAGCCAAAATAATACCAATAATAGTTGCTATATAGTTAATCAAGCTAGTAAAACGGATACGAGTTAAGGCATACAAAAATATAAGAATAAAAGCAAAGTGATACCAGTTAAAGCGCAGATCCTGCTCTAGCTGTGCAAGATGCTCTTCATTTAGTATGCTGGAGTTATCTCTTTGTTCTATGCCCGCTTGCTCTCCATACTGTAGCTCCCCTTCAATACCTGACCACATATTTAACCTGATGGGCCCCTTCATTCCTAGGATCTCAGCAGACGCTTGTCCAGAAACATTCCATGTCCCACCAACAGAGTATGCAAACTCCTGTAAAAGCACATTGGGGATAATTGCATATAAAGCAGGCTCCTTTTTATAGGAACCCCAAGCAGCGCCTAACGTAACAATCTCAGTACTATGTAATTTATTCTTGCCTGCTACGGACCAGTTGACCACCATAAGGCTGCTAATTAATATCGTAAACATTACAAGAAGTAGCATAAAAGTGCGTATACTTTTGATCCAGCGAAGCCAGATGTCATTTGTGAAGAGCTTCCAGCCCCCGAGTCCCACTGCTGATGCAAGTAAGCCGCCTGTAAATACGGTTAATGCATGCTTCCAAACCACAATTCCCATCTCCAAAGTATAATGCTGAGCTCCAAAAACAAATCGAAGATCTGGGTTCAAGAACATCGTTACCGCTGTCATAATCAAGGCATATACACTGCTGAAACCCATTAGCCATAACAAGCGCTGCAGTCTGGATTTAATCAAGCGATTCATTGGAGCTCGAAGTACTCTTACTACGATATAAATGATTAGAAGCCCGGCTATCGTATTGAAAACCAATGGCACATGCAGCTGAAAAGCTAGAACTTCCGTTATTTCCAGACCATTATATGCTGTATAATCCCCGTGAAAAGCTCCGCCCTGTAAAAGCTGTAATTGAACCCAGAGGCTCTGGCTTAAGCGACCTGAGAAATAGGCTGCTTGCTCTACGGGTATATGCACAAAACTTTTCATCATGTGATAGATTAGTTCCTCTGCAAATTGTCCCCGGCCCACCAGCCAATTCAGCACGAAGGCAAGGCCCAGCATCATGACTGTCGATAAAACCGCCGCTACGCTAAAGCCTATGAATAAATGTGAACCTTTGCTTGTACTGACTAAGTCTGCTGCATGGCTCTCTTCCGCAGAGTCCGAATCGTTGTTTAAAGCATTTTCCGAAGCTACCACCACTTCAGTGTTTACAATTTCCTCTTCTGTTTGAAGAACTGGCTCTTGCTCGAACGCCCGCTCAGTTTCCTGTTCCGCAGACTGACCATCGCTGCTTATCGCTTCGACTTCAGTTCCACATTTACCACAGAATTTCCCCTTTACGTCTGTACCACATTGCTTACAATTCATACTGAGCGATTACCTCCAAGCTTGTCACTTTAATAAAATAAAAAAGATGCCGAGAAGGCATCCAATAATCCCATCCATCATCTTATTTTGCGTCCAGCACATCAGATTCCAGGGAGTATATAAAAGCACCATAAGCTTTATCGGGAGTTACTAAATAAGCAGTTCTTACACAAACACACTTCCTAAACCGCCAAATAACTCATCTACTCTCTCTATTCTATGTAAGCCAGCAGTCTCAATAATTATGTATAAATGAAATAACCTTCTCTTGCTGAAAATAATAATATTTTACGATCTCTAACAGCCTGCTGACCCAGTATTAGTTCAGAAGAACCAATAAAGTGATTCATAAATCCTATTTATACCATGTTTCTCAGAATATATCTATAATTCTACTAAAAAAGATAAAACAACCATTTATTCGATCATCTGGTGACATCAGAAAACCTCCTAGCAATTCATGTTACTGTGATTATCACAAAACACTGCTTCGGAAGGATATTGATTCGTTTTCATACTCGGTATAGCCACAGCAAAAAAAGTTCGTATTTGATCATTTTTAAAAACTGAATGCTTTCTCTACTTTAAGGAAGTTCTGCCGTTATTATTTTTTTGATCCTTTATCCATTGTAGCCAATAAGAAAACTCACACGCTAAATGCATTTGATGCGCTTTAATAAGTCTAGTAGGACAAAGTGCTGGAAATTCAACGCTAGCTCTTACTTCAACGCCTTTGTCAGTATTTTTGAATTGGTGTCGAACTCCACCGATAACAGTACCGTCTTTCATACGTGCAACACCTGCTGATTGGTAATGATAAGAGCTATCTCTAGGTGTTTTTAATCCTGTTTCGTCACCATAAACAATAAAAAATTGAACAGGGAAGGGGGAATTACCAGTAAATTCAATGACCTCTTGTCCATTTTTTCCGTAAGGTTTTAATACATAATGATCAGGACAAGCAGATAAATTCACTAAATCGTTTTCTAATAATTGCTTTAGCATAAGATTATCAAATCCACTTAAAAATTCCTCTGCCGTAATACCATCTACATGAAAATCTGTTTTACAAATTTTTCGTCTATCTCCCGAAAAAGTAACGAAGGCACGCATGACTTTTCCGCCTAATCTAAGTTTAGATTCTAACTTATCGTACATTTCGTTGTAGGAATAACGCATCTTTAGTTCAGTTAATTTTTTTACCAATACGTCCGTATCTTTTACTTTTGGCTCTTTATGTCCGAGTATACGAAATGTCTTTGTAATTCGTTTTCTTTTCCATTTTGTAAGGTGTTCCTTTGAAATATCGTTTCCGTTAATATAAATCTTCATATGAATTCTCCTTGATTCTTAATCAGCTTAGAGGTTTTCTTTTTGGATCGTATTTCAGTGTGGTTAAAACCAAATTACTCACCTCTTGCTTAGTATCATGATTCATCTCTAACTTCTCCGAATGGGCTATGCTGCTAATACCGTATAAAATAAATCCGGAGGCTAAAATTGAGTTGTCGGTTTGGAAAATCCCTGTACTTACCCCTTCTTCAATTACTTGTTGTAATAGTGGTTGTAATTGTACGAGTAATTTCTGCTCGAGCTGAAAATGCTGTTTTGTATGAAATGAGCTCACATTTTTATATGGTGCTAGCTTTTCAGCAAATGTCCAAAATATCTCTAGAGAATTTGTCATCTTTTGCATAACTGGCATTTCATTTGAAGTAAGTATTTGTTGGATTTCCTCCACATTTTTCAAAATGAAATTATTCAAAGTCTCATCTACAAACTCTTCTTTAGATTTAAAGTAATAATAAAATAATCCTGTCGCTACGTTCGCCTGATTAACGACATCCTTTATGCTAAATCTCCCCATACCATTTTTCATATAAAGATCAAAGCCAATATCAATTAACTCTTGGCGCCTTATATCAGGTTCTTTTGATATTCTCTTCATAATCTATCTCCTTAATGTATTATTTATTGTGACTGAATCATGTTCAATCATAATTGACTGAACATTATTCAGTCAAGATGAACACCTATTTTTAAAAAGCGTAAATAAAATAAAGAGAGATAAAAATGCCCCTCTAGAAACAAATCTAAAGGGGCATTTTATAGATTTTTTTTATAACATTTACTTTTATATCATTACTATGCTGCTTCAAATTGGCTGTTATATAGATTTGCATAGAATCCTTGCTGTTTCAACAATTCATCATGTGAACCCGTTTCTATCACATTACCATCTTTCATCACCAAAATTACATCTGCATTTTTAATTGTAGATAATCGGTGTGCAATCACGAAAGATGTTTTCCCGCTCATCAACGTATCCATGGCTTGTTGAATCAGCATCTCTGTTCTCGTATCGACTGAACTCGTTGCCTCATCTAATATTAATAGCGGCGCATTCGCAACTATTGCTCTAGCGATTGTAATAAGCTGCTTTTGACCAACGGACAACGTAATATTTTCATCTAATATCGTATCATATTGCTGTGGCATTGCTTGAATCATATGATGGATGCCGACTGCCTTGGCAGCTGCTTCAATTTCTTTTTGTGAGGCATGCTTGGCAACATAAGCAATATTTTCTTTCACTGATCCTTCAAACAACCATGTATCTTGCAAAACCATACAAAACTGATCATGTACTTGCTCACGCGTCATATCTTGAATGGAAATGCCATCAATTTCAATTGTCCCTTTATTTACTTCGTAAAACCGCATTAGAAGATTGACTAATGTTGTTTTTCCCGCTCCAGTTGGTCCAACAATCGCAATCTTTTGACCAGCCTTTACATTTAAGTTGAAGTTTTTAATAATCGGTTTTTCATCATAGCCAAAGTTCACGTCTTTAAATGTAACATTCCCTTTTATCGATGGTAATGCGATAGATTTTTCTTTTTCATCAGCCAATTCCTCTTCTTCAAGAAACTCTAATACGCGTTCACCTGCCGCAGCCGTTGACTGAAGACTTGTTGCTGCTTGAGCCATTTGCGCTAAAGGCTGAGTAAATAATCTCACATAAACCATAAAAGCCACGATAACACCAATTGAAATCGTTCCTTTTGTTACTAAAATCGCGCCAACCACACAAATCGCTACATAGCCAAAGTTCCCGATAAATTGCATAATTGGCATCATCAAGCCTGATAGAAACTGTGACATCCATGCATTGCGATAAAGCGCGCTATTCACATTATGAAACTTTTCTTTCGCTTGCTTTTCACCATTATAGGCAGTTACGATATGATGTCCTGTATACATTTCTTCAATATGCCCATTTAACTCTCCAAGTTGTTGTTGTTGTGCAACAAAGTACTTTTGAGAAGAACCAATAATGACACCCATTAGTCCAAAACCGATTAAAGTAGCAACGATCCCTGTAATGGCCATAATCCAATTCGTATATAACATCATGAAAAACACACCGATAAAGGTAACTACAGATGTTACTAGTTGTCCAAGGCTGTTGTTAAGTGTTTGCCCGATTGTATCTACATCATTGGTTACACGACTTAATACATTACCTACACTTGTTTGATCATAATATTTTAAAGGCAGACGGTTCATTTTATTCGCTAAATCTGTACGCATTTTTTTGGTAATCCGCTGCGTAACAGTTGCCATGATAAAGCCCTGTAAATAACTAAAAACGAAGCTAAGCCCATACAATACACATAATAATATACCGATTTTCTTGATCGCATCTAAATCAATGCCAGCAAATAAACCCTTCTGGATCTCGTCAGTCATATCGCTTAAAAGACTAGGGCCGTAAACTGTAAAAACTGTGCCAATAATCGCTAACACTAATGCAACTACAACATAAGGTAGAAATCCTCTACAATACTTTACAAGGTTTTTTAATGTTTGTTTTAAGTCCTTAGCTTTTTCAGTTGAAACCATCGAAGGAGGACCAAACGCAGGCTCAGAGCTGTTTTTTTGCTCTTCGATATCTGTATGCTGATGCTTACTCATGTTCTAATTCCTCCTTTGAAAGCTGTGAATACGCGATTTCTTGATAAGTTTCGCAATTTGCTAACAACTCTTCATGTGTACCATTACCTACAATCTGTCCTTCATCAAATACTAAAATACGGTCAGCATCTTTAATCGTACCAATACGCTGTGCAACGATGAATGTAATGGCATCCTTTGTTGATTGCTTTAACGCAGTTCTTAGTTTTCGATCGGTAGTGTAGTCCAGTGCAGAGAAAGAATCGTCGAACAAATAAACAGATGGTTTTTTATATATCGCTCGAGCAATAGATAGTCGTTGCTTCTGTCCACCCGAAACATTTTTACCACCTTGTGAAATGGATGACTCGTAAGTGTTTTCCATGTTCTCAACAAACTCTGTACCCTGTGCAATCGCAATGGCTTCTTGCAGCCAAGCTTGATCATCTTCACTTGAACCATATTGCACATTTGATTTTACTGACCCTCTAAATAGGAATGCTGTTTGTGACACATAACTAATTTCATCGCGTAAGGTATGCAGATTATAATCTTTAATGTTTTTCCCGTTAATGGTCACTTCGCCTTCAGTAGTATCAAAAAATCTTGGAATTAATTGAATAGCTGTTGTTTTACCACTACCCGTTGAACCAATTAACGCCACTGTTTCCCCTTTTCTCGCCGTAAAATCTATATCCTTCAATACATTTCCTTCACCATTTGGATAATGGAAAGAAACATGCTTAAATTCAATTTCTTCGATTCCTTGATCATCAAGTGAAAGAGTGCCATCGTGAACGCTGTTTTCAGTGGATAGTACTTCTACTATACGTTTGGCTGATACTTGTGCACGCGGCAGCATAATAAAAATCATACTAACCATCATAAATGCCATAATGACTTGCATTGCATATGAGGAGAAGACGACCATATTAGAGAAAAGCGTTAATTTATCTAGCTGATTTGCACTATCAATTAAATAAGCACCAATCCAATAAATCGCTACACTAAGTCCCGACATTAAAAACATCATAGTCGGTGAAATGAGTGCCATCACACGGTTAACAAATAAGTTCGTCTTTGTCACATCTTCATTAGCATTTTCAAACTTGTTCAATTGAAAATTGTCTGCATTGTAGGCGCGAATAACACGAAGACCTGTTAGATTTTCACGCGTAATACGATTTAGATTGTCGGTCAGCGTTTGAATAACTTTAAACTTCGGAATAGCGACCGTTACAATCGTTAAGATCAATAAAACTAGAAAGACTAATGCAACACCTGTAGCGGCTGTCCACTCTAAATTTTTATTATAAATTTTAATAATTGCCCAAACTGCAAGGATCGGAGCCTTAATAATAACTTGCAGCCCCATTGCAACAATCATTTGGATTTGAGTGATATCATTTGTAGAACGAGTAATTAAACTTGGTAAAGAAAAACGGTTCATCTCTGCCATGGAGAAGGATAAGGTCTGGTCAAATACCATTCCTCTAATACGCATTGCTAATCCCGCTGCAATTTGTGCTGCAAAATAACCTACAATAATCGCTGTAACCATACTACCAATTGCACAGAGTACCATATATATTCCTGGTTGCCACAAATCAGATACACTCGTGCCTTCGGTTTGAATTAGCATTGTAATTTCAGCCATATAGTCTGGCAACTTCAAATCAAGCCATACTTGCAAGACTATAAAGACTAAACTAATACTTACAAGAAACCATTCCTTTTTTGTTAAGTAGCCTAAAATCTTTAACATGTACTCACCTTTACCTTCTAGTGTAAGATATCCCGTTGTAAAAAAGTAGCTTTACCCTAGCTACTCGGTAGGAGAAACTTTTTGGCAAGCGTAACAAACTGCTCCGCTTCTTCCAAAGTTAATTTTTTTAGATTTTCTGTGAAATGAGCTATTACTTCTGCCCTTTTGTTCAGAATAAAAGTTTTTCCATCATCTGTAATGTTTACTATTACTTTTCGTCCATCGTTCGGATCAGATTTCCTCCTTACTAATTTCTTCTTTTCCAGTGTCTTTAATGCTGTTGCAATTCGACCTGTCGTTAATTTCAATGCATCACTTAACTCACCAGCACTGACATTGTTTTTATTCCCTTCTACTAAATAAACTAATATTCCTACCTCTCCCTGTGACAACTCATTGATATTGGGAGGAGGAACGTGATTTGGATGTGAAGCAGTCATTGCATCAATAAATTCTTCAGCTAGCTTTTGATAGTCCATCTGCATCACCTACTATTAGAATGAATTTATCTTACACTAGAAGATAAAACTTTACAATAAATATTTATAGAAATTTCTTTAAGCACTTTCCTGATTATCTTATTGAAATAACGCAGATATTGCATCTTTATATGCTTTGAAGATTACGATATACCATTTCTGGTTTAAGAAACCTACTTTCCATTTGTTTGATTATCCTAAAGCAAAAAATCCACAACCTCATTCGGTTGTGGATTTTAATTGTATGTATGGAGGCGAACCATGGCTGTGCAAAACCACAATTCCCCGGCGTGTGATGCTGAGATTGTTTGAGAGGTCTCGATCCTTGGATTCATTCCTTAGTACAGTACGTAAAACGTTAATTTAACGTTATATATTTACATACAAACTGTATGTATGTTATGATTAGACCATATTATGGTAAGGGGGAATTTTCCAATGATCACTACAAGTTTCTACCCTGTTATATTGACAGACAAAGTTGCCTTGAGTTCAACATTTTACACAACCTATTTTCAATTTGAAAAGGTATATGAAGCCGACTGGTACGTAAGCCTTAGAATAACTACTGGTAAAATCCCTTATGAATTAGCTCTCTTGGACGCATCACACCCTACCATCCCCCCTGTTTACCAAAAGAGCGTCCAAGGTTTGATTCTGAATTTTGAAGTAGATGATGTGGATTCAGAGTATAAGAGACTTATTATAGATGAAAAGCTCCCCTTACATCTCGATATTCGTAATGAAGAATTTGGACAGCGACATTTCATAACTAGCGACCCGAGTGGAGTATTAATTGATGTCATACAAATCATCCCTCCATCCGAAACAGAGAGTGCTAAATATGCAGATCAGATATGGTTGAGTAATAACGATGGTATAGTCGAATGACCTGATTAATGGATAAGTAAGAGATCGAGACAGGAGACAAACCGTTTATGAGAAGAAACAAAGAAGATACGAATGAAACCATCAAGAGATTGATAGAAGTTGCCAGAGTTTATTTTACCGAACATGGGTATGCAAACTCTGCTTTGGAGGATATCGCCAAGGAATCCGAGCTAACGCGGGGGGCACTCTATCATCATTTTAAGAATAAAAAAGGTCTCTTTCATGTTGTACTGGAATCGGTTCAGAAAGACGTTGCAGAACGAATTGAGACGGAAGCAGCGAAAAGTGAGGATGTATGGGAACAGTTGCTCCTTGGGTGCATATCATTTGTAGCTGCCGCAGTTGAACCTCAGAACAAGCGCATTATGCTCGTGGACGGACCGGCTATATTGGGATGGGAGACATGGCGGAATATGGACGAACATAACTCCATGCGACTACTACGTGGGCAACTACAAATTATGAATGAGCAAGGATGCCTCAAACCGGGGTCGATTGAAGCAATGACTCATTGTCTATCTGGAGCCTTGAATGAATCAGCGCTCTGGATTGCACAAATGCCCGATTATGAGCAAGCATTGGCGGAAACCAAAATCATCATCTCCAATATGTTGAATGGGTTTCGGAGTTAAGTTGAATGAGCTGTAGTGCAATAGAAAGTAAAAATCCACAACCGAATGAGGTTGTGGATTTTAAAATTTTTGTATGGCGGCGAACCGTGACGCGATAAGTCCTCAATTCTCCGGAATATGATGTAGAGAATTTCTAATGAGACAGGTAGATGTGCCCCCACTTAAATAACAACACAAATGCTTAAGCAAGTTTCATAACGGATGGTGCGCACAGTTTATTGCGTCTTGAAACAATACACTTTCAATTATTGTAACATCATGGGGTGCTGTTAAGTCGTTCATGGACGACATCCTGAAATCAGGGGAATAATCCCATGGTGTCACGATTGCTAGATCTATATCTGAGGGTTCCTCTTTGTTAGTGACATAACTTCCATCTATCAACAAATGACAGCAGGGTATGCCAGCCCTTTTTATCTGTTCAACGTACAATAATAGCTGTTCAAATAATTGCTTCCTTTTTTCTTTATTCGGAATCGATGTAAATATGTCTCTTAGCTCATCTAAAGTACAATCATACACGCCGTCTGGAAGTAAACTATTACCATCCTTCAAGCAGTTTATACTTAAATAATCAAATACCGCCTCACTGAATCAATTCGAACAGTTTCCTGTAAAAAATAGTCTCTAATGTCTTCTATGCAACACGTTTTTAGAGCCACTATGTATTGAAACGCAAGAAGACCACCTTCTCAGGTGGTCTCATTAATACTATGTATGGAGGCGAGGGGAGTCGAACCCCTGTCCGAAGATAACGACAACACAAGCTTCTACGGGTGTAGTTACAGGTTTGATGTCGCCCGAGTAGCGCCCTGTAACCGGCTCTACGTTGGGTCAGCCTGATTGTCTTCTTCAGCACACCCCAGGCGGAGATGTGACAGCGTATCCCACTAAAGTTGAGCCCTCATCCCGGTACATGGGCGATACAGAGCGAGAGCACGCTCACAGGTTATTAAGCTGCGAAAGCGTAGTTGTTTTGTTGTTTGCCGTTTAATTGGCTTTAGCGTTGATGAAGTGGACGCGTCCCCACTACCCGCTACTCATGCCCGAACTATCCCCGTCGAATCCAAAAACGCCCCCTTAATATGAGAAACAGCAATCATCTTAATGAAGATGAACTGTCCGCTCAAAAGGGCTTCCGGATTAGATCAAAGACGATCAGCCATGGCAGATCGATCTATTCCGCATTCTTTCCCTCCAAGAAAGAATGACGAAGCTTAAAGCTTGTTTTCAATGATCTTGTTGATCTCTTATATCACTTAGTATATCACATTTTGCTGCATTGTCATATATATTTAGCAGGGAAAGCAGCTAAAAGCTGCCATCCCCTGTCTATATCATTACACGATATGCTTATCATTCAAACATTATGCAGAGCTTATCTCGCGATCTTCTGCTTCTCACGCAAAGCACGCTGAATATCACGCTGAGCATCCCGCTTCGCAGCTGTATCCCGCTTGTCGTACTGCTTCTTACCTTTACCCAATCCGAGTAAGAGCTTCGCATAACCATTCCGGACATACACTTTAAGCGGTACGATTGAGTAACCATCCTGCTTGGATTGACCTAGCAGCTTGCGGATCTGTTCCTTATGCATCAAAAGCTTCCGGGTCCGAGTCGGATCTGTCGGATTGTTCCGGTTCCCTTGTTCAAAAGGGCTAATGTGCATGTTATGGATGTGGATCTCGCCATTTCGAATCGTAGCAAACGCATCCCCGATATTCGCACGGCCATTACGTATGGATTTAATCTCCGTACCTGTCAGCACCATGCCGGCTTCATACGTATCCTCGATGAAGTAATCATGGGAAGCTTTTTTGTTCTGGGCCAGAACCTTCCCGTCACTTTTCTTACCCATGGTCTCACTCCTTAGTCAGCATCATATGCCTTCATTATTAGTCAAAAAGAACTTCCGGTAGATCACCTAAAAAGCAATCGTACCAGAAGTCTATTGTATCAACAGAAACCGTCAAAAGCAAGAAAGGACAAGCGATTCCGCCGTTTTCGAAAGGGGGAAATCTTACGGTTGAAAGCACCCTTTGAGCATCCACGGCAAGCCATAGAATCTATTCAGCACGCTGTCCCTTCCGCGCTTCTTAATACCTCTTACTTTTTCTTCTTCCGTACAAAAGCAGCTGTACTGTTTCCGCCTTTTTTCTTCCGCTTGCGACCGCCATTGCCGCCGTTCGCTCCGCCAGTGCCTTGGCCAGGAGTCGGTCCATCACCGATAAAGACCCCGCTGCCGCTTGTCTTCTTACGGCGACCTTTGCCGCCAGCCCCGCCGCTTCGGGCATTGCGATCAAACCCAAGCGTACCACCGCTCTGAGAGCTGTACCCGCCTTTGCCTGAACCAAAAGCAAAGCTGCGCTTCTCTTCTCCGCCAGCAAAGTCTGGAGCAGCCGCTTCACCCTTGCTGATAGAGATGCCCTTGCCAGCTGGCCCAGATCGGCCAGCTTCGCCGCCACGCTTACCACGGCCACCGCTTGCGTTACCGCCGCTCTCGTTGCCACGGGCAGCCGCATCGCCTGCGCCGCGCTTACCGCGTCTGCCGCTGAAGCCGGCATTCTCACCGGCCCCAGCTGCCGCATCGCCACCACGCTTACCACGGCCGCCGCCTTTAAGACCGGCGCCTTTACCGCCGTCACGACCACCGCCAAAACCGCGGCCACCAGCGCCAGCTCCACC
Organism: Paenibacillus sp. GCM10028914; assembly: GCF_042666275.1. Lineage (NCBI taxonomy): Bacteria > Bacillati > Bacillota > Bacilli > Caryophanales > Paenibacillaceae > Paenibacillus > Paenibacillus sp. GCM10028914. Next base: position 162,761 of record NZ_JBHTFO010000009.1, read on the forward strand.
TCGGTTGCCTCCACGGCCACCGCGCGGCTTCATGTCCACCATCTCGAAATCGATGGTGTGCTCGGCCATGTTTACGTTCGCTACGCGAACTTTCACCTCATCGCCGATTCGGAACACTTTAGATGTCCGTTCGCCAATCAATGCCATATGCTGCTCATCAAAGTGGTAATAGTCATCTGTGAGTCCACCAAGACGGATCAATCCTTCAACGGTGTTCTCCAGCTCGATAAACATACCAAAGCTCGTTACGCTGCTGATAATACCTTCGAATTCCTCGCCGACCTTATCCAGCATATACTCTGCTTTCTTGAGCGCTTCCGTATCCCGCTCTGCGTCAACTGCTACGCGCTCACGCTCGGACGATTGCTGTGCAACATCCGGCATCTTTTCCGCCAAATACTCCTGCCGCTTCTCAGACAGCATATTCCCGTTCTCAAGCACTTCCCGAATAACCCGGTGAATGACAAGATCCGGATAACGACGAATCGGCGACGTAAAGTGGGAGTAATACTCCGCAGCAAGCCCGAAGTGTCCGGTACTCTCGGCATCGTACTTCGCCTGCTTCATCGACCGAAGCATCATCGTACTAAGCACCGTCTGCTCTTTCGTCCCTTGAATATCTTCAAGCAAACTTTGAAGCGCACGCGGATGAATCGAGTTACCACGGCCTTTCACGTGATGCCCGAAATTCGCAGCAAACGCCATGAAGTTCTGCAACTTCTCCTGATCCGGGTCCTCATGGATCCGGTAAATGAACGGTACCTTGAGCCAGTGGAAGTGTTCTGCTACTGTCTCATTCGCCGCAAGCATGAATTCTTCGATAATTTGCTCGGCGATGGAGCGCTCTCTTTTGACAATGTCCACCGCTTTCCCGTTCTCATCCACAATGACCTTGGATTCTACAAAGTCAAAATCCACTGCACCACGCTGCATCCGGCGCTTCCGCAGCTTGAGTGCCAGCTCACGCATCAATCGGAAATCATCAACCAAATCGCTGTAACGTTCAATCAGCTCAGGATCTTCGTCGATCAGAATTTTACGGACATTGTTGTAGGTCATCCGCTCTTTTGTGCGAATTACACTCGTAAACACATCATGCTTCACAACCTTCATCTGCTCGTCGAACTCCATCTCACAAGACAGCGTAAGCCGATCCACCTGAGGGTTCAAACTGCAGATGCCGTTAGACAGCCGGTGTGGCAGCATCGGAATTACCCGATCCACAAGATACACACTACAGCCGCGATTATATGCTTCAATATCCAAAGGTGAACCTTCCCGTACGTAGTATCCTACATCCGCAATATGTACACCTAATTTATAGTTGCCGTTTGGCAGACGCTCTACATTAACTGCGTCATCCAGGTCCTTAGCGTCTTCGCCGTCTATCGTTACGATGTTCAGACCACGAAGATCTCGGCGCCCCTGCTGTGCAATCTCTTCCTCTGTAATAGAGTCCGGTGCATTCTCCGCAGCAGCCAGCACTTCCTCCGGAAATCCTTCCGGCAGCTGATGTTTACGGATAATCGACAAGATATCGATGCCTGGATCATCTTTATGACCAAGGATCTCCACAATCTCACCCTCGGCAGCCGCACGTCCTTCTGGATAGCTAACCAGCTTCACAACGACCTTCATGCCATCTACAGCTCCATTAATAGCATGCTTCGGCACAAAAATATCCCGATTAATTCGCTTATCATCAGGCAGCACAAAACCGTACGCCTCATGATTCTGGAATACGCCGACCACTTGAGTAACCGCGCGCGTCACGATGCGAACGACTTCGCCTTCGAGCTTACCGCCAGCAGCACTCTTGGAATGAACACGCGCAAGCACAATATCTCCGTTCATCGCGCTTTTCAAATCGTTCGCGTGAATGTATACATCTGGATGCTCGCGGTCATCCGGAATGAGGAAAGCGAACCCCTTGGAGTGAACCTGAAGTCGTCCACGCAGAAAATCAAGACGCTCCGGTACCCCATAGCGCTGGTTGTTAGTAAGTAGAATCTTTCCGGACTGCTCCAGTTCATTTAATAGCTTCAAAAAATCGCGGAATTCGTGCGCGTCACTAATGCCAAAATGCTTCTCTAACTCCTGATACGTCATCGGTTTATAATCGTTTTGCCGCATCAAATCTAATATAATTTCTTCTGTTATCATCCTTATCACCTCGAGGGAACGTGCAAACCTGTTCGTTCTAAATACAAACTAAATACAAATGCCGTCCATTGTTTACCTTCTTAATACTCATACCCTAGTATACACGAATTTAATCTCGGGTATCCTTATCACCAAATCGTATATAACATACCTTATGTACATGATTTCACACTTAAAAAATATAAAAAAACCCCCGCTCTTCCATAGTCGAAAAAGCGAAGGTTATGTTTGTATGCTATTTCAAAACCGCTACGACAACTGCTAGAATGAAAAATGCCGCTGCAACACCAACAGTTACACGCTGCAATACGAGCTCCATGCCGCGGGCTTTCGTCTTACCGAAAAGATGTTCCGCACCGCCGGAGATGGCACCGGAAAGACCTGCACTTTTCCCTTTCTGCAGAAGAACAATTGCAATCAACGCGACGGAGAAAATAACAAGCAGCACCTCAAAAAACATTACCAATACTTCCACCTCCTAAACGAGTAGACATCCAAATGTATTGCAATAAGTATACTTACAGATTCACATATAAAAACAGCATTCTTATTGTAGCATAGCTGCAAAGGATTGACAAGACAGACATGGTGATTTCAGGAAGTTATTCGCATTAATTTCACCTTTCCCCAACAACGCAGGAAGTGGCCTCCCCCTCTTCATCATTATGAAGAATGACAGACCACTTAAATTCCCTTCTATAGAGAGACGAAACCACCCCTACTGTCCTGAATATCTAAATGTACTATTTCACCCGAAAAGACCCTGTGCTTATCGCTACCAACTCACCATTTTCGTGCGTAATCCGAGACTCAGTCGTCATAGAACGCCGCGTACGGTGCATGATATTCGCCTTCACCGTCAGCCGCCCTTCTTTTGCCGGGGTCAGAAAATGCACATTCAAATTGCTCGTAACGGTTGATTCGCCGGGTCGCTCCATCATTACCGCAATCCCCATCGCGTTATCCATTAGTGATGAGAGGACACCACCGTGTACAATCCCCATCATATTCATATGATGCGGCTGCGTATCCAGCGTGATGATCACCGCCTCCTCGCTAGCCGACTCCATTTCACACCCCAGGTACCCCCAAAATGTCGGTTCAGCAGCCTTACTCATGGCCTGCATATATGCCTCTCGTTCTTCAGCAGTTGGTTTCTGTTTCGGATTCATGCCCGGTCCGGTATCGGCATTGTTCATAGGCTCGGCACCTCCTTCTTTGTCATCCGTTCCCTTATTCATGATATCTTAACCGAAGTGAGTCCTGCTCAAGCGATAAGCAGTGCGGTACGGACCAGTCGGCATGCTTGCCTTGGGACATGACTCATCTGAATGAACGACTCAAGTCGTTGGTTTGCCGCCTTCTCCCTCTTCCTCTTCTATTAATTTGCGGCGCAGCACCTTACCAATCATTGTCTTAGGCAACGATTCCCGGAACACGTATTGCCTTGGAACCTTATAAGCAGCAAGCTGGCTGCGGCAGTAATTCTCCAAATCTGCAGGGTCGGCCTTCGCCCCGTCCTTCAACACGATGAATGCTTTGACGGTCTCTCCCCGGTACTCATCCCTTGTTCCGATCACAACCGCTTCTTTGACCGATGGATGTTCGTACAAGACTTCTTCAATTTCACGCGGATATATATTGTATCCGCTCGCGATGATCATATCCTTCTTCCGGTCGATGATTTTAAAATACCCCTCTTCATCCATCGTCGCCATGTCCCCTGTAAACAACCAGCCGTTTCGGATCGTATCAAACGTATCATCTGGCCGGTTCCAGTATCCCTTCATGACCTGCGGGCCCTTCACCACCAGCTCACCGGGCTCACCAAGGGGCACTTCCTCCCCAGTATCCGGATTCACGACCATCGCCTCTGTATCCGGCATCGGCAATCCGATCGTGCCAAGCTTGCGCCTTTCCCAGATCGGATTCACATGGGTGACAGGTGAGGCCTCGGTAAGACCATAACCTTCGATTAAGCGCCCCTTCGTCAGTTCCTCAAATTTATCTTGTACCTCTGCCGGTAAGCCTGCCGAGCCACTAATGCACGCATTCAATGAAGACAAGTCATACTCCAGAATACGTGGATGATTAATGAGGGCGATATACATCGTAGGAGCGCCAGGAAAGAGTGTCGGCTTTCTTTTTCGAATCAATTCCAGAATCATGGTGACCTCGAACTTCGGTACGAGCAGCAGCTCACCTGCCCGGTAAATCGCCTGATTCATCAGTACAGTTAGCCCAAACACATGGAAGCAAGGCAGTGCTGCCAAATAGCGTTCCTTGCCCTCTTCCACCTTGTAACACCAGTTAGCACTCTGAAGTGTGTTGGCAATAAGGTTCGTGTGTGTGAGCATAACTCCCTTGGGAACACCCGTCGTCCCTCCCGTGTATTGAAGCAGTGCCAAATCCTTATCTGCGTTAATCTTCTCGCACACGGGTATGTCCGCGGAGGCGGCGATCAGCTCTTTGAAAGAATGCACACTTTCACTATAGGTGACAACGGGAAGCGGACCATCTTTTTTAGCCTTGATCGGATACAGCAGGTTTTTAGGAAAAGGGAGATAATCCGCAATGGATGTCACAATCATATGCTGCAGCTTTGTCTCCGCAATCACCTTCTCCACGCGATGTGCAAACATATCCATGGTGATCATCACTTTAGCGCCTGAATCCTTCATTTGATGCTCAATCTCCCGCTCCATATAGAGCGGATTCGTCATGACGGCAACCGCACCAGCGAGCAGTGTTCCATAATAGGAGATGACCACTTGGGGACAATTGGGCAGCATAATCGCCACTCGGTCCCCTTTTGCTATGCCTTTACCTCGAAGTGCATGGGCCATACGGTACGACAATTCGAGTAGTTTTTTGTAACTGATACTCTTACCCATGAAATACAGGGCCGGCCGATCAGGATATTTCTGCGCGGAAGTTACGAGGAATAACGCCAAATTATGTTTCGGATAATCAAAAGTGGGAGCTACTTCAGCCGGGTAAAACGGCAGCCAAGGCTTTGCATTCATACAAAACCATCCCTTTCCTGCGGAATGCTGTAAAGCTTCCTTCACTCCTCCTCCAAGTTGAAACAACTCCGATATCCTTATCCAAGAAACGTTTGTATCTGGCTCCTACACCGTATATCTCTCGTTCTTCACCACACGCGCTGCAATATTCCGCTTTAGAGCCACCGTGTCTGCCGGCGTAGAGCGTGTCAGCTTCTTCAATACGGACAGCTGCATCCGCAGCATATCTCCATCCTCCACGGAGGCAAGTGTTTCTTTCGCCAATGCTTCCATGCGCTGGAATACCTCATACGCGAATACCTGTGTCATTTCAATCATGTTGGCTGCCTTCTCTTCCGAAGTGCGGGCGATATGTTTGCGGGTACGCAGAAGTGCACTTTCCAGGGCGTAAATGTCGATCATCATATCGGCAAGATTCGCGAGTACTTCCTGCTCCTTATCGAGCTTCGTGCCGAACTTCTGCACAGCAAGACCGCCAGCGAGGAGAAAGATCTTTTTGCTCATATCGAGATAGTGGGCTTCTTGTTCCAGTGGGCGTTCGAATGTCTGACCCGGCACCAGCTGCAGAAGCTCTCCTTGAAGACCTTGAGCCTTTTCCAAAAGCTTAATCTGGCCTTTCAGCGCTTTCTTGATGAGTGTGCCCGGTATGAGCAGTCGATTGATTTCATTCGTCCCTTCAAAAATACGGTTAATACGGGAGTCTCGATATATCCGCTCAATTTTGTACTCTTGTATATATCCATATCCTCCGTGGATTTGAACCCCTTCATCGGCAATAAAATCAAGCCCCTCGGAGGCGTAAACCTTGTTAATCGAGCACTCGATCGCATACTCGGATACGGCCGCTGCCACCTGAGTACCCGCGTCATCGCTGTTGTAATCGATATCCTGCATCGCTTCATCCAGAAGTCCAGCGGTACGGTAGACCATGCTTTCCATCACAAAAGAGGTAATGTTCATTTCGGCGAGCTTCTTACGCATTAGTGGAAAGTTCGAGATCGGGGTTTCGAACTGCTTACGGGTATTCGCATATTTAGCGCTCAGCTCAATCGATTCTTTGGCAGCCCCAACCGTTCCAGCCGCGAGCTTGTAACGTCCGATATTCAGAATGTTGAATGCGATCCGGTGACCTTTGCCGATCTCGCCAAGCAAGTTCTCTTTCGGCACCTTCACATCCTCGAAGAAGAGCGGACGAGTGGAAGAACCCTTAATGCCCATCTTCTTCTCTTCCGGACCGAGCGAGAATCCTTCCAATCCCTTTTCCACAATGAATGCGGTGAAATGCTCGCCATCGATTTTGGCATACACAATGAACACATCCGCAAATCCAGCGTTTGTAATGTACAGTTTGGACCCGTTCAAAATATAATGCTCTCCGTCATCTGACAGACGGGCCGTCGTCTTTGCACTCATGGCGTCTGAACCGGATGTCGGTTCTGTGAGGCAGTAGGCAGCGATTTTGGCACCTGTCGCAAGGTCCGGCAGGTATTTCTGCTTCTGCTCCTTGGTGCCGAAGAGCACGATCGGAAGAGTGCCAATCCCGACATGAGCACCAAAGGAAAGGGCAAACGAGGAGCCTTTGGCAAGGGATTCATTAATAATCGTGGAGCTTACCTTGTCGAGTCCAATGCCGCCGAATTCTTCAGGCACATCCGCACCAAGCAGGCCAAGATCTCCAGCTTTGCGAAGCAGCTGAACGGTCAATTCATAATCCAGCTTCTCAATATGTTCGTCCTGCGGGACGATTTCTCCATCGATAAAATCACGTACGGTATCACCAATCATGCGGTGCTCTTCTGTAAAATCCTCTGGTGTAAGGATGCGGTTAACATCCGGGTTGTCGATAACAAATCCGCCGCCTACAATCTTAGGTTGTTTCGTTTGATGATTGCCCATGCTTTCGTTCCCCTTTCACCATTGTGGATGAACTCACTTTAGACACGGTGTACTTCAAACACACCTGCTGCACCCATGCCTCCCCCAATACACATACTTACAACACCATAACCGCCGCCCCGGCGGCCCAGTTCAGAGATGAGGCTGGTTGTCAGCTTGGCACCCGTACAGCCCAGTGGGTGACCTAGAGCAATTGCTCCGCCATTCACATTAACGATATTCTCATCGATACCTAGCTCTCGAATGATGTGTAAACACTGAGAAGAGAAAGCTTCATTAATCTCGAACAGGCCCACCTGATCTAGCGTGATACCCGCCATGCTAAGCGCTTTCGGGATGGCTTCAACCGGTCCAACGCCCATAATTTCCGGATCCACACCAGCGAGAGCGAAGGACCGGAACGTCGCAAGCGGTGTAAGACCCAGCTCCTCTGCTTTCTCGCGGCTCATTACCGCTACGGCTGCGGCGCCGTCACTCGTCTGGGATGCGTTACCTGCGGTAACTGTTCCACCGAGGGCAAAAGCTGGCTTTAGCCGAGAGAGAACTGCCAGTGAAGTATCAGGACGAACCCCTTCGTCAGTATCGAACGTAAACTCTTTGCTTCGAATCTGCCCCTGTTCATCGGACGTTGTCAGCTTCACATTTACAGGTACTATCTCATCCCGGAACTTGCCTTCCCGGATCGCTGCAGCAGCCTTCCGGTGACTGCTGACAGCAAATGCATCCTGATCCTCACGGCTTACGCGGAACCTTCTGGCTACCTCTTCCGCGGTGTGCCCCATGCCCATGTATACTTCAGGCATCATCTCCACCAGTCCCGGATGTGGGGCCGGCTTAAAGCCGGTCATCGGCACATGGCTCATGCTCTCTACGCCGCCCGCAACAATCACGTCAGCATGACCGAGCATGATGCGCTCTGCAGCGAAGGCAATAGACTGCAGCCCTGATGAACAGAAACGGTTAACCGTAAGCGCTGGAACCGTTACTGGATACCCTGAGTGGAGCGAAATAATTCGAGCTACATTGAGCCCCTGCTCCCCTTCAGGCATCGCACAACCAAGAATGACATCCTCCACATCGTCTTTCGTAAGACCCGGAGCACGTTCAATAACGGCTTCCAGTACTGCCTTCCCTAAATCTTCAACCCGTGTCTGGGCTAAACTTCCCTTCTTCGCCCTGCCGACCGCCGTTCGCGCAAGGGATACGATCACTGCCTCTCTCATGCCATTCACCTCTTCCACCTGTACGGTTTATTAGTTGCGAAGCGGCTTGCCTTTGGCTAACATATGCTGCATGCGCTGCTGGGTCTTTACTTCACCGAGCAGACTCAGAAAGGCCTCCCGCTCCAGATCGAGCAGATGCTGCTCCGTGACAATCGTTCCAGCAGGTACGTCCCCCCCTGTTAAAATATGCGCGAGCTTCTTCGCAATCAGAAGATCATGATCGCTAATGTATCCGCTTCTCTTCATCCCAAGCGCGCCCAACTGCAACACAGCGCGGCCATCTCGGCCGACAACACGGGCACGGCCCGCTTGCTGTGGCATATAACCAGCTCGATCCATGGCAAGAACGGCCTGTTTCGCTTCATAGATGCGGTAATCCGGGTTCATTACCACCACATCCGTTGATCGCCCATATCCCATTCGGACGGCATCATGTCCGCTAGTGGATGTCTTTGCTAGCGCAATGGTCTCGAATATGTGATTGATTGCAGGCTGGAGATCTGCCTCCGGGTCAGGCTGACTGTTACTGATGCGAAGAGCCATTTCCTTACAGCCGCCACCGGCAGGGATCAGGCCAACACCTGTCTCCACAAGTCCAAAATACGTTTCGGACGAGAACACAATACGGTCTGCCGGCAGACACGCTTCCACCCCGCCGCCGAGTGTCATCCGGTGCGGAGCCGCTACCACTGGCTTTTCCAGTCCCTTAAGCTTCATCATGCTGCTCTGGAACAAGCGAATGATGTCATCCACCTCATCCCAATCCCCGCTTTGAGCTTCCATCAGCATAAGCATCAGGTTCGCACCCACGCAGAAGTTGCGCCCTTCATTAGCGATGACAAGCCCTCTGTAATTAGCGCGAACTTCCTCGACGCTTTGCTGGATCATAACCAAGATATCGCCACCGATTGCATTATTCGGCGAAGTAAACTCCAGACAAGCTACCCCGTCCCCGATATCAATTAGGTTCGCCCCTGTATTGGAACGGATGATTCGATTCTGCGACTTCAGTGCCTGCAGGGAGATGATCTCCGGCTTCTCCTCTATGCCTTTGTACTCACCTTTAAAATAATGAAATAACTGTCCATCTTTCTGCTTATAGAACGAGTCATTTCCAGCCTCAATCCAGTCCTTCACCCATGACGGAACAGCTAAACCTTCAGCTTCCATACGTTGTACAGATTTGGCTAGACCGATCAGATCCCACGTTTCAAAAGGTCCGAGCTCCCAATTAAAGCCCCATTTCATTGCATTGTCGATGTCTTCAATTGAATCAGCGATTTCACCAAGCTTCTCAGCTGAATACACCAGTATCTGTTTCATCACGTTCCATGCTAACTCGGAGTAGCGATCTTCTGTACCTAGGAACGCTTTGATCTTCTTTTTGGCTCCTTTGGATGCCTTGGCTGCTTCCAAGGAAGCGGAGCTCAGTTTAGCGCTTGGGTTGTACTCCATCGTGCTAAGATTCAAGGATAGGATTTTACTGCCGTACTCTCCCTTTATTTTCTTATAAAAACCTTGACCGCCCTTCTCCCCAGTCCATCCGCGGGATACAAGCTCATTCATTACTTCCGGGACGGTAAACACGTCCTTCTCTGGTCCGTCCGGTACGTTGTCATACACATTCCGCGCCACGTGCACGAAGGTATCAATGCCGACCAGATCAAGTGTGCGGAACGTGGCACTCTTGGGCCTGCCCAGCGCAGGTCCCGTTGCAGCATCCACTTCCTCCACCGTATATCCGTTCTCAATCATTTCTTTGAGCGTGACCAAGAGCCCGTAAGTACCGATCCGGTTAGAAATAAAGTTGGGGGTATCCTTTGCCAGCACGACGCCTTTACCTAGCCTTTTTTCGCAGAACTCGGACATAAACGCTGTAATTTCAGGAGCTGTATCCAAGGTAGGGATGATCTCCAAGAGCTTCATATGACGTGGTGGATTAAAGAAGTGTGTCCCTAAGAAATGACGACGGAATTCCTCGCTGCAGTCCTCTGCCATTTCATTAACGGAAATGCCGGAGGTATTCGTGCTGACTATCGCCCCTTTCTTGCGCACGCCTTCAATAAGCGAGAGAATGTTCTTCTTAATATCCAGCCGCTCGGTGACCACTTCAATAATCCAGTCAGCTTCCGTAAGCAGGTTCAAGTGATCTTCAGTATTCCCAGGCGTAATCCGCCGGGCAAAATCCGGCGTATAGAGTGGAGCGGTGCTAGCCTTGGATAGTCCAGTCAGCGCTTTGGTCGCCAATCGGTTGCGAACCTTCGGATGATCAAGTGTAAGTCCAGCTTTTTCCTCATCTATAGTTAACGATTGTGGGACCAGATCGAGCAGGAGGCATGGAATGCCCGCATTTGCTAGATGGGCGGCGATGCCCGATCCCATAACACCCGAACCAATAACAGCTGCTCTGGCTATCGTTCTGCTTGGAATGCTGAATTCGCTCATACCCTCTTTCGTTATGGTATTGCTCATTATGCAGCAACCTCCCCTATCTTAGATTGATGACGGACCGAACACGGATAACTCCAAAATTTCTGCGATATCGCGTGTCTTCACGCTTTCTTCCACTTCTTTTTCCTTCGTGCCGTCTTCAAGCATTGTCAGGCAATACGGACAAGCAGAGCTGATCATCGTTGGAGACACCGCCAATGCTTGCTCGGTTCGGGCCAGATTCACCCGCTTGCCCTCATCCTCCTCCATCCACATACGTCCGCCTCCGGCACCACAGCACATCCCATTCTCGCGAGTGCGCTCCATCTCTGTCAGCTTCACACCCGGTATCGCACGCAGAACATCTCGCGGCTGATCGTAAACGTTGTTATAACGTCCGAGATAACAGGAATCGTGATACGTAACCGCCTCGGGGACTTCATATGACGGTGTCAACCGGCCTTCTTTCACCAGCTGATCCAGCAGTTCAGTGTGATGCAGCACTTCGGCTTCCAGCCCGAAGTCGGGGTATTCGTTTTTCAATGTATTGTACGTATGCGGACAAGCGGTGACGATTTTGCGGACGTTATATTTCTGGAATAGCTCGATGTTCTCGGTGCACAATTGCTGGAACAGGAACTCGTTACCCATGCGGCGCGGCGTATCACCTGAGTTCTTCTCTTCGTTGCCAAGAATCGCGAAGCTGACTCCCCCTTCATTCATCAGCCGTACGAAGGCGCGGGTAATCTTGCGACTGCGGTTATCATAGGAACCCATTGAGCCAACGAAGAAGAGATATTCAAAATCCGGATTTTCCTTTACTGTCGGGATACGGAGTCCGAGACTGCCGACCGGATCGACTTCGTTCACCCACTTGTTCCGGTCGCTTCGGCTAATACCCCATGGATTGCCCTGGCGTTCGATGTTCATCATCGCCCGCTGACCTTCCTGTGGTACACTGCCCTGCATCAAAACCAGATGACGCCTTAAATCAATAATTTTATCGACATGCTCATTCGCCACAGGACATTGATCCTCACAATTTCGGCATGTCGTACAGGCCCATATTTCTTCCTCGGTCATAACACCGCCGAGCAGCTCGACATCTCGAGCTTCTACTCCCTTCACCTGATGCCATGCACGCTTCTGAATCGCCATCGTCTGTCCGATGTCGGTAATGCCTTCTCCCTTCCACTGCGAATAGGATTCTTCCCCTACTTCCATCATGTGAACACCCGCAGAACCAAACACCGTAGCTGGTATCCATGGAGACTTGGAGGTGAGTGCAGCTCCCTTATCCGTCAGGTGATCTCTAAGCTTCACAATCATGTGCATCGGTGAGAGCAATTTACCGGTATTCGAGGCAGGGCATACATTCGTACAACGGCCGCACTCGACACAAGCGTAGAGATCGAGCATTTGTTTTTGCGTGAAATCCTCGATTTTGCCAACCCCAAACTCCTCCGCTTCTTCATCCTCTAGATCAAGCTTGGTTAGTCGCCCTACAGGTTCCGTTCTGCGTACTAAAATATTGATCGGTGCTGTAATGAGATGAAAGTGCTTCGACTGCGGCACATATACGAGGAAGGAGAGCAGAATGATGAGGTGAATCCACCAGAATAAATAGTAGAAAATCGTCGTGCCGGTATGCGGCATCCAAGCAAACATAGCGGCAATCGCCGACGAGATGGGTGCAAATCCAGACGCGGGCAGCCCTTCCCGCAATCTCTCAAAAGCCATCGTCAGCAGGACAGATATCATAAGCGAAGTGATAAAGAAAATGACAAGGCTTGGCTTCCACCCTCGCTTCAGCCGCTTCAGCTTCTCACCGTACCGCCTGTAAGCGGCATAGAAGATGGCCAGAAGTATGAGCACGACCGTTATTTCCTGCATTAGAATAAATCCGGCGTGCCCGGGAATCGGCAGGTTGTAACCGGAAAGTCCTTTCCAGATGAGGTCAAGCGCCCCGAACTGCAAAATAATAAAACCGTAAAAAACGATAAAGTGCATGATCCCACTCTTGCGGTCCTTGAATAACTTCTTCTGGCCGAACACCTGGATAATAAATTGCCCTAAGCGCTCCTTCATTTCTGTGTCCAGATCAACAGACCGTCCCAGACGGATATACAAATACCGGCGATACACGACGCTTGCGAACATGTAGATTGCCCAGCCGGTGATCAAGGCGAAGAGCAGCGCATGGATCATTTGCCAGATCATCCTCATCAGCCCCTTGCGTTATTAGTCCCAAAATGGTTGCGTATTCATAACTCCTAAGACGAATAGCGGTCATACTACCGACCGGGAAACCATCCCTCCTCTATTAAGATAGTGGTGCACTCAAGTTACGATGCATTTAATTTTCATCAAACAACGCGTTGACAACGTTTATAACGTATCTTATGATGTGTTCAAGAAATGAATGATCATTCATTCATAATTTTAGTTTTATTTCTATCATCGGGGTGATCTTATGACAGCTAAAAAGAATGATAAATACCAACTCATACTCCAAGGCGCCTTGAAAGTGTTTGCCGAGCATGGATACCACCGCTCTCAGGTGTCGAAGATCGCCAAAGCCGCGGGCGTCGCTGACGGAACAATCTATTTGTACTTTAAAAGAAAGGAGGATATCTTGATCCGCCTGTTCCAGGAAAAACTCGGTGAGCTCGTCGGGAAATTCCACGCTAGTGTGGAGGGTATTACCGATCCAGCCGAAGCGCTACGTAACGTGTGCTATATCCATTTCTCTGAGCTAGAGAGTAGCCCCGAGCTCGCTTATGTTACGCAGATTGAACTGCGTCAGAGCGATCTGGAACTTCGTAAGGAAATTGGCAACGCACTTAAGCCATATATTGTGCTGATCGAGAATATCCTGAAACAAGGTGTAGATGAGCAGCGTTTCCAGCCGAACTTAAATATCAAGCTGGTACGCAACCTGATCTTCGGGTCGATGGATGAAGCGGTAACCTCTTGGCTGATTTCGGGACGCAAATATTCTTTAAAAGATCAGGTCGATGACACACTGTCCTTTTTCCTGCATGGTGTTTCCAGACAGGAATAAGTTAACCCGGACGATGCGTAGATTCTCATATTGAAGGGAGAGCGAAGGCCGATGAAGATTGTTGTGTTGCTCAAACAGACGTTTGATACAGAGGGAAAAATCACAATTGAGAACGGTAAGATCACCGAAGATGGTGTGAAATTCGTCATTAATCCCTACGACGAGTATGCTGTGGAGGAAGCAGTTAAACTGCGCGATGAGCACGGCGGCACCGTTACCCTCCTCTCTGTCGGACCGAGCCGGACAGTGGAAGCGCTAAGAACCGCACTGGCGATGGGTGCTGACGATGCGGTTCTAATCTGTGATGAGCGAATACCAGATGACGAGTACGCCGTATCGAAGGTACTGCATGCCTATCTAACGGCTGAAGAAAATGTCGATTTGATCCTCGGCGGCAACTTCTCCATCGACAGGGGATCCAGCCAAGTGGCCGTTCGACTTGCCGGGATGCTCGGCATTTCACATGCCGGTTCGATCACAAAACTGACCATCAGCGGCGGTAAAGCTGAAATCCACCGAGACACCGAGGGGGACCTTGAAGTGCTTGAACTCCCACTCCCGGCGCTGTTCACGGCCCAGCAAGGATTGAACGAACCGCGGTATCCTTCGCTTCCCGGAATTATGAAGGCGAAGAAGAAACCTTTTAAAACACTGACTTTAGATGATATTGGCCTTTCTTCTGATGATGTGTTGCCTGCAACGAAGCAATCAGGACTGTCTCTTCCGCCGGAGCGGAGCGCAGGAAAGATATTAAAAGGGAATTCGGCAGAAATGGCTCATGAGCTCGTATCCCTGCTCCGTACCCAGTCCAAGGTCATCTAACGGGCGCTTTACTCTGATTGTATGGCTCAAGGGCCGTCCGTCATACCATCCTCTTAAGTGGTTAACCTTGGACGTACCCTTGATTGAGGCACCTAAAGGTAATATGAGATTGATTCATTACTGAACTCAATTCTATATTGAGCCAAGGAGGTCATGTTATGAGCAGGACCATTTTGATTTACGCCGAAATCCGTGACGGAAAGCTGCGCCAGGTAGCACTGGAAACACTGGCAGCCGCCCGCATTCTTGCCGCAGACGGTGACAGCATTCGCATCCTATTAGCAGGATCTAATATTTCGGAAGCTACTTCCGCCCTGATTCCTTATGGTGCAGATACCATATATACAATCGAGCACGATGATCTGGAGAACTATTCACCTGATGCTTATATGGCAGCTGTTCATGCAGCCATCAGAGAAGCTCAGCCGGATATTGTACTGTTCGGTCATACTGCTATCGGCCGGGACCTCGCTCCATTAACTGCAGCAGCTTTAAGTGCCGGACAAATTTCCGACGTCATCTCAATTGAAGTCAAGGATGGTGAAGCTTCCTTTACCCGCCCTCTTTACGCCGGCAAAGCATTCGAGAAGCGTGTGTTCCAGTCCGAAGGATGGGTCATAACCATCCGCCCGAATAATATTCCAGCAGCAGAACCCCCAGCAGATACCGGAAACCCGAGCATTGTAAACATCGCCTATCCCTCTCCTTCTCTTCGCTCCATTGTAAAAAATGTCGTACGTAAAACATCCGGTAAAATTGATCTAGCAGAAGCCAAAATTGTCATCTCCGGCGGTCGCGGTGTCAAAAGTGAAGCAGGCTTCAAGCCGCTCGAAGAACTCGCCGATCTGCTCGGCGGAGCGGTTGGAGCCTCCCGTGGTGCTTGTGATGCAGGCTATTGTGATTACGCACTTCAGATCGGTCAGACAGGCAAGGTGGTAACACCCGAGATCTACATTGCCTGCGGAATCAGCGGCGCAATCCAGCATCTTGCTGGCATGAGCCAGTCGCGCGTCATTATCGCGATTAACAAAGATCCGGAGGCACCGATCTTCAAGGTCGCCGACTACGGCATTGTCGGTGATCTGTTCGAGATCGTACCGCTGCTGACAGAGGAGTTCAGGAAGATCCTCGTATAACGAGCTGGACAGGATCAACAAGTTAGGCCCCTAACGTAACTCCTTCCTACTAATAAACGTTTACTCATCGATAGACTAATTCATATAAGATTCCAAGGAGGTACGATGAAAACAAGCACAGGCTCATGGAAAAAACGTCTCATTCTCACTCTCCCTGTTTGGCTAGTATTACTTGTGAGTTTTTCTTATACCTATTGGCTCTCAGACGTATTCATATCATTCGGTTTAGAACCGATGAAGACATACTATCTCTTTCTGGTTATGATGATCACGTTTATGATTGGTTACTTCGCAGGAGAGCTTCGGGCCTTCTTACAGGCAAAATTAAAATAATAATGTATGAGGTAATAACCTTAGCCTATATGCGATCAGGCTAGGGTTATTTTTCGTCTCAAAGTGATTGAGTTGATGTCATTTTAACGTGGAAATTAACAGTCATATTTTAACATCTGCAATTAAGAACCATTTATAGTACCATGAGTAATGGCTTATATGAATTACTAGATTAGAAGATTAAGGGATGAATAACAAAGTGAACAGAAGGAAGAAATTACGGCGGCCTGTTTGGGTTCTCAACTTTATTCTACTTGTAGGTGTAATCATAGGAATCGGCCTGATCATGCAGGATGTCAGGGCAGGAAACAACGATGAAAAAGAGACCTTTAAAGTTTCTTCCAGTACATATCCTGGACTAAATATCGAAACAAGAACGAAGGAAGCCAAACATTATACCATGTCAATCAGCAGCCCTCTCACGAACAGTGAAGAGATAAATATACCTATTCAAAAATGGATAAAAGAACAAGAAACTGAATTTCTAGACGAAGTAAAAGCGAATCAAATAACGCTTCAAGGCGATCATCGCGGCGAACTAAATATTAAGGTAGATACGAATAAAATCAATGATCATATGTATAGTTTAGTATTCACTTCTTCTAAAGTAACAGGTGGAGCTAACGGAAATGAGGTCATTAAATCATTTAATATCAACACGGCTGAGAATAAGATTTTAGCCTTATCGGACGTTATGACTTTAGACAAGTCCGCTATCGACCATATCATAACCATCGTAAAAAAAGACTTACAGAACCAAAAAGACGTTGCTGAATATGTATTCGATGAATACCTTCAGGAGGTATTGGAGAGCCCCTCTCAGTGGAAATGGTCCCTCAGTAACAAGGCATTCAGCTTATACTTCGATAAATTTGAAATTGCTGCTGGGGCAGCCGGATCGATCCATGTGAACATTCCTTTAGAATCTTTACGTTCATATATGGACGAGGAGCTTCTCAAGGAATGGGACATCCTTAAAAAGGATGACACTGAAAAAGAAACAGAAGCACAAAAACCGAATTTAGCGCCACTTGATCCTAAAGGAAAATACGTCGCTCTTACTTTTGACGATGGACCTCATCCCAAAGTGACACCTAGAGTTCTCAAGACTCTTAAAAAATACGACGCGAAGGCCACCTTCTTCATGCTGGGTGTACAAGTAGAATATTATCCTAAGATGGCCAAAAAGGTTGCCGCGGCCGGACACGAGATCGGGAATCACTCTGAAAGCCACCCGAATCTGGCCAACATGAACCTGAACGAAGTACGCAAGGAGATAACCAAAGCATCCGATCGAATAGAATCTGCAACGGGAGCAAAACCTACGCTCTTCCGCCCACCTTATGGCGCTATTAATGACGCGGTCAGAAAAGTTGTCAAAGAACAGAAGACGCCTATTATTCTATGGTCCGTCGATTCTTTAGACTGGAAGAGTAAAAATGCACAGGCTGTAAATAAAGAAGTTATGAAAAATGTCAGACCTGGATCCATCATATTAATGCACGATATTCACTCTAGTACTGCGGATGCTCTGCCTCAGTTACTCGAATCTCTGAAAAAACAAGGTTATCAATTTGTTACGGTATCCCAGCTGTTATCGCTGAATGAATTCAAAGGTATTGGCCCTTATTATAATAAATAATTGGCACAAAAAAGAGGCATACACCTTAGTCTTACCTAGGGTGTGTGCCTCTTTTTAATTTATCAATATCGCTTATCTCTTTCGTATGCACAGCATGGAATTGGCATTTTGCAAAAATTCATACGGAACTCTGCGTTCCTCCGTCTGCAAGCCCTCTTCCTGTAATTCTGCCACGAGCCGATCCAAATGCTCATATCGGGTTCCTGTCAGATCAACGAGCGGAAAGATCCGAAGCTCACCCGCTGTCACCCGAAGCAGTTCTCGAATGGTCTCCCGATGAAACGCATAGTCCAATCGATCGCCGTACATAAACAGAAAATGCGCGGACAGAACCAGATCAAACTGGCTTTCTTCAAATGGAAGCTTCGGTAGTGTCGCAGCAACATACCGCTCAGAGTTCTCCCGCATATCCTTCACGCAATCATGAAGAGCCTGATGACGATGCTTACCAAGACCCTGTACATTCTCATAAAAGTCCCAGATAAAAATATCCTTTGCTCTTTCCATCGTTTCCATCGCATGCTCCGTATCCTGTAGCCCCTTGCGCTCCAGATCATCGACAGGATGATCATAGGCAATGTCGCATGCTGTAATGTTCAGTCCCTGCCTACTGCCAATAGCAGTAAATGAACATGCACCGGCGGGACAATCGAGAATGCTCTTACCTTTCAGTTCCTGCAATTCAAGATCAAACATCTGCATGTACTCTTCAAACGTTCTCCCGATAAAAATAATACGCTCTAATTCCTGCTTTCTCTTCTCAGCTCTACTCATCTCTTCTCACCTCAGCTCATGAATTGCCGCGGAGCAGCGGCAGCCTGTGCCGACTCCGCTCGCTCATCAATATTACCATATGATGGAATGAAGTCCTATATATCATCTTATACAAAGAACTAAATTTAAAATAAAAAAGAAGCTGTAAAGACAGCTTCTAATCATTGTGCTTATTGAGACGGCTGCCCAATACCATTCAATACAAAAGATACCATTTCATCGATTTCATCATCACGAATAGACTGAATATCCAACAATACAAAGCGAGAAATAAAGAATCCTGCTAAAAATGTTCCTATCATTTTCAGAATGGACATGCTAGGTACTTGAATGAGCTCACCACGTTTTTGAAAGAGCTCTATAATATTTATTAATCGCGATGTAACATTTTCGAATATATAAGGAAGTAATTCGTTTTTCAAATCTTCTTTATAGATGACTTCCTTTATAAATACTTGGAAGATCTCTTTGTTTTCCAGGAAAAAAGCCACCCGATTTTTTATTAGAGCTTTCAGAAATTGTTCGAATGATACAGCATCATTCATAATTTCTTCTATTAATTCATCTGCCATTGAAGGGAGAAAATCTTTTATAAAGGATGCCATAAGAGATAGTAATAAATTCTCTTTTGTGCCGTAATGTTTAAAGATGGTTCCCTCTGCTACCTCGGCCATTTTTGCGATTTCAGAAGTTGATGTATTCGAATATCCCTTTTCAGCAAAGAGTGTAATAGCAGACTCAATTATTCTTTTTTGTTTAACCGTTGGCTTGCTGCTTTTTTTTATGATTTCAGCCATCTCATTCAATATATTATCATTAAACATTTAGTCACCAACTTCTTAACACGTTATCAATTTATTGTGTTTACAGTTTACGATACTTTTTAAGTGCAAACAAATTCAATACGATAAATACAGCAGCAAAGGCTATTAAAACGTACAGATCACCACTAATATCGAATAAGCTCAATCCTTTATACATAACTCCTTTTAATGCATCCGCTGCATAATATAAAGGCATGAATTTAGCAAACACCTGTAACCAATCAGCCATTCCTTCAATTGAGAATATTCCTGAGAAGAAAACTTGAGGAACAATGACCAGTGGAATGAACTGCACCATTTGAAACTCTGAACTCGCAAAAGTAGACAATAATATACCTAGTGACAATGCTACTAGAGCAACAATTACGTTAATTAACATCACATTCCAAATGGAACCCACTAGGATCATATCGAGCACATTTATCGAAAATAGAACGATAATGATCGTTTGCACGACTGCTAATATACCGTAACCAATAAGATAAGCAGAAACAATTTCTCCTCTTCTGATCGGTGTTGCCATGAGACGTTCTAAAGTACCCGTTGTTCTTTCATTTAACAAACCTATACCGGAGATTAAGAATACGAAAAAGAAGACAAAGAATCCAACCAGCACAGGACTAAAGGTATCAAAAACCTCGGTATCACTACTTCCATACACATATTTGGTTTGCAAGATATCTTGTGAAGGCATTTCTCCTTGTATTTGGTTAGGACTCATCAGTAGTAATTGAGCTTCTTTGCTAACAATTTGCTTCACTTTCATCTCTAAACTTTTAGCTATTGTGGGATCATCATTAAGCAGCGTTATTGCCCAGTTGTCCTTTTCAATTTGTAAAAACCCATCTAAATCATGATTTACTATAGCGTCATTTACATCAGAAACCTTCTCATACTGTTCCACTATAATATCTGCATCTTTTAATAATGCGATGATTTGCTCATTTCCATTCTCAATGCCTAGAACAGGCTCCACTTGTTTCCCGTTAAAGACCAAGTTCATAAGCGTCAGGATTAATAAGGGGGCAATAAATAGTAGAGCCAAGGTACGTTTGTCTCGAACCACTTGCAGCAATATTCTTTTGATCAGCGCCAAAGTTCTCATATTACTTCTCCCCTGCTTTCAAGAATACTTCGTCCAAGGTATTCACTAAATATTGTTCCTTCAATTGAACAGGTGTGCCATGAGCAATGATTGCACCATCACGAACCATTGAAATGTAATCGCATTTCTCAGCTTCATCCATGACGTGAGTGGTTACAATAATCGTTTTTCCTTCTTCTTTCTTTAATCGCAGCAATTCATTCCATATACTTAATCTCAATTCAGGATCAATGCCTACGGTCGGTTCATCTAAAATTAGAACTTTGGGGTTCTGAATTAAAGCAATCGCAAGAGACAGCCTGCGTTTCATTCCACCAGAGTATGCTGATACTTTCTTATCCAGGTCTGCAGTTAAATTGACTAGATCTGCAGCATACGCAATTCGTTTCTGACGGTCTGCTTTGTTTAGTCTGAAGAGTGATGCAAAAAACTTAAGATTTTCCTTGCCCGTAAGGGCAGTATATAAAGCATCCGACTGAGCCATATATCCTATCTGTTGCAATATATCTAGATTAGGCATTTTTTCTCCTAATAAGTGAATAGAACCTTGATCTGGAACATCCATTCCAACAATCATCTTTACTAAGGTTGTTTTCCCAGCCCCTGAAGGACCGATAAATCCGTAAATGCGGCCTTCTTTAATCTCAAAAGAAACATTTTTAAGCACGACTTTTTTGCCGAAACTTTTGCTTACATCTTGGATAATAACCGTATCTTCCATTCGTCATCTCCCCCTCTAAAAAAAGTGAGTGTTTAATCACTTTGTAAAGATTATATATGCATTTAATGCTGATTTCAATAAAAAAGTGAGTGATCACTTTATTATTCTGATAAAAAAAGGGATAGCAGAGCTCATTTTTCAAGCCCTTCTATCCTTCTTCTAATGAAAATGTGTAAGAGTAGCAATTATACGGTAACAAGACCTCTTCCTGGCCGATTTCCAGCTGCGATCAGCTTATTAATGCTATCAATTAATCCGGGAAGCTCGTTCATCGTTCGGATCGTGAAGTCAGCACCACTCTCTACAAAAGACTGCTCTGTATTCAAAATCGCATCTTCCTGCTCCTTAGGTAACAGCGCATTATATTCATCCAAGCTTAGTCCCATCTCGGAACTTCCAACCGCTACACCAACAGACCATACACCTGCATTGACTCCCTCCCGAATATCAGAGGTCGTATCTCCGACTTTAACAACCTTCCAAGCTGCCGATAGTTTCAACTGCTCCATATTTCTGTAGATCATATAAGGGTAAGGTCTCCCGCAGGAATTCGTTGCGTCCGGTGTCACATAACAGTCAGGGCTATATCCTTTCTTCAGAGCATTAGAGACGACAACTTCCATCATCGAGTTCGTGTAACCTGTTGTTGATCCCAGCTTCAGTCCCTGATTACGCAAAACTTGAACGGTCTCAATGACACCAGGAATAGGGTCTGTATATTCTGACAAGGAAGCCATGAGGGCGGGCTCAAACTCTGTATATAAGTTCTCTACATCCTGCTCAGTAAAGGCTCTTCCATACTGTTCTTTCCACAGGGCAGAGACTCTTGGCATGGACAACATCGCACGAATATGATCAATCTTCAACATCCCCATCGGCGCTCTTGCTTCATCCATCGTCACTTCAACACCTGCGTTTCTAAAAATATCAACAAATACATTTACCGGTGCAAAACATCCGAAATCAACCGCTGTTCCTGCCCAATCTAAGATTACGCCTTCGATTCTATTCATACGCTCACCACTCCCATGTATTGTTCAATAATTGTGCATAAGGTGTTGATATCTTCCTCATAGATTTCACCAATATTCCCGATCCGGAAGGTGTCTACATCCGTCAGCTTGCCCGGGTAAATGACATACCCTCTTTCTTTCACGTAGGCGTAGAAATCCGCAAAACTGAAACCTGTATTCGGGAACAAAAATGTAGTTATGATCGGAGATTGCTTCTCATCCGAGATATACGCATGAATGCCTGCTTGCGCTAGTCTTTCTCGAAGTAAATGATTATTACGCTGATACCTCGCGAATCTGGCGGATACGCCACCCTCTTCTACCAGCTCATCCAGTGCTTTCGAGAATGCCGCAACAACATGTGTCGGTGAGGTATAGCGCCATTTTCCAGACCCATTCATCTCTTTCCATTGATCATACAGATCCAGCGAAAGACTGCGCGCTACCCCTTTACATGCGGCAAGCTTATCATTCTTAGCAATGACAAAGCCAAATCCGGGTACACCTTGAATGCATTTGTTCGCACTGCTAATCAAGTAGTCAATACCTAATCCCGGCACATCGATTTCAATACCACCAAAACTGCTCATCGCATCGATAATCAGAGTCGTTCCGTATTCCGATGAAATGCTCGAGATCATCTCCAGCGGATTCAGAATTCCCGTTGTCGTCTCACAATGCACCATTGCGATATGCGTAATGTCCGCGTCCTCTTCCAGAATAGCTCTGATTTCCGCTTCGTCTGGATAACGATGATACTCCACGCTGTATTCCGTATAGTTCAGTCCGATATAACTCGCCATCTTTACCATACGTTCGCCGTAAGCACCATTCGTAATGATAAGCAGCTTATCATCGCTTGATATTGTAGAGGTGAACACAGATTCAACAGAAAACGTACCACTTCCTTGCATGAGTACAACGGTATATTGCGTCTGATCCGCACCTGCCAGTTCAAGAAGCTGGGACCTGATTTTTTGCGTAATGCTTTTATAGTCATCGTCCCAGGTACAGCGATCATAGAGCATTTCCTGTTTCACGGCACTTGATGTCGTGAGCGGGCCTGGTGTTAACAATTTATAAGTGTTCATCTCCACACACTCCTCATTGTAGAATTTCTGTATTCTGTCTTGTATAACAAACTTATTTAGCGGAGTTAAAAATTTGCTGATGAAGCTCCAGCAGTTCTACCGTCAACGGTTTTTCAAAAGTCATGGCGTGAGCCGGTTTGTTCATATCAGACACGGTCTCACCTTCGTAAAGAGCAACCGGATAATTTTGAATTAATTCTTTTCTTGCATCTTTAATGATTGTCTCCGCCATCTTCATCGCAAGATCGGTCGTTTCACTCTCTTTGTCCACAACAGCAACTGACTCTGTAAGCGAGAAGTTCCCTTCTGCTGGATCGATATAATCAATGGGTGCCCCTGACTCCTTAGCCACAACCGCTTGGTGACGAAGTCCAAAACCAACAGCAACCTCTCCAGCTTGAACTTTCTTGATTGGACCCGAGCCAGAGCTTTCAAGATGCGGCCCCACATTTGCGATCAGATCTTTGAGAACGCCTCTCCCTGCTTCTTCGCCATATTGATTCAATATTGCTTGAACAAGCAACCAGCCTGTCGAGGAATCCATAATATTCGGAATCGATACCAAACCTTTAAATTCCGGTTTTGTTAAATCGGTGATAGACGCTGGAGTTTGAAGCCCCTTTTCTTTAAGCACCTCAGTATTCACAAAGATCGCGCCCGTATTCGCAAGAACGGGTGTGTAATAAGCTGGATAATCGTTGATAGCATTCGTTTCAAAAGTAAGGTCTTTAAACATCGAATGTTTGCTCTGTGCGCTTTCGATAAAGTAAGAACTCATCGTAACGAGATCAGCTTCAATCTTGTTTCCTTCGGCAATCAATTTGCCACCAAGTTCTGAAGTGCCAAGAGACTGAAGAACATACTGACCTTCAAAACCTCCGTTGTTTAGTGAAGTCTCCATAGACTTTACCGCTTCTTCATCCCCATTCGTATAGATGACAACCTTGTCCGATCCTGCCGCCTTGCCGCTGCATCCTACCATTGTGAGCACCAAGCTTGCAGCAAGTAATGTTAGCAGCATACCTTTCATCGTTTTGAACATAGAATTCATCTCCTTATAATGTAGTTCTTTCAACACTCCGAATGCGGATTATTCTTCCGATCGCTGTTGTCCCTGGATTTCTTTTGAATTATTTCTTAGTCGTTGAAATCCATGGACAAAGGCGACCGCTTCGCTTCTTCAGAATAATTCCGCCTTCTCCGTTGAAGAAATTACTTCAATAACAAGCACAAACTATCTTCTAACGATTTATCGAGCTTCTCTTCTGCGCATAGTCGCACAGAATCTTGACAAGCAAGTTCGTGAAGAAGATCAGCATCGACAGGACAAAGATTTCATTAAACTTCGCAAAATGCTGCAGCTCCTTGATCTTACTGGCAACAAGCGACGTCTGAGCCGATACCAGAAAGATAATGCCGCTGACAGTAACCATCGCGTTGATGAAGAAGTAGCTGATCATCTCAATGACCGTTGAAGCGGAATTCGGTAAAATAACACGCCATACCGTCTTCAGCCAGCTGTCTCCGAGCAGCTCGCCTGTTGTTTCCCAAGAAGGGTTCATATTGGAGAGCGAGTTCTTGGCCATCAGATAAGGCGTCGTAAAGAAATGAACGATATTGCACAGCACGATAATGATAAACGTACCTTTCAAACTGCTTCCATTAAAGAGCAGTAAATAGGATATACCTAGCACCATACCCGGTATGGTGTTCGTCATCATGGATATCACATCGAACGTGGACTTCGATTTAAGTGAGGTCCGGACATTCAGAAGTGCCGAGCTGTACGCAATCAACGTACCGAAGACAGCTGTCAATATAGCAACCCACAGTGAATTTTTATAAACTCCTGATAAATCACTCGATTGGAACACATTCACTACGTGTTTGAACGTGAACGTCAGATCATAGGGATAGCTGTTCAGCCAAGGAGCAATGAACATGATCGCGAAGATCGAGAGCATTCCTAACAAAATAATGATCGAAACAATCCCAAAGGCCACATCTCTGAACTTATGCTCCGGCAACTCCGTCTCGGTCGTCTTGTCATAATGGAAGTTCCGTTTCTCCAGATAGCTCAGAAGCCATATACCGAACACGGCTGGAATCAGCATAAGGACAGCGATAACCGCACCGTTATTAAAATCAGGAATCGAGCCTAGCATGACCTGATACAGCTGTGTCGCAACTACCGAATACGTCCCTCCCACCGAAGCCGGTATTCCGAAATCGGTAAAACTGAGAATAAAGGAAAGAACGAAAGCGCCGCCGAGTGAACCGGATAACGGACGAACAACCGTATTTCTAAAACTTCTTAATGTGCCGTCACCCATCAGTTTGGAAACGATGATGAATTTTTTATCGATATACTTAAATGCGTTATGGATCAGGAGAAATGCTGGTGGCAGCGTGTAAATTACATATCCGATTAATAGACCGTTAAATCCATAGATATTGAATACGTTCTGCCCTATGATTTTGGTGATTAAGCCCTGATTACCGAATGAATACATAATTGCAAAACCGTATGTAATGGTAGGCAGCAGCATGGGGACAACGATGCCGGTTCTCAGCACACTTTTGATCGGACTGTAAATTTTGGTGCAATGAATCGCATACGCCAGCGTAAAGGCTAAGATCGTGGTGATCACAGCCGTCAAAGCCGACACTTTCACACTGTTACCGATCGCAATCTGTAATTCCTGATTCGACCATATCGATAAATAATTCGATAGAGAAAGCCCGTCATTTGTCTGCAGAGATTGAATGAATAAAATGACCAGAGGGACGAGCAGGAAACCGGTAAATAGCAACAGGATGAATGTAAACATAACTCTCATTTCAGGCTTAGTACTACGCATATTGTTCACCGAATAAGTGATAGATGTTCCGCCTCTTAATCTGCAGCTGTCCAATAATGAACTCCTTCACAAAATCATTACTTGGTTGATGCATGATCTCTTCCGGCGTTCCGTACTGAGCAATATGTCCCTGATTGATGATCAGGATTTTGTCTGACAACGTTAACGCTTCTTCTGGATCATGCGTCACGATAATTGTCGTCAGCTTAAACTCTCTCGCAATGGATTGAATACGCTGCTTAATCGACTCCTTAATGACGCCATCGAGTGCACTTAACGGCTCATCCAGCAGTAATATGTTCGGTTTTGTTACAAGCGTTCTGGCCAGTGCCACTCTCTGCTTCTGTCCTCCCGATAACTCACCAATCTTCTTATTCAAATGCGGTGTAAGTTCTAGAAATTCGATATATTCCTGTACCTCTTTCTCTGTGATTAGGCCCTTTTTGTTTTTAAGAGCATATACGATATTCTCGTACGCATTCAGGTTAGGGAACAGTGCATAGTCTTGAAAAACGATATTAAATCCGCGGTCCTTCATCCGGACACGACTTAAATCCGTATCATTAAAAATGAGCGACCCGTGATCGGTCTTGGTTAATCCTAGAATGACGTTCAACAATGTCGTCTTACCACTTCCGCTCGGACCCAGTAGAGAGACTATCTCTCCTGTGTTAATGACAAGATCAATGTTCTCCAGAACAACTTTGCCATCAAAATGTTTGCGTATATTTTGCAGTTTTAGCAAACCTTGCACCTCCCTTAACACAACCTCAGTATAAAGTGGAAATGTAAGGGTAAATCCGCATCCGTGTAAAATCTAGGTAAATTATGCATATATCATAACTACATCATTACTAACTCTTGAACAACTTGAACTAAATTTGCGTATAAGTTAACGAATACAAGAGGTAAATCTATTGAATGTGGGGATCGCTATGAGTACACTAGGAGTGAATCAATTCCAACAAATGACATGACAGGTCGGGTGATAGCATGTTTCCACTGGAGAGGCAGCAGAAGATTCTAGATCTGCTCCAAATCAAGAAGGTGTTGAAAATATCAGAATTGACCGAAGAGCTGAATATTTCGGTTGATACCCTGCGCAGAGATCTGAATACGCTGACGAAACAAAAGAAAATCGAGAAAATCTATGGTGGGGTTAAGCTGATCGAATCGAAGTTTGCTGAATCCTCAATGGATGAACGGATGGTTAGCCATCTGGAGGAAAAAGAAATGATTGCGCGCAAGTGCGCCGAATATATCGAAGATGGAGACTGCATTTATTTAGATAGCGGCTCTACCACCTATCAAATCGCTAAATACATCAAGCATTTCAAGAACTTGACCGTGGTCACGAACTCTATTCCTGTCGTTAATGAGCTAATGAATAGCCATATGGAGCTTGTTATTATCGGGGGAAAAGTAAGACTTAATGAGCAATCCGTCGTAGCCTATGATTATATGTTTAACTTTAATCAGTTGAACATTTTGAAAGCCTTTATATGTGCCAGCGGTATCACGATTGAGAAGGGCATCTCCGACTATAATCTTGAAGAGGCCATCACCCGCAAAAAAATCATCGAAATATCCAAAGAGATCTACATTGCCGCTGACAGCACCAAGTTTGGTAAAGATGTTACGGTCTCCATCGCGCATCTTGATCAAATTGATACTCTTGTGACGGATACCCATCTGAACAAAAATACGATCCAGCAATTCCGCAAAATAAACACGAACCTAGTCATTGCAGAACCCTAGTAGTAGACGACTAAAAAAAGAGAATACAACAAATAACCTCCTGTCAGGTTGAAGTGTAGTAGCCTGTGCATCACTACGTATGCGGATCATTCTTCCGATCACTGTTGTCCCCAAATTTCTTCTGAATTTTTGTGAATAATGTTGAAATCCGGGGACAAAGGTGCACGCTTCGCTTCTCCAGAATGATTCCACCTTCTCCGTTGTAGATTCAGATCTCTTTTTTATGGCAACGAAGACATCGTACATCCACAACTTAACAACTGAAGGGTTTATCTAATCGACTTCTTCATTTTATAATTCGTTAATTGCACGTCTCCACGTCATACGGTTTGCGCCTGTAGAAGCTCATACCCCCGGCGTTCAAAGAATGGTCTAGCCGTAATACTTGCATCCGTCTCAATGCTGGACAGTCCTAATCTTTCGCCATCCTTCTCCAGTTCCTTCACCAAAGCGGAAGCGATTCCCCTGCCTTGAAAGTCTTTATGTATGTAGAGCCGATCCAGATAACCCTCAAGGGTCATATCGGCAAAACCTACAAGAATACCGTCTAATTCCGCAACATACGTAATATTCTGTTTGAGTGAAATGCCCCAACTCCTCATTCTGGATTCCTTTTCATCCATCGATGCCCAAGCATTCAACTGCTCTTGCGAATAATCTCGGGCGTTTACACTATGAACCGTTTCGTAAAATAGGGTGACGACCAGATTGATATCGTCGTCACGGTACCTTCGTAGTTCCATTTGGCTTCTCCTTTCTGCCCAGTCTCTTACGACATCTTATCAGGACAAATAAGAGGAGCGCCATAGCGCCCCCCTCCCTATAATTCATTCACTTTTTTCCTGAGTATAGACTTTCCTATGATCTATCACACTTTATCCCTATTCAAAGCCTCTTCAAGCCGCTGGAATCGTTTCAGATCAGCTTTACGAATAGGCAAAGGTTCCTTTCGCAAAAGCTTAACCATGGCCACAATCAATAGTAGCAACAGGACAGTGAACGGCAATGCCGCAATCAACGAGGCCGTTTGCAACGCCTCAAGTCCTCCCGCAAATAGCAGCACACCGGCAATAGCGGCCATAAGCGTGCCCCATACGATTTTGGCAGCCATCGGCGGGTTCAAGTTTCCAGATGTAGTCATACTGGCTAGAATATACGTCGCTGAATCGGCAGAAGTAACAAGGAACGTCAGAATAAGAAGGATCGACAAGATGGACATCACCGTCGACAACGGCAAATGAGCAAACATTTGGAACAACGCAGTGGTTACATCCGCATGCACGGCTGCAGCAATCCCTGTACTTTCATGCAGATCGAACCAGAGTGCCGTTCCCCCAAATGCCGCAATCCAAATACACGCGATAAGGGGCGGAACAACCATAACGCCGACAATGAATTCTCGAACCGTTCTTCCTTTGGATACTCTCGCGATAAAAGCTCCAACATAGGGTGACCAAGCGATCGCCCATGCCCAGTAAAATATCGTCCAGTCCCGTACCCATGTTCCTTCGGCATACGGCTGAAGACGTAAACTGTATTGAATAAAGTTCGTAAAGTAATCGCCAATGGCTAGTGTAAACGTCTCTAATATGAAGACCGTTGGCCCTAGTGTTAACACAAATACTAGGAAACATAGGGCAAGTGCCAAATTCAGATTGCTCAGATGTTTAATTCCTTTGTCCAACCCAGTTGTTGATGAAACCATATAGGCAATAAAAACCAATGCTAATATGCCGAGCTGAATCAGTGTACTACTTTCGACACCCGTAACGATATTTAGCCCGCCGCTCATTTGCATCACACCAAGACCAATAGATGTAGCGATCCCCATGACGGTTGCAACGACTGCCAGTATATTAATTGTATTTCTCACGGTCGTTTTCTTGCCCACTACGGGTTCAAGCGCCGTGGATACAAGTCCATCCTTCTTCTTTCGGAATTGAAGAAAAGCGATGACAAGGCCTACAAGAGCAAACACAGACCATTGACTGATCCCCCAGTGAAAGAATGAATACCCCATGGCTACACGCGCAGATTCCGGGGATTGCGGTTCTCCCCCTGCAAAAGGGGTCGTGAAAAAGTGGCTCATCGGTTCCGCGACACCCCAGAATACGAGACCTACACCAAAACCTGCCGAGAACAACATCCCGATCCAAGTGAAAAAAGGATAATCTGGCTTCTCTTTTTCACCGCCTAGTCGAATATTCCCATATTTACTTGCAGCTACCCAGATAAGAAAAATAATAATGACAAAAATCGATAGCAGATAAAACCAGCCAAAATTATTCGTCGTAAAATTGAACAAGTACGAAGCAGCATCGCCGAATGCTTGCGGCATGACCGCTCCCAATATGGCAAGAACAGTAATAATCACCGCAGACACGGTAAATACTGTATTCTTCAGTAATTTCCCTATCACTTACTTCACCCCAACCAATTTATTGATCAAAACACAGTACAATTGTTTTTAACCAATTTTGAAAGGGTTAATCGTTTTTGATAAAAAAAGCACAGGGATTTATTATGATCCCCGTGCTCTACTGATGCTTCGTGGAAGAAGCTACTCCTTTAACGCCCCGGCCAATCCTTCCAGATCAAGCCCATCGATCGCAAACGCGGTTCGAATTAGCTCAGGCGCTACAAACTCATCATACTTACCGAGGTAGGGAGCTTCATCTGGATCCAGCAGTGCCTCTGGACCTGCAGCCTCACATTCGCTCAGCTCGGACATGATTTCATTCATCATCTGGTTCGCATCCGTCTTGCCCGAGACGACCATATAATAGGGCTCCATCGGCACGATCGAACGAAGAGCCAGACGGTCCGTCAAATTATGCTTCAGCAGACGTTCCAGCGTACGAAATTGTTTACTGCCTGCCCATGGCAATATGAACATGGAATCGCCTCCTGCTGGGATGACGACACTCTTCAGCAGTCCACTCTCTCGGGCCAGACGCCGAGCCCGTCCCAATCGATTTACAGCTCCTGGCGCTAAATATGGATACAGCGTGCTGTCTGCGAGCACCTCACGCATCTTACGAACAACACGGGTGTGCACGTCACCGCCTGCACCAAGCCACAACGTATCGACCTTCCCTCTCGCGGATTTAACATACAATGCCTTATGCTTCGTATCCACTTCTTCCACCTTCCACAGCTTGCCGGCCAGTGAGAAGCAGTAACCGGGAGGCGGCACCGTAGTAATCGAACCGATCTCCTCAGAGCCGTTATAAACGACATGCTCCTCATCATCCTTGAAGACAGCATAGAAACGGAAGTTATTCACGATGCGCTCTCCCGTCAGACCGATAATAAGCGGGCCCTCATCTGTGCGCTGAATATGGTCAGTCTGTAACAGATAATTGAGGAAAATCCGATATTCTTCAGGTTCAATCCCGCGAAAGGCAGGCAGCGTCAACACCGCCCGGGCCAATTCAGCAGGCTCAGCCTCTCCCAAGCTTTTGAGAATACTCATCGTCTGGTGATATAACAGACCCATCGGTTTTTCCCGCAATGTTAGCGGTTCAACCCATTTATCCCGTACATACAGTTCAATAACCGCGATCGCTCGCAGCAGCGTCCAAGGCATTCGTGCTGGCAGTTGCGCTTGTTCATCCTCTTCCTCCGGGCATAAGAACATCATCTCCGATGCCTGTCCCCGGCGCCCCGAACGCCCAAGGCGCTGCACAAAGCTGGAACAGCTATAGGGTGCCCCAAGCTGAACAACCCGCTCCAGCTCCCCGAGATCGATGCCAAGCTCAAGGGTGAGCGTGGCAGCAGCAACCGCCGGACCGGGGCCGCTTCGCAGAGCTGCTTCTGTTTCTTCACGCAGCATAGCCGAGATGCTACCGTGATGGACGTGGAATACATCCCGCTGCTCACGCTTCGCGGCAATTCGCCTCATCTCCAGCGTGGTCAGTTCCGCATCCGAACGAGAGTTGGTGAAGATGAGCGCTTTTTTCAGATGCGTATGGTCATACACAAAATCATAATATGCCTTGCGTGCATGCTCCAGCTGCTCGGCCTGCTTCTCATCCCGTGCATCAGGAAAGGAGAAATGCTCTACGCTCAGTCGCAGCTTCCGTCCACCCTGAGGAGACACCACCTCAACGGGATACCTCGTTCCGGCGGCAAGCCAGCCGGCTGCGGTCTCATAATCGCTAAGTGTTGCGGACAATCCAATTCGCCGGGGCGAACAGGATGCCATCCGTTCGATCCGTGTCAGCTGACTCAGTACCTGAATGCCCCGGTCCGCGCCCATAAAGGCGTGAACCTCATCAATAATCACGTACCGAAGATCTTGAAACAATGCCGGTATCGCATTCGGCCGGTTCATAAGCAGCCCTTCCAGAGACTCGGGCGTAATCTGGAGGACGCCAGAAGGCTTTTTCATCAGCTTGGTCTTCTCAGCCTGAGAGACATCCCCGTGCCAATGCCAGACGGGAACCTCACCCTCTCGTAATAGCTCACGAATGCGCTCAAACTGGTCATTGATAAGTGCCTTTAGCGGCCCAATGTACAGAATACCAACCGAGGAAGAAGGGCTCTCGTACAGCTGTGTAAGAGCCGGGAAGAATGCAGCCTCCGTCTTACCCGATGCCGTACCTGAAGCGATCAGCAAGTGGTTCGGCGTATCGAATAGAACCCTGCAAGCATCCACTTGTGCTTCCCGCAACGTATCCCATTGTTTCCGGTATATATATTCCTGAATAAACGGCGCAAGTCTTGAGAATGGGTTCATGTTCATAGTTCAAACTCCGCGAGGAAGTCGCCCATATCATCGGAATCCTCTGCTGTATTCCCCCCATCCTTAGACGCGGGCTGCACAGCCATTTCACCGAGCAAATGCTCAAATGACGTGTCTGGATGCTGATGCAGCGTATGCAGAAGATCCATAAAGTCACGGACGACCTCACGGGTCGTAAGTAGCTCCTCCGCGCCTAGGCGTGAGACGGCATTTTGCATAAATGAAATGAGCTGTTCATCGGTGAGTACAGCCTCATATTGAAAGTGCAGGGCATGGATGTCCCTCAGCTTTTGCAGCAAGATGAGTATTTCCTCATACGAGAGCATGTCCAGCTTCAGAATAGGCGAAGTATAGGTCTTCAATCCAATGCTGTTATAACGGCCGTCAATCAGACGGGAACGCAGTGCATCATAGCTGAATAGACCACGCCGCTCGTCCTCCACGAATTGAGGTGTACCGCCCATAAAGATGCCTAAATGCTCTGCCTTGCCTTGCATAGTGTCGTTAAACATCGTCAGCAGCTTCTCATAGTTACTCTGACGAGAGATCGAGTTCGTGATTTTATACAAATTGACGCCTTCATCGATGAATAACAGCAGCCCTTTATAACCTATGGCCGCCGTAAATTCCGACCACAGCTTCATATAGTCGTACCAGCTATCATCATCAATAATGACACCAACACCAAGATCTTTGCGCGCTTCTGTTTTAGTTGGGTATTCCCCACGCAGCCAGCGAAGAGCAGCCTGCTTACGGTCATCATCACCTATCTTGTAACTGTTCCAGTACGCTGCAAGAACTTTAGCAAAATCAAACCCGTGCACCAGGTTCTGCATGCTGTTCGTTACCGCATAAATCCGCAGCTCCACCTGTTCGTTCAGAGCTGCATCACCCGGACGAAGCCCCGACTCTTGCATAATCTCCTGCTGAAGCGCCGCAATCCATTTTTGCAAAATCATCTCCAGCGCTCCGCCATCCGGGCGAGTACGCGTCGAGAGATGTGTCATTAACTCTCGATAGGTAGCGAGTCCTTGGCCCTTGGTGCCAACCAGTCTCCGTTCAGGTGACAAGTCTGCATCAGCCACTACAAACTCCCGATCCATCGCGTAATTACGAATGATTTGGAGAAGAAAGCTTTTCCCGCTGCCATAGCGTCCCGTAATCAGTTTAAAGGCTGCTCCACCTTCGGCAATGTTGTCCATATCGCGCAAAATTGCTTCCACTTCCGGCTTGCGACCGACCGCGATATGCTCTAGTCCGATCCGCGGCACTACCCCAGCCGTTAAAGAATTGACCAGTGCGGTAGTCAGCCGTTTCGGTATTTTTAGTTCTTTCATCGTTTGATCACCTCTTCAATGGATCAAGCATCATTATATATTCATCCACGATGGTCTCACCGTCGATTAACAGATCACCAATGGTCTCCATCGCAGCTTCATTAATCTCATCTATAAGCAGTGCTGGCATCGAGCCAGCTCGTTCTGCTGCCGCATGAAGCGCGGCTAGGTCTGGACCTGTCTTCAGCGCATACAATACTTCCAGATGTTCGAATTTCAACAGCGCTGCCAGCTCACGCCACTCTTCATCCAAAGCATCAGTGTCCCAAACAACATCCGTAATTGCCCCTTTGATGGTTGGCAGAGACTCATCATCCGTACCGGCGACTATTGTTGTTTCTGTAAGAGAGGACTGACTAGATACTTCATCGTCCTTACCTGCACTCATCATGGAACGAGCTCCATCCCCCTCCGGATTTCCATCGTTCACAACGGATTTCATCGGCAACGTCCACTCCGTAACTTCGTCCAATGGTATATCATCGGACAAAGTATCGATTATAACGTCATCTTCAATAAGGCTAACTTCAAATATATCCATCTGAAGCGGCGCGTGCTGAGCCTGTGTTTTCTGCGTAGATTTTTTGGAATTTGCTGAGATATCCGCTTGTTCTGATCCTTGTAATCCTTGAGATTGCAGCCCTAGTTCCGATTCATCCAACAGCAGCATATCTCGAACATCATCCGATTCTTGCTGGATACGCCGCAGCTTCGCACGATCGATCCGCACTTCTGGAAGAGCCTTTTCTTTCGGATCATCCGGAGGCTGCAATTCCTTCTTCAAAAACCGTGTTACCAGCTCCTCGATCTCCGGCTCCACCTCAATCCCGCGCAGCCTTCCCTTAAATCCGCGCAACTCCCGTAGCTTATTCTCCATCATTCGGAACAGCTGCGTAATATAATGGCGAAGCGGAACATGCGAGCTGATCGGCAGCGTCATAACCGAAGCGGTACGCCCATATATATCATAGTCATATACAGCACTGCGAAACACATATCTCTCTGTCATCTTTTCTCGCGGCCTGAATCGATCAAGGAGACGTTGACCTTTGGTTTTGCCAAGATAAGCATCCACGAGAGCGATCACTTTCGGTCCATATTTCCTTATGTCTTTGCGTCCACCTTCCTGATAGAACCGACTCTTATCCGGTTCATAGTCTATCAGGTCAATGAGTAAATCCCAGTTCAGCATTAGTGGTTCAGTGGAAAAAATCCGCAACCACTCCAGCTCCTTCAGCTCACTGGACAAGCTGCGCGGTATGCGGTTGTAAGTTTCCGTGATTGGCATATCCAGCCCATGAATTAATGAAAAATCAAACAGCCATTCTCTCGTATACGTATCCAGTTTCGAATATCGCTGCCGGTATGCATTCCATACCTTGTTTAGCAGCTGCCATCCTTGCATAGGATTACTCCAACCAATCCCGTTGATCAGCTCATACATATATAGAAACAAATACGATAAGTCAGTGTCTGGATATCGGCCCGACCGCACTTCCTCCCGCCAATGGAAATACCATTTATATTGTTCGGAAGACATATTATCGTAAGTAGGCCAGTAACTCTTAAAAGGTACAAAAGGGTGCTCCGGCTCCACATGCCATGCCAGCTCCCGAGCTCTCATGACAAATTGTTGCTCCCGAGAATAATAGCGCACACCCTCATAGGATGAATACTCGGAGGAATTCGGGGAGTTCTGCGTACTATTCGATGAATAGGATGGTGTGCTTGGAACAGACGAGCGATTAGGTTCTTTTTGATCCCAAAAGTTCAAATCGTCCATCGAAAGCTCAACTGCAGAAGGATCCCCTTGGACCACAGCCTCGTTACGTATTTCATCTCGGGACGTTACCGGTTTTCTCGGCGGAATTAGCGTATTCTTCTCTTCGCCGCCCAGCTCATACTCAGCGAACCGGATATGGTTACCTTGCACGATGGTATGCCGGATGTTATCTATGTTCATTTCATTATTTTTTCTGAAATATTCCATTGATTTGCACCTCCATCACTCCACCAATTATACCATTCCCGTTCTTTTATAAAGCCGTTTCTTTTACAATTTATGGTCTGCCATCTATACTACTATTAGAAAAAGTTTTACCGTCATCAAAGGAACGTATGTTCCATTTTATCATAGGAAAAGGTGTACTGTCTGCTGCTCTTGAACAAACAGCTTTTCCCTGTTTATAAGCGTGCATAATATATTCAGGGCTTACTCTTTTAGCTTAAGAGAACTTTATCCGAAAGGAACTCTGCTATGAATAAATGGCTCAAAACGATTTTGTATCTCGCTCTGGCAGCTACTCTAACCCGGTTCATCCCCTTCTCCTCTTGGTTCCGCATTATGGACACGATGATTCATGAACTTGGGCATGCCGTCACCACATTGATGCTGTCAGGACGTGTACTCAGTATCGCATTAAATCCCGATCACAGCGGCACAACTCTTTCCGTTCTTGCACCCGGATGGAGGACGACTCTGGTCTCTGTGTCTGGTTATTTATCCGCCTCTTTATTCGCCGTGCTGATGTTTTATGGCTATGCCAAACGCAAGCAAGGAGAAGGCTTGTTACTTATTTCAGGGATCGCCTTGCTCATGATCCTGTTATTCGTACGTAATGGCTACGGTCTGATCTGGCTCACCATCTTTATCGTCATTACACTCGTCTTTTACTTTCTTGGAACACACATTCGGAACGCCTATTATCTTCTCCTCGCCTTCCTCTCTTTGGAGGAATCGGTCATGGGGCCTTTTTCGCTCCTGGTCTACTCCTTCCGTCAACCAAGCGGAGCAGGAGATGCTGCGAACCTAGCATACACAACGATGCTGCCCGCATGGATATGGTCTCTGTTGTTTCTGGTGTTTGCTTTATGGTGCGCAAAGCTCGCACTATCGCTGTTTTGGCGTAAGCGTCCCGCAGTACAGTCGCGCACACGAAACTCATATTGATCGACATATCTAGTACCATTAAATAGAAGGCTTCCTTATTTATTAGGGAGGTCTTTTCTTTTGCTTTTTTATAGAAAATATTTGAATTTTTGGTTAGTGAAAAAAATCACTTAATATTTTTTTAATATAAGGTACATTAACTTTGCCCAGTTTGAATGCTTCAAATTGAGGGCAGTAAATCTTAACATACATATATCAGGGGGACATCATGACTTTAAAATCCAAACGAATAAAGTTCGCAATAACAATGCTCGCAGCAATAATGGCAATTTCAATGTTCACAGGTTGTTCCAACTCGAAAGAAAACGCGCAAGCAGAACCTTCCAAAACGGAGGCAAATGCTAATACCAATACAAATGCTAACGCTAATGCTAGCGACAAAACCGATTCCACATCCGGTTCTTCTGTAAAAGCCGTAGAAATGACAGATCTCGAGTGGACTGCTCAACCGAAACTAGGGCTGATCAAGGGCGATTACTATAAGATCGAAGAACGTTTTAGACAAGGTCACTTAGGAATCTTGGAAGTGGTCAAAGAAGGCGATAAGCTCGTTCATATCGAATTCAACGAGATGACACGTCCAAACTACTACAACCGTTACTACCAGAATGTATCTAAACGCTGGTCTGCTTATAACTTCTCTATGGGTGAAGCTAAAGGTGCCGCTTGGATTCAAGGTGTTCTAAAAGCAGAAGAGCAAATGCTAGAGGCACAAAGCCTCACAGCTGAAGTCGATACCGTATCCGGTGCGTCCAACAGTGTATTGCAGTCCATGGTACCGATGGCAGAGGAGCTCGCTCCGTCGCTTGAAAAAGCATCTGCCCAAAAATACTACGGCATTGCGGAAGAACTGGGCGGTGGCTTAACAGGTCGTTTGCAGGTTGTCGTTGAAGATAGCAAGATTATCGACCTGCGCTATGACGAAATTTTTGCAGATACACCAGATGAAATCGAAGAGCCTAAATTGAAGCAGTTCTACAGACAATCCAAGTATGAAAGTGTGGATTACGATGAGCCTTCCCGCATCGGCTTTAACGTTCAGATGGATGCGTTGAAAGAAAAAGTACTCAAAACACAAGATATGCTTGACCTGACCGACCTGCCAGCTATTGAGAACACAGGCGACTATGGCAAGTCTGGGTACACCACTCGCAATACTGCTTGGGACAACTACCTGATGCTTGCGGAGAAGCTGCTTAAAGAAATGAAAGCATATGGCGTACTGAAATAAGCATTCATTCAATTAAAAAGAGGCGGTATCCTTCACTTAGGGTGGAGATACCGCCTCTATGTTTGTGGTAAGCAAGCATTTTCCTATGCTTTACTGCGAACGAACAAAGAGACGTCCTCTCTGTCCTTTTCGGACATGCTGGACGTCTCTTTGTGATTACTTCTCTATCCCCAATTCCAAGCATCTACAAATTATACTGATTGGTAACGGTCAACTGTCATGAGTTAAAGTTCCTTACTCATTAGCTGCATTTAAAGTTATGTTCTTCAGATGCAGTTTAGCGGTTCCTCCGTCATTACTGATCCCCTCGATCTTGATGCCAATGACTTTGATATCCTTCAGATCAGATCCTTTTGCTCCCTCTTCCTGGAACGCTTCCGGCAAGGAGATAGACAACGTTTTGTAGCCACTTGAGTCGATGTCTAGCATATCGCTGTCAACCCAGACCCAGTCTCCGCTTTTTATGAAAAGACGAGCTTTCGCGGTTCCTGTGCTTAGCTTTACGTCTGCTGAAATACTCGACAGACCTGTCAGATTTAACCCGGAAGGTGTTTTTACAAGCTCGAATTCTTCATTTGATGCACCATTCGGCTTGTTTCCTGTACTGATTAATGAAAATTCGACACGAAGTGTCCCCTCTCCATTGTCAAATACCGGATCCTTCGCTGCAGCAGTGTTGTTTGCTATCTTCCAGCCATCCATATCCGAAACGGACTTGAACTCGTACAGAACACCTGGTTCTGTACCTCCCTGTCCTCCGCTGTTATCCGGAAGGTCAGGAATACTATCATCGTGCACAGCTCGAATATCGTCAAAGTGCAGAACCCCTTGATGACTGCCCTGGTCCATAGCATTGATATAAATATTAAAGTTCGTTACTTTACTTAGACTTTCCTTAGAAACCGGCCCGCCTGAGCTCCAAGGTGCCACAACGAACTCACTAAATGGAATCGTCAACTCATACTCCTTCGAAGATTCCAGTACCGGGTAAGCTTCATAAGCAGTGCCGTTCATGTTGATTTGGATAACCAGCTTGAGCGGTTTGCCCTCTTTAGCATACGCGTTACCATTGTCTGTTGTTACCCACATATGAAGCGCGTTGCTATCCGACCAATCTACTGTGCCGAGGCTTTTGCCTATGCCCGTATAACCGGCCGTGTTGATTCCATACTCTAGCTGCATCCCGTAATCACCGGAAAGCTTCTGATCCGGGCTAAGGGATATGCTCACATCATCGCCGCCTGCTTTCGGATATTTAGCCGCTAGAGCATCACTTGATCCACCGTAGGATTCAAAGTCGTCTACCAGGCTTGTATCAAGAATCGGTGCTGTGTAGGCATTATACAAGCCGATTTGATCAATATAGATGGAAACTGGGCTCTCAGCCTGTAAACCACTGCCCACCAGAGAGATCGCTAGACCGGTTGCCTTGGATGCAGCTATGGCATCATCCAATTCGATGACAGGCTCGTATTTGTAATAAGTAGCTCCTGAAACCGTCACCTGCTCCAATTCCGCCAACGTTTTCTTCGTATCAGTACCGTATTTATGTTCCTCAGTTCCCGGATACATGGCAACCGCCTGAATCGCTGCCCCCTCGCTTGCAAGTGATGCTGGAATCAGCGCCGACAGCTTGAGCCGCTTGACCGTGGTCAAGTTGACTCCTTCCAATGCTTTGTCAGTTAGCTGAAGCTTTAATTCCTGCCATGTCTCATCAGCAGTTAAACCTTCTGAGACCTGAAGCTCAAGCTTCCCATCTCCGCCTAACTTGCTATGATTCAGAGCCATCTCAATACCATCAGGATAAGTGCCGTTACTCTCGATCATCTCCAAACTTTCAGCCGTATCGAAGGTAAACTGCTTTACTTCAACCTCACGCACCTTCACAAATACAGATATCGTTTGCTCTAGTAGCGTTCCACCAGCCAGATATGCACGTACCTTAATCTCAGCGGACTTACCGTTCAACTCCGCCTCCGGTATCCAAGGCGCCGAATAATAACCGTCGTTATCCAGAGTCATGTCAGCCTCAGGTCCATTCTGACCGATGCTGTAAGTAACCTTTGTCGGAGCTGTATGAAGTACTTTTGCTCTGATTACGGTAGGTGATTCGCTTGCCGTACCAATATTGGTTGGAGTCACGATATGCATAAACGGCTGCTCGGAAGCTGAGTTCACTGATCTTCCGTAGACGTTTTTCCCTTTTAACTCTTCTACAAATGAAGTATAAGGGTCATTATAAAAGTTGATGAAGTCCTCTAGCAATTCATGACTGCCCTTTCCTTCAACATCCTTATACGGAACGAAGAGATTGTTGCCTTCACCGAAGTTAGCCCACGTCAGCATATAGGCAATTCTCTTGGCATCCGGATCACTCTTAATGGCATCTGTAATTTTAGTGAACCACTCTTTTTCATTGTTACCCGTAGTCTCCATTCCTTGAGCACTATAGCCATACTCTGAAAAAGTAGCAATTTTCGCTTTTTTGTCCGCCAGCAAGGAGATCATTTTCAAATCCTTGACTAATCCGTTCAGGAACGCTTCACTTCCGGCATTATCCTTGTTGTCATACTGGTCCATGCCCAGAATATCAACAAACTCATCACCCGGATAAGTGGTCAAATACTGGCTTTCATTTCCGTTGAATGAACCGTTCGGCGAGTAAACATACAGGAAGTTACGTACATTTTTGACGTCACGTAAATACTCGACAGTATAACGGTATAATTCAACGTATTCACTCTTCGTGGTCGTTGCTGCTCCCCACCAGAACCAGCTTCCGTTCTGCTCATGGAACGGACGGAATAGAACAGGAATTAACTTACCGTCATCGTCTTTCAACTGGTTAGCAAAAGAAGCAATCCGGTCCAGGTATTCCCGAAACGCTGCATTCTTGTCTCCGCCAGGTAAAATACGGGTTACGACTGACTGCTCCGCACCAGGCGTATTACTGGTATCATTGAAGTCGCCTCCGGTTGCAAAATTGTATGGATGCGTACTTAAAGTTACGATTCCGCCCAGCTCATAGGCATGCTTCATCGCTGCCGACAATCCGAGGCGACTCGCTTCATAATTCCCTTCAACTCCTGGAGGAGTCTCATGCCCATCCAAGCTGAGCGTATCCCAACCGAATACTGCTGGATAATCACCAACCGAATTCTTCACATCGGAGATAACATTGCCCTGATCATCCTTCCCGGCAAAAGAAACGGTAGTATCATGCTGGTGGCCGAACAACACGGCTTTGCCACGCGTTTCATTCAGGAATGCAAACAAAGACTTCGTTTCAGCTGTTGCCTTGGAATCCACCAAATTTACAGCGGTGACACCAGGAGTCCCCGTATCAGTTCCCGAATTTCCTGAACCATCCGATCCTCCCGTTCCACCTGACCCGGCTGATCCACCTGACCCGCCACTACCAGAGCCAGCATTGCCAGATCCGCCTCCTGCCGAAGGAGTAACCGCTTCGAGCTTGCCATCCTTAAAAGCATAGACTCCGCCTTTAATTACAGCCTGACCATTAACGCTAACATCGCTGGCCTGTACAGTTATTTCTCCAGCCGCCCCCCGAATGTCCAGCGCCGAGCCAGCAGCACCGCTGCCAATCAATAAGCTAGAGAGTGCAGAACCTTTCTCCAACACGAGATCGGTCGCTGTATTTACAGAAGTTTCGCCGAATGTTGATGTCCCAGACACAACGACGCGAATCTTACCTTCAGCCCGTTGAACAATAACCTTTGAAAGGCTAGAGTCTGTAATATGTATAGATTGTTGACCACCCCCTGATACATACGTAGTTCCTTTAACCGTCACATGATCCAGGCTCGCGTCACCGTCTGCAATGCCTGGAGCCAAGTATAGATTTCCGGAAATCGTAGTATCTTTCAGGGCCACACCGCTTTGATTAATAATGACATTTCCTTCAAGCGATCCATTCGTGGTAGCGCCTGTCTTATTGTAGATCTGTGCCACCAAGCGATCGATAACCTTCACCAGCTCGGCTCGTGTCATATTTTCAGTAGGGCGGAACGTACCATCTGGATAGCCGGAGATAACGTCACTTAGCGCTGTAACCGCGTCACGAGCATAGTCACTGATTTTGGATTCATCAGTAAAAGGAAGTTTATTGTATGCGCTATCATTTTTC
This sequence comes from Paenibacillus sp. GCM10028914, assembly GCF_042666275.1. Taxonomy (NCBI): domain Bacteria; kingdom Bacillati; phylum Bacillota; class Bacilli; order Caryophanales; family Paenibacillaceae; genus Paenibacillus; species Paenibacillus sp. GCM10028914. The sequence continues at coordinate 205,055 of NZ_JBHTFO010000009.1, forward strand.
AGTGTAAATGCCTTTGCAATTAAGCTAGCGACATCCTGCCTTGTAACTTGCTCTGTTGCTTTGGACAAGTTTCCAGGGAACCCTTCATAATATCCCGCTTTCTTAGCGATGCTTAAAGCTTCTGCATACCAAGCAGAGTCAGAAATATCCGAAAATTTGATATCCGACTTATCATAGAAGGCAAAGAGACGGTTAATTATAGTCACTAACTCGGCTCGAGTTATCTTTTGGTTAGGACGGAAGGAACCATCGCTATATCCCTGAACCACCCCATGGCCAATCCATTTATCAATACTTGCCTGAGCCCAGTGAGCTCTGCTCTCATGCTCTGCCCCCTGCTGTGTTGATGCTCCAACAAGAACAGTACTTGCTTGCAACGAAGCAGGGAAAGTAAGCGATGCAGATAAGACAATAGCTAAAAGTGCAGTCGTTTTCTTTTTGAATTTGCTCATATTCTTCACCTCTGATTACGATTTTCTCTTCCTAATTACATGAGTCACTAATCGGATAAGCTTTACTCACCTCCTTTCAATCTTCTTTCTTATAGTTTGAACAACGTAAGCTTCTCTTTGAGGTGAGCTGAAGCGAGCTCCAGTTTTCCTGACAACTCAACCAATAGATGACTGACATCTTGCAGTTCTCCACTAAGAGAAGCTACTTCTTCCGAAGTCACGGAAGACTGCTGCGCCACGGCACTTACGCTTACCATAGCTTCTGTAAGCACGGACTGAGAGTTGTTTAACTGGTCAATCGATGCGGTGACAGATTCCAAACGCTCGATAAAACTCTGCATCTGTTCTTGCACAGAGTAGAAAATTCCGTTCGTTTCCTTCACGGCATCCCTTTGTCCGATGAATAACGGCGTCACCTCAGATAAAACAGCAACTGTCTCATTCATCTCACTCATAATTTCATCTGCAATCCCGGTAACCATGTCGATAGACTGGTTGGACTGATTGGCCAATCCGCGTATTTCATCGGCAACAACCATAAAGCCCTTTCCAGCCGTTCCGGCTCTTGCAGCTTCAATCGCAGCGTTTAATGACAAAATATTCGTTTGCTTGGTGATATTCTGCATCACTTGCAAAATTTTAAGGACAGAAAAAGTTGTTTCTTTCAGACCATTCACGCGTGTAACAAGCGCTCCTATTTGTTGACCTGTATGATCGGTCTTCAGTTCCAGTGCATCCAGCCGCTCAATACCGTGTCCACTGGAATGGCCCACATTTATAGCCGCATCTTCCATCTGACGGTTCACTTCAATAAACTGATGGATTTGCATGGACATACGATCTGCTAAATCGTTGCCTTTGTCTGCTCTCCCAGCGAGATCTGAAGCTCCACTCGCAATCTGTTCTGTCGCTGCGGCGATTTCTTTAGCGGAGTCGGCTGTCCTACGCGATGCTTCACTCAGTTCCTGTGCAGTTTCCAGCACCTCTATCGCCGTCTGATTTGTCTGATGGACAAGTCCGGTAATCTGCCCCATCATCTCGTTAAATGAGATGGATAAGTCACCGATCTCGTCCCTGCTCCGCTCTTCCATTCTGACCTTTAGATTCCCTTTAGAAGCTTCATTCATGAGACCCTTCATCTTCACGAGAGGGCCGGCAATGGTTCTAGCCATCCAGATCCCAATGGCAATAGCAATTAAGGTAACAATCAGTACGGACAAATATGTAGTCAGCAAAATCTTATTCGCATCCTTCATCAATTCATCCAATGGAATGACACTCATCAGCTTCCACTTGGCTGCGCCTAATGTGCTGTAAACGGTCAGAACTTCATTTCCGGACGTATCTTTCCCCTCGAAACTGCCTTTCTCCAACTCAGCCTGCATATCACTCAGAACCTGACCATATCCGTCTTGTCCTTCATCAGAGGATGTGGCAATTAGTCTCTGACTGGGTGAAACGAGCTGGACCACTGATTTCCCATCCATATTTATTTTTTTTAATTCCTCGGTCAGGATAGAGCTTTTTATATCAGCGACGATTACATAGCTTTTCCCTGCCTGCCCCGGTAGTGCTTTTGCAAGCCGGAACAGCGTTGATGGACCGGCTTCTTCCGTACTGCCATCATCCGACATCCAAAGCGACTGCTTAGCATCCATCGCCTCTGTAAACCAGGCAGCTTGCCTTACATCTCTCAGAAATTCATCACTTACCATCCCACTCGTCATATTCGGCATAACGTCAACCTGAGGAATCAAGGCAACACCAACAACTCCGGAGTTCGAGAACACCCAGTTGCCCAGAGCTTCTGTCAACTTTTGTTTGATGACGATATGCTGGCTAGCGTCCGTACTTTCCAGTGATCCTCGCCTGACCAAATCCTGTACTTCTTTACTAAAAAGAGATGGTTGAAGCGAATCTTCATAACGTTTGAGGACAAGTTCCAGCTTTTCCGCCGTCTGATTCACCGTTTGCTGATTGCTAACCGTGGCATTGTTTTGAATCGTGCTTTTCGACATTTGATACGAAATCAGTCCTAAACTAAACACAAAGACAAGCGTGGAAAGAAAATAGATAATAAAAAGACGGGCCCCAACAGATTTAGACGGATGAACTCTCATATGCTTAAGCTGTGTAAGGGCATTTTTTTTCTCTACTTTAGAAATATCCTTCATTTTGCTCCCCCTGTAGCCATGCTCTCACGAGCCCTGATTACAGCTTCAAGACCTCCTGTAATACACGGTCGCTCAAATAAGGCAAATATTCATGACCATATTCATGGTAAACGACAAGTTCTTTCTCAGACTTTATCTTGTTATAAGTAGCAAACTGCGTATATGGCGGGCACACCGAATCAGCTAATCCCGTAGCGAACACCACTTTTGCCTGAATACGGTCCGCGAGATTCTGGATATCAATATAGCCCAGCTTATGGAACACTTCTTCCTGCCGCGTGTGCAGCGGATCCATAAATCGAAAATAGTATGCAATCTCCTCGTAGGCCGAAGTCATAATATCCATTTCCCAAGCTTTCTTGTAATCGCTCAAGAATGGGTAGACTGGTATTGCAAGCTTGACTGACGGTTCCAGCGCTGCACAGGCAACAGTCAAAGCGCCGCCTTGAGAGCAGCCGTGAACAGAAATTTTGTCCTCGTCAACCTGTGACATAGACTTTAAGATCCGGACGGTGTGCACTAAATCAAGAAATACATTACGGTAATACAGCTTGTCTGGATCTTCTTCATCAATCCCACGGATAATATGACCCTTAAGAGTCGTTCCCTTCGCGGTCAGGTTATCCTGAGAAAGTCCACCCTGTCCGCGGCAATCCATGGCGATTACAGTGATTCCATGGGCTGCATAGGTTACCTTATCAAACCAGTCTCCGCTTCCAGAATGATATCCGTGAAACAGTGCCAGACCCGGTCCTTTCCCATCAGAATGCCTAGGCTTAACATACTTCGCATGTACTCTCGCACCACCGACACCGGTAAAATACAGATGGTAACACGCTGCAAGCGGGGTCTGAAAATCAGCTTCCACCAATTCATAATCCATCGGCTGTGCATCTAATTCCTTAATTGCTCTATCCCAATACAGATCAAAATCCTTAGGTTTGGGACTAATTCCTGCGTATTTCAGCAGATCCTCAACTTTATCGTTAGCCATGTTGTTCCTCCTAAATGACGAAACGGATAACCCGTCTGCTGATTATCCGTTTCTATGGGTATTCGTTTTCTTTTCGTAGATTACATAATTCCAATCTCGGCGTCGTCGCCTACTTCTTCATGTGTTGCTTTCACATAATCCACGATCTCCTGAACTGTGGTGTAAGCAACTCCCACATAAGTATCAGCGGCGCCGTAGTATATTGCGATTCTTCCGGTTTCAGCGTCAGTTAAGGCAGCGCAAGGGAATACAACGTTCGCTACAAACCCGCGTTCCTCATACCATTCTTCCGGTGTAAGCACATACGTACTTGAGCGGTATTTCACTTTAGACGGCTCATCTTTGTCCAGAATCACTGCCCCCATGCTGTACACAAGACCATTACATGTTCCGGTCACGCCGTGATAGAACATCAACCAACCCTCAGAAGTCTCAATCGGTGCAGGACCTCCGCCAATTTTTACGGATTGCCACCAGCCTTGACCTCCCTTGGTCATTACATGGCGATGTTTTCCCCAATATACGAAGTCCGGGCTTTCGCTAAGAAACACATCTCCAAATGGCGTATGACCGCTATCACTCGGACGGGAGAGCATAACAAAGTTGCCGTTAATCTTCTTCGGAAACAGTACACCATTACGGTTAAATGGTAGAAATGGATTTTCCAGACGAACAAAGGTTTTGAAATCCGTTGTTTTCGCCACTCCGATGGAAGCCCCATAAAAATCGGTACACCAAATGATGTAATATGTATCCTCAACCTTTACGAGACGAGGATCATATGCGTAGTTAGGCTGGAACGGCTCACCTTGTTCATTTACAAAGGGAATTCGTTCTTCCTCGATTGTCCAGTTCAGTCCATCCTCACTGCGTCCCATATGCAGATGCGGGCGTCCATTGATGGTCTCCGCACGGAATACACCTATATATTCACCTTCATAAGGAACGACCGCACTATTAAAAATCCTAGCGATTCCTTTAGCGGGATTTCGCTTTACAACCGGATTTTCACTATGTCTCCACACGGGCCCTACAGCGCCCTCCGGTTTGTTTTGCCAAGGAATATTCGGCAGGTTATCCCCAATAATTTTAACTGTTGCCATGATGTAATCTCCTTCCAAAAATGCAAGTATGGTTTTCTATTTAACAGAACCCTGTGCAAAACCGTTATAGATGTATTTCTGCAGCGATAAGAAAATAATTAAAATCGGAATAATCGTAATCATAATACCAGCGCATATGACTTCCCACTGGGAGCCATAAGGGCCTTTAAATTTAAAGAGTGCCGTCGAAAGAACTTGTAAGTCTTCACTTGGCATATAGAGAAATGGCGTATAGAAGTCATTGTAAATATTGACGCCCTTTACGATGATCACGGTAACAATCGCAGGTGCAAGCAGCGGCAAAATGATTTTCCAGTAAATCGTAAAATACGATGCCCCATCCAACATGGCGGATTCATCCAAAGATTCTGAAATGGAATCCAGAAACTGCATAAAAATGTACACCGCTATAATATCTGTACCGAGATAGAGCAAAATAGGTGCAAACCGAGTATCAACCAAGTCAAAGAAATTAATGATACGGAAAGTGGCGACCTGAGTTGTTACACTCGGAATCAAGGTAGCAAGCAAAAAGGCTCCCATCAGAAGCTTATTGCCTCGAAACTTGAAACGATTTAGCACAAACGCAATCATGGAACCGATCAACGTAGCGCCAACAATAGAAACTACAAGGATAATAAGCGTGTTTCCAAAGCCGAGCAGCATTTTTCCGTTGACAAAGGCTTTCGTATAGTTGGCGAAGTTAAACCAGTTCTCCGGAAGTGTTAAAGGACCCGTAGTGCTGTATTCCTCATTTGTCTTAAATGAAGCAAAGAACACTACAAGAATCGGAATAAGTGCTGCAAACGCACCTAAGAGCAAAGTGCCATATTTAAAAACATTCGCCGCGGTATATTTAAGTCTGTACATGGTTTACTTCTCCTCCTTGATGAACAAGCGTTGCAGCAAGGTTACAATGATGACAATCAAGAGCAGCACAACAGCCATAGCAGATGCAAGACCAAGCTTGTTGTACTTAAACGCGGTGTTCACGGTCTGGATAACAAAAGTGTTACTTCCGTTGGAACCACCGGTCATGATATATGGAATATCGAACGCACTAATCGCGCCGCTTATGGCCAAAATCATATTTAACTGTACAATTTTCTTAATGCTTGGGATGATAATATGGCGGAATTGGTGCCAGCGGTTGGCTCCATCAATTTCAGCAGCTTCATAAATGTCCTTACCGATTGAGGAGATCGCTCCCAAAAAGATAATGAAGTTGAACCCCATGTATCTCCACAAAGATGCGCCTGCCAGCGAGACGTTAATAATATTCGGATTTAGTAACCAGCCCTGTGTAAAATTCCCGAGTCCCAGGACTTGCATTAAAGTGTCGAGTGTACCATCCGGTCTGAAGAAAAATAAGAAGATAAAACCAATTGCAACACCATTAAGAAGATAAGGGAAGAACATAACCCCTTTAAAAAAGTTTTTGAGGCGAGCATTAAAGCTTAGAATCGTAGCAAAGTACAATGCCAGACCCATTTGAACAAAAGAACCTAAAAAATAGTACAAGCTGACTTTAAATACAGTGAAATATTTAGAATCGGTAAATATGGTTTTATAATTCTCTAATCCCACATAGGAATAGTCCGGACTGTATCCATTCCAATCTGTAAAACTGTATTTGAACATATTAAAGACGGGTAAATACGCAAAAGTAATTAATAGAGCTACCGGTATCAGCGAAAAGGCGAAAATAATGATCTTCCGCTGCGTTTTATAACTTAGGTTCTTGAACACCACTCACACCTCCAAGGACTTGCTGCTCTAAGCTTTTCTCTCTTTTTTTATATAAGAGAAACGCACTTTCCGTGCGTTTCTCTTATGTTTGCTTTAATGCCTATTACTGTACAACTTTCGCGCGAGATTTCACCCAGTCGTCGTTCAAGTCTTTCATAATATCATCGTAAGATTCATTCAGGTTTCCGATTGCAGCTTCAATGATGCGTTTTTTGAATTCTGGCTGCCAAAGTCCGATTTCTGCATCCTTATCGATCTTATCAACCCAACCTTCTTGACCCGCCTGTGCAGGCGTCTGCAGTTCGAACTTCACATCTGTACCTTCGAATTGTTTCAGTGTTTCAGGAAGCGCAGCGCCTACAACCGGACTCATACCGCCAGCTTGTTCTGTTGGATAGCCGGATTCTTTAATAAACCAGTCAATCCATGCTCTTGCAGCTTCTTTGTTTTTACTGTTTTTATTGATACCAAGCGTATAATCATCAGCCAGTGGCATAATCACTTCGCTAGCATTCGTAGGGAATGGCATGTAAGCAATGTCATCTTTGTTTGGAGCCAAGTCTTGAACTTGACCGATAGCCCAGGAACCAAGAACCATAGCACCGATTTTGCCGTTTGCCATATCTGCTTTGGAAGCTTCCCAGTTTGTAGTGGTAGGGTCTGGCTCGATCAAGCCTTGTTTTGCAGCATCATACATAACTTTGTAAAGCTCATAATGCGGCTTTCCTGGAACAAAGTTCTCATCTGTATTCGGTTGGTCAATGTTAACGTAATCAACACTGCCCGCAACCGTAGTTAATACAGCCTCCCATTGTGTCAAAGGCCAGCCGTCTGCATAGTTCGTGTAAAGCGGAATTGCGTTCCCTTTATCTTTAATAGCCTGCAAAGCAGCCAAGAATTCATCTGGAGTTTTTGGAGCTGTAGTTATGCCAGCTTCATCAAAAACCTTCTTGTTATAAAGGATCCCCGAGAAGTTAACAGCTGTAGGAATACCGTATGCCTTTCCATCAACAGCTCTCTCTTCCAGACCGATATACTCCTTGCTCATTTCAGCCAGGTCACCAAGTGGTTCAAAGAATTGAGCCGTATCAGCGAGTGGGATACTTGTTGGAATAAGAAGAACGTCACCATAGTCAGTGGAGTTCATACGAACCATAATCTGACCTTCATAGTCAGATAATGCTTGGAAATTAACTTTAACATCAGGATACGTTTTGTTAAATTCAGCAGCGTACTCCTTAAATACCGTATCTACGATATCTGTTCTCTGCGTAATAACGGTAATCTCACCAGACGGACCTTTCTCTGTCTCTTTCTGGTTATTCTCTGTGTTGTTTTCTGTGTTGTTTGCAGAAGAACTGTCGTTCTTAGGACTACAAGCAGCAAGCATTGTAAACACTAATATTAAAGCCATAAAACTAATTAACTTATTACTTCTCTTCATTCCCTTACCCCCTAATGAAAAATAAAGTTATCGATAAACTACTTCTTAATTCTATTTTGTATGCGTTTTCCTGTCAACAATTAAATTTATTTAGTTTATAAAAATAACTAATTAATTAAGTTAATTATGTGTTTTGGATATATATATCCTTTATATTATTTAGTTATAAATGTATACTGTATTTAGTATTCAAGAAGCTGATTCGGCATTAAGTTACAGGATGGTGAACGAAGTTAATGAAAAGCAATATTACGATGAAAGACATCGCAAATAAAGTTGGGGTTAGCAGTGTAACCGTATCTAAAGCACTTAACGATAAAGAAGGTGTAAGCGACAATTTAAAACTAAAAATCAAAAAAGTCGCCGTTGAGATGGGATACCGTATGAATTCAGCTGCTAAATCCATCAAAGATGGCCTCTCATATAACATTGGAGTACTCATTCCACAGCGGTTTACTGGAATGAACGACTCCTTCTACCTACGGGTATACCAGCAAATAGCCATCCATCTGGATCATTACGGCTATTTTGGAATACTTACTCTACTAAGTGCAGAGGATGAAGAGAAGTTAAGCTTTCCGAGAGTATATAGCGAGAGCAAAGTCGATGGGATTATCGTACTGGGCCAAGTCAGCAAAGAGTATATTGAAACGATTAAGAACATGGATTTGCCCAAGATATTTCTCGATTTCTATGATGAGCATGCGGAAATTGATTCGATTATAACGGACAACTTTTACGGTGCGTACGAAATAACCAACTACTTAATTCGACATGGACACCGTGATATCGCATATGTAGGTAATATTTATGCTACTAGCAGTATTCAGGATCGTTTCCTCGGTTACTATAAATCCCTACTAGAACATGGACTTACCTTCGAAGAACGTCTTCTGTTAAATGACCGTGACGAACGCGGAGCGTTTATTGATATCCAGTTGCCGGACAAAATGCCGACTGCCTTCGTCTGCAACTGCGATCAGGTAGCTTTCAACCTGTACGAGCAGTTATCATCGCTAGGCTATCAAGTGCCAACCGATTGTTCTGTGGTAGGATTTGATAACGACGTTTATGCCACATTAACCTCACCTCCTCTAACTACAGTCGAGGTGGATATCGATCAGATGGCTCGAACAGCTGTTAAATCCATTATGGAGAAGATATCAAATCCGAATCGTAGAAACGGCAGAGTACTAGTTCAAGGCAAGATTATATATAGGGAATCGGTGCAACAGCTGGATTCTCCGTCTGAAAATTCGGATAATTCTCAAGCCTAATCACCTAGCAAACTTTCAACCAACCTAACCGCCTTTCATAGGCGGTTTTTTTGTTAAGTAACGATAAAGTAATAAATAATAAAAATTAAGTATTGAACCAAACAAGAAATAGAATTATAGTGAACAGTAAATAACCGAGTTGTTATCATAACAATTAACTAACATATTGTTGTTAGCGAGATTTCATACTAACGAGGTGATACTGTTTGAATTGGTCAGAGCAATATATCGCTGGCATGACTTGGGGGTTCATGGGGGTAAGAGGCACTTGGATGACAGAGTCTGCCTCGATGTCCATGAGAACCATGGCTGAAACTACCGGAGTTAATTGGACAGCAATTGCATTTTCCGCTTGGCAAGCCACAGCCTTCTCAACGGAAATCCCTTACTGGAAGGACCTGACAGTTACTGACGAAGAAGTAATTTGGGCAATTCAGAATGCCAAATCTCTTGGGCTTAAAGTCTGCCTGAAGCCCATCGTTAACTGTGAGGACGGCACATGGCGAGCGCATATAAACTTTTTTGACAAGGACGTTCCCTGTGAGCCTAAATGGCGGGATTGGTTCGCTTCTTACCGTAATTATATCCTTCACTTTGCACAAATCCCCGAACAGACGGATTGCGAGATGCTATGTATCGGCTGCGAAATGGTGCAGACCGACCGTAGAGAAACCGAATGGCGCGATCTTATTTCCGAGGTGCGAAAAGTTTACAGTGGGTTGATTACCTATAATTGCGATAAATATCAGGAAGATAATGTAGCTTGGTGGGACGCACTGGATGTTATTAGCTCCAGCGGTTACTATCCAATCCACGATTGGGACCAGCAGCTGGATCGAATCGAAAAGGTTGTACAGCAATTTAACAAACCTTTCTTCTTTATGGAAGCTGGCTGTCCGAGCAGGACCGGATCCTCTGCGATCCCTAATGACTGGACACTTGAGGGAGAGGCCAATCAAGCTGAGCAAGCAGATTTTTATCGTATGATGTTTGACAAATGCGGGGAGCGGGATTGGGTCCGTGGTTTTATGCTATGGGATTGGCCTGCACAGCTGTACGAACGTGAGCAAGCGGCCATCGATGACGGTTATTGTATATATGGGAAGGAAGCTGAAGCGATAACCGCACAGGCGTATGCCGCGAAACGCTCTGCAATGAAATCATAAAGGGGGCTTGATCTTGGTGGACGTACAACAATGGAAAGAACAACTGCAATCAGAGCTGCAGGATAACATTCTGCAATTCTGGATTCAGAAGACGGTCGATAGGGAGCATGGCGGTTTTATCGGAGAAATGGATCAACACCATCAAATCAACAAGCAATCGGATAAAGGGCTGGTACTAAACGCTCGAATATTATGGTCCTTCGCTTCTGCTTACAGACTCCTCCCCTCACCTGAATATATGGAAATGGCTGACCGTGCCTATGATTATTTAAAAACTTATTTTATGGATCAGGAGCACGGAGGATTTTTCTGGATGGTCGATTATTTAGGACAGCCATCTCAGGACAAGAAGCAGGTTTATGGGCAAGCCTTTGTTATGTACGCATTTGCTGAGTATTATCGTGCGACAGGCCGGCAGGAAGCACTTGATCTTGCAATTGATATTTATCATGTATTGGAAAAACACACTTATGATCCAGTACATAAAGGCTATATCGAAGCCCTCTCCCGTGACTGGCAGCTAACCGGAGATCTTAGCCTGAGCGAGAAGGATCTGAACGAGAAAAAGTCAATGAACACTCATCTTCATGTCCTTGAAGCTTATACGAATTTATATCGAGTCTGGAAATCAGAAGAACTGAAAAAGAGTTTGACCGAACTGATTCAGATAACCATCGATCATATTATCGATCCAAAAAGCAATCATTTTCTGTTGTTCTTTGATGAAGCATGGCAGGTGAAGAGCCATCACATCTCTTATGGCCACGACATTGAAGGAAGCTGGCTGCTATTAGAAGCTGCAGAGGTTCTTGACGATCCTCACCTGCTTCGGCAAGTTATTCAAACGGCAGTGGCTATGGCTGAATCCGTTTACAAGAATGGCGTCGATAAAGACGGCGGCATATGGAATGAAGCGGATCGGAGCGGCCTAACCGATACGAACAAGGACTGGTGGCCTCAGGCCGAAGCAATGGTTGGATTTTATAACGCTTATGAATTAACCGGCGACAAAAAATACAAAACTGCTGCACTGAATTCCTGGAGATTTATTCAGAACTATATCGTGGACCAAGCGCATGGCGAATGGTTCTGGGGAGTAGACCAAGGAGGCACCCCGCTTCCTAATGAGCCTAAAGTAAGTCCATGGAAATGCCCATACCACAACAGCCGTGCTTGCATTGAAATGTTGGAACGCCTGAATCGCCATAACTAGAACATTATTGGAGGGAATAACATGAGTTTATTCGAGGAAAGAAAGAAGCAACTGACCGAACGTTATGAAGCCCTATTGAATCGTCCGAACGAGATCTCGCCTAATGGCAACGGGGTATATGATCGTTATAAATATCCTGTCCTTACAGCTGAGCACGCTCCATTGATCTGGAAATATGACTTCAACCCAGAAACCAATCCCTTTTTCTCCGAACGTCTTGGAGTGAATGGCGTGTTTAACCCAGGAGCAATTCAATTAAACGGAAAATTTTATTTGGTTGCTCGCGTTGAAGGTGTTGATCGCAAATCATTTTTTGCTGTAGCAGAAAGCGATAACGGCGTAGACGGCTTCCGTTTCTGGGATAAACCTGTCCTACTGCCGGAAACAGATGTACCGGATACGAATGTTTATGACATGCGCCTGGTACAACACGAGGACGGCTGGATTTATGGATTGTTCTGCACAGAACGGAAAGATCCAAATGCTCCTCACGGAGACCTTTCAAGCGCTGTTGCTCAATGCGGTATTGCCCGGACTAAGGATTTAATAAGCTGGGAACGTCTCGCTGATCTGAAAACACCATCTGCACAGCAGCGAAATGTCGTACTGCATCCGGAATTTGTAGAAGGAAAATACGCTTTCTATACACGTCCGCAAGACGGATTCATCGATACTGGTTCCGGCGGCGGAATCGGTTGGGGATTGTCGGCTACAATCGAGAACGCGGTAATCGATCAAGAAATTATTATCGATGAGCGTTACTATCACACAATCAAAGAAGTGAAGAACGGCCAAGGACCTGCACCCATCAAAACTGACCGTGGATGGCTCCATATTGCACACGGCGTTCGAAATACGGCGGCTGGCTTAAGATATGTTCTTTATGCCTTTTTATCTGATCTGGAGAAACCTTATGAGGTTACACACCGTCCCGGCGGTCATCTGATTGCTCCTAATGGAGAGGAACGCGTTGGTGATGTATCCAATGTCGTCTTCTGTAATGGGGTTATCGCAACTGATAATGGCAACGTATATATTTACTATGCTTCTTCAGATACTCGAATCCATGTGGCTGCTACAACTGTAGAGCGTCTTCTCGATTATGTGCTGAATACACCAGAGGATGCGATGCGTTCTTATGCCTGCGTTGAACAACGACTCGAACTGATCAATCGGAATTTATCACTTTAAAATATCATCATATCCCAAAAAAGACTGCTCCCCTGCCTATTCAAGCTGCTGGGGAGCAGTCTTTTCCTATTGTGAACAAGTAAAGAACCTTATTATTTCATCAGCTTCTCAAAACAATTTTGCAACAGCACATAGGTCTGCTCATAAGTAAGCTGTCCTTTAGGATTAAATTGATTCTTGCCTGTACCATTCATCAGTGACAACCCTACTGCTTGGTACACCTGACTCTTCGCCCAGGAAGAGATTGTATGATCATCTGTGAATGATGAAGAAGTTCCAACGGAGCTGGTTTGCACCTGCTTGCCTTGGAGTTCAAGCGTTTTGGTATAAAGATTGAGTATGAGTGTCGCTGCCTGTTCTCTTGTAATGGTTGCGTCTGGCGAGAAGGTCTGTGCTGAAGTTCCTTTTATGATTCCGTTCTGACTAGCCCATGTTACCGTCCAATCATCTATATCCTTAAAGGGAGACTTCGTCTCCGCCATATCAAAATAGAGATCACGACCGAGCATTGTCTCAATCATATGCACTGACATTTCAGTAAACTGATAGCGTTGTATCGGTTTTTGGTAAGAATGATCGAACGGCCATCCAATAATACCATTACTCTTCGCCTTATTATAATCCGCTAAAGCCCAATTGCTAACTTTCCCCTTCGCTGGACCATCTGTTACGTTAATATAAACCTGGCTTCTGATATTCCAGTAATCGTTAACCGAAATCCATGTTGATCCTTTAGCGACAGCCTTCACCTGCCCGCTTTCGTTAATCGTAACGACCTTGCTGTCTCCGCTCTTGAATGTATTCCCACTCGTCTGTGCCCCTTCCGAAAGACCGATTTGGAGCGTCTCTCCTTTCTGGAGCTCAATGTCATAACGTGCGAGTAAACTTGGCAGCATTCTGAACATGGTGGTGCTGAATTCAATCTGCTCTTCTGTGCCACTGACGCCATATATGCCTGTGATCTCTATGTTGAATACATCTTCTTGAGTAAACTGTCCGATCCCATCCGGTCTAAAAATAACCGCGAACGGTACCCCATAATTACTAGTCTGTACATTAAAATACTTGCCTTTCTTGTCCTTGTCCTGGTTATAGAATAACCATTCCTTACCGTCCCTTGCTCTAGTCAATTTCACTTTAATCTGGTCTGTTCTATTTTTGTCGTACTTCGCAGGATTAAGAGACACGGACCAAGGATCGGTTAAACCAAATACTTCCGAAGGAAAGTATCCGGCAGATGGCCAAGCGATATAATCGTATTGTACTTCCGATGCCGAGCGGTCCTTATTAAACGCAGCCATCGCCGCATGAGGTGTTCCTTCGTCCGTAAATACCATACCGAATGTGGTCTTCTTCATCTGCGGATTCAAAATCCATCTCCGGTGCCCTACACGGTCAATATTCGACGTACCTTGGTCTGCCATATAACCAAGTACATTCGCATAGAAGGTTCTGCTTCCGTAATACAGATTACTTGACTTCGTCCCCGTACTTCCCAGCGTAAACATCGCATCACTCATCCCTTGAGGCTTAGCTGGATAGTGGCTCATCTGTTGATTTACTGCGTTAATCAGCGCTCCGGTCTGTACTTGTGGGGTGAGCGCTCCGTCCACTACAACATCATCTGGCAATCCCGCTAAATATCGAACAAAATTTACGGCGTTAATGCCATCTTCAAGATACTCCGATTTAATTACACCTGCAGCGTATGGTGCTTTGATGTTCGGCTTCTCCACATATATACGCTCTGGCGCCATATAGGACGACCCTGTATCCATGGGTTTATATTGCTGCCACTTATTCAGAATATCCTGCTTCGTTCTTTGCTCTGTTAGCTGCTGGACGCTGGCTGCATTAGTTTCAGAGATGCTCAGAAAGGTTGCAACCATCATTGTTACAAGCAGTAGTAACAGCTTGCCTGGATGTTGAAGTGATCGTTTCATCGATTAGAACCACCTTATCTCGTATATTTTTATGTATATTGCTGTAGGCACTGTTATCGATTATACAGGAAAATATAGGTAATAGTAACTATAATGTCGAATAAATAATAGGCTCTATGATCTAAACCGTACATGATAGAGATGCAATAACAGGTGAGAATCTTTTAACGGAGAACTATATTATAGATTCAATATTTGGAGAAACAATGAATGGAGGCACTGCAACTATGTTCTCATTGAACAATAAAATAGCGATCATTACCGGAGCAAGCAGATCCACGGGGATTGGAACAGCGATATGCCGCTCGCTTGCGAACCTTGGCGCAGATATCTTTTTTACACATTGGCATACGTTTGATGAAACGGAAGGGAATGGCGGAGAGAGGGAGTGGCCTGAACAATTTTGCAAGGAATTAGAGAGTCTAGGGGTAAGAGCAGCGCATATGGAAGCAGACCTCTCTAGCCCTGATATGCCTGCACAGATTATGGATAAGGTAGAGAAGACACTCGGAGCTGCCACAATTCTAATTAATAATGCCGCTTACTGCGCACCCTCCAATTATAAGAGCCTCCATATCGACCTATTAGATCAGCACTATCTCGTAAACAATCGAGGAACGATATTACTCAGCACCGAGTTTGCCAAAAGATTTGAACAGCATCAGCCGAAAGGAACACCCGGACGAATTATATTCCTGGTTTCAAAAGGCCCCGATCCGAACAACCTCGCGTACACTTTAACAAAAGGCGCATTGATTGGTTTGATCGAGCCTCTGTCTGTTGGTCTAGCTCCGCTTCATATTACAGTGAACGGATTCGATCCAGGGCCTACGGATTCAGGCTGGATCACCGAGGAGTTGAAGGAACACTTCCTGCCCATGTTCCCCATGGGACGGATCGGACTACCGGAAGATGCCGCCCGGGGAATTAGCTTCTTAGCAAGCGATGATTCACAGTGGATCACCGGGCAGGTGATCCGGTCGGAGGGCGGGTTTTTGGGGAAATAATCCCCAGCCTCCCTCCCACCAAAAGCCCAGCTCGTGCCTTTAGGCACCGAGCCGGGCTTCTTTTGCGCCTCCATGAGATGCTCACATGGGCTGCACACCTCTCCCCTGCAACAGGTGCGTGAATCGGTCGGAGGAGCAACGCGTTCGCCTTTAAAATCGGAAAACTACACTCCCCCCCATTCATTCCAAGTTTTCCGATTTTAACAGCGACCGTAGACGATTCACGCACCGCCCACACAACGATAAGAAGTGTGCAGCCCTTGTTCTTGCCTTTGCACTTGTCCCTTGCACTTGCTCTTGCTCTTGTCCCTCCGTCCCATTAAAAGCCCAGCTCGTGCCTTTAGGCGCCGAGCCGGGCTTCTTTTGCGCCTCCATGAAATGCTCACATGGGCTGCACACCTCTCCCCTGTAACAGGTGCGTGAATCGATCGGAGGAGCAACGCGTTCGCCTTTAAAATCGGAAAACTTCCTCAGCTTCAATACATTCCAGTTTTCCGATTTTAACAGCGACCGTAGACGATTCACACACCGCCCCACAGAACGCTAAGAAGTGTGTAGCCCTTTAGCCCTTAAGCACTTCCACTCCCCTCCCATGACAACGCAAAAAAAAGCCCAGCCTCCCTAATAGCAGGAGCTGGGCTTTCATCTATCTTATTAGTTTTGCTTCAAGTTGTAGAAAGACTTCAAGCCGTTGTATTGAGCGAGTTCACCCAATTGATCTTCGATGCGAAGCAATTGGTTGTATTTCGCAACACGGTCAGTACGGGAAGGAGCACCTGTTTTGATCTGACCAGCGTTTGTAGCAACCGCGATGTCAGCGATTGTGCTGTCTTCGGACTCACCGGAACGGTGGGAGATAACAGCTGTGTAACCAGCGCGTTTAGCCATTTCGATTGCATCGAAAGTTTCAGTCAATGTACCGATTTGGTTAACTTTGATCAGGATGGAGTTACCAATACCTTCTTTGATACCTCTTTCCAGACGCTCAGTGTTCGTAACGAACAAGTCGTCACCAACGAGTTGAATTTTGTTGCCCAATTTTTCAGTGAGCAATTTCCAACCATCCCAATCGTCCTCGGAGCATCCGTCTTCGATTGTGATGATAGGGTATTTATCAACCCAAGAAGCAAGCAGGTCAACGAACTCTGCAGGCGTGTAGGACTTGCCTTCGCCTTCAAGAACGTATTTACCATCTTTGAAGAACTCAGTGGAAGCTACGTCCATACCAAGGAATACATCTTCGCCTGGTTTGTAACCAGCTTTTTCGATTGCTTCGATGATGGAAGACAATGCATCTTCGTTGGAAGTGAAGTTAGGAGCAAATCCACCTTCGTCACCAACCGCAGTGTTCAAGCCTTTAGCTTTAAGTACGGATTTCAGGTTGTGGAAGATTTCTGCGCCCATACGAAGTGCTTCTTTGAAGCTTTCAGCGCCAACAGGCAATACCATGAACTCTTGAACGTCAACGTTGTTGTCAGCGTGTGCACCACCGTTAACGATGTTCATCATAGGTACTGGAAGTTGTTTTGCGTTGAATCCGCCGAGGTAAACATAAAGTGGCAGATCAAGAGCATCAGCAGCTGCGCGAGCAACAGCCATGGATACAGCCAGGATTGCGTTAGCACCCAGTTTGCCTTTGTTTGGAGTTCCGTCCAAGTTGATCATCAGTTTGTCGATGCCAAGTTGGTCCAAAGCATCCATTCCGATAACTTCTGGAGCGATAATTTCATTTACGTTCTCAACTGCTTTCAGAACGCCTTTACCCAGGTAACGGGATTTGTCGTCGTCGCGAAGCTCAACTGCTTCGTGAACACCAGTGGAAGCACCGGATGGCACGATTGCGCGTCCGATTGCACCGGATTCTAAGTATACTTCAACTTCTACTGTCGGGTTACCACGAGAGTCAAGGACTTCGCGTGCGTAAACGTCGGAAATAATAGTCATAGATATAGTCTCCTTTTAATGTGATTTATTTCGATTTATTTACGGGATGCAATCATGGAGGTTCCTGTCATTTCTTCAGGTTTCTCAAGCTGCATCAGGTCAAGAATGGTTGGTGCGATATCAGCAAGAATACCGCCTTCACGCAATGTGATGTTCTCGTCAGTAACGATAAACGGAACAGGATTTGTTGTATGAGCTGTAAATGGACGTCCATTCTCATCAAATACCATATCCGCATTACCGTGGTCGGCAGTAATGATAACAACGCCACCCTTAGCAAGAACAGCATCCACTACTTTACCAACACATTCGTCTGTTGTTTCCACCGCTTTAATGGTAGGCTCAAGCATACCGGAGTGACCAACCATGTCTGGGTTTGCAAAGTTCAGGATGATTGCATCGTGTTTATCCGCTTCAATCTCCTTCACACAAGCATCTGCCACTTCATAAGCGCTCATCTCAGGTTGCAAGTCATAAGTAGCAACCTTCGGCGAGTTGATCAGCACACGAGTCTCACCCGGAAGTTCTACATCACGGCCACCACTGAAGAAGAAGGTAACGTGTGGGTACTTCTCGGTTTCAGCAATACGCAGCTGTTTCTTGTTGTTCTGAACAAGAACTTCACCAAGCGTATTGTCGAGGCTCTTCGGTTTGTATGCAACGAAGCCTTCTACCGTTTCGCTGAACAAAGTTAAGCAGACAAAATGTAAGCCTTGCGGAAACTTAGGTCCACGCTCAAAACCTCGGAAATCTTTGTTCGTAAATACTTGGGACAGCTGAATCGCACGGTCCGGACGATAGTTCAGGAAGATAACGGAGTCTCCGCTTTCGACCAGACTCACCGGATTGCCCAAATCATCTACAATAACAGTTGGCTCTACGAACTCGTCGTAGATTGATTTCTCGTAGGATTCATTGATCGCTTTCAGCGGATCGGTGTATTTCGGGCCTTCGCCATATACCATCGCACGGTAAGCTTTTTCTACACGATCCCAACGTTTGTCGCGGTCCATCGCATAGTAGCGCCCTGAAATGGTAGCAATTTTGCCGACGCCGACTTCCTCAATTTTAGCAAGCAGATCTTTAACAAACTGCTTACCACTGTCTGGAGCTACGTCGCGTCCATCCATGAAACCATGGATATACACTTCATGCATATCTTCTTTCTTAGCAAGATCCAGCATAGCGAACATATGCTCAATATGGCTGTGAACACCACCATCAGATACCAGACCGTACAGGTGGAGCTTCTTATTGTTTCTCTTTGCGGCACGAACGGCTTCAACCAAGGTTTCATTCTCATAGAATTCACCTTCGCGAATCGACTTCGTAATCCGGGTCAGGTCTTGATAAACAATCCGGCCAGCGCCGATATTCAAGTGACCAACTTCGGAGTTACCCATTTGTCCTTCTGGAAGGCCTACTGCTTCCCCACAAGCTGTCAGCGTCGTATTTGGATACTGCTTCAAATAACGATCATAGTTCGGCTTGTTTGCCTGAGAAACTGCGTTCCCTTCCGTCGTGTTACGCAGACCGAAACCGTCCATGATGATGAGTGCTACTGGTTTTGGTGCTGACATCTTACTTCGCCCCCTCAACGAGTTGGATGTAAGAAGCCGGTTGCAAGCTAGCACCGCCAACGAGCGCGCCGTCGATGTCGCTTTGTCCCATGTACTCAGCTACATTCTCAGGCTTCACGCTACCGCCGTACTGAATACGTACTTGGGCAGCCACGTCTTCACCATACATTCCTTTCACAAGGTCACGGATGTACGAGATTACTTCGTTAGCGTCCTGTGCTGTAGAAGACTTCCCTGTTCCAATCGCCCAGATCGGTTCATAAGCAATTACTACATGCACAGCCTGATCTGCAGGAATACCTGCAAAAGCAGCTTCTGTCTGTACTTTACATACGTCCTTAGTTTGTCCTGCTTCACGCTCTTCGAGCTTCTCACCAACACATACAATTGGAAGAAGTCCGTGACGGAATGCTGCATGGACTTTTTTATTCACGATCTCATCTGTTTCGCCAAAATATTGACGACGCTCTGAGTGTCCGATAATGACATAATCCACACCCAGATCTTGAAGCATAACGCCACTGATTTCACCAGTGAATGCGCCATTTTCTTCAAAATGCAGGTTTTGTGCACCAATCTTGATGCTAGTTCCTTTAGCAGCTTCAACAAGCGCAGGAAGGTTTGTAAACGGCGCGCAGATCACGGCTTCAACGCCTTCGATTTCCGCTTTTCCTTTTACTTCTTCGAAGAATGCTTTCGCTTCCGGAACAGTTTTGAACATTTTCCAGTTGCCGGCAATGATAGGTGTTCTCACACAGTTCACTCCTTTACTCCCCCCATATCCGGGGTTTGCTTCTTTGCAATAACTTGCTCTATACAAGCAGAACCGCCTGTTACACTTCATTCTCAGAAGGTAACAAGCACTTCTACAAAAATATTACTACTTATCGTTCAGTGCCACAACACCAGGAAGCTCTTTGCCTTCCATGAACTCAAGAGATGCACCGCCACCTGTAGAGATATGGTCCATCTTGTCTGCCAAGTGGAACTTCTCTGCTGCAGCTGCGGAATCACCGCCACCGATAATCGTGTAAGCCTCAGTGTCTGCACATGCTTGAGCCACTTCACGAGTACCGTTAGAGAACGGTTCAATTTCAAATACGCCCATAGGTCCGTTCCATACGACTAGCTTAGAGTTTTTGATCACTTCTGCATACATCGCACGTGTCTTAGGACCGATATCAACGCCTTCCCAATCTGCAGGAATACCGTCGATATCAACAATTTTAGTGTTTGCATCTGCACTGAAATCATCCGATACCACAATGTCGATCGGGAGGTAGAAGTTCTTGCCCAATTCTTTGGCTTTCTCGATAAAGCCCAGTGCAGTATCCAGCTTGGAATCATCACACAGGGACTGACCGATTTCATGTCCTTGAGCTTTGAAGAACGTGTAAGCAAGTCCACCGCCGATAATGACGTTGTCAGCAAGTGTAAGCAGGTTATTGATCACATCGATTTTGTCTTTAACCTTCGAACCGCCAATGATAGCAGTGAAAGGACGATCCGGGTTCGAAAGAGCTTTGCCGAGTACGGACAATTCTTTCTCCATCAGCAATCCTGATACAGCTGGAAGAAGATGTGCGATTCCTTCAGTCGATGCGTGTGCACGGTGTGCTGCACCGAAAGCATCGTTCACGAACAGATCAGCAAGCTCAGCGAATTGTTTCGCAAGCTCTGGATCATTCTTCTCTTCACCAGGATAAAAACGAACATTTTCAAGCACAAGAACGTCGCCGTCCTTCATGTTAGCAATTTGTGCTTTTACTGCATCCCCAACTGCTTCATCTGCCTTAGCTACAGGTTTGCCAAGAAGCTCGGACAAACGTTCGCTTGCAGGCGTCAAACGCATGGATTCTACCACTTGACCTTTCGGACGACCCATATGGCTGGCCAAAATAACTTTTGCGCCTTTTTCCACCAAATACTTAATGGTCGGCAGGGTTTCACGAATCCGAGTATCATCGGTAATCTTCCCATCCTCGAGGGGTACATTGAAATCGACGCGGACAAACACCCGTTTGCCGCTTACTTCCACATCACGTACACTTTTCTTGTTCATCTCCACGTTCCTCCTAAGAAACTATTTCCTCGCCGACAGCATAGCTGCTCTCTCTATTTAGAGTCCGGTTCTATCTATTCTTCCCAGTACTCTGGCATGAAAACATTTATAAACAAGTTTTATATTTTCACAAAATCAAAGAGGAGCGCCACAAGGAACCCCTCTTCGATTCGTGAATCAGATCAATTACAGACCTTTGCTTGCGATATAAGCAGCGAGGTCAACAACGCGGTTGGAATAACCCCACTCGTTGTCATACCAAGAAACGACTTTAACCATGTTGTCGCCAACAACCATTGTCGACAAGGAGTCGATTGTGGAAGAAGCTGGGTCTGTATTGTAGTCGCTAGATACAAGCGGCTCTTCAGAATAGTTCATGATACCTTTCAGAGGACCGTTAGCAGCTGCTTTCAGAGCTTCGTTAACAGCTTCTCTTGTTACTGGCTTAGAAGTTTCGATAACCAAGTCAGTTACGGAAACGTTCTTCGTAGGTACACGCATAGCCATACCGTTCAATTTACCTTTCAATTGTGGCAGAACCAAGCTAACTGCTTTAGCTGCGCCAGTTGTGGAAGGAATGATGTTCTCAGCTGCTGCACGAGCACGACGAAGGTCTTTGTGTGGCAGGTCAAGTACTTGCTGGTCATTCGTGTAAGAGTGAACAGTAGTCATCATACCTTTTTCGATACCAAAGTTTTCGTCAAGAACTTTTGCAAATGGAGCAAGGCAGTTCGTTGTGCAAGAAGCGTTGGAGATTACTGTGTGGTTAGCTGGATCGTATTTATCTTCGTTAACACCCATAACGATAGTGATATCTTCGTTAGTAGCTGGAGCGGAGATGATAACTTTCTTCGCGCCACCTTTCAAGTGAGCTTCAGCTTTTTCTTTAGCTGTGAAAATACCAGTGGATTCAACAACGATTTCAACGCCGTATTCTCCCCAAGGCAAAGCTTCTGGGTTGCGCTCTGCAAATACTTTAACTTCGCGGCCGTTAACGATCAATGCGCCTTCTTTAGCTTCTACTGTAGCATTCAATCTGCCGTGAGTTGTGTCATATTTCAAAAGGTGTGCCAGCGTTTTAACGTCTGTCAAATCGTTGATTGCAACGATTTCTACATCCTTGTTGTCGAGCGCTGCGCGGAACACGTTACGTCCAATACGTCCAAATCCGTTAATACCTACTTTAACCATGAGTAATTCCCTCCATATAGTGAAAGTTTTTTTATTTATTCAAGACAGACCGTGAGGTCCATCATGACAACAAAGTTAGTAAAGATGCTTTTTAGTCATTTCTTAATGCTCCGCCGTTAGATCCAAGCCCTTTGCAATTTCCAGAGCTGCGGCCTCATCCGTAACGAGAATATCCTCGTGTCCGAATTTAAGTACGGCGTGTATCGCTTTGGCCTTACTTCGTCCACCGGCAATTCCGATAATCGTCTCTGTTCGCATAATATCCTCAAGCCTAAGCCCAAGGGTAAGCATACGATGAACGACTGTTCCCTTTTCACTGAAATAGTAGCCAAAGGATTCGGCAATCGCTCCCTCCGCGATCAGATCCTTAATAGAAATCTCATCAAGCTTGCGGCGGTGGGCCATCTCCATAGCATCCCCAATACCGTGGACAATAACGCAGGATCTGCGTATAACATTCACAATTTCCTGAATGTGATGATCTTGAACCAGTGATTGGTAAGCATCATCACTCAGCAGGTCTGGCACGTGCAGCAACCGATATTCGGCTCCCACCTTCTTCGCCATCTTGGATGCAATGGTATTCGCTTGAATCTCCATACTCTCACCCAAACCGCCCCTTGCAGGTACAAACCATGAACCTGTTAAAGGACCATCTGACGGCGGTGTCATCTGCTCAGCTACTTGAGCGAGCGTTGAGCCACCTGTTACCGCGATGATGTCTCCGCTGTGAACAAAGCTAAGAAGTGTTCTTGCACCAGCTTTGCCAAGTTCGCGTTTCACATCGGCTGAAGATTCACTGTCACCAGGGACGACAACAACTTTGCGAAGGCCGTAAGCCTCTCGAATCTTCTCTTCCAAATCGGCTAATCCGAACAGGTCATTCATGACAGGTTCTAGTTGATCAAGCAAATTCTGTCCAGTACTACTGATCCTCATCCCAAGCGTCTCAATCTCGATGAGCCCCTGTGCTTTAAGCAGGTCCGTTTCGGCCCTCAGCACACGTTCAGTCATTGACAGTGATGCCGCGAGCGTCCTGCGCCCAACCATTCCGGATAACATGATCTGATGAAGGATCGTATACCTTCGCTTGAGAATGTCCATGAGATCGGGCAGAAGCTGCTCTTGTAATTCTAATAAGTTACGCATGCTTTCCACTCCTGCAACTTCGTCTTGGACCTCTTACCGATGGTCGCAAAATGTCCCAGTCAAGCGTTTTGAGTCCCACCCTTATTCTAACCAATATTTATAGAGGTTGCAAGTGTTCCGAATGTATATTTCTCAACCCATGTCATTCTTATTCATCGGTAACGAAGCTTTCTATAAGTGGATATAAAACTGTCAAACATTCAGGTAGCATTACCTAATAAAGTGTGAAAAATTTTATATCCTCTAGAAATCACAGCTCTCTTATGGCTAAGGGTCGATTAGAAACTTTTTCTTGTTCCTTGTCTTTTAGAAAAAGATGCGGTATAATCATCTTCGTTGCTATTTTGCGCCCGTGGTCCAATGGATATGACGTAGGCCTCCGGAGCCTGAGATCGAGGTTCGATTCCTCGCGGGCGCGCCATTTTTTATCAGAACTTCTATATATTGTTTACCCACAAGTGCCCATGACGGCTCTTTTTTTTACCTAATAGTTTGACTATCTTTGACTTTATGGTTGAAATTGTTTATGATGTGGGTAATACGGTAACAGTATTTTAATGAGGAATGCATTTAAGAGGAGGTTTTTCTATATGAGTTTTATACCTATGGTCGTAGAACAGAGCAACCGTGGTGAGCGTGCGTACGACATCTATTCCAGATTGTTGAAAGATCGCATCATCTTCCTCGGCTCCGACGTAAATGACGTGGTTGCCAATGCCATCATTGCACAAATGCTGTTCTTGGCAGCTGAAGATCCTGAGAAGGATATTCATCTTTACATCAATAGCCCTGGCGGATCCATAACTGCTGGTATGGCGATTTTTGATACAATGCAGTTTATTAAACCTGATGTATCCACCATCTGTGTCGGCATGGCCGCTTCCATGGGAGCTTTCCTGCTGAACGCTGGTGCTAAAGGCAAGCGATTCGCGCTGCCTAATAGTGAAGTTATGATTCACCAACCACTTGGCGGAGCTCAAGGTCAAGCGACAGACATCGAAATCCGTGCCCGCCGCATCCTGAAGATGCGCGACAAGCTGAATCATATTCTTGCAGAGCGCACAGGCCAACCACTGGAGCGTATTGAGAAAGACACCGATCGTGACTACTTCATGACCGCTGCTGAGGCAAAAGAATATGGTCTTATTGACCAAGTGCTGGAGAAAACTCCACCACAAGGGATCTAAGATAGCGTCTATAACATCAAAAGGCTAATATCCGGTAGACACGGATATTAGCCTTTTTTGTTTAGAAAGATTAGACATCATGCTACATCAGTGGATATAATTGGTATAATATACCGTCTGATCGGAGTGATGAGTAAGATGGGTACCCGAATATCCTTAATACTACTTCTGTTTCTCTGCTCGATCCCGTTTGCCTTTATCAATATGGTCCCTGCATTTAAAGGGAATATGCCAGATCCCCTTCATATCACGACCTCTGTAATTGCCGTTATACTACTATTCCTCCTTGGCTTGCTGCTGGGGTTAAAAGGTGAGTCTTATTTCGTTCGCTGGTACTCCCTCTACTGGTTATTCGGCCTTCTGTTTTTCGGACTCGGTTATGCTACAAAATCCTTTATAATTCTTCTCCCCTTCGCCTTTATCTATTCCTTTCCTCTCTACGGACTTAGGTACTTTCTGAATATCCCTTCGGATCTATTTCTTGTACTCTTCTGCATCTTGATTGCCGTCGCAGCTGGATTGCTCGGATATTCCATTGGCCGTTACTGCAGCAAGAAGACATTCTCTGTCACAGAGCATTAAAGGAGCTTTCGCCCACTGATACTTAGAAATGAAGTAAAGGACAGGCGCCATTACCCGGCGTCTGCCCTTTCTTTATTATCATTAAATTATTGATTTCAATAATTCGATCACAAACTGCCCTATTTCCAATCCTTTAGTTTCAACTCAAATTCAGGAAAACCATACGCATATGCCGTATAATCATACAATTGGAAGTAGAGCACAGCAGCATTATCCTTCAGATAAAAGTCTGCGTCTGCCGGTACTCCTTTAAAGCCGCCCAGGTATCCACCATCCTTCTTCATCTTGTTGAGAACAAGATTGTTAAGCTTCTGCTTATTCGTACCCTGCATGTTGACGAAATCACCAAGCTTCATCTGTTTACCATCTTCCAATGAGAATGTGAAGCTCTTCCGGAATGTCATGCCGTGCGCCCCACCCGTAAAGGAATAACTATATGTTGTGATGCTTAACAAACCTTGGGCATTGTAATTAACAACAAATTCGCCTTGGAATTCGTACGGATAATCCTTTCCAGAAGGAGAAAGTCCGCCGGTATTTTGTTCGAACCCTGCAATAGTCTCTTCAGCGTTCATTTTCAGCACCTTGTTTATATTCGTCTGAACCTCTTCGTTCTCCAAGCCACTAATTACTGGATAATTTACAACAGCCGTTGTATTTGATATTTTTTTCTTCACCGTTTCCGTCTTAATCGTTATCGGATTCTGTTTCTTTGGCTTCATACTCAACCACTTTGCAGAGGGACTCCATTGTCCTTGAATGCCCATATACTGGTTCAGCACTTTATAAGGAATATACAGACGACCGTTTACGATCTTCCCACCGGGTTCTCCCGCATAAAATCTATTTACCGAAAGGTAAATTTCATTCGCATCATATACCTTTGCAATTAATTTATTGTAGCCGTTTCCGAGTGTGTATTCCTTGTTCTTCGCATCATATTTTAACGGAATACCGAGTGCATCCCGTATCGCAGTTGCAGGGACATAAACCGTGCCATGATCAAGCATACCTTTTTGAGATAATGACTTACCATTCCACTCTAGTGCCGCTTCAGTCTTAGATGTCTGTTGAGTTGATATTGCTGCTTTTACTCCCGACTTGAATGCACTAGCATCTATAACTTGTCCATTCAAACCCAATCCACCTAGTAATACACCCGCTGCAATAACCGCCGCACTATATTTCATTTTATAATTCATCTTGTTACTCTCCACCTTCCATATTCAAGTAAGGTCATTTACTATATTACCCATTTCATTATAGGGAACACGTTAGTTAGAGAGGTAACAATTGTGGTGACAATTTTGATTCCAGCCAATCTATGCATAATAAAGACTGCTATACCGCGCTCCGTTATTATCTCAGTATTGGCCACTGTGGCTTCAATAAAAGATGTAAATAGTTAAAAAAGACCCGCAAGAAGGATCACTTTGTCTAAGCATCCACCCTACGGGTCTTTCATATATACTTAACTATTTCAGATCTAGCCCCACTGAGCCAGCTTCTTATCTTCCGCTCTTCAATTCTGTCCAGAAGCGGTCGTAAATCTGCAGTGACTCGCCGACATCGCCAAGCCATTCTGTGCGAGCCAGTTCATCTTCAGTCAGATTGATCATCTTGTCAGCACGATACTCCTCGCTATGGAACTCCATCGCTTTGGTATTCGGGTTGCTGTAGCCGATGTATTCATAGTTTTTCGCGCTCACTTTTGGATCCAGCATGTAGTTAATAAACTTCTCTGCTAGCTCCTTATTCTTCGCACCCTTCGGAATTGCATAGTTGTCAGAGAAGATCGTAGCTCCTTCTTCTGGTACAACAAAGGCTACATCCGGATTTGATTTTGCGATGAAAGATGCGTCTCCGGACCATACGGTTGCAATCCAGCCTTCCTCTTGAATCATCTTCTGCTTGATATTGTCGGTATCAAAAGCAAGTACGTTAGGCAGCAGAGTTTTCAGCTCATCTACAGCACCTTTAATCTCTGCTTCATCGTTTGTGCTGTTGGATTTCCCTTGCTTCTTAAGCGCCATACCGATCATTTCACGGTTGTCATCCAGCAAGAGGACTTTTCCTTTATAAGCCGGATTCCAAAGATCATTCCAGCTCTTAATCTCTTCTTTAACGTATTTCTTGTTATATGCGATTCCCGTCACACCGGATGTATAAACTACAGAGTACTTATTACCAGGGTCGAACTCTGGATCTTTAAATGTATCTGCAATATTCTCCATGTTCGGGATATTGTTCTTATCAAGCGGTTCCAGCAGATCCATATTAATCATGGTCTTTACCATATAATCAGAAGGCTGAATTAGGTCATAACCGCCACCGCCTGCTTTAATCTTCGCCAGCAGGTCCTCATTATTCGCGTAATTGTCGTAAGTTACCTTGACGTTAAACTGTTCCTCAAAATCCTTCAACACCTCTGGGTCAAAGTTGTCAGCCCAGCTGTAAATGTGCAGGGTTTCCTTATCAGAGCCTCCACAAGCTGTCAAAGCTGTTATCGACAATGCAGCGAGCATGCCTGCCAACAGCAGACGGGTCCATCTCGATCTTTTCAATTCACTATCTCCTCTCTTTCCGTCATACATCATTTTTTAATTTATCCGAAAAACGGTACATCCGCTTAAATCGGCAGAGTCTTATGTTTCTTCTGACCTTTCCCACGATTAAGGAAGTATTGAGCAAGCAAAATTAGAGTCACGCTCACTAGAATCAGAATCGTACAAAGAGCATTGATTTCCGGGGAAATACCTCTCTTCACTTGAGCGTAAATATAAATCGGTAGCGTAGTCGAGCTTGGACCGGCCACAAAGAAGCTAACCATAAAATCATCCAGGGACAGGGTGAACGCAATCAGTGCCCCGGCGATGATACCAGGAGAGATTTGCGGCAGCGTAACATGACGAAATGTTTGCCACCGGGAGGCTCCCAGATCCATTGCGGCTTCTTCAAGCTGTTTACCCATATTGGCCAATCGAGCCGTCACGACAACATATACGTAGGATAAGCTAAACGTGATATGCGCGATAATGATTGTCGCCTTACCTGTATCCATGCCCAGTTGACTGAACAGCACTAAGAGCGATATACCCATAATGATATCCGGAATAATGACCGGCAGGTACAGCAGTCCGTTCATTCCACTGCGTCCCTTTCGCCCAAGATTGCGTAGTGATAATGCCGCCAGCGTCCCGAGAATCGTAGATACAATGGTCGAGATGATCGCAACGGTCAAGCTGTTCATAAGAGCTTCCATGACGTTCCTGTTGTTAAACAAGGAAACATACCAATCAAATGTGAAACCCTCCCAATTGCCGCTCAAGCGCGTATCATTAAAAGAGTAAATAATGATGATTATGATTGGTACATAGATAAACAACATCATTAAGAACGAGTGAAACCCAAGCAAGGGGTGATTTCGTTTCTTCATCACACTCTCCCCTCCTTCACACGTTGGTGGCGAGCTTGCATAGCCCTATTAAACAACAAGATTAACACCAGTGAGGTAATCACAAAAATAACCGACAGTGCAGCACCAAACGGCCAGTTTCGCGCCCCAAGAAACTGTTGCTGAATAATGTTGCTGAGCATCGAAGATTTCGCACCGCCGAGTATGTCTGTTACGACAAACATACCTGTTGTCGATACATACACCAGAATAGAACCGGTCATAATACCGGATTTACTCTGAGGCAGCGTAATATGGCGAAAGGCATTCCATTTTGAAGCCCCCAGATCGCTAGCTGCATCAAGGAGACGCTTATCCATCTGTTCCAGTGCTACATAAATAGGCAACACCATGAACGGAATAAAGTTATATACCATCCCAAGCAGTACCGCACCTTTCGTATACAGCATCTGCATTGGTTCATCAATCCATCCCAGATTTATCAGAAAAGTATTTACGACCCCTTGTGTACGAAGAAGGAGGACCCAAGCATACGTACGGATCAAAAAGTTAATCCAAAACGGTACCGTAATCAAGACCAAGCTCCACGTCTGGATACGCGGGGAGGCGTTGGCTATATAATAGGCCAGCGGATAGCTGACGAGCAGACAGATCACGGTGGTCAGCACCGAAAGAACAATCGTGTCCCAATAGATCCCGAGGTAGAGTGGATCAAAAAACGTCTTATATCCTTCCAAACTGAATGAAAACACAATATTCCCCAGCGCATCGCGCTGCAGAAACGAAATTCCTACCACGATGAGCATAGGTATGATGAGAAACAGGGAGAGCCACAACAGAACAGGAGTCAGGAGGAACTTTGATTTTCTCATGACCCGATGGCCACCTCATCTCTCGCATCCCAGTTCAGGCCGATTCTTTCACCGACTTCCCAAGGCTCGTCATCCGTGAAATCAAGCGCGATAGTAACTCTCATCGGCTCATCCTCAAGCTGTACCATGAGCTTGTGCACGTTTCCTAAATACTGAACATCTTCGATGACCCCTGTCTTTTTGCCACCTGGTCCACGTTGCGGAACGATTTTTTCAGGACGCACAGCAAAAAGCCCTTCGCGAGAAGAGAATATGTTGTTCTCTCCAACAAAAGTTGCAGCGAACAAGGTCTGCGGTCTAGCGTAAATCTCACGCGGCGTTCCGATCTGCTCTACCTTCCCGTTATTCATAATAACAATCCGGTCTGATAACATCATCGCTTCTTCCTGATCGTGTGTGACATATACAAACGTAATACCTAGTGTGCGTTGCAGATGCTTTAGCTCTGATTGCAGGTTCTTACGAAGCTGCAGATCAAGTGCGCCAAGCGGTTCATCCAGCAATAGCACCTTCGGTTTATTGGCAATCGCACGAGCAATGGCCACACGCTGTTGTTGTCCGCCGGAGAGCTGATGCGGATAACGGCTCTGTAACTGTGTAAGCTGAGTCATCGTCGCAGCTTCTGTTACGCGTTCTTTAATCTGGGAACGCGACAATTTTTTCATCTTCAATCCGAAGGCTATATTGTCTTCTACGGTCATGTGCGGGAATAAGGCATAATGTTGAAACACGAGATTCAAATCTCGCTTGTTCGCCGGCGCATTCGTCACGTTCTGGCCAGCGAGCCACACTTCCCCTTCCGTTGGCTGTTCGAATCCTGCAATCATTCGGAGGATTGTCGTCTTGCCGCAACCGCTGGGGCCCAGCAAAGTCAGGAATTCTCCTTCCTTAATGGAGAGCGACAGCGGATGCACGACCGATTGCCCCTGAAATTGTTTTTCTACCTGGACAAGTTCAATCATATGCATCATCATCCCCTTACGGTTAATATTAGTAGTATTTCCTATAAAGTAAGAAAAACGTCTTCCGACGTATTTCTAAGAAGACGAACCGCGTTAAGCGGTTGTTTATTCTTGTAATATCAGCATGTAGAGCTCTAAAGCTTAATCTGACATCTTAAGAGAAAAAAGCCATATCCATTGGTATGGCTTAGCGTCATGTCTTGTACAGTTTTTTGCATATTCACTATACCTTGTTTTGACCCCGTACACAACACTTTTCTGTGTAATTCGACAGGTAGAATCCTTATCCCGCCCCGGTTTTTGGTATTCCTGACCATGCAGGGTTAAAAGTGTAAAAAACAGGTGGATCATTCTCACATGAAGAAAGACGTCCTTAGCAGAAGTTATATTCCATGATTAAGGAAACTGACTCCAAGATTAATATAATTTCCTATATTAAAAAAATAAAACCGTCTATACCCCACAAAAAATGTGGATTAGACGGTTTTATTCATTATTTCTGATGTGTTATTTCATTTCATACTGAACATACAGCTGTGTAACAAGCTTGATTTCACCTGGTTTAACCGATGTACCAGCGTCAGCCATCGAAGCAGATTCTACCTTAGCCATCTCCATATTTCCAAAGCTGAACACATCACGGTTAGCTGCTTCATCCTGAACGACATTCACAACCACACCTAGTTGTCGCTTGGAAGCCTTGGCAATAGCTTGAGCCTTGAGATCTGCATTCGCCATCGCTTTCTCAATGACTTGTGTTTCAAATACATCCCGGTTCTCCACCGAGAAGCGGGCGTTGCCAATGTTGTTCGCACCCGCATCCGCCGCCGCATCGAGGATCTCCCCCACTTTACTCAGATCACGGAGCGTAATTTCAAGCGAATGGTTTGCGCTATAATTCTGTACTTTGCGTCCTTCTTTATCGCTGTAGGAGTAGTTTGGCTGAACATAAAAATGTTCTGTCTTGATATCCTTGTCTTCGATTTTCCATTTTTCTTTCAGCATTTTTGTCACTTTATCCATCTTTATGGCATTGCTCTTCTGTGCAGATTTAGCCGTTTCTGCAAACGATTCAGCCCCGATGGACAAGTAGACGATATCCGGCTTCACAGTGATTTCACCCTTACCGAGCACCGTAATTCGGTTCTGCTGTTGCGTTGTTTCCGCTGCGTATGCCTCATTTACACCTAGCGCCCCCGACCATGCCGAACCACCTGTAAGCAATGCACCTGCGATCATAACTGACCCCAAACGTTTAGCCCAAATGTTCATTCATTTCGACCTCCTTTAAATTGGCAGTGCTGTAAGCTTGCCTTAACTTCATAACGCATACATTTGGTAAATGTTGCACATTTTTAGCCTGTATCGGGAAATTATTTCGCATGTTTATATTTGTCGACTCCATACCAATCACTCACTTTAAGCATGATTGGTTTGTTCACAGAATAAGATACCATTTAGACTAGGAAATAATTGTTAACAAGGCTGGGATAATGGGTAACTAACTTTCGACAGACTTTTTAGAAAAGAGGGGGGACAACGCATGAAATCATTGAGGGTACTATTAATCTCCATGTCACTACTGCTCCTCACTGCAGTCGGCATGCCGGGATGGACAGCAAATGCTGCATCCGAGACAAACTCGGGTAAAACCTATCAGATCGGAACCGACATTACGTTTGCCCCATTTGAATTTCAGGATGCAAATGGGAATTTCGTCGGCATTGACATGGATTTGATCGAGGCCATCGCCAAAGATCAAAATTTTAATTATGAGATCAAACCACTCGGATTCAACGCAGCTGTTCAAGCCTTGGAATCCAATCAGGTGGATGGCGTCATCGCCGGCATGAGTATCACAGACGAAAGAAAGCAGAAATTTGATTTCTCAGATTCCTATTATGATTCTGGTGTTGTGATGGCCGTTCGTAAAGATCAGGATGCAGTTAGCAGCTACGAAGATTTGCGGGGTAAGAAGGTCGCTGTAAAGACTGGCACAGAAGGCTATAGCTTTGCCGAATCCATATCGACTCAATATGGCTTTACCATCGTTCCCTTCGATGATTCTGCTCAAATGTATGAAGATGTGAATACAGGGAATTCCATTGCCTGTTTTGACGATCATCCGGTACTTGCCTATGGGGTTAATCAGAATAATGGTCTAAAGATCGTAAACGAAGATCAGAAGGAGATGGGTGGCTCTTACGGTTTCGCGGTTAGCAAGGGAAAGAATACCGAACTGCTTGAGAAGTTTAATAAGGGCCTCTCCAATCTGAAAGCTAGCGGCGAGTACGAACAAATACTTGATAACTACATTGGTAACAACGCCGCTGAACCAGTTAACCAAAGCCGTCTTGAACTCATTATGGAATCATTTCCGCACCTATTACAGGGTCTAGGAAAAACGTTGCTGTACACGTTCATATCGTTATTCTTTGCGTTTATTCTGGGACTCTTCTTCGGCTTCATGAAGGTAGGACGGAATAAATGGCTGCGAGGTATCGCGACTGTATTCGTTGATGTATTCCGTGGTATTCCCTTAATTGTTCTCGCTTTCTTCATCTATTTCGGTATCCCTCAAGCATTCGGTTTCACGATGCCGTTGTTCCTTGGAGCGATCCTGACGCTGAGCCTTAACGCCGGAGCCTATGTGACAGAAATTATCCGGGGAGGTATCCAATCTATTGACCACGGCCAGATGGAAGCTGCTCGCTCGTTAGGTGTGCCTTACCACAAGGCCATGATCAAGATCATTATTCCGCAAGCCATCCGCGTGATGATTCCGTCATTTATTAACCAATTTGTTATCACCCTTAAAGACACGTCAATACTCTCGGTTATCGGTCTCGTCGAGTTGACGCAATCCGGGAAAATTATCATCGCAAGAACGTTTGCTTCGTTTGATATTTGGCTCATGGTCGCCATTATGTATTTGATCGTCATCACGATCTTAACGAAAATTGCGAACCGTCTAGAAAGGAAGGTCAGCCATGGGTAAAATTCGGGTAGAAGGACTCAAGAAGAGCTTTGGCACAAATCATGTGCTTAAAGGCATTGATATGCAGGTGATGGAAGGCGAGGTCGTCTGTGTCATCGGACCTTCCGGCTCAGGTAAGAGCACATTCCTGCGGTGCGTAAACCGACTCGAAGATATTACAGCAGGTAAAGTCATCGTGCGCGACCGAGATATTAACGACCCTAAAACCGATATAAACAAGGTTCGCGAAAACATCGGCATGGTATTTCAGCATTTCAACCTCTTTCCCCACTTCAACGTGTTAAAAAACATTATGTTTGCCCCGATCGAGTTAGGCAAACAAACCCCGGAAGAGGCGCGCGCCACGGCACTGCGGTTGCTCGAACAAGTTGACCTGTCTGATAAAGCTGAAGCCTTCCCAAGTCAGCTGTCAGGCGGACAAAAGCAGCGTGTAGCTATTGCCCGCGCGCTCGCGATGAATCCTGACATCATGCTGTTTGACGAGCCGACATCCGCTCTGGATCCGGAGATGGTCGGCGAGGTACTCGGAGTCATTAAGAAACTGGCACAAGAAGGTATGACGATGATGATCGTCACGCATGAAATGGGCTTTGCTCGTGAAGTAGCGGATCGAGTCATTTTCATGGACGGAGGTTATATCGTAGAGGAAGCTCCTCCTGAGGAGTTGTTCGGAGATCCGAAACATGAGCGTACCATAAGCTTTCTAGAGAAAGTTTTATAAGCGGCAGATTGAACAAGTAAACATGTATATGAAGTAGTTATCATTATAAAAAGGCTCACGGGGCATTCATTGCCTCTTGAGCCTTTTATAGTTAGCATAGTTAGCTTAACTTAACTTTAAGTCTTACATCGCGCTGATTCATTGACGGCTATGAGTGCATGGCATCTTCACAGTAAATGTCGAGCCTTTACCATACTCAGACTGGACCGTAATATCTCCCTGATGAATATCCACGATTCGCTTCACGATGGATAATCCGAGGCCACTTCCCCCAGCCATCCGGTTCCGCGATTTATCTGCTTTGTAGAAGCGTTCAAATATACGTAGCTGATCGGACTCCGATATCCCCACGCCTGTATCGGTGATTGTAACTTCAGCTATTTGATCTTTCACCTTTAACTTAATTGTAATCATACCTTCTGCAGGCGTGAATTTAATACTGTTATGCAGCAAATTGATCCACACTTGATTCATCAAGTCTTCCGATGCCTCGATCTCCACTTCCGCCAGATCTAGATCGATCTGGATCTGCTTCGTAAGCCACTGCGGTTCATTCGCCAAGACGATCGCTCGAATCTGATCATCAAGCCGATAGCGCGTCATTTCAATTTCCTGTTGAACCCCTTCCAAGGAAGACAGCTTAAGTAGATTATCGCTGAGCTGCGATAATCTACGACTTTCTCCTTCGATAATCTCCAGATAATGATTCCTCCGCTTCTCCGTCAACTGAGGGTTACGAAGTGCTTGTGCAAATCCGCGAATAGATGTCAGTGGGGATTGAATTTCATGGGACACGTTCGAGATAAAGTCCTGACGCATCGTCTCCATCCGTCCAAGCTCACCGGCCATATCGTTAATGCTGTGCACTATCTCTTTAAATTCTCTGTGCCATTTATGATCCTCCACCTTCACGGTGAAGTCGCCTTTAGATATCCGGCGCATCGCATCTGTAATCGTATTTAGCATGGCTATTTGTTTATGCCGAAACAGCAGAGCTACTAGATACAAACCAATAAAGAAAATTGTAACACCCAGAAAAAGATCTATGAGATCTGCAATATAGTCCGATGAGGGAGCTCCGGTCTTGGTATAAATAGCTTTCGTAATATAAGTTGCCCCTGTCCATGCTGCTGCTAGCAGGGCGAATATGGCTAAAGTCTGTAACGTTTCACGTACGATCTTCCAAGTGATCCTAAGTGCTTTTCGCATGAACTCACCTTACCTCCAAGCGGTAACCAAGCCCACGTACCGTACAAATCTTGAAACGATACTTCTCCTCTGGAAACCTCTCTCGCAGTCTGTTCACATGAACATCCAGAGTTCTCTCGTTTCCTTCGAAATCATAACCCCAAATATCTTCAATCAAACGATCACGTGTCAGTGTACTTCCCGGATAACTCGCCAACTTAAAGAGCAACTCAAATTCTTTCAAAGGCAAAGTGAACATTTCATCCGCTGACTTCACTTCGTAAGTTTTGCGATTCATCTGCAGCTTTCCGATTGTCACCGTTTGGGAAGACGCCACCTGATATCTTTTCAACAATGCTTTAACACGTACAACGAGCTCTGCTGGCTCAAACGGCTTCACAAGATAATCATCTGTTCCCAGCTCAAAGCCCTTCACGATTTGCTTCGTCTCCCCAATGGCGGTCAGCATCAGAACCGGTATTCCTTGACTCTTACGGATTTCCCGGCATAACTCCCACCCATCCATATTGGGCATCATGATATCCATGA
This sequence comes from Paenibacillus sp. GCM10028914, assembly GCF_042666275.1. Taxonomy (NCBI): domain Bacteria; kingdom Bacillati; phylum Bacillota; class Bacilli; order Caryophanales; family Paenibacillaceae; genus Paenibacillus; species Paenibacillus sp. GCM10028914. Next base: position 241,168 of record NZ_JBHTFO010000009.1, read on the forward strand.
CAACCAAATCAACGACGGTCTGCTCCATAACCGATAAGGCCTCAAGACCATCCGAGGCTTCGAGCACTTCTTCCATACCAGCCTCCTCCAAAAACACCCTCACAAGCTCCCGAATGTTCGGATCATCATCCACTACCAGTATTTTTGCCATGAATCTCCCTTCTTTCTTGATCAACAAAATTGTACGCCTATACCTCTATCGCATCATTGATCTGCAGCTGCTGTGTTGCAAATTCTCTGTACATATCATGCTGCTTAATCAATTCCTCGTGTGTTCCACGACCCGTTAATGTTCCCTTTTCAATAAATATAATTTGGTCTGCTCCCACCACAGTAGATAATCGATGTGCAATCACAATCGTTGTTCTTCCTGCCATCAGATTCTTCAGCGCTTTCTGCACCTCAATCTCCGAATGGCTATCGAGACTCGAGGTTGCTTCATCTAACATCAAAATTTTAGGATCTCGCAAAAGAGCTCTTGCAATCGCAATCCGCTGACGTTGTCCACCAGAAAGCTTCACACCTCGCTCGCCCACATCCGTATCAAAGCCGTTCGGCAATTCATCAATAAATCCGTCAGCATAAGCCATTTCCGCTGCTCTTCGAACTTCTGCTTCACTTATATCACGATCTGTTCCATAACATAAGTTCTCTCGAATCGTGCCTGCAATCATCGGACTTTCCTGAGATACATAACCGATTAATCCGCGCCAGGAACGTAAGGAAAACGTATCGATTGCGGCCTGACCAAGCCTAATATGTCCTTTCTGTGGTAGATAGAATCGTTCCAGCATCGAGAACAGCGTTGTTTTTCCGCCTCCACTTGGACCCACGACTGCAGTTACGGTTCCAGGCTTCATCTGAAAGCTGATATCTTTTAATACCGGTTCATCCGGCTTGTAACCAAAAGTCAGATTCTCAATCGAAACTTGCTGATTCGTGTTCACAACATCCATACCACTTGTAAGGGATTCCTCTTCTGCATCCAATGTTTGAAGGATTCGCTCTGTGGCTCCTTTAGCCTTCTGAAGTTGAGTGAAAAAGGTGGTCAACTGCGTCATTGGCATCACAATTTGAATCAAATACAAAATAAATGCAACGAGTTCACCTGCGGTTAATGCACCCGTCGATACCTGCAAACCACCATAACCGATGACAACAACCAATAACATCATCAGCACAAAAGACATCAGGGGTGCAATCCATGCCGAAACCACACCTTCCTTAATGCCGAAATTCAGCAGGTTTGTAATGCCCTTATGACCATTTTCATATTCCTTTTCCTCCGCATTAGAGGCTTTAACCAAGCGGATCTCTGACAGCACTTGACTGATATTTGCTGTAAAAGCGGCAGTCTCATCTTGCATGCCAAGCGAGATTTTGTACATCTTTTTCCCCAGAGGGACAAGAATGAGCGCTGCGATCGGAATGACAATAAACATAGTCAGGGTCATCTGCCAGTTCAGATACAACAGTACTCCAATAGATCCGATAATCGATATAATTCCACTGAAAAACCCAGCTAAATGGTCTGAGATCAGACTTTTAATCACACCTGTATCATTCGTCATCCGGCTGACTGATTCTCCTGAACGGTTCTGGTCGAAATACCGAATCGGCAGTACAAGCAGCTTTTTCCACAACCGCTCTCGCAGAGATGCGACCATCTTCTGTCCCGTATAACTCAGCAGAAATATCGAAAATCCGGAGGCAACTGTCTGTAAAATAAACGCAATACCAAGCCCAATGATATGCGAGCGGTTCATATCTGTTAAAGAGAACCCATCCACTAAGCTTTTCGTAAACATCGGAATCACAAGTCCGACCAATGTTGAAATCACACTGAGCAGTATGGCTACGATGAGTAGTAGCTTCGGCGGTTTTGTCTCCTTCATCAGACGAAAGAACGCTTTTGAGCTGGGCTTGTTACTGCCCTCTGTGTGCTGTTGAGCGTTTATTTCACTCAGAGTTTGATCATTTATATTCATTGTCTTTCTCCCCTTCTCCTCTTATGATCTACAGAAAGAGTACAGCAAGAACTTAAACTGAAGTTAAACAACAGCTTTTTATGCAGAAACAAAAAAGAGGCGGACTATATCCCCCTCTGGTCTGTATATTTATGTATTAAAAAAAGCCTTGATTAACAAGACTTTTTCTAATTATTATTGGTTTTCCAATTCCTCTTTGCTAACCAAGTTCACTAAAGAGGTAACCGCTTGCTCAGCGTCAGCGCCTTCAGCACTAATGTAAACTTCAGTACCTGAGCTAATAGCAAGGCTCATAATTCCCATGATACTTTTTGCGTTTACTTTTTTATCATCTTTTTCCACGAAAATTTCAGACGAGTATTTATTCGCTTCTTGAACGAAAAGCGCTGCCGGTCTCGCATGTAACCCCGTTTTTAAGCGAACGACTACTGGGTGCTTTGTCATGTAAAGTTTACCCCCTTTTATCAAATCTCAAAACATTCATATGCTGTGTTATTTTTAATATTATACCATTTTAACATAAAGGACACTAGGGTCAAAAAAACTTACCTATTTCTGATCTTTTCAGCAAGCTCATCAATTTTGCGTAGACGATGATTAACCCCCGATTTACTAACTGTACCCTTTAATAATTCGCCGACTTCTTTCAGGTTCATGTCTGGATGAGCAAGACGAATTTCCGCCACTTCCCGGAGTTTATCCGGTAAGCTTTCCAGACCCACTTCCCGCTGAAGCAGCTTAATATTCTCAATCTGCCTTACTGCAGCTCCGATTGTCTTGTTGAGGTTCGCGGTCTCACAGTTCACAATCCGGTTAACGGAGTTACGCATATCACGCATGATACGAACATCCTCAAACTTGAATAAAGCTTGATGCGCACCGATCAGGTTGAGGAATTCAATAATCTTCTCGCCTTCCTTGATGTAGAAAATAAATCCCTTCTTCCGCTCAATACAGCGAGCATTCAGATGAAATTCATTCGCGAGCTCGACCAGTGCTTGGCAATGCTCTTCATACATCGAGGCAATTTCCAGATGGTATGACGATCCTTCAGGATTGTTAACTGAACCCCCTGCCATAAAGGCTCCTCGAAGATAAGCCCGTTTACAGCAGTTCTTTCGTACGATCTCATCATCAATCCGCGGTAGAAATAAAAACCCTTCGGATACAATCCGGAGCTCTTTCAGTATTTCTTGGACGCGGGCTGGGATGCGGACGATATAAACGTTATTTTTCTTCAAACGCATTTTTTTACGCACTAAAAGCTCAGTATGTGCCTGGAAATGCTTCTTAATTAAGGAATAAATGCGCCTTGCGATCGCGGCATTTTCCGTCGATATGTCCAGTACTACTTTTTTGCTCGAAACCTGAACGGATCCGTTCATTCGGATCAAAGCGGATAGCTCGGCTTTTTCGCAACAGCTCTGGCCTTCGACCATGGTTAGTTCTTTTTTGGTTTGTGCCGCAAAGGACAAGGGTCTCACCTCTTTCTTGAAATCCAATCTTGCACCAATTGGAAAATATGATTGCTGAGCTTGTCGGCATCATGCCGCAAGTACGTACGGAACAACACTAGCTTATCTGCAATTAGCTTATATCCCTGGCTCTCTACCTCATCCCGGTCAAGCTGCACAGGCTTCGCCCCTTTTTCGGCGTATTTATCCTGTACTTGTGGCGGGATTTCGCCGTCATTCACAATCACATAATCAAACAAGTGAAGACCAATATGATCATATACAGCCTGCAAATGGTCACTTACGGTGTAATTATCGGTTTCACCAGGCTGGGTCATAACATTACATACAAACATTTTGATCGCTTCAGAAGAAACAATCGCCTCTGCAAGCTTAGGAACAAGCAAATTGGGCAGAATACTCGTATACAAACTGCCCGGACCGATCAATATTGCATCGGCTTGCTGGATAGCCTCCAGTGCTTCCGGAAGCGGCTCCACATTCTCAGGTTCAAGGTATATTCGCTTAATCCGGCGTCCTGCCTCTGGAATTTTGGATTCGCCGGTCACAATCGTGCCATCCTCCATTTCAGCATGCAGAATAACAGCTTCACCTGCAGCAGGCAGCACCTGTCCGCGAACAACAAAAACCCGACTCATCTCCTTAACCGCCGTGACAAAATCACCGTGCATATCCGTCATGGCAGCCAGGATTAAATTGCCGAGGCTATGCCCCGCCAGTCCTGAGCCGGTGCTGAAGCGGTACTTCAATATATCTGATAACAGCGGCTCGACATCAGCGAGCGCTGTTAGTACATTTCGAATATCTCCCGGAGGAGGCATTTGCAGTTCACTTCTTAAAATCCCTGAACTGCCCCCGTCGTCCGCGACGGTTACAATTGCCGTAATGTCCAGAGGCTTCTCCTTCAAGCCGCGCAGCATGACGGATAGCCCTGTTCCTCCACCCATCACGACAATGCGAGGGCGCTTCCTAGCTTGTTCAGCCACGTTTATCACTTCCCTCTATTAGTGCCGATCCCGTTCAGAATCGCGGTGGCTGACCGATACAGATTCTGTTTCACTTACGCCAAGCATCTTGCCAAGATATTCTGCAATGGCCACGGAACGGTGCTTACCGCCAGTACAACCAATACCAATAATAACTTGGCTTTTCCCTTCTTTCCGATACTGCGGAATAAGAAAATGAAGCATATCAAGTAACTTGGTCAAAAATGACTGGGTTTCTGGCCATTTCATTACATATTCATATACATCGCTGTTTTGTCCTGTATTTGGCCGCAGATGCTCCACATAGTGGGGATTAGGTAAAAAGCGAACATCAAATACCAGGTCAGCGTCAATCGGAATTCCATATTTGAATCCAAAAGATGTAATGTTCACCGACAATGTATTGGTTTCCAAATGGGTAAACCGAGAAATAATTTTCTCTTTAAGCCTAGCTGGCTTCATACTGCTCGTATCGATAACCTGTGTCGCCGAATTTTTCAACTCATCCAGCATCTTACGCTCCAAGCGAATTCCATCAAGTGGCATTCCCTCAGGAGCCAGCGGATGACGCCGCCGGCTTTCTTTATAGCGCTGAACGAGTACCGAATCCGTAGCATCCAAGAACAAAATTTCACTATGGATGGTGAAATGATCCTTAATATAATTGAGTGATTCTGATAATGCAGTGAAGAATTCACGACCACGCAGGTCGATGACCAGCGCAACCTTACCAATCTTACCCTTGGACTGTTCAATCAGCTCCGCAAATTTAGGAATGAGAACAGGTGGCAGGTTATCGACACAGAAGAATCCGAGATCCTCCAGGCTTTGTACGGCCAAAGTCTTGCCGGCTCCCGACATACCGGTAATGATGATTAGGGTGGCCATTGATGTTGTGGTGCCGCGATCCGCTGCTTCCAGCATCAGCTTCCCCTCCCTTATAAGTTTAAGTCACAGCCATTTAGGTGAATTAAGAACGGAGATGCAGACCCGCTGCACCCACGACTCCAGCGTCATTGCCAAGCTCTGCAGCAACGATACGCACACCACGCTGCAGTGGTTCTGGTGTCAATTTGGTAAACACGGCGCGAACTTCATCAAACAGAATATCGCCAGCTTTAGAAACACCGCCGCCAATAATAAACACTTCCGGGTTTAATACAGCCGCAACAGACGCCATGGATTTTCCGAGGTAATAGGCAGCACGTTTTACAATACGCAGTGCCACTTCGTCTCCTGCTTTTGCCGCATCAAACACTTCTTTAGCAGCAATATTGCCTACAAGAGCTAAGGAAGTGCGATCTCCACGCTCAACAGCGTCCTTTGCCATACGAATAATGCCTGTTGCCGAAGAAACGGTCTCAAGACATCCCATTTTGCCACATCCGCATTGGATTGCTTCCAAGTCAGGAACAACCGTAATATGTCCCAGCTCTCCAGCCATGCCGGCAGATCCTTGATAAATCTTTCCGTTCACAATAATACCGCCGCCAACTCCTGTACCGAGTGTGTAGCAGACACAATTGTCAACACCGCGCCCTGCACCGCTCCAAGCTTCACCCAAAGCAGCGACGTTTGCATCGTTATCTATTTTAACTGGCTTACCAAGTCGTTCCTCAAGCAGTGCACGAATTGGCACATCTTTAAAACCTACGTTAGGTGCCAAAATAATGATTCCTTCGCGGATATTCGTAAAGCCCGCAACACCTGCTCCCACACCCGCAAGCTGATCCCAGCTATATGGGGATTGCTCCACAATGTGACGTACATACTTCTCAATGTTGCCGATTACCGTATCAACGCCCTTGGACGTTTCCGTCGGTCCCTCATATGTTTGTAGTAGCTGACCCTCTTGATTGCAGATTCCGACTTTGATCGCGGTTCCGCCTAAATCGACACCAACGTAGATGTTCTCAGACATGTTAAAAGCCACCTTTTTCCTTCTATAATAGAATGCTCCTACTGTACCAACTATAATTGAAGGCACCCCATCGGTCAAGAGAAGGCGAGGGTAGGAAGTGCCCTCTTGCAACACCATAAAAGCCTTATAAACACAGCTTCCAGCGCTTCCAACCATCCAAACTTTGTAATCAGACTAGCACAGAAAATGATAGCGTGTTCACTTACTGACATTCGTATAATCCATTCTTTCTATATTACATAAAATTGTAAATCATAGAATATCCATTACTCTTAAAGATCAGATAAAAAGCCCCGCTCCCCGAAGTCGGAAGCAGAGCTGAAAGCTATTCGGTACAGGGACTACTCCATAGTATGGAAATTGTTTCACATGACATTTGCATTCCTCTTTCGGCCGATCAAGGCTTCACGCAATCCCCTTCAAGCAAATATACCCTCGCCTCGTACGGTCTTAAGGTTAAGTGATATACATCTTCCCCCTCAGCAGGTTCGTAATTCGAGATCATCAGCTTCTTCTCATCTGTTCTTAAATCCTCCGGCCAATCGAACACAGGCGTCTTATCAAAAAAGTTCAATATCACCAGTAGCTTCTCATGCTCAACACTCCGCACAAACGCGTAAATCTCCGTATCCAGCGGGAGCAGCAGCGTATAGTCCCCATAGACGATTGCCTCGCATTGCTTCCGGATCGAGATCAGCTTCCGATAATAGTGAAAAATAGAATTCGGATCGGCCAGCGCCTGCTTCACATTAACGTCCTTGTAGTTCTTGTTCACCTTGATCCAAGGTTCACCTTCTGTAAAGCCGGCATTTGGACCATCGTCCCACTGCATAGGTGTACGCGCATTATCACGGCTTTTCTTGTGAATAGCGTTCATTGTGACTTCCTCCGGCTGCCCTCTGAGTCTCGATTGCTCATAGTAGTTCAAGGTCTCAACATCCCGGTAGTCGTCAATAGAGTCAAATACCACGTTAGTCATGCCGATCTCTTCACCTTGATAAATATAAGGAGTTCCTTGCAGCATATGCATAAATGTCGCCAACATTTTGGCAGACTCTTCTCGGTACTCTCCATCATTACCGAACCGCGATACCGGCCTTGGCTGGTCATGATTGCTCAAATAGTTCGCGTTCCATCCTCTGCCGTGCAGTACGGTCTGCCAGCTGCTCATGATTTTCTTCAATTCGAGCAGTGTCCAAGAGCGGATGTCCCATTTTCCTGTACCACTGGAGCCGGCATCCAGGTACATATGCTCGAATTGGAACACCATATCCAGCTCATTGCGATCCTCACCTACATAATCAAGTGCCTGCTCTGGCCCAAGACCTGATGTCTCGCCAACCGTCATTATGTCAAACTCGAACAGAACCTGCTCATTCAACTTTTTGAGCATATCATGCACTTTATCCAGGTTAGAAAAGAACTGATATGCCTGTACTACTGGCAGGTTATCCGGGTTATCGGCATCCGGCAGCCCTACAGCTTTCACAATATGTGCTATGGCGTCAAAACGGAATCCATCCACGCCTTTAGCGAGCCACCAGCGGATCATTTTGTACAATTCCTCGACCATCGCCTCGTTCTCCCAGTTCAGATCCGGCTGCTGCTTGGCATAAAGATGCATGTAGAATTCATCTGTCTTCGCGTCATACTCCCATACAGAACCGCTGAAATAAGACTCCCAGTTGTTTGGATATAGGCCATTTTTGCCCTTACGCCATATATAATAGTCACGTTTCGGATTATCTTTGGATGACCTCGATTCCAGAAACCACGGATGCTCGTCTGATGTATGATTCAGCACGAGATCCATCATAATTTTCATATCCCGTTTATGTGCTTCTGCAAGAAGCTCATCAAAATCCTCCATTGTTCCGAATTGTTCCTTGATGGCGCAGTAATCACTGATGTCATAACCGTTATCATGGCCCGGTGATTTATAGATCGGACACAGCCATATAACATTGACGCCTAAGTACTGTAAATAATCCAGTTTAGATATAACGCCGCGCAGATCTCCTATGCCGTCGCCATCCGAATCTTTAAAGCTAATCGGGTAAATCTGATACACTACGCTTTCTTTCCACCAAGCCTTTTTCACCTGTATGCTCCTTTCCTGTCTAGTTGTAGCAAATCCTACGATCTATCCCCGGCCTCCCTGGAACGACGGGTACTTCGTCATGCCGCCATCAGCGAAGAGGGTGATGCCCGTGACGTAGCTGGCTTCCGACGAGGCAAGCCAGGCTGCAACGGACGCGATTTCTTCCGGCTTACCGATGTACCCCATCGGAATCATGGACTCCACACTCGCCCGGGCTTCAGGATCTTGAAATTTCTCTTCATTAATCGGCGTATAAATCGCACCTGGTCCGATATTGTTCACCCGTATCCCCTTAGGTGCGAATTCAAGCGCCAAGGTCTCTGTCATAAGCTTCACCCCGCCCTTGCTTGCGGCATAGTGCACGAAATGAGGCCATGGAATGACTTCGTGCACGCTCGACATATTAATAACCGTCCCTTTGATATCATTCTCCAACATATAATTAATCGCTTCTCGCGAGCCAAGAAAGGCTCCTGTTAAGTTCACGTCGATAACTTTTTTCCAATCCTCAAGAGACAACTTTTCCGAAGGAACTTCATTTTCAATACCAGCGTTGTTGACCATGACATCAAGTGAACCGAAGTTGTCATGCGCTGCCTGAATAAGAGCCTGCACACTTTCTTCCTCAGACACATCCCCCTGAACGCCGACCGCTTTGCCTCCATAAGACTCAATCTCTTCAACCATGGCCTGAATAGGCTTGTTGTTACTGTTGTAATTCAGAACAACATGAGCCTGCTCACGGCCAAACCTTAAAGCAATGGCTTTGCCGATCCCTGACGATGCCCCTGTGACAATTACAGATTTCCCCCTCAAATCCTCATACATCTGCTTTCGCCTCCTGTTCTTATAAAAATGCCCGGTGATATATCGGGATATATACCGGACATCTATAAACGTATATAAGGTAATTACACTATTTGGCAGGGTATAAACGGAAATATCCGAATTGTGCCGTCAGCGGCGCTTTTATTTTGCTCAGACTGGAATCGATTCATGCTCATTCATGACAATTGTCATCTCGAACTCATGACAACATTTACTAACTACCAAGTCCTGCTAACGATAAGATAAAACCAAAGAAATCAAGTGGAGGTGCGGGGATCATGGCCAACCAAGTTAGCAGCCCCATCGTGGAGCTTATGCAAGTCACAAAAACATACGGAGCCAAAAAAGCAGTAAATCATATTTCATTCAGCATTGAGAAAGGTTCTATCACGGCGATTCTAGGCCCTAATGGAGCAGGCAAAACAACGGCAATATCGATGATGCTTGGACTAAGCGACCCTACCGCGGGAGATGTCCGGCTGTTCGGCCGAAATCCTAAGGATCGTCAAGTTAAGGAAAGGATTGGAGCGATGCTGCAAGAGGTCAGTGTTATGGATGGGCTAAAAGCTCGAGAGATCATCACGCTTATTCGCGGCTATTATCCCAATCCTATGGAGATGACAGAGCTGATTCAGCTGACGGGGCTGACAGAGGAAGAGCTGAATAAGCGAGCAACCAAGATGTCTGGCGGACAGAAAAGGAAACTGAGTTTCGCACTGGCACTTGCCGGTAATCCGGAACTGTTATTTTTCGATGAACCTACAGTCGGCTTGGACACGACTGCCCGCCGTCTGTTCTGGCGAACCGTCAGACAAATGGCTAATCAGGGCAAGACCATCCTCTTCACCACCCACTATCTGCAGGAAGCAGACGATATGGCGGACCGAATCATTCTGTTTCACAACGGCACCGTGGCCGCAGACGGTAAGCCCGGGGACATTAAAGCCAAGCTGACGCGGCGTTTGGTCTCTTTTGTAGTGGAAGCTGATCAGAGCATCATTAAGGAGCGCCTGTATCAACTCACTGGTGTAACGGAAATATTTGAGCTCGAGGGCAGGCTGCATGTGGTGACAGTGAATACGGATCAGGTGCTTGGAGTCATCTTCCGCGAAGAGCTCGCGGTCCGTGATGTAAAAGTAGAACAGGGCAGTCTGGATGAGGCTTTTGATCAGCTGACCCAAAGACAAGAGGAGGCCGTATAATCATGACAGGACGACTGATTACTCTACAATGCAAAATGGAGCTGCTGCGTATTGTGCGCAATCCGTATTTCATATTCTGGTCCCTAGCTATGCCGATCTTGTTCTATTTCATCTTCACTCGGGTTGTCGATACCGGAATGCCGGATGCATCTATATGGCAGGCGCATTACTTGATTTCAATGACAACTTTCAGTGTCATGGGTTCGGCTATTATGTCCATGGGCATTAGGCTCGTACAGGAACGGACCTTAGGCTGGTCTGTCTATATGAGAGTAACGCCGCTTCCGGGAAGCGTATATTTTATGGGGAAGATGTTCGGACAGTCTGTCATGCATCTGCTCTCCATTATCGTAATTTTTGCTGCGGGCTATCTAATTAATGGTGTTCATATGCCTGCCTGGCAATGGATTACAAGCGGGCTGTGGATCATGCTTGCCTCTGCCCCATTCCTTGCTGTTGGTACACTGGTAGGAGCGATGAAGCGCGTGGAAACAGCGAGTGGTGTTAGCAACGGCATCTATTTAGCGCTTGCGATCATGGGCGGCATGTGGATGCCGATGGAAATCCTGCCTTCATTCCTTCGAGTGATTGGGGAGTGGCTGCCTTCATATCATTTTGCAAGCGGAGGTTGGGAGATCATCCGTGGTAACATGCCAGAATTAAAATCGATTCTATTATTAGCAGGATATTTAGTGTTGTTTATGGTAATATCCACCTATATTCGAAAAAAACAACAAGCAGCGTAAGGATGATGGTGGATGAAGAGGTTTCAGTTTCAAATGTTTCCGCGTCATTTAGGGTTCTTCCCATATTTGTGGCTCGTTTATCTAAGCTTGCCAATCTATAATTTAATTTCTTATGAAACAGGCTGGAAGCTTTATATTGGGTATGCGATGGTAGGATTGTTTTTTGTGACCTATAGACAGCTATACTTCGCTGAGGGGAAACGCTCTTTCTTCCCTTGGCTCCTGCTCCAAATGCTCATTATTCTTATATTCTGCTTGGGCTATAGCAGCTCTTACTTGTTAATGGGCTTTTTCACAGCTAATTTTATCGGCTGGTATACAGACAAAAAGAAATTCATGACAGCCTATTTATTGTTCGTTGTGGTTGAGATATCCCCGCTTGTATACCATTTAAAAGAAATCTGGAATTCTGATCTCTTATATACGTTTCCCTTCCTGGTCATCATGCTGTTGTCTCCTTTCGGCATACGGTCCATGATCAGCCGGCAGGAGCTGGAGAAGAAGCTCGCGCAAGCGAATGAACAAATTCATAATCTCATTAAAGGCGAAGAACGGATGCGAATTGCAAGGGATTTACACGATACCCTCGGCCACACCCTCTCACTTATCACACTTAAGAGCCAGCTCGTGGAGAAACTCGTTGACGTTAATGTCGAGCAGGCGCGACTTGAAGCTCGTGAGATACAGAATACCTCTCGTGCTGCCTTGCGCCAAGTTCGCGAACTCGTATCCGACATGCGGACGGCGACTCTTATTGAAGAATTAAAGGAAGCCCAGGTCATTCTGCGAAGCGCGGATATTGAGCTGACGCATGAAGGTAATCCGCGGTTTGAAGGCATTCCTGATACTGCACATAACATTCTCAGCCTCTGCCTTCGAGAAGCAGTAACGAACGTTGTGAAGCACAGCGGCGCTTCACAATGTCACATTAGCTTCGAGCAAACCGAAGGTGAGTGGCAGCTGTCGGTAAAGGATAATGGAGCTTTGGCTTCGTTCGATATGGGAAATCAACCAAGAGAGAAAAATGGACTAAAAGGTATGGCTGAGCGACTGGCCTTAGTTGATGGGACGATGAGAATCTCGGCGGCAAAAGGAACCCTCCTCACCGTACGAGTGCCAATTGTCATTACGAACCGGAAGGAGGATGAAGTCAGTTGAGCATCCGCGTGTTGATCGCCGAGGACCAGCGCATGCTGCGTGGTGCGCTGGCTCTGTTGCTGGATTTTGAGGAGGACATTGAGGTTGTGGGTCAAGCGGGAGATGGTAAAGAAGCGCTCGCCCTCATTGCCCAGCTGAAGCCTGACGTTTGCCTGCTTGATATTGAAATGCCGCTAATGAGCGGTCTTGAAGTTGCGGAGGAAGTGCAGCAGATGCAAAGTCCATGCCGAATCATAATTCTCACCACCTTTGCCCGTCCCGGTTACTTCGAGCGTGCTGTCCAGGCTGGCGCTCAGGGCTACCTGCTCAAGGATGAGCCAAGTGAACGCTTAGCGGAAGCCATCAGGCGCGTCATGGAAGGAAGACGCGAGGTGTCGCCAGAGCTAGTCTTTGGCACAGTACGCGACATCAATCCACTGACGGAGCGAGAACGTGAGATTCTAAAGCTAGCAGCTGCAGGAAAAAGTTCAAGTGAAATCGCCTCTACGCTGCATCTGTCCTACGGAACTGTTCGCAACTATATGTCTGAAGTGCTAGGGAAGCTCGGAGCCAAGAATCGGATTGAAGCCATTGCCCTCGCTGAGGAGAAGGGTTGGATTTAAGATAAACCGAGGCAATCCTTAGAAGTACATACCAAATCCCCTGTATCCTTGAACATGGACACGGGGGATTTGTTTTACGAATTCTTTTTTATGGATTGTTCAAAACGGACTTTCCTCCGCGTTACCAATGCTGCTGCATAACCTGCGATCATGGAAAATACCAGCCCCAGACTGTATGTCAGAATGTTGATGTAAGCTGTATTAGTGTACTGATTCCAATGTCCAAAACGAAAAATGGCCGAATCCGTATTATCAGGTCCTCCGCCCAGCTTGTTAAAGATTTGAATATAGTATCCATATGCAAACAATGCTAGTACCCCGGCCATTATGATCAAAAAGACTAGGCTTCCACTAGAATACCAGCCGTCTCTCATCTTCTCATGGAAGAAACTCCACGAGGCTATGCCTACCAGACAAAGAAGAACCATATATAAGGGAACCAACATAAACACTACTAACAAGGCTGGGTTTCCATTGCCCGATATATGTCCACTCCAATTTAGACGAAAGGTCATCATATCCACCAGGCCGGTGAGCGCAGTCGTAATCAGAAATAGAACAATGATGCTCCAAAATAAAGTTCGCTGCTGGCTGGTAAGCGCAGGGAAACGCTTGGAATACTGGCTGGATTGAAGCTTTGTGGTTAATGGGGGAAGCTGAAATCTTTTGACCACGAGGGGTTGGTTAAATTCAAGGTGCTCTATATTCCGAGTCTCAAGCTCCCTAAGCATCTCTAGGAATATTTGTCCGATCAGTAGGCTGTCTCCCAGTGCATCATGTCTTTGAATTCCTTTGCCGTCCAGACCATAGTAATGCAGCAGAAAGTCCGTGGAGATAATGTCCTGCACTTCAGGATGAAGATACGTAAACAATGCCTTGGTATCGATGCACGGATTGGCTGGAACCGTAAGTCCAAGGCGGGTACACTCCCGCTGAAGAAGCGGTAGATCGAACTCATAGCCTGCATGGGTAACAAGAATACATCCATCCGCAAAATCTAAAAAAGATCCGTATACCTCCTTCAGTCTCGGTGCATGTTCGACATCACCGTTGTATATGCCGGTTAATGTCTCAATCTCTTGTGGTATCGGCTTAGCTGGCTTAACGTAAGTATTGAAGGTTTCTTCCGGAAACAGCCCTTCTTTATTCATACAGACCGCTCCGATCTGAATAATCCGCTCGGTCTCTACCTGAATGCCGGTCGCTTCCAGATCAAATACACAGAATTTCTGATTTTGTATATGCTGAATGTTTAATCCGTTCACCTTGTAAGCTTGTTCCGATAGCATTCTTACCATCATGGACATCTCACACACTCCTCCTATTCTTGACGGCTTCAAGCTTCCGAGTGTCAATCTACTGCTCCTTATGATCTAAGAAATTCTATGTACTAAAAAAAGCCGGTACTCCTCTCCTATGTTACGGAGTACCAGCTTTATCTTCACAACCCCTCCTTTTATAGCCTTTCATCATCAAAAACAATGGAATTCTCTGTCTTCGTTCATACGTTTCCCGATTGTTGAAGAATCGTTCATCCGGTCGCGATTCTCGGACCTCTTCCACCAGAAATCCTGCCCTCTTCAACGCTCCAAAATAGTCCTCGATCGTCCGGTGAAACTTCTTCACCGTACTTCCCAGCCACTCCTGTTCACGGTCGCCCGTAATGAAGTAATTATCTACCGTCCAGTCCTGCTTCTGCCCCGCCGGCTTAGTCAGACCGTAAGAGGATGTCATAACCGGATGCTCTACCGAGAACACAAAATAACCGCCTGGCTTTAAAGAAAGATATACACGGCCGAACAGTCTGTCGATGTCCTCAATATAGTGCAGCACAAGCCTTGAGACGATCTTGTCATATTCAGTCTCCTGCGCGTTCCATTCCTCTAACAACATATGTATCACACGGCTATTGGTCCGATTATTTAGCGTCTGCCTCGCAAGTTTGGTCATCTGAGCAGAACCTTCTAACCCGGTATATTGCAAAGCACCCAAATCCAGCAGCTCATTACCATAAATAGCTGTACCGCAGCCCAAATCCAGTATCGATTGCCGTTGCACATCCCCCATCATTTCATAAATGATCGGCTTTTCGAGTGTGTCATTAGCATTCTCATTCCAATTTCTCCGCTGCAAATAATTATCCAAAAAAGCTTTCTCATCGTATTGATCCGAACCTCGGTATGACGTCATGAAGTCCTCCTTAGCAGCGTAGATATTTACTACAGCAAGTTCACACAAAGGTTACCTTCAGCTCTGTCCAATCACATTCCTGATAAGCTTTATTGATTCCAATCTCATGCGCCCGCTTTTTGGGGACATTTTTATATCGTAAAGTAGCCGTCCACTCTTGTGCGAACAGAATTGAAGGAGTTAATTGAACTTCATGTTCGCTGCTCCATTCGGCATTAAATTTATGATCTTCTATCAAGCTATTAAAACCTTGCTTAAACCATGGATGCTCTTGCTCTTTCGAGACACCCTTCTGATTCATACAGACATATAAAGAAATATCGTCACATAATTGCAATAGCTGGAAGTGTCTTTTAATCATCACTTCATCCGGGTGGTTCAGCTTCTCCTTCAGACGTGCCTGACGAGCAAGCTCTCGGTGATAAAATGCTAGCTCTGCTTCATACTTAGCATCCTGCGGAATAGACTTGAAGAATGACGCATAGTGCATGCTGCAGAGCAGTGCAGCATATGCGCTCATCTCCTCTGTTTCATCTACCCCGAGTTCATACATAACCAACTTTGGCAGCACCGGGTGATCGATGAATGAAAAAGGAAACGTTGCGGTGTCATTCCATACTGGCGTGGCATCCAGCCGGATCCAGCTCCGGTCATGCTCCCGAATAGCGAGCAAGCAGTCATCCTTATAATTCTCGTCCAAAAACCATTCGTCTCGGAAGCCCCGAGCTATTTCTCCTGAAAAATGCGCGTGGTCATCTTGCGTAGTCATAACAAAATACGGTTCAGTGTCCCGAATAATCATCCAAATCTCCTCCTTAGCTTTTAAACTTTAAGCTCCAACGTAGGCCTGCCGCTTGAATATCATAATGACATCCCTCGACTGTCCCTGCGTTTGACTCGTATCAAAACATGACACCAGTTCCCAGCCTTCATATCCATATTTGTTCAATAATTCGTCCAGCTCGTCTTCTTTCACTTTCCCACCTAAAAAACCACCGGTTTGATATTTAACCGTTCGATATTCCCACTGGGTCATAAAATATGTCCTCCTTCATATATAACGCCATTCATTCATCTCAGACGCTAAAGAGAAATGTACTCCTTCGCTTTAACTGGAAATTTGATAGAATTTACTGCAAATCTATACTCTTCGATTTTTAATAACTGCAGCCGAGATCGTAATAATCATCGCAACAAACGATGCCAAAAGTAAGGACAAAAGAACAATACTGTAGTCCTTTCTGCCATTATCAGCCGCTATTTGACTATACTGTTTAGGCTGAATTGAATCATCACTTCCACCATATTCACCATCATAGATGGCTTTCAAGTAATCACCTGTATCCGATTTTACAGCGATTGCTTCATTAGGCAATAATCCTTGGATAGCGTAATACTTCGTTCCTACTGGATAAGAATTTGAGAAGTTACCGTTATAAGATCCCTCTTGCATGGAATGGTATGTAACTTCTCCCACCACATCCCCTACAAGTGTCTTTTTTACGACTTCTTCCGAGACGATAAATGACCTGCCATCGTTGACAACAAACTCATAGGCCCAGCTTGCGCTTACGGAAGAGATGTTTAGTAAGGACATCCACAGCATGAGCAGCGGTATATTGATAAGCCGATGAATAGGACTTCCACCCCTCTTATGTAAAATGACTAGGATTTACGCCTCTTTACTAGACGTGTAACCATGACAGGAATGCCAATCACCGCTATAGCAATCAACAACCATCTCAAAATAACAAGATAAAACTCATCTCCGCCATTGTATTCACCCTCATATATGGCTTTAATGTATGTACCCTCTTTAGTCCGAATTGCAATGGCTTCCTCACTCGGAGTCCCTTGAATCGCGTAATATTTCGTACCTTTCGGAAACTGATTAGAGAAGTTACCGCCATGGTAAGCAGCCTCATCACTTGAATGATTGGTAACTTTACCGACCACTTCTCCAAGAAGGGCTTCGTCTACAACCTCTTCTGTAATAACAAATAAACTGCCTTCGTTCACGACAAAAGGGTATGCCCATTTTGCAGACACCGGGGAGAAGAACACGAAGAACAACGAAAGCGCCAGCAGTAGTATTCTTACATAACGAACTGCAGCCCCCATCCCTCTTACCGTGCCTCAAGCAGGTTTTCATGCTCACGAGGCGGCGGCTCAACAATGTGGATTGAATGGGGAATTTGAGCAAGCTTGCTCAGTGACATCGTTACGAATTGTCCTTTTTCAAGCCTCTGGAGCACTTCAGGCACCGTAACCTTATACTTTTTCAGCTTCCCATCGGTTCTACTAATATGAATGGTTCGACCTTCCTTATGGACAATTTGCCCTTGAACCTGTCTAGTGGCCGATGTAATTAGATCTGTAATGAGAACAACAACGAAGCCTGCGTAACACAATATAGCGAGAAAATATAAAAATCCGAAACTAGACGGTGTGAAACGAGCATGATGCAGCGCAAATATAACAATGGAAAGAAATAATAACACAGCATTCAAACCTAGTTGCCAGATCAACCATCTGTTACCGTTCAGATTCATCATCTAAATCCCCCTATTTGTACGTTTTCCTATCACCATTTACCTCGATTTCTGCTCCGATTTCTTTCACCCAGCCTTGAGAGCTACTCTCATCCAACGGATCTCCATAAAACACTACATTCACAATTCTCTGGGATCGAGGAGTTAGCGAAACCTCCTTAGGCTTGAACTCAACCTGAGAATACATCGGATTGATAATCGGCCGGATTGTGACTGACTTCTGCTTACCGTAGTTGTATATATTAAGCGTACAAACTGCTTTTACCTGCTCATTTTCAGGAGAATAGTTACACTCACTGTCTTTTTTAGAAAAAGCCACCGAAGAAATACCTGATGAATTAAACTTCGTAAGAAAGAAGATCTGTTCCGTCAAGAAGGGGAAAATATAAATAAAAACGATATAGCCGATTAAAAGCCGGCTCGAGATTTTTGGATAACGAGGTTTGTAGATGTTTGCCACGCCGATTGATCCAAATATCAATAATATAAAACCGATTACTACCGGTAAGTGCAGCCCGTTATTATTCTCTTTTGTCCATGGAGATACCCCAATCCATCGAAATAGATCATCACCGAGTGAGTTCCCCAAATGATTAATAGGCAGGAGCATCAGCCCAAGTATAGCGGCCGAAATAAATATAATTTTACTCTTCAGTTTCAATCACCCTCTCTCATACTTCCATATTGTAGCAAATAATCCAATAGAAATGTCCACAATATTGAATTTTCCAAAAAAGGACGAAGTAACTTTTCACTCATCAAACGATGACATGATGCGTTCCTCTTTCCCCTGTGCTCTGAGTTTCACAGCAAAGAACCCGTACCTAAGCACGGGTCCTTTCTTCAGCCTTCTATACACTTTTGAAGCGTCTCCTTGATCGAGGCACGAATATCATCTTCATTGTATTTTAGGATTCGCATGGTGTCTGCGGGGTTGAGATAGGCATCACGGTTTTGGATCTCTGCCATCATGCTCATATGAACCCCCTGCTCTTTGCCCGCTTCGGCGTTTTTTGAATCGATCCGCTCCATATCTGGCTTCATCTGCTCTAGAGGAACAACTTTGACGGTGCTCTCTTCTTGTTCCAGTGCATCCACTACCATTTGATAAAATTCGCTATATTTCATATTCATCCCACAAATAGAATATTTGCCGCAATGTTCACCATACTCCAGCGCCCCGATGGCCGCTTCCGCCACCTGCCGCGCTGTAACCATCGCTGTACCTCCACCCAGAACGGGAACAACTTTTTGACCTCTTACCCGTTCTACAAACATGGTCCACAGCGGCATTCGACCTGGCATCACGCCGAAAATATAAGGTAAGCGGATCGTCATAACATCCATTCCCCCCTCGCCTTCCATACATGCTATTTCCTCTTGCAGCATTCGAGAACGAGGGTAGGCATTATGCTTCAAGGGAATATCGGGCCACTCCTCAGCAAAATGTGCAAAGTACGAGCTCAGTAATACAAACTTTTTCACACCTGCTCGTTTCGCTAACCTGGCTATACGCTGTGTAGGCAGTACATTTTCTTCATAGAAAAATTTCACCGCTGGAGCCTCAGGAAGCGTCCGTTCATCCGCTCCAGCTGCATATACAAATCCATCCATGCCTCTTAGCATATCTATGATATCTTCATCTGTCATATCCTTGATATTCCCTACTCTATGCTCAACTTCAGGAGGTAACAGACCCTCTGTTGGCATGGGATGCCGTGATATCGTTAATACTTTATATCCTCTCTTCAATAATTCTTGAACCGTGAAATAACCTAGGAACCCAGTCCCACCTAATACGAATACATTCTTCATGAAGTCCATCTCCTATGCAGATTAGTTAGGGTATGATCCATTTCCAACTTATTTCCCCTCCCAGTCCTTTACCCATTATTAGTGTTCATGAGCATTCGTTCAGATGGCATTGGTATTACAACCACTCTTCTCCTTGGGTGCTTCTAATACATGATTGCAACAACAAAGAACCCGTGCCAGCACACGGGTTCTTCTTCATCACATATATGTTAGTTGAAATTATCCTTGCACACACTTACGTAGTGTTTCCACAATCGATGCACGAATATCGTCTTCGTTATATTTCAGAATTGGCATTGTGTCAGCTGGATCAAGATAGGCATCACGGTCCTGAGCAGCTACAGCCACACTCATATGAATACCATGCTCCTTACCAGCTGCAGCAGTTGCAGCATCCAGTTTCTCCATAGCAGGCTTCATCTGTTCTAGCGGCATCACCGTTACGGTGCTGTCCGTCTGGCCCAGCGCGTCCGCCACCATTTGGTGAAATTCGCTATGCTTCATATTCATGCCGCAGATAGCGTATTTCCCACCATGCACACCATACTCCATCGCTCCGATGGTTGCTTCCGCCACCTGCTGCGCAGTTACCATCGCTGTCCCTCCACCAAGAACCGGAATAACCTTTTGGTCCTTAACGCGATCCACGAACATCGTCCACAGTGGCATTCGACCTGGCATCACGCCGAAAATATAAGGCAAACGGAGCGTTGTAACGTCCATTGCACCTTCACCTTCCATGCATGCTACCTCTTCTTGGAGCAAACGAGTGCGCGGATAAGCATTATCCTTCAGCGGTAGATCCGTCCACACTTCGGCAAAGTGAGCAAAATACGAGCCGTACAATACGAATTTTTTTACACCCGCTTGCTTCGCTAACCGGGCAAGGCGCTGTGTAGGCAGCACATTCGCTTCATAGAAAAATTTCACCGCCGGAGCATCCGGTACAACACGTTCATCCGCTCCTGCGGCATATACGAATCCATCCACGCCTTTCAGCAAGTCTAGAACTTCTTCATCTGTCATCTCATTGATGTTTCCTAACCTGCACTCCACTTCATTAGGTAAAAGATCTTCTGTCGGCATGGGAGGTAACGATAGAGTGGATACTTTATATCCGCGTTTCAATAATTCTTTTATCGTAAAATAACCTAAAAATCCAGTTCCACCTAATACGAATACTTTTTTCACAGAGTCCATCCCCTATACAGATTAGTCGAGGAAACATCATTTTCTCCTAATATTTTCCTCAACTTCATCATATCTTATTTTTTAACTAAAATGAGAGTTATATTGAGGCTTATTTGTGAAATATTTTACAAAGTTATTCTGCAGGTTTGGAAGAGGAGGAACTAAGGTATTGAGGTGGGTTCACCTCATCGATGAGCAGAATTCCATCATATTGATCACGGGCAATCAGACTTTCCGGAATCATGCCCCAGCTATAGGTGTATCGCGGCTCAAACATCCACGAGTTTCCACGCGTGTTGTTACGATAGCGTAAATCAATGAATGTATAAGGTGCACCTGCAGCTGACAGAATCGATTCGACAGAACCAGGCTCCAACGGGAGTACATCGTGCACTTTTCTTGTGTTATCCGCAGTTTTTCCGCTTGCAGGGTACAGTCCGAGCACGTAGCTGTATGTTTTCCATTCATCAGGAAGCATTTCACCCATCATTTGAATAGGATATGGTGAACCCATCACATCACTTTGCGCTTTACGGATATGGTCATTATGCGCCCAAACAATAAACTTTTCAGTTGGATATACATCAGTTGCTAGCCACATCAGATTATCCAGCATGGCCTTATCACGCCATTCCATCGACTTAAGAAACCAGGTATAGTCTCCCCCTGGCATGCCCGTATTTGATTTAATGGATATTTCCACATATTCCTTCGCAACAGAAATCCGGTCATTTAAACTTCTCTCCAGAAGGACAGGCAGCTGGGGATTGTGAGGATACAGCTTTTTCAGTAATGCCTGGCTGGATTCTGATCTTGTCGATTTCAGAACATCCTTATACACCTGGATCAATTGACTCTTCTCTTTCCGGTAAGCTTTTAAATCCGTTCCCGCAGAGAATTCCGATAGCTTCTCTTCTGCTTCTTGCAGCCTTAGGGCCAGCTTATCGTCTTCCAACCAAGCCCCATCCAGAAGGGGAGACTGCAGCTGCATGTCAAATCCGGTAAAAGCCAACGGCTGTTCGGACTTCTGGGTTGTTTTTAAATATTCGAATAATGGCAGCGTCTCATTCGTCCACCAGACACCGAATATGGAATCTTTCATCGTCTGCTCCGCGCTCTGGGTACCTGATTTGCCGTAAGCCAGTGAGGTATTACCCAAACTGCTCTCAAACGCCAGCACATTGTACCCCATCTCCTGATGGAGGAATTGGATTAGCCGAGTTTTTGCCAAGTTAAACTCACTGACGCCATGGGAACTCTCCCCCAGAAACACAATTCGCTTATCATAAAGCAAAGGCTTCAGCATATCTAAGTCCTTGAACTGTCCTGCCCCTGCCTTGCTGTCCGCAGGCTGAATGGTGTCCAGCTTGTAAGCATGATCTTTGGCCCAAGCCTCCCATTCGGCTATCGCTTCACTTGATGTACGGACTTCGGCCACACTTCCTTGAATTACTTCTGCTGCGGCGTACGCGCTGCTGCCTGTAAGCAAGGTACCTCCTATAATAGAAACAGTCAGCGTAAATGCAGTAAACATTCGTCCTCTTTTGTTTTTCAACATAGGTTCGAACTCATCTCCTTTAATATAAAGTTGCATGATCAAGCCAACCTCCTTAATCCTCCTCCCAAAATAAATCATTTAGTGTTCTAGACAACGCTTTGCATATGGCAACACATAAACTAAGCGACGGATTGTATTTGCCAAGTTCAATTAATCCGATCGTTTGCCTTGAGACGCCTACAATTTTGGCCAAATCCTCTTGAGAAAGGTCTTTCTCTACCCGGGCCATCTTCAGTTTGATATTCTTCATGCACAATCACCTGTTCCCTTACTACTCATCCAGCGGATCTTTCCCGGACATTTTCTGACTCGCTTTATTAGCGAGTTTGTGAATAATCAAATTTCCTACGACAAAAATTGGAGCACTCATCAACAGCGTTACGGAACTGATTAGAAAGAAGTTCAATAGCCCCTTTGACCAACTGCCATCTGAATACAGAATAGCATTCCGAATCCCAATGAACAGTGCAACAAAAGCTACAATCCCTATACTCCAGAGCAAATTCCGAGTTTTCAGTGAGATCTTGCTTCTGCTGTCATGCACCTCTACTTCATCCGAATAAATACCGAGGAAAATACTTCGGACACTAAAATATAATCCACCTGACACAACGATGACAAGCTCCAGCAAAGAAGATTTCCAGTCTTCCATCATAAAACTTTTCACAATCGTAGAAACCATACAAATGCTCATAATCAGAACGTAAACCTCTTTATAAATCTTGTTCTTCATGTGGACGATGCGTTCGTCCTCTACTTGATTTTTATTGAACCATTTCATGATCAAGCTCCTCCCCGGCACAATTTGGTTAATATTTCCTTCCTGATAATCCCATTATACCGATAACACGACATAATGCAATATATATATTGCAAAAAGCAAATTATATTACATACCCTTAACATAAAAAAAAGCCCGGCACTTTGCCAGGCTTTCTTTCAAACTGTTCTTATACATTCCATAGAAGTGATATGCTGTCTTTAGTATTTTGCAAAAAGGCTACTTAAATTGCTTCTTGGTGTACTGTTCAACCAGCTTTATAAAAGCTTGCTCTTCAGCTTGGTTTGCAAAAGATCTCTTTGGAATGATCGTAGCCTGCAGGCTGTTTACAAAAATATACATGCTGTGCTTGTCCTGCCTTAAGTCATGAATACCATCCCATGCAGAGTGTGACTTCGCTCGGGTTGTAGCATCATAGAGCCCCTGTTCACTCACTTCAATTAAATGCTCCCCGACCACGCCGTCATTCATCTTTACTACCATTTTCATGGTTCTGCTCTTGATTCGATATATGAACAAGACGTCTGCCAAACCACCAATAATCGCCCCAGTAATAATAGAGAACAACCAGCCGGAACCGAGCAGTTTCGAAATAATGATACAAGAGACCGGGATACTCAGCAGACTAAATATCATAGCGATTCTATACTTAGGCATATTGAACATGACATACTTATTAAAATACCAAAAATCCTCTTTCTTTAAATCCATGACCACTTTCATAAGTGTGGCTTCCCTCCGATTTCATAAATATATCCATCCGGATAAATTATTTCTCAATTGTATCTAGTATAAGCCAACTTATGGTTTTAGAACATTATCGATCTTTACATTTCTATGCTATTTCAAAATTCTTCGTGGCTTTTTCTCCATTCCCGGTGTCTAATACATTGTAAGGTCAAGAGGAGGTTCACACATGTCAGGAGCTCATGACAAACAACACCCTGCATATCCGGATATGCAGGCCAGCACAGAGCGTATGGAAGACATTTTTCAGCAGTATTATGGGAAAATCCATAAGTACTTCTCATTCAAGGTAAACCCTGAGGCTGCAGAAGACTTAACACAACAGGTTTTTATAAAAGTGCTAAGAAATATTCATTCTTTTAACCAGGAATCCAGTATGTTTACATGGATCTTTAAAATTGCTCAAAACACACTGAAAAATGAGTATCGCAGAATATCCCGTTCCCCTGAAAGCAGCTCTGATCTATCGGGCTACGAATCGCATCTCATTTCTCTTGATTTTACAAAGCATGTTGAAATTCAATTTGATATTAGTTCAGCTTTGAAGAAATTAAACGCATTAGATAATCAGATCATTATGCTGCGCTTTTTCGTGGACTGTACCTTTGGAGATATAGCTGAAATTACAGGCATGCGCGAAAGTGCAGTGAAGAACCGACTGTATCGCACGTTGGAGAAATTAAGGGTTGAATTAAAAGAATGGGGTGACATTGCCATTATGTCTATTCAGAATATGATATCCATTGTAAATAAAGATAAATTAGGAGATTCACAAAAAGAAAGTCCAAACAAGGTACACCAAGACTTATTTAACAAACTTCAGGAAAACGTGGAGCAGCTAAATAAGAAATACAAACATGTACCCAGCTCAAAAATCACGATTGAAATATATCCTGATCTCAAGACATTCCATCAAGCTATGGGAGAGCATGACGCACCGAACTGGTTCATGGGAACGATGGAGAACAACATATTAAAAATCGTCTCTCCGCTGAACCCGGGACCTGAGCACACGTATGACTCGATTTTAATGTCAACCGTTCACCTGTATGCAATGTGGTTGATAGGTGATATTAACCCCGCAGCTCCAAAATGGATCCGACAAGGTATTGGAGGATATGAATCGAAGCAAATGTCATCAGAATTCATTAAAAGCTCCATAGCCGATGTCCTTAAGCAGGGTAGAGTCCCATACTTCCATGAGTTGAATAACGATACTTGGGATTTCGGGACAATGAAAGGATTTCAGCTCTCGTACACGATCGTCCAATTCATTATTTCGAAGTATGGAATCGATGATCTAAACAAATTGATACGAAATATAAACGGATTCCATGCGATATTCAATTGTTCAGAGACCGAACTTTATGAGCAGTGGGTCGAGTATTTGAGAAAATCATTGTAAAAAAAGAAAGCCCGGCAGGTTGCCGGGTCTTCTTTATATTCAACGCTTCAAATATTCTTTTAATCGAATGGTTGCAAATTTGCTAATTCCATCTATTAAATTAAGGTTATCTACATCCTCCATTTCAAAGTCTGCAGGTGCGCCAAAATATCCGAGAGGTGTTATATTTCTGGCGGTTTCGCCGCCTTGGTGCCATTTTTTTAAATCTTCATATTTGAGATTGGTAGGTTCTAATTTCAGGGCTACTTCAGATTTCACCAAATCAGGGAAGAACTTAACCATTTGAGCAGTTGAACCTTCACCCGCATGAATATCTAAATATTGTTTAGGCGCGGGGAGATCCTCTGGAGTCATTTCCACATTGTAGATCAGAAAATTTTCATTCTCCAGATGGATCCCGAGGTCCTCAGCAATCCAGTGAGAAATGACTGAACGGACATCCAATCCTAAATTATCCCTGCCTGCTACGATGCTTTCGTATAAAGCGGCTCCATTCATCGGATCGCCATGAATATCTACAATAAATACTTTTTTCACTCCCCACCTGCTCAAGCACTCAAATATATCGAACAGCACATTCTTTACGGTCTCTTTTCTTGAAGTAAAAGATCCTGGAAACGCACCAGTAATATGATTGACCCCCCAATAAAAAGGAGGTGCGATCAAACATTCGATGTCATCTTCTTGAAGTTGATCTTTGATCTTTCGGCATATCAAGTGACTCACATAAATGTCCGAAGCTGTTGGTAAATGAGGACCTTGTTGCTCGATCACGCCGGTAGGCAGTAATACAATAGCCCCTTTATCGATGCTGGCCTGAATGTCCGTGAAGCTCATGTCTGACATCGTATCCTGAAATATCGAATATGCCATATCCAATCCTCCAATCGCTTTGTTAAGTACCAATCGGAACTGAGATTAAAAAACGCACTTCCCTTGCTTAGGAAAGTACGTTCTTTTCACTTGGATTACAATTACGACTTCCTCAACTATCTTGCTTTGAGTTTTTCAATCCCAGATTTCTTATCTTTCTTAGAAATTGAGCTAATCCTTCTGCCTTAAACAATAAAATAATACCTAATAGAAGTCGTATCCCTTGTTCAACTAAAGAATAAATAAATCCTAATCTGTCGAACCCAATATCTTGGTTCATCATATTTACATAATTCATGATTATTCTTGCGAGGCTAGTGAATGAAAGAATCACAAGAATCAGTCCAACGACTGACAAGACAAATCCCTCTATATCTTTAGATCGAAAAGTCCCATCAGCCTCAGTCGAGTTTCTGGGTACGATATACTTTGAAAGTTTTTCTGCGAAAAACCACAAAATAACACCGCATAATAACAAAATAAACGTAGGTATACCAATGATAAGAAAGACTTCTGTGTAAGTAGTATCGTGCTCGATTACTTGTAGATATGTCGGTATTGTAAAATCAAGAAGGTTAACAAGATGATTAAGTCCTAAGATAAATAAATATATCGACAGGACTCTTATAGCCAAGAAAGCTAGTTCTCTTAACTTCATTGAACTCTCCCTCCAGTTTCATCTATAATGTATCTCTATATTATATCATTAAACCCACATTATACCATTACCATATTAGGAATCTAATCTCCACAGCTGCTCCGCAATATTCTGACGCCTGCTTTCGATATAATAGCGAATCGTATTCGGTTCACTGCTGAACAATTGATGGCTCCATTTTTGATTCAGATCCATATATACATCATTTGCAATATTGTTATGCATCCGGTACACAATCGGTAGTTGGCGATGTACCGTAAACTCCGTATTCAAAAAATGGGTAAGCAAAGCTTTATATTGTTGCCGATACGCTCGGTATGATAATACCTTTTCTGTTAATTTGTTGTACCCCTCTATTTTCACGAGATTAGAATCCACTAATTTCCCATAACAGTTCCTGCCCCAAGTTCCCTCGTAATCCCACGGTATGATCGAATAGACCTTACGTGTTCGATGTTCGAACAATGTGTAGTTCTGATTAAATCCATCATAATTGCCCGTTAACACAGCCCCGCATAGCCAGCGTAAATAATTCTCTATGTCGAGATGGCGATGCAGATACTGTTGTAATTGTTCTCCCTCATGGACATGCAAGTTTCGAATAAAGCGAGTTAACCTCGTACGATCCTGCTCACTACCTTGAATCAAGCTATATCCGGAGAACAATGACTTCTTCTTCAACCTCTTATCTGTAAAATCTGCATAATCATTAACCGCATATATGATGCTTCGTACCGGAATTCCCCGTCGACGGAAAAAAGCCGCTTTTACCGCTTCAATCTGCAAATAAACACCAGCATTTTTATTATTAATATTAAGTACACAATGCCGGGTCTCCGGACTCGGTACATGTATAGAATTGAAAAATCGGAACGATAGCGCATTTCTAATCATCGAAGGATCATCATATTCGGCATTAAAATGATAAGTTGTACGTGATGTGCGAATTTCGTAGGATTTCTTAGGGTACTCCCGGGTATGTCCCCCCCGGTAACGTATCCGAATTGGAATTCGCCTCCCCCCTTGCTGCATATACGCTTGAACGAAACGATCAGACCATATGTCTCTTTTCAGAATCTCATATTCATTATCATCAATAAACACCTTGTAAACCGGTAATCCCACAAGACTACCTCCCTATGAATAGTAGACATATGCTGATTTGAGCAACTCTCTTATATTTGACCAGTCCCTTTGTCGTAAACGAGACGTATATATATAACAGATAGACAATGTTTATCTAAAACAATATGTTCAGGAAAGGAGAATGAAGCATGTTTTATTTCAGACCGATGCCTTTCCCTCGTGACGAGAGAGAGAATAATCAGCACAGCAGTTCTCATGACAACAAATCTCACGGTACTCATTCCGACGCTAACCATTCCCATGGTAATCAGTCTCATGGTAAACATCCTCACGACGACAACCAATCTCACTGCAATCACTCCCACGGCCACCACTCTCATGGTCACCGGACGGGTAGCCATCATCCCCATAGAAGCTGTCCAAAAAAGCATAAGTCACGTAAACGTCGCGTTAGAAACGTCAATCGTTGCAGAAACCGCAACCGTTCTAGACACCGTAGATCATGTCGTTGCTAGTAAACTGCCCTTAAGACTGTCTTGTCAGGAGCACTGGATAGGCAGCTCAGCGGTGCTCCTTGACAGGAGCAGACTTGCCAATAATATATGCTGCAACCTATTTATTGTGCTTCCCAGTCGATCATGCTCCGCCACTGCATGCTTTTTCAAGCTTCTACTATGATTCTTCGTGTTACAATAGTCCTGCAATGGCTTGGAATACATATATGTAAGGAGCTGTAACATTAGATGAACATTCACATTCGCTTGCTTAGAATGGGCGAGGATCCTCCGATGAAACTGTTGTTGTTCGCCGATCCTTCTGTAAATCACGTTCAGGAATACATACAACGTGGACAGTGCTATGTCGCAGAACTGGAAGAAGATATAGTTGGGGTGTACGTGCTGTTACCAACCCGTCCGGGCATTGTAGAGCTCGTTAATGTGGCTGTAGATAAAGATTTTCACGGTCAAGGAATTGGCAAACAGCTCGTCAACCATGCAGTGCAGTCTGCTCGGTCTCTCGGGTTTGCAACCATCGAGGTTGGAACGGGTAGCACAGGTATCGTCCAACTCGCCTTGTACCAGAAATGCGGCTTTCGGATGACCAGTATTGATCGGGATTTTTTCATTCGGCATTATGATGAAGAAATTCACGAGAACGGAATGCGTCTGTATGACATGGTGCGACTATCTCAAGATTTATAAATCACCGCTCCATGAAGGGTGAAAATAACAAACGGCGACCGTGCCTAGGTTCATACCTAAGAGACGATCGCCGTGAACGGGATGCTATGAAGATTTTTTTCCTCTAACCGCTTGATAGATAAACCCTAGCGTGAACACCACCAGCATTACAATGTATGAAATAATAACAACATCGGTGGTATTAATTTGTGTAGAATAGCTCAAGTGAATCTGTGTCCCTATGATGAGCGTAAACAGTACATAATATTGGGACAAACCTGCTAGTGCAATGTTGCGAAAGGCTTCATCCACAAAGATGAACTGCCAGATGAAGAGCAGAAAAGATACTAACCACACAACATTCCCCAGCAGATAACTGTACACCTTCTTTATAGAAAGCTTGGCAAACTGTCTACCTCCCCAGAACCAGAACAGTACAAAGGCTAAGTTTAGTATCCACATCGATATTGACCCAAAGAACGGCAAATAGATAATGAGCGTGTTTAACAACCAACCTGAAAGTAACGGTGCAAGTACAATTAGTAAATGCTTATTTTTATTCATATAATTATTCAAAACAACTCTCCTCACTCAGCACTATACTCCATAATCCAGCAATCACGATATTCACCCTCGTGCCATTCATGACTCTGAAGATATTTCTTTTTATACCCTGAGCGCCCGTTCATTCCAGGCCTGAGGGTCCATCACAATTTGCTTTGCCCCTTCATGATCTATCAAATAACGAACCATGGACGAGATCAGCTTACTCCCAATTCCTCGATTCCACAGCGATGTTTCCCCAATAAATTGATCCATACCGAAAATTGCCCCTGGCGCATCACGATATCCGTATTCATCCCGCTCCTCATCGGTTATTCGATAAAACTGGATATATCCGATATCCCGCCTTTCATATTGAATGATACAACGGTTATTCGATTCATCCTCGTCAAAAAAACGTTCTTTCACCATCTCTAGATCATGTGGACGATCTCGACCCTCATAATAAGCCAACACTTGGGGATCACTTAGCCACTTCACAAGTAGAGTCGCATCAGCCTCTTCCAGACGACGAATGGTTAGTTGATTATGCTCATATAATATCATTGCTCTACCCTTTGCTTTCTTCGAATCATTGTAAATAGGGCTGCCATATGTCCCACTGTAAAGA
Organism: Paenibacillus sp. GCM10028914; assembly: GCF_042666275.1. Taxonomy (NCBI): domain Bacteria; kingdom Bacillati; phylum Bacillota; class Bacilli; order Caryophanales; family Paenibacillaceae; genus Paenibacillus; species Paenibacillus sp. GCM10028914. The sequence continues at coordinate 271,386 of NZ_JBHTFO010000009.1, forward strand.
ACAGTGATAACAGTGTCAGAAACATAAGTCCATTAATGCTGCTATGGTTCTTATCCTCTCTGAATATGTACACCGTAAGGATAACTAGTGCCATCCCTATAGACCCGAACAACACGGTAATAGCTGCCCTAAACCTGATCGCTTTATCCATCTAACAAAGCCCCCGCTTCTTCTAATATCCGTTTCAGAAGTCTGTTTAGATTGTACCATAAAGCTCTTCATGAACGATAAATAGGAACCATAAGCAAGCACAAAAAGAGAAGCCGGTAAGCCGGCTTCTCTTTTGAATGCAATATTACTATTACTTACTGAGCGTTTCGCTCCAGTCATGTACCATATTTCCTTCAATGAACTTCTCGCAATCCATCGCAGCCATACAACCGGAACCTGCAGCTGTAATCGCTTGGCGATAGCGGGTATCCTGTACGTCACCACATGCGAATACACCTGGAATATTCGTCTCCGTTGTACCTGGTTTAACGAGAATGTATCCGGTAGGGTCGGTTGTAATCTGACCACCAAGGAAAGCCGTATTTGGCGTATGTCCAATGGCTACGAATACACCTTCCGCTTCGATGAGTTCTTCCTCACCCGTTTCGTTGTTGCGGACTTTCAGTCCTTTAACGCCGGTTTCGCTTGTGACCACTTCCAGCGGAGTACGGTTAAGTGCCCATTCCACCTTCTCGTTCTCACGAGCACGGTCCTGCATGATCTTCGATGCGCGAAGTTCCTCACGACGGTGAACCAGCGTTACGCTGGAAGCAAAGCGAGTCAAGAAACTAGCCTCTTCCATTGCAGAGTCACCGCCACCGATAACGATAATCTTTTTATTACGGAAAAAGAAGCCGTCACAAGTTGCGCATGTGCTCACTCCACGTCCGACATTTTCCTGTTCTCCAGGAATGCCAAGATACTTAGCTGATGCCCCTGTAGAAATGATAACAGATTCAGCGAGCAGTTCTCCCATACCTTCTACTTTCACTTTGAATGGGCGCTCTGAGAAATCCACGGACTCAACCCAAGCACTTTTGAATTCAGCTCCGAAACGCTCAGCTTGCTGACGCATGTTGTCCATCAGTTCTGGCCCCATAATACCTTGCGGAAACCCAGGGAAGTTCTCTACCTCGGTTGTTGTAGTTAGCTGGCCCCCAGGTTGCATTCCCTCGATAACGAGTGGTTTCATGTTCGCACGCGCCAAATAAATAGCTGCTGTCAGACCAGCTGGTCCTGTTCCGATTACGATTGATTTGTACATATTGAAGGCCTCCTTTAGCATCGTCAGTTATACGTATTCTTATCTTACCCTATTATTAAATATTTTCTGTAAAAGGGCGGAATTCACCATTCTCTTCCTCTTGATTACCACATACTTGGTCAATCTGACGCGCATAACGTCGTACAGTAGACGAAGAAATACCATATCGAAGCGCTACTTCTTCATACGTATATGCTCGCCCACGAATTTTGGCTGTCATATATTCCAGGGCTGCTGCCCATCCTGAAATATTACGAATATTCGGAATATCAGGATACAGTTTACTCAGGAATTCTGACCATAGTGACTCCAGTTCCCGTTTACGGAAATGATCGGGACGTTTGTCCACCATTTGAGAAGCCTTATCTAAAACTTCTTGCCAAGTCGGATGCCAGTCGGGCAATACTTCTACATTCTTCACGTTCTCACGGTCCTGGTTCCGGATCGGTTTGCTCTCAAGCTGCTGCAGTACAAGACGTGCTGCATCCTTCAAGGCTGCATCTTCACCTGGCTCTTGCAAAAAAGTTTGAAGCGCATGCTGTACTTCATCGTCTGCAATGAGCTCGAGGGTACGGATGACCTGCAGCTTAATGTGAGGATCTCCATATCGCAGAGCCCAGAAGAAAGATGAACGAATTAGAGGATTATGCTTCGCTTCCTCTGTCATTACTTCTCCATCATGCTCCCACCGCTTAAACTGCTCTTCAAACGGAAGATGATAATGATAGCTAACCTTCATTACCGCCGTACCCGTTTCTTTGCGTTGCTGCAGCTGAGCGAGATAAAAATCCGGAATAACCGACTCCGGATCCAGCTTCTTGGCATGACGCCAATATCTTCCCGCTACCTCGTAAAGACCACTGTTGCAAGCTGCAACTGCCGTGTAATGGTAGAGACTCGGGTCACTGCTGAACTCTTCATCCTTCAGTAACCGTCGAAAATGGCCAAAAGCCTCTTCGTGTTTTCCCAAGATCCCCATGGTCGTAGCAAGTTTAAACACATGCTCCTGATGAAACGGTATCGTAGCGGCAAGCATTTCTACAAGCCGGTTACGCTGCTCCGAATTGCCCTCATGTTGGAAGAAAATAGCCAAGTTGCACAAGCCGTGCAAATTTCCTGGCTCCTGATCCAGCACTTCTTCAATGGTTTTCTTCGCCTTGGCGAATCTGCCCATGTAATAGTAGGCTAGCGCCAAGTTATTCCGTGCTGCAAGGAAATCGGGGCAATCTTCCACAATCTCCTCAAGCATTTTTACAGCCTGTGCAAACTTTCCTTCTTCAAGCAGCTCCCGAGCACGCTCATGCTCGACCATACCTTCTCGGCTCTTGATGCGGTTCACCTTGGCGGGACGGTTCAGTTCATATTGAAGTAGTTCCATCAACTCTTCTGACTCGTCCATAAATTGTCCACTGGAGTCCTCCTCCAGATACGTAACCAGTGCCTCTTCCGCCTGCTCGAAAAGCTCCATATTTGCGTAGTTGTTTGCCATGTAGAAATAACATTCTGTCATGGAAGAATCAACTTTATCTAAAATATGCTGCAGCACCTTGTTCGAACCTTCGTAATCGCCCGTCTCTGATAATATACCCGCCATATTGCAATGATTCACCGGATTCTCCGGTTCATATTCAACAGCTTTGCGAAAATACTTCAGTGCTTTGTCATATTGGTAACGATCGAGTGATTTAACCGCACGATCAAAGAAAAAGTTAGCATTCATTTCGATAGGTATAATATTGTGAAGGTCATCTGACCCTGATTGATATCTATTCACGGAAGCAAGACACCTCCTTTAACTTGCTCCTATCCACAACAGTATAACACGTTACAACGGCATTTGCAGAAAAAAGACACCGGTTGTCAAACCCCGGCATCTTTAAATAATGTAGCTATAGATCCACCTTCAGTAATGATATTTGTAGCCTGTGCCAGCATAGGCGCAACAGACAATACTTTTACAAATTCCTTATGATTATCAGGTAATGCAATAGAGTCCGTAATGACCAATTCTTCGATATGTGCATGGTCTAGACGTTCAAGTGCTTGACCAGAGAATACACCATGAGTTGCGCACACAATAGCATCTCTAGCACCGCGCTCCTTTAAACCTTCAACCACATGGACGATCGTCGAGCCTGTATCAATCAAATCTTCGATAATAATCGGTGTTCGATCCTTTACATCCCCAATAACATGCGTAATAACAGATTCATTATGTGCCGGACGCTGTTTGATCATAATCGCAAACGGCGATCCCAAACGATTAGCTAGCTTCTCAGCAGTTGTAGCACGACCAGCATCTGGTGAGACAATGACCGGGTTCTCGATCTGCTTGCTCTTCAAATAATCTGTTATTAGATCTAATGCCGTTAGGTGATCAACTGGAATATTAAAAAATCCTTGAATCGCAGGCGCATGAAGATCAATCGTAATAACGCGGTTCGCGCCGGCTGTCGTTAGAACATCCGCCACCATTTTAGCCGAGATCGGCTCTCTTGGTGCCGACTTACGCTCTTGCCGGGCATATCCATAGTAAGGAACGATAATGTTCACGGTCCGAGCAGATGCGCGTTTTGCTGCATCAATCATAACTAGCAACTCTACGAACATTTCATTAATGGGATGAGAGAATGACTGGACGAGAAATACATCGCAGTTCCGAATACTTTCCTCGTAATGAACATAGATTTCACCGCTCTGAAAGCGAGAAATTTTCATTTTTCCGAGTCCAACGCCTAGCTTCTCACCAATGCTCTCAGCGAGCTTCGGATTAGATGAGCCAGCAAACAATCGAAGTGAATGATACATTTGGTCCTCCTGGATACCGAAAATGATTGAATTAGATTTTTCATAGTACATGATAGCAAAAAAAGGGCTATCGCCAAAGCAGGCCGCCTCCGCCTTTGTAACCTCCGCTCTATTAAAGAGGATGTCACAGTAACGAAAACAGCCATATCTTCTCTAACTACTTATGTGCTTATTTCTATTATACATCGGTTCGTCCTATTCTTTCAAAAGAACCATTTTCCTGATCCGATTTTGGAAGGTAGCTACCTGCTCTACTCCCAGCTCGGATAACAGGCTTCGCGCCGTATCCAAATGTTCACCTAGCTTCTGCGGCTGATGCGCATCCGATCCTAGCGTAAGCGGAATGCCCAGTTTAATTGCTTCCTCCAGCATTCTTCGACTCGGGAACATCTCTTCGCACGGTTTGGATAGACCAGATGCATTAAGCTCCATTGCTTTCCCGCTTCGGCTAACTGCAGCAAGGGCCGCTTTTTCTATAGCGATCACTTCTTCAGCATGTTCTACACCTGGGCCGAACCCAAATCGCTTAATCACATCTAGATGACCCATGATATCATACAGACCGCTTTCAGCTGCTTTTTGAACAGCATCATAATACTGACGATATACCTGAAGGGGGTCTTTCCCTTCCCAGCCATGTGTTTGGCGATAATCGGTAATGTCCCATTCTCCAAGAAAATGAACAGAACCGATGACATAATCCCACGGATAAGCTTGTATGATCTTTTCGATCTGTTGTTCATATCCTTCGATATAATCGCCCTCAAGGCCAACACGAACATCAATTTGATCTTTGTAGCGCTCTTTAAGCGCTAAACATTCCTCTACATAACGAGGCAGCTCCTCCATTGGCATTGCTACCTCTGAATAATACTCTTCAGGATTAACATGGATGAGAGGCATATGGTCGGACAACCCAATCTGATCCAAGCCCATCTCTATGCCCCGCTTTACATACTCCTCGAGTTCCCCAATAGCGTGACCGCAACGAGCATGGTGGGTATGATAGTCAATGTACATCTAACGTACGCCTCCTAATCGCGACGAGGCCGTTCATGGCGACGGCTAAGCTCGTCTAATACATCATCAAGGGGCAGTTTCCGCTCTTGCAGGAGAACCAGCAAGTGGTAAATCAAGTCACTGACCTCCAGACGAAGCTCATCATTGTCACAGTTTTTAGCCGCAATGATCGTCTCCGACGCTTCTTCACCAACTTTTTTAAGGATTTTATCAACTCCCTTATCAAATAAGTAAGTTGTATAAGCTCCTTCTGGACGCTCTACCTCACGTTTAGCGATGATCTCTTCCAGCTCTGCAATCACAGCGAATCGGTCGCTTAAGGCCATCGTATCCTCTATACCTGATAAGCTAGGTTGCCCATCTACTGTAATTTCATTATAGAAACAGCTCGTTTCTCCAGTGTGACATGCCGGGCCCTTAGGTTTTACTTGCACCAATAGAGTATCACCATCACAGTCATAAGCTAGAGAAACAACGGATTGAATATTGCCGGATGTGGCTCCTTTATGCCATAACTCTTGGCGCGAACGACTCCAGAACCAAGTCTCTCCGCTTTCCAGCGTAAGACGCATTGATTCACGATTCATATATGCCATCATAAGTACCTGTTTAGTTACTCCGTCCTGAATGATCGCAGGCACCAATCCCGCTTCATCCCAGCGAATATGTTCAATCATCTGCTCCAGCGATAGATCAAGCTTCATGTCCTCACTCATCTGATGTCCACTCCCTTTTGTCTTAAGTGCTGTTTGAGATCCGGTATGGCAATTTCCTTATAGTGAAAAATTGTCGCGGCAAGTCCCGCATCCGCTTTGCCTGAGGTAAATACATCGTAGAAATGATCCTCTTTCCCTGCACCACCCGAAGCAATAACCGGGATGCCAACTGTACTGGATACAGCAGACGTAAGTGCAATGTCAAAACCATCCTTCGTGCCATCTGCGTCCATACTCGTCAGCAATATTTCTCCTGCACCAAGCGACTCCGCCTGTTTCACCCATTCCAGCGCCTTCATCCCCGACGGAGTCCGTCCACCATGGGTATATACTTCCCACTCGCCCCATACGTCATTGAATTTAGCGTCTACCGCGACAACGATACATTGGGAGCCAAAGCGCCGTGCACCGGCAGAGATGAGCTCAGGTTGCTTTACCGCTGCAGTATTAATACCGATTTTGTCCGCACCCGCACGCAAAATCCGTTTCATATCTTCTACTGACGATATTCCGCCGCCAACAGTGAACGGAATCGCAATTTCACCTGCGGTTCTCCGTACAACCTCTTCCATCGTGGCACGACCCTCAACCGATGCCGAGATGTCCAGAAAGACCAATTCATCTGCTCCTTCCCGGTCATACAGCGCAGCAAGCTCCACAGGATCTCCTGCATCACGGAGATTGACAAAATTAACTCCTTTTACAACCCGTCCGTCCTTCACGTCCAAACATGGAATAATTCGTTTGGCCAGCATGCTCTCGCCCTCTTCCCTTTATTCTTCGCTCTAACCAATGACACTTACCGCTTCGCTCAAATCGATACTACCCGTATACAGAGCTTTACCGACAATAGCACCTCCGACACCGTCCGAATAATGCTTGCTAAGCGCCTTAAGATCATCAAGCTTGGTCACGCCGCCAGAAGCAATAACTGTACGCCCACTCGCCTTAGCCAGTGACACAATCGCTTCCACATTCGGGCCCTGCATCATACCGTCACGTGAAATATCTGTAAATATAAACGTCTCTGCCCCTTTTGAAGCGAGCTCCTTCGCCAGCACTTCAGCCTGCACCTCGGATGTTTCCAGCCATCCACGTGTTGCAACGAAGCCATTCCGTGCGTCAATACCAATCGCGACCTTGTCGCCGTATTTGCCAAGCACTTCCTCTGTAAAAGCGCGATCTTCAATCGCAGCGGTTCCGATAATAACCCGGCTTACACCGATTGATAACAGGCGCTCTACATCAGCAATCGTACGGAGTCCACCGCCCACTTGTACCGGTACATTCATTTTTGCTGCAATCTCGCCGATGATCGCATCGTTTACGGGATGACCAGCTTTAGCGCCATCAAGATCAACCAAGTGAATGAATTTTCCACCTTGTTCTTCCCAAGAACGTGCCACTTTCAGCGGACTATCATTGTAAACCGTCTCCTGATTGTAATCACCTTGCACGAGCCTGACACACTTGCCTCCTAAAATATCAATTGCCGGATATATGATAAATGATGACATATTCATCCCCACTTCTTATTTTTATTCAGTCTTCGATCTCGTCAGTCCCAAAAAGTTACGCAGCAGACTCATGCCAAGCTCCCCGCTCTTCTCGGGGTGAAATTGCATACCATATACGTTGCCATGCCCAACAATCGCTGTCACTTCCGTGCCGTAATCCGTTACTGCGAGCAGATGGGATTTCGCCTCAGGAAGGACATGATATGAATGCACAAAATACACATGCCCTTCCTCAAGCCCCGCAAACAGCGGATGTTCCGGATTCTTGAACTGCAAGCTGTTCCAACCCATATGAGGCACCTTAAAATCACTGCCAGAGAAACGTATAACCGACCCCGGCAAAATATTCAGTCCCTTATGGCGCCCGTGCTCTTCACTTTCACTAAACAACAACTGCATCCCAAGACAAATACCCAGTAGCGGCGTTGTACCCGATGCTGCAGCCTTCTTCATTACTTCATCCAGTCCTGTTTCATGCAAATGCTCCATCGCATCACCAAACGCCCCAACACCAGGTAAAATAATACCGTCTGCCGCCAAAATTTGTTCGTCTACTCCGGTGACAAGCGGCTCATAACCGAGCCGCTCTACCGCTTTACTTACACTGTGCAGGTTGCCCATGCCGTAATCCACAATCGCAATGGCCATGACTTACAGCACTCCTTTTGTCGACGGAACGCCCGTCACCCTCGGATCAATACTTGTCGCCTCGTCTAGCGCACGGCCCAGTGCCTTGAACACCGCTTCAATCATATGGTGCGTGTTCTGTCCGTAATGCACAATGACGTGCAGCGTTATCCGTGCCTCAAGTGCCAACTTCCACAGAAACTCTTGCACCAGTTCTGTATCGAACGAACCGACTTGCTGCGATGGATACGCCGCACGATATTCAAAATGCGGGCGGTTGCTAATATCAACCACCACCTGTGCTAAAGCTTCATCCATCGGCACAAACACGCTTGCGTAGCGCTTAATCCCTTTTTTGTCACCAAGCGCTTCACGCAGAGCTTGACCTAGGCAAATACCGATGTCCTCTACCGTATGATGGTCGTCAATCTCGATATCCCCATTCGCTTTCACGTTAAGATCAAATTGTCCGTGCTTAGTGAACAGATCCAGCATGTGATTAAGAAAAGGAACATCCGTCTCCAGCTCGGTCACGCCAGTCCCATCTACGTTAAACTTCAGCTTAATGTCGGTTTCGTTTGTTGTGCGGCTGACACTTGATGTCCGCCCTTTTGCTTCAAAATTGCTCACGATGATTGCCCCCCTGTATTTGACTCTTGCTCCAGCCGAACAGCGATTGCCTGCGCATGGCCTTCAAACCCTTCACGCCGTGCCAGCTCCATAATCGTCTCACCGTCACGGAGCAGCGCTTCCTTGCTGTAATAAATCATGCTTGACTTCTTAATAAAATCATCCAGATCAACCGGCGACGCAAATCTTGCCGTTCCATTCGTCGGAATGATATGGTTCGGTCCTGCAAAATAATCACCTACAGGCTCCGAGCTGTATGCCCCTAGGAAAATTGCACCCGCATTCTCAATCTGCCCCATAAGTGCCATCGGCTCTTCGGTCATAATTTCGAGATGTTCCGGTGCAAGACGGTTCACCAGATCGATACCCTCTTTCATCGTACCCGTCACAATAATGGCTCCGTAGCTATCTAGAGAAGCACGGGCGATATCACGCCGCGGCAACAATTCAAGCTGGCGCTCCACCTCTGTGGACACCGCCTTGGCAAGTGACTCAGACGGTGTTATAAGCACAGCCGATGCCATCTCATCATGCTCGGCCTGGGATAATAAATCTGCCGCAATGTATGACGGCTCTGCTGTATCGTCAGCCAGAACGACAATTTCACTTGGTCCTGCCATGCTGTCGATATTGACCACCCCGTACACTTCCCGTTTAGCTAGCGCGACATAAATATTGCCGGGACCGCAAATTTTGTCCACGGGTACAATCGAATCTGTTCCGTAAGCCAGTGCAGCAATCGCTTGGGCTCCTCCTACACGGTAAATCTCCGTCACGCCCGCTTCAGCGGCGGCAACCAGGATATAAGGATCGATCCCTTCTTTCCCGCGGGTTGCTGGTGGCGTAACCATAACGATTTCAGGTACTCCGGCTACCTGTGCCGGAATGACGTTCATAAGCACAGAGGATGGATAAGCGGCCTTTCCACCGGGAACGTAAACGCCAACTCGTCTCAGGGGCCTTATGATCTGTCCTAGAATACTGCCATCTGGCTGAAGATCCATCCAAGAGTTTCGCTTTTGCTTCATATGAAATGAGCGTATATTCTCAGCCGCAGCCCGAATAGCCGTGACAAAGGATGGTTCAACATGATCGTAAGCTGCCTTCAGTTCGGCTTCCGGCACACGAAGCTCATGCGCTTCGAGCTTCATCTTGTCAAATTCTTCTGTGTAACGCAGCAGTGCGGCATCTCCTTCAGCTCGTACCGCTTGAACCACAGCTTTCACCGCTTCGTTCTGCTCCGGTGTTCCATAATCGCTCTCCCGCTGCAGCTTAAAATCCCGTACCGACACAACCTTCACCGTAGATTCCCCCTTACCTCTCCTCTTATGAATGCTTGTACCTCCGCTTATTTCGCACAGTCTTCTTATCTATTCGCTTCTCCGGCCATAATCACCTTTTGTAGACGATCACACAGCTCCTGAATCTCACCATTCTTCATCCGGTAGCTCACACGGTTCGCAATCAATCGGCTTGTAATTTCAAAAAGACTCGTCATTTCCACAAGTCCATTCTCTTTCAGCGTCTGCCCGGTCTCTACCATATCGACAATTCGATCAGCAAGTCCGATGAGCGGAGCTAGCTCGATCGATCCGTTCAGCTTCACAACCTCGACCTGTTGCCCCTGTTCCCGAAAATACTGTGATGCCACATTTGGATATTTTGTAGCCACACGCTGCTGAATACCTGGTGTCCAATCCGGTAGCCCGATAACCGACATTCGGCATCTGGCAATCCCGAGATCAAGCAGCTCATACACATCCTTGTTCTCTTCCATTAAGACATCCTTGCCCACAATACCGATATCTGCTACGCCATACTCCACATAAGTTGGTACATCGACCGGTTTTGCCAGAATAAATTCCATTCCAGCCTCCGGCAAAGAGATAACCAGCTTGCGCGTATCATCGACGTCCATAGGAATAGGAAGTCCTGCCGAGCGAAACAACTCGGATGCCTTTTTATAGATTCTCCCTTTAGGCATGGCGACTTTTAATAATTCTGCCATTTGATCGCACCTCCTTACTGTTCAGTCTATATTCACGAGAACGTAAAAATCTCCTCATAGCCTTTATGCAGCAGCCCGCTTTCCGAAGCTTCAGCTTGATTATCGGATTGCCATTCAGCATCACCGTTTATTAACGAGGTAACAACAACTCTTCCTTCGCTACGCAGTAGAGCGGCCTTCGCCAGACCTTCTTTACGCTGCTCTACTGTATACTGTATTAGTACTGGAAGCCGTGCTGGTGTCTCTTCCACCCGAACACCATCCAGAATACGATTCGTTTTTAAGGCAAAACCTGTCGCCGGGATGTTCCGTCCGAATTGCTGTAGCAACTTGTCATAACGACCCCCATTTGCGACAGGTGAGCCAATTTCTGCAGCATAGCCTTCAAACGTCATTCCTGTATAATAGGAGAAGTCTCCGATCATCGTCAGATCAATCAATACATGCTCCGAGACATCATACGCTTCAAGCACTTCCCATACCTTACATAGATGATCGATAGAAGATCGAGCCAGTGGATTCCCGCTCAGCTCAAGCGCTTGCTCACAAATTTCTCTGCCACCACGGAGTCGAAGGATACCTTCCAGCTTAATGGTTTGGCTTTCATTCAGCTGCAGCGCAGAAATCGTGTTCCGATATCCAACATAATCTCGGTTCAATAAATCATGTTTCAGATTCTCTTGATCCTCTACTCGTTCAGGCAGTACCTCTTCCAGCAATCCATTTAGAAAGCCTACATGACCCAGTGCTATTCTGAACTGCTCTACGCCAGCCGCCTGCAGCGATTCAATCGCCAGCGCTACAACTTCAGCATCCGCCTCCGGGGAATCATCACCAACGAGTTCTACTCCTGTCTGGAAAAACTCAGCCTCCCGGCCCGCCTCTTCTTCAATCGCGCGGAACACATTCGCATGGTAAGACAAGCGGATTGGCAATGGTTCTTCCTTCAGTAACGATGCTACTACCCTGGCAATCGGGGCCGTAATATCCGAGCGAAGCACCATGGTTGTGCCCCTATTGTTAAGCAGCTTGAACAATTTCTGATCAGATGTCGAGCTAGCAACACCTACCGTATCGTAATATTCCATCGTTGGCGTCATAATCTGCCGGTATCCCCAGCGGTCCATACACGCAAGGACCTGTTGCTCAATCCGGCGTAATCTGGTTACCGCGTGGGGGAGGTAATCCCGGACGCCAGCCGGTTTTTCAAAGCCTTTAGGTTTAGACATGACGTTACACCCCGATCTCTATATGTTCTTTATTACATTAAAGTGCTAATATGCTACCAAATTAAAGAATATTGGCTATGGTACCATAACTTCTGCCATATCGTCAATCCATTCCTTTTTCTCCCTGTCATTATAACCTACCTCCGCTAACAAGTAGATATAAATAATAGAAGCCGTCCGGTACCCGGACGGCTTCTTGATAACTTACATTATAAATTTATTAAAGATAGTTATTATTAATCTTGCTTACACACTGTACAATCTAAAGACCAACTGATTTCTTTCCAGAATCCTGCTTCTTCTGGCGTTCTTTCTTCGCTGGATCTTTTGGCTTCAAGGAACGAGGCACACTGCCGAGCAGCACCCAAGCCCCAGGAATATATTTCAGTATGAACTGTACAAATACTGCAGTCACAATCAAAGCGGTTATCATACCACCATAAACCCAGATCAGATAGTCATCTGTTACCGGATTAAGACCAAATTTATACTCGCGATAGAAGTTTAGCCACAGCGGATGCATCAGGTAAATAGCGAAGGACAATTCACCGATCCGCGTTAATATAGCAATAATTCTCTTCCAGCCACTGTTATACAGCCAGTTTGCAGCCTGCATTAGGACAATTGCTGAGAAAACCGTATGCATGTTCCATAGAAATTCGTACCATAACGAGTCATACTTTGCTCCCAATAGCCGTGAATTATACCATATCTGCACATGCGTCAGTGCCATTAGTAGCCAGCCGCCCCAAAGCGCAATCGTAGCACTCTTTTGACGTTTAGTCTGTTTCTTCCATGCAGAGGTCAACCATACTTTATATTTATCATAATTAATCGCGAGGTAAGCACCCAGCAAGTAGTATGCCATATAAGAAATTGCAAGGCTTCCCTTGGTAGCATAGTGCAGTTCGTACTTATTCCATACGATGAATCCCCATTGGAGCAGGAATCCGATTGGCACCGCCCACCGCACCAGAAACTTGGAAGACTTCAGAAGCATCAGGAATAATGGGAACAAAATATAAAACTGCAAACTTATAAATACAAAGTATAAATGCGTATAGTTCTGTCCTTTAGACAAACGGTCAAAGAATTTAGGTAACTCTACACTCCAATTGATCGAGCTGTTAAGCAGTCCATTTTGATCGAGTCTGACAAAGAAATAAACGATCGAAATAAGCAAATAAGGCAGCAAAATATACAGTAGCCGTCTTTTATAGAAATTAGCGATCAGATTTTTCGTCAGTGGACGATCATAGTAATTGTAGAACAGCACAAAGCTGCTCAGAAAGATAAACGATGGTGTGCCATACTTAAAAAATATATTCAAAAAATTAATAATATAATAGAAGCGAGAATCGATCGCATCTACTGTTGCAAATGAGGTCGCATGCACATGCAATACGCCTAGAATGGCTAATGCTCGATATATATCCAGCTGAGGCAGCCGTTCTTTCCTGATTTGAGTAGCTTCCATATCTTTATTTCCCCTTTTGTAAAAGATAGAGTAGAAACAGACACAGCAAGCGGCAATATAAAAAAACGCTCAGCTTGACGTAAATGACAACAGAGCGTAATTACTGATGGCTGTTCAATATTCCCTTAACACGGATAATGGGTGAAGATTACTCATCATACCAATCAAAAAGTCCCACAAGGCAGCTTACCCAGGGGACCATCATATGTTCTTGACTTTGTTTTGCCCTATTTATTTTACAACAAAAACAGCTATTTTGGAACCTGCAGCCGTACTTTGTCTCAAATTGACTCCTCTTCCGGTGTTGCCCGTTTGAGCACACGAAGTGGGTTACCACCTACAAAATCACCTGGTGCTACATCCTTGTGCACAACCGCCCCTGCTGCCACCACAGCTCCGTCACCGATAGTGACACCTGGCAAAATAGTCGTATTTGCACCAATCAACACATTTTCACCAATGATAACTTCCCCAAGCCGGTATTCCCGAATCAGGTACTCATGAGCAAGGATTGTGGTGTTATAGCCTATGACCGAATTTTCACCAACCGTGATCTTCTCCGGATAGAACACATCGACCATAACCATTAATCCAAACGCCGTGTGTTTGCCAACTTTCATCCCAAGTATGTTCCGGTAGATCCAATTCTTCATCGGAAGTACAGGACAATAACGGGCCAGTTGAACAAAAATAAAGTTTTTAACTCCCTTGATCGGACTCACTGTACGATAAATATGCCATAACGCGTTATGTCCGTTCACAGGGTAGCGGGTTACCTTTCTTGCCATTGCACCCGGCTCCTATTCCTGTTGCTGTTTCTGTCCTACAATCGTATAAATGTCACGCATATCCTTCAAAATATAATCCGCTCCGCAGTCCCGTAGCACTTGCTCGCCTTTCAGCGACCAAGCAACTCCAGCTGCGAGTACCCCGGCAGCCTTTGCTGACTGGATATCGACAGTACTATCCCCAACCATCAAGGTTGTTTGCGGATTACATCCGATGCTCTCTATCGCCTTAAGTACCGGTTCGGGATGTGGTTTAGGATTTTCTACATCATTGACAGTAACAACAGCTGACATATACTTCTCCAAATCAAATTTCTCCAAAGTCATCAGGGTGGTTGGACGAATCTTCGTAGTCACAATCCCCATGGAAATTCCCTGAGCATACAGCCACTCTATCACTTCGTTCACATAAGGAAAAGGACGAACCATTTCATCGTGATACTTGTTGCTGTATGTGCGGTAAAGGGGAACAAGCGTTGACACGTCCTCCTCCCCCGAAAAGGTCTGAAGCTGTTGTTCCAGTGTCGTACCCATATGAGGGATGATATCTTCCCTCTTAAGAGGCCCCTTAGGCCCCTGTTCAAATACACGCATAAATGAGGTAATAATCATTTCATTCGTATCAATGATCGTACCGTCCAGATCAAACAGTATGGTTTCTATCACGCTGTCTACTCCTTTTTGTCCTCCACATTGTTCTTCATTCGTCCATTATCAAGCTTGGAGGGGTCTTCCGTTCCCTTATCCGCCGAGTCCACTTTCGGATCTGATGCAGCCGGCTGATTCGGAGATGATCCCTTAGCTGATTTCGGTTTGCTGACTTGCTGTGGTTTCGTATTTAATGTCGCTTCCGGTGTTGGAGCTGCCCCTGGTTTCGAGCACACGATTGGATCCAAATAACGTTCTTTCGCACTCCCATTTACCCGTCTTATGATGATCCATATGATTCCGCAAATAACGATAAGTATCGGTAATAGCTGAGAAATACGAATGTTTCCGTATGCCGGGTCCAAATATCCCTGTTCGAATCCCATCCATGTCATCGGTGCCCACAAACCATTAATGATCGATTCAAGGAACGAAGGCCCTTGGAATGCCAAGCTGTCTGTACGTACAGCCTCGATGAAGAAACGACCGATTGAATACCAGATGAAATATCCGATAAATAGCTCGCCGACACGCAGGAACTTTTGTCTACGAAGTACAAGTAAAATAATAAGTCCTAGAAGGTTCCACATGGATTCATATAAAAAGGTAGGATGATGGAATACACCCTCTACATTCATCTGATTAACAATAAAGTCAGGCAGGTGAAGGGTATTACGGAGGAATGACTCCTCTACAGGTCCACCGTATGCTTCTTGATTGACGAAGTTACCCCAGCGCCCGATAAGTTGACCTAACAATAGCGAAGGTGCACATAAATCAGCAATGCGCCAAAAACTATATCCTTTATACCTCACATAGATAATTGCACATATAATGGCACCAATAAGTGCACCGTAAATGGCAATACCGCCATTCCATATTTTAAATACATCAAAGAAGTTGTCTTTATAGTCTTCCCATTTAAAGGCCACATAATAAATTCTCGCGCCAATGATAGCTGAAGGTACGCCTAAGAGCAAAAGATCCATAAAGAACTCTTGCGGAATACCAAAGCGTTTTCCTTCACGAATAACAAGCAACAGTCCTGCCAAAGCGCCCAGCCCTAGAATTATTCCGTACCAATGGACGCGCAGCGATCCGATCGAAAAAGCAATCGGATCGATCAGCAATGTAGACATTCATTTCCCCCCCTAGTCCATTTCATCCATGTCATCAGCTATCGTAGCCGTTAATTTGTTCGTGAACTGCAGTGCTGCATTCAGCCCCATTTGTTTCAGTCGGTAGTTCATTGCAGCAACTTCAATAATAACGGCCAAGTTTCGCCCTGGGCGAACTGGAATCGTAACGAGAGGCACATCTGTGTCAATGATACGAGTAGTCTCTTCATCCAAGCCCAAACGGTCATACTGCTTATCTTGCTGCCAAGCTTCAAGACGCACAACCAAGGTTATCCGTTTATTGTTACGAACTGCACCCGCACCAAACAGTGTCATTACGTTAATGATGCCAACCCCGCGGATCTCCAGCAAGTGCCGGATTAACTCAGGCGCTGTACCATGCAATTGGAAGTCCGACGTCTGGCGAATTTCAACCGCATCGTCAGCAATGAGTCGGTGACCGCGTTTCACAAGCTCCAGTGCAGTCTCACTCTTACCAATACCGCTTGATCCCGTAATCAGCATACCTACACCATATACATCGCACAGAACCCCGTGGATCGTTGTAGTCGGCGCAAGCTTACGCTCTAAAAAGCCGGTAATGCGGCTTGTTAGAATCGTTGTTGCCAAGCTGCTTCGGAGTACAGGCATGCCTTTTTCATTACTGACCTCAACCAGTTCCTCCGGAACATCCAGAGAGCGTGTAACCACAATACATGGTGTTTCATCCGTGCAGAGACTGCGCATACGATCTTTGCGCTCCTCTGGATTCAACATTGCAAAAAAAGCTAATTCTGTCCGTCCCAACAGCTGAACTCTTTCGCGTGGATGATACTCAAAATATCCCGCCATTTCTAACCCTGGACGATTGAGATCATCCGTTGTAATTTGACGTTTCAAGCCTTCTTCCCCTGAGATGACCTCCATTTGGAACTGTTGCACCAGCTCAGACACTTTCACTTTCTTTGCCATGGTTGTACCCCTTTTCATCCTTATGTTAAAAACCAAAGCGCGAACCAAGGCTGCTGGTTCGCTCACAAATGTATCGTTAGTAATGAAGAATACAGACTAGATCCGGCATCCATTTACATCTAGTTAGTTTTTGCCTAAAGTCGTACATCACTCACATCACTCAATAAATTTACATCAACTAATCTACTGCTCATTCTAAAGCAACTATATAAGGCTTACTTCCTGATATCTTAAAGGAAAATAGCACTAAATGCAATATTTCCAGTTTCTACTATATGTATAGAGAACTTCCAGAACAACGTCTCTTTATCTTATACGTTCTCTGTATATACTACCAAATAGGGAATAAAAAAACCGCCCCACAGGGGCGGTTTACCGACTGCCTGGGAATTAGTCTCCCAACAATACGTTCAGTTCGGTTTCTTTATCAAAGATATGAACTTTGTTCATGTCAATTGCCAATTTAACATTATCGCCTTCACGCGTAGTTGAACGTCCGTCTACACGACCGATAACTGTTTCAGCACCCAAGCCGCTCAGGTACAAGAGCATTTCGTGACCCAAGTTCTCAGTTACGTCAACTTTTGCAGTGAAGATTGTGTTTGGAGATGCTTCCAAGAACACTGGCTCTTCATGAATATCTTCTGGACGAAGACCCATAATTACTTCTTTACCGATCAAGGACTTGTTTTTCAGAAGTTGTGCTTTACCGCCTGGTACTTGAACGTTCAAACCTTCAGCTGTAAAGTATACACCGCCGTTTTGCTCGGACAATTTACCATTGATAAAGTTCATTGTAGGGGAACCGATAAAGCCTGCAACGAACAGGTTTCTTGGGCTGTTGTAGAGCTGTTCTGGTGAATCAGCTTGCTGAATGATACCATCCTGCATAACTACGATACGGTCACCCATCGTCATAGCTTCTGTTTGGTCATGCGTTACATAGATACAAGTGGTTTCAAGACGCTTAACCAGCTTTGTAATTTCGGCACGCATCTGACCACGAAGTTTAGCATCCAAGTTGGAGAGAGGCTCATCCATCAAGAAGACTTGTGGATCACGGACAATCGCACGGCCCAAGGCAACACGTTGACGCTGACCACCAGAAAGAGCTTTCGGTTTACGCTCAAGCAAATGCTCGATGTCCAAAATTTTAGCTGCTTCACGTACACGTTTGTCGATTTCGTCTTTCTTAACCTTACGAAGCTTCAAGCCGAAGGCCATGTTCTGATACACATTCATGTGCGGATACAAGGCGTAGGATTGGAATACCATCGCGATGTCACGGTCTTTAGGAGCCACATCGTTAACTACACGGTCGCCAATGTAGAGTTTACCTTCGGAGATTTCTTCAAGTCCAGCGATCATCCGCAAAGTTGTGGATTTACCGCAACCGGAAGGTCCTACCAATACGAGAAACTCTTTATCTTTAATATCGAGGTTAACATCGATTACTGTTGCCTTATCAGATCCTGCATATTTCTTGTAAATGTGTTCTAAACGTACGCCTGCCATGCTTGTTGCCCCCTCATATAAGTGGTATGAAATCGAATACATTTTATAGTCTAATATTACCCTATAGGCATCTCACTGACTATACACAAACTGCACAAAAATCTTATTTTCTTTTCGTCACTTTATACAATAGAAGAGTTATTTTAACCAAAACAGCATCACCAAAGCTCCGAACATCCAGCCCAGTTTCCTGCTTAATCTTATCTAAACGGTATAAAAGTGTATTCCGGTGAATATATAAATGCTTGGCCGTTTCACTCACATTACAGTCCAGTTCAAAGAAAGTTTCCAGCGTGGACAGTGTCTCGGCATCTTCAAAAACTCCCATATGATGGCTTGCATACTCCTCTAAAAACTGATTTCGCTCCACTTCAGGAATGCTAAATAACAGTCGTTCCAAATGCAGTCCCGTCGATAAATGAATATGCTCTTTCAATTGAAAAGTTCTTGATATAATCATCGTTTCACGCAGCTGTCTCAAAGCTTCAGGAAGGCCTTCCCTTACCTTGAAAATCGGAATCGCTGCAATATGAAAATCTCCAACCCATTCATTCGATACAAGCTCATACAGCCCCATGCAAAAGAGAGTCAGCAAATCCTGTTCGCCTTCACCTGGATTCTCTTCCTTCTCGTCGACAAGACCATCCAAAAGCTGCCGGTCCGCAAGAACAAGCCAAGCCTTTTCCTGTAGAGGTATCAATACAATCTCACCATCAAAATAGCTGCGAAGTAACCTTTGTAATGACTTAAATGTAGTATTGGCGGGATGTTCGCTTTCATTAACTAATAGAAAAGGAATCATTTCTTCGGTTAATAATATTCTTTCTGCGATTTCTTCTGGTAGAGTAGCTTGGTATTCACCTGCTTCTACACGCCTGATCAACCATTCTCCGAGCTGCTGAGCATATCGTTCCTCTTCTACTTTGCTGCTACCGTGATGACCCTTAGAAATTGAACTCGAGTCTAATAGATTAGACAACAAAAGCCCAATCAATTTCGCTTCGGATTCTGTTATTTTCGCAGCTGGTGCTGTAATTACAACGGGTGCTTCCTTCTGATTAGGAATCGTAAACCATACTTCTCCCTGATTCGTATAATAAAAGAATCCCGCCTCCGGTAGATCTTTGATTAATTTCTTTGTTTGGAGATCACTATTCATTCTCTTCTCTTCTGTACTCAGACTATGAAGATTAGGATTCGTTATAGAATCAAACATCAATCCGGTTTCTTGCTCATTCAACGATTTAAGGGCCATAGGAATACCCAGCGTGCTTTTCAAACTCTGTAGTATTTGCTCTATCTCCGCCATTGATGACTCCACCACTTTGTTTTTTCTTATTATTCTAGCACATATATAGCAGACAACTGAAATATATACAAAAAAGCCGTCAACATTGTTGACGACTTCTGTGATGAGCCATGAAGGACTCGAACCTTCGACACCCTGATTAAAAGTCAGGTGCTCTACCAACTGAGCTAATGGCTCTTAAAACTGGTGGAGGATGATGGATTCGAACCACCGAACCCGTAAGGGAGCAGATTTACAGTCTGATGCGTTTGGCCACTTCGCTAATCCTCCAGGATTAAAAGGTGGCTCGGGACGGAATCGAACCGCCGACACGAGGATTTTCAGTCCTCTGCTCTACCGACTGAGCTACCGAGCCATATTCAATTTAATAAAAAAATAGTGTGAAGCGATTTAACTTCGCACATTTTGTATAATAAATGGCGGAACTGACGGGATTCGAACCCGCGGTCTCCTGCGTGACAGGCAGGCATGTTAGGCCTCTACACCACAGTTCCGCATTTAAAATAACTGGTGCCGGCGAGAGGACTTGAACCCCCAACCTACTGATTACAAGTCAGTTGCTCTACCAGTTGAGCTACACCGGCGTATTCATTTAAAAAATAATGGTGGAGGCTGAGGGGTTCGAACCCCCGACCCTCTGCTTGTAAGGCAGATGCTCTCCCAGCTGAGCTAAGCCTCCAGGTATGTATGGTAGCGGCGGAGGGGATCGAACCCCCGACCTCACGGGTATGAACCGTACGCTCTAGCCAGCTGAGCTACACCGCCATATCAATACAGGATTACATTCAGGTTATATAAATGGCGGAGAGAGAGGGATTCGAACCCTCGCACCACTTTCGCAGTCTAACCCCTTAGCAGAGGGTCCCCTTATAGCCACTTGGGTATCTCTCCATCATAACCTTTATGCAAGTTACAGAGATTGACTCCCTGAAAACTAGATACGAAACGTTTCGCGAATTGTGCTTCACTGTAACTTACACCGGATCAAAGCGCAATGCTTTCGATGTAAACTTCACAGTATGAAGCTTTAGGATAAGCCCTCGACCGATTAGTATTGGTCAGCTCCATGCATTGCTGCACTTCCACCTCCAA
>NZ_JBHTFO010000010.1:0-593 GCF_042666275.1 Paenibacillus sp. GCM10028914
TTTTCTTGGCAGTGTGAGATCATGACCTTCGCTACTATAATTTTCACTCCCCATCACAGCCCAGCCTTAACGATGTGCGGATTTGCCTACACATCAGCCTCACTGCTTGGACGGACATCCATCAGTCCGCGTCACTACCCTCCTGCGTCCCCCCATCGTTCATAACGGTTTATGGTGGTACAGGAATTTCAACCTGTTGTCCTTCGATTACGCCTTTCGGCCTCACCTTAGGTCCCGACTTACCCTGAGCGGACGAACCTTCCTCAGGAAACCTTGGGCTTTCGGCGGATCAGATTCTCACTGATCTTTTCGTTACTCATACCGGCATTCTCACTTGTATGCTGTCCAGCGCTCCTTACGGTACACCTTCAACCTACATACAACGCTCCCCTACCCCTGAATCGACTTCACTCCGCCTTCGAAGTGTGTCTATCCCCTGAGAACATTTGGTCATCCTTCATTCCATTAGAAGTCTGACAAAAATGTCAATCTCAGTCTCACTACCTCAAAGAAGCAGTGAAGTCGATTCAAGCCATAGCTTCGGTGGTGTGTTTAGCCCCGTTACATTTTCGGCGCAGAGTCACTCGACCAGT
>NZ_JBHTFO010000011.1:0-80039 GCF_042666275.1 Paenibacillus sp. GCM10028914
CTTGCATGTATTAGGCACGCCGCCAGCGTTCGTCCTGAGCCAGGATCAAACTCTCCATTAAAGTTTGAATTGCTCATTGTTGAAGCTAACGTTATTTATATTGACGTGATTCATTTGTTCAGTTTTCAAAGAACTTGTCCGCTCTTCGTCGTTGATGTTTCACATCAGCGCCTCAGCAGCGTAGGTTTTTATTATATCAAGTGTCTCGATTGCTGTCAACACTTTTTTCGACAACTTTCGACGCCGTGTAATCTGTTGTTTACCTTGCGTCAAAAGCGACAAGAAACAATATATCATGCTTATAGTTATTTATCAAGCTTTTTTATAAAAGAAATTTAAAACAATTATTTAGACCTTGAAGTATGACCTACCCCATCAGATTATTCTTCTATAATAAGTACAATTAAAACTCAAAAATGAATTGATTTCCAAATCAAAAGGTTTTACTGTAAGTTCATCGTTAAATAATAGTTACAATATTAGAGAGGGGATTCTACAATGTCGGACAAACCACTGAGCCTGCGGACGCCCGTCTCTTCCACAAAGCCTTCAAAGAGCAGCGGCACAGAGCAAGCTACAGTATATCGGATATTGCTGGCGATCAGCTTTGTCCATCTATTCAATGATTCAATACAAGCCATGATACCCGCTATTTTTCCTATTTTAAAAGATAACCTTCTGCTCACCTTCACACAAATAGGATGGATATCATTCGCCATTAACTTCACTTCTTCTATTATACAGCCTGTAATCGGTTATGCAGCTGACAGAAGACCGACACCCATTCTATTACCGATCGGCATGTGCTTCACCTTCGCAGGTGTATTCATACTGGCGTATGCAGGCAACTACATACTTGTGCTCTTCTCAGTGGTGTTGATTGGTCTTGGGTCTGCGACGTTCCATCCTGAAGGAATGCGAGTGGCACACATGGCAGCCGGAATGCGGAAGGGACTGTCCCAATCTATCTTTCAGGTAGGAGGCAACGCTGGGCAATCTTTGGCGCCACTTATGACTCGTTATATATTTGTTCCTTTCGGCCAAATCGGTGCACTTGGTTTCACGTTCGTCGCCGCAGCCGGTATTATTGTACAGTCATATGTCGCTCGTTGGTACCAGGGGATGCTGGATTCAGGCTATACATTCAAAAAAAGAACTACTTCCCGTCTAATGGATCCATCTAAGCGGAAAAGCATCCGCAATGCCACCCTTATTCTGGTCACCTTGGTGTTCGTACGATCTTGGTACGGCGCTGCCATCAGCAGTTACTATGCATTCTACTTGATGGATGCCTATAAAATCTCTTTAGATAACGCTCAAATCTATATCTTTCTGTTCTTAGCCTCAGGGGCTCTCGGAACATTCTTCGGGGGGCCGCTGGCCGACCGATTTGGACGCCGTAATCTGATCATGCTTTCTATGATCGGAACAGCACCGCTTGCAATCATTCTCCCATTCGCTTCGCCATTTTGGGCCGGGGTATTGCTTGTGTTTGGGGGATTCATTCTGCTCTCCAGCTTTTCTGTTACAGTTGTGTACGCTCAAATGCTCTATCCGGGAAATATCGGTACTGTCTCTGGCCTAATTACTGGGTTCGCCTTCGGTATGGGCGGAATCGGTTCACTGGCACTCGGCGGTCTTGGAGATGCATGGGGCATTGAGAATGTAATGATTGCTGTAGGCTTTTTACCACTGCTCGGTCTACTTGCCTTGCTCCTACCAGGAGATGCGCAGCTAAATAAGTGGTCTGCAGAGTAGCCCTATTTCACTGTTGGTGTAAGCGTCTCTATTGTCCATACCGATATATCAAAATTTCATTAATTCATTAGTTCATATCATCATATTAAAAAATACACCGTGTCACATCATAATGTGTCGGTGTATTTTTTATGTGCAAGAAAATCATTTCATCTTGCGTACCATCTTTACAAACCAGTACAGGAATATCCAAGGCAACACAAACTTTGTAATCCATTCAACACTGAGACGCACCTCATCAAAGCTATCATCCGGAGTCGAGATTCCCTTTAGAGAGAAAAATATTATGAAAATGATAAATGCGGCTATGCCGATATAATATAAATATTTATTGCTCATTCGAAAATAGCACCTGCCTCTCTGCTCCTTTTACACAAATGTTAACTTATGGAACACCCGGTTACAACATATATGTAGGAAACAGTCGATTCCTTAGTTTAGAATTAAAGTAAAAAAAAGATCCTGAACCATAACTGATTCAGGATCTTAGTATATCTATCATGCTATACGCTCTACTCCTCATTCAATAAGCGCACAAACTCATTCTCATCTTCAATGATATCGATTCCGAGCTGCTGGGCTTTAGCGAGCTTACTGCCTGCTTTTTCTCCAGCAATCAATAGATCAGTCTTCTTGGATACACTGCCTGTAACCTTGGCACCCAGACGCTCCAGTCTTTCTGTCGCTTCCTCACGTGTAAGCAGGTGAAGTGTACCGGTGAGAACGACTGTTTTGCCGCTGAAATAGGAATCTGTACTTACTGGACGCGGCGCTTCCGGCGCTTTAGCCTGCACACCCAGTGACAGCATCTTCTCAATGCTCGCTTGTGCAAATGGATCAGCAAAGTATCCGGCGATACTGTCCGCCACAATAGCTCCGACATCCGGCAGATTCACCAATTCCTCAGCGGTTGCCGCCATAACAAGATGAAGATCACGATAATGGTCTGCCAACATCTTCGTCGTAGACTTACCGGTGTTCGGTATACCTAGCGCGTAGAGGAAGGAGGCAAGATCCCGCTCTTTGCTCTTCTCGATCGCATCCAGCAGATTCTGTGCTTTTTTCTCCCCAAAACGCTCGAGCTTCACCAAACTATCAAACGACAAGGTATACAGATCAGCAGGCTCCCGCACACTAAGTTCTTCGTAGAGCTGACTCGCTGTCTTTTCGCTGAACGTCTCAATATCCATAGCATCACGGGAGGCAAAATGCGTAATCCGCGCGATAATTTGCGGCTTACAGCCCGACTTGTTGTTACAGAACAGATGCGCACCGCGTTGCTCAAGCGGGAAACCGCAGGAAGGACACTGCTCCGGATATACGATCTCCTCCCCGTCATTCTCTTCCGTTACCTTACCTAGAATTTCTGGGATAACATCATTCGAGCGGCGGATGAATACACGGGTACCGAGAGCGAACTTGAGATTTTTACGTTCAATGTCTCCGACATTGTTCAGCGTGCAGTTCTGCACTGTTACTCCTGCTAGTTCAACGGCTTCTACACGAGCTAAAGGAGTGATTTTGCCAGTACGTCCTACATTCCAGGTTACGGATTCTAAGATTGTCGTCGTTTCCTCTGCCTCGAACTTATAAGCGACCGCCCAGCGAGGGAACTTATCTGTATAGCCAAGCGCTTCTCGGGTTCGGATGTCGGTCACCTTCAAAACCGCCCCGTCGATCAGATAATCCAGCTCAGAACGGCGCGCTTCAATGTCAGCCAGCTGCTCCATAACATCATCAAAGTTCTCAAAATAGAAAATATACGGGTTCACTTTAAACCGGTTGTTCCGCAAAAACTCCATCATTTCCTTATGATCGCCAAACGTGATGCCATCTGAATAACCGACATTGTAAAAATACGCATTAAGTTTACGCTCTGCTGTCACCTTCGGATTCAGGTTGCGCAGTGCTCCAGCAGCAGCGTTACGGGCATTCTTCAGAGGCTCGACCGCCGTCTTATTGTAATTCTCTAAGACAGACAGATTCATAATGCCTTCACCCTGCACTTCGATCGTCCCTTCAGTGTATGGGATTGTCAGGGGTACAGACTTAATCGTCTTCACTTGAGCAAGTATGCCCTCTCCAACCGCACCATTACCCCGTGTTGATGCTTGGATTAGCTTCCCGTCCTTGTAGGTCAGGTTCAGCGTCAGCCCATCAAACTTCAGCTCCAGCGCATAACAAGGCATCGGAAGCGGATTGCTTGGATTTTTAGTATTGTAATCATTCACCAGCCTGACCACACGATCATGCCAAGATCGAAGCTGCTCGATATTTTGAGCCTTGTCGAGACTCCATAGCGGGGCTAAATGGCGATGCGGGGTAAAGCCCTTCAATATATCTCCGCCTACCCGCTGTGTAGGGGAATCCGGAAGCGCAGTTCCGGTCTCCTTCTCCAGCGCTACTAACTGATCATATAAGGCATCGTATTCCTTGTCGCTCACAAGCGGCTGATCCAGCGTGTAGTAATGGTAGTTGTAATTATTCAGCTCCGCAATGAGCTTCTCCATTTGTTCTTTGAAATCCATGCAGGGGCAATCCTCCTTCAATTAATTAAAGGCCGTTAAAGATAATATGTTTAAGCTAGCAATCGTAGTAGCCTATTCTACTTTTGTTATCGGAGCAAAACCAGCAAGCAGACGCTTAATACCAACAGGTGCCGGGAACGCGATCTGAAGCTCCATATCATTGCCTGTACCTTTTACAGAAACAATCGTTCCGGTTCCCCACTTTCCGTGAGCTACCTTATCTCCCGCGCTAAACCCGTCTGAGCTTCCGGCAGTTGTCTCCTTACGAGCAGGTGCACCAGTCGTAACGGTGACACGGCTCTTCTGTGAAGCAGCAGCCGAAGCAGTAGATCCTCCAAGTGATAGATCCTTGGCTCGCCCTCCGCCGAAGTTACTGCCTCCTCCACTACTGAAGCCGCGTCCAGCGTAAGATCCGCCTACATTACCACCACGGCGGTAACGGTCTGATGCCATCTGAGTATCTTCCTTCAGCTCCTCCGGTATCTCCTCTAGGAAACGTGAAGGTGGATTGGCTGTCGTCCGACCAAATAGGGTCCGCATCCGTGCACACGAGAGGAACAGCTGCTTCTCTGCACGAGTAATACCTACGTATGCGAGCCGGCGCTCCTCTTCCAATTCTTCGTTATCAGAAAAAGCACGGCTGTGCGGGAATACGCCTTCCTCCATACCGATGATGAACACAACTGGGAACTCCAGACCTTTGGCACTGTGCATTGTCATGAGTACGACGGCATCACTGCGGTCCTCTTCGTCATCATTCATCGAATCGATATCAGCGATAAGCGCAAGATCGGTGAGGAACGAAACGAGAGATTTGTCTTCGTTATTTTTCTCAAATTCCATCGTAACCGATAAGAACTCTTCAATATTCTCAAGACGCGATCTCGATTCAATTGTGTTCTCTGCTTGAAGTTCTACTCGGTATTGGGACATTTCAAGTACTTTCTCAGTCAACTCGGTTACGGATAGGAATTCTACCATCTGGGTCAAGGCAGCAATCATATCGTAAAATTCAACCAGCGCATTGCGCGTACGACCAGCAAAACCAAGATCGTCGACGAATTGAAGCACTCGGAAGATGGACGTACCACGTTCAGCCGCAGCGGCTGCGAGTTTGCCAACCGTCGTATCACCAATACTCCGCTTCGGTACATTTATAATTCGAGTTAAGCTGATATCGTCGTCCGGGTTAGAGATGAGCCGCAAGTAGGCGAGAATGTCCTTGATCTCTTTACGATCATAGAACTTAATGCCGCCGACAATCTGATACGGAATATCCGACTTGATCAAAATTTCCTCGATTACACGGGACTGTGCGTTGGTACGGTACAAAATCGCATGATCTTGATAGGACTTGCCCGTCTGTACGCTTTTGGTAATTTCAGAAGTTACAAAGTATCCTTCATCATGCTCAGAGTCCCCACGGAACACTTTGATCTTCGGTCCTTCTCCCTGTTCGGTCCAGAGATTCTTAGGCTTGCGGCCTGTGTTCAAGGCGATAACCTTATTCGCCGCGTTCAATATGTTCGAAGTGGAACGATAATTCTGCTCCAGCAGAATCGTCCGCGCTTCCGGATAGTCTTGTTCAAAGTTCAAAATGTTGCTGATATCAGCGCCGCGCCAGCGATAGATAGACTGATCACTGTCACCCACCACACAAATGCGGTGATGGCTATCCGCGAGCATACGGCAGAGCATATATTGTGCCCGGTTCGTATCTTGATACTCATCAACGTGAATGTACTGGAATTTGCGCTGATAGAAATCGAGCACTTCCGGAACTTCCTTAAACAGCTGGATCGTTGTCATGATCAGGTCGTCGAAATCGAGCGAGTTATTGCTCTTGAGACGTTTTTGGTACTCCGTGTACACTTTTGCAACGAGGGATTCAAAATAATCTCCCGCTTTCTGCTCATATTGCTGTGGAGATACCAATTCGTTCTTAGCCGCACTCATCGTCGCTTGAATAGCCTTCGGCTCAAACTTTTTGGGATCGATGTTAAGATGCTTCATACAATTCCGAATGACGGATAGCTGATCGGTAGAATCCAGAATGCTGAAGTTTGAGGTAAAGCCGATTCGTTCAATATCCTTACGAAGGATACGTACACACATGGAGTGGAATGTGGATACCCAAATATCCCGGCCTTCTGCACCAACGAGTTTAGAAACCCTCTCCTGCATCTCACGAGCTGCCTTGTTCGTAAAGGTGATGGCCAAAATACTCCATGGCGGGGCTTTGCGTGTTGCGATTAAATATGCGATCCGGTGCGTCAGCACCCGTGTCTTACCTGATCCGGCTCCGGCCATAATGAGCAGAGGTCCGTCAGTCGCCTCGACCGCCTTCCGCTGCTCAGGGTTGAGGCGCTGGACGGCCTCGTGTATGTTAATGGGCTGCATTAGTTCAGTTGCCTCCTATTGATTGTAAAATATATGGAACACTTTCATATGACTTATTGACGAATACTTACCTAGTTATAATAGAAAAAAAACGTACGACTCGTCGAAAGGCCTCGTGATCGTGTCAGAATGTTTAATGAGGTTAACCCTTCACCGCTTTAACCGTTTCAATAGCTTGTGGCAAATGATCGTAAACGACATTGCCTACAATCACAGTGTCTGCAACAGTCGCTGCCTCCGCTGCTTGTTCAGCCGTCGTAATTCCGCCGCCATAAAACAGCTGTGAATGATCCAGTGATCTGCGAACTGCACGTACGGTATCCATATTACCAAATGTACCGCTGTATTCGATATAAACGATCGGCAAGCTCATCAGCTTGTCCGCAATCTGGGCGTAAGCTACCGCTGATCCTTCGTTAATCTGTGCTTCTGCACGAGTTAGCTTAGCAACAGTAGCATCCGGGTTTAGTACAATGTAACCCTCCGTCACTACTAAATCCCAAGGAATCATATATCCATATCGCTCAATTCCCTGATGATGTCGTTCCAGAATCCAGGTAGGGTCCGGTGTATTCAGCACCATAGGAACCATATAGAGATCAAAACCAGGCACAACCGCCTCGAGATCAGACACCTCCTGTACGCAAGGCAATTCGTATCGACGTACACGTGAGAGTAGATCTACTGTGTTCTCATAAGTAACACCCGTAGAGCCACCTATCATTATTGCATCAGTGCCCGACATGCATAACTCGTCGAGTGCATCATCACTGATTTCTTTCTCGGGATCAAGCTTAAATACATGCCTCCAGGGCTTTATCATGTCTTTCAACGTCATTCCTCCACGTCAACGGTCTACTACTAAATTAAGTCTATGATAGCAGCGGGAGCAAGTCAATTTGTGTTCGCATAAAATACGAACATTTTTATTGGTAATGAAGTAAAATCCATTTCATCATTCCCTTCGGGCTGTATGGTATGCGGCTTTCTTACGTTGAAAAATAAAAAAACCTCTCCTTATTTTCATCAAATGAAAGCGGAGAGGCATATGATTTTTTTGATCCACTTAAGGCTTTAAGTTATAGCGCAAGCTATTCGCTACAAGTTCTGGTTCCGTTATATCATCAGAATAAACACCGTAAACACCCAATTTTTCATAGTTGTTCACGGTAGACATGTCATTAATCGTATGCACATAAGTGACAACGCCCATTCGTTTCAACTTCGCTATAAAATTGGGGCTCACCCGGTACTCAGGCATGGTCACGGCATCGATCTCATGCTCCTTTACAAATCGAGCAACTCGATCATTCGAATCCTGGGTTGCATAAAGCGTATAAATCAATGATTTAAATGGATACACATTCTCCACGATATCAAGCATCGGTTCATTATAAATTTGAACAACCACTCGATCGAGCAGCTCCGGATCACGCTGCTTCGCAGCAGTTACTAGCTCAGTGAAGAGATGATGAATATCTTCATCCTTCTCCTCCTTCGTGTCCGTCACAATATATATATCCGGATATCTTTGCATCAAATCCAGAACCCTGCCTACATCCAGTGGCTGATATTTATCCTGAATCGGCGTATTAATAAATTCATCATGAGTTAGCCTTGCTGCTTGTTTATCCTCCGGCAATTTATATTGCTGACCAAGCTGTTCCGTCATGCTCTTGGTCCACTCATGGCGTGCAACAACCTTCCGATCAGCGCTGAGCATAAAGTCAATTTCAAACACACGTGTACCTTTTCCATAATTCTCAACCATAGCGTCATATGTATTGGTATAGTACTGATCCTCAATACTTCCTGTGGCGTGAGCGATCAGACGATAAGCTGTAAAGCCATGTTGTTTCGGATCCTCCTCATACTGAGTAAACAGGAGTACAATGATAACAGAGAATAATAGAAATACAGCTGTAATCCGCTTCATGCTATCCCAACCTTTCAGGCTTAGATGTCTTATCCACTTGAAGTTCAGGATTAGACCTTCTATGTATTTAAATTAAGCCTGTGATGGGATGAGTGAATCAATTAGCGGTCTTATAAAGACGAAACGATTGATATTGGTGATAATAGCCGGGATAAAAAAGCCCCCTTCTTTCATGAATGAAAGGAGGGGGCGCATTCGTTAAAAGTAATGACCGAATGTTAGAGATATTCTATTAACAATGCTACCAATTGATTCAAGGCTGTTATTTTGTCATCTTTACTGCCTGTTTCTACTTGAAGTGCCGCTTCACGAGCACTGATCAGACTTGTCAGGCTAGAGTCGTTAGCAATAAGGTCATCTGCAAACGTTATAGCATTAAGCAGCAGATGATCAAGCGTCGGAACAATGATTTCAATAGGGTACGACTCTGAAGTAAGTGATCCACGCTTCAGTTTCACTGTTGCGGTATAGATCAGAGCCTCATTACCGTCATTATAATTTACAAGTTTAATAGAACCATGATCTTGTTCCAAATAAACACTTGTTGTTACATTGGTCGGTTCACTGAGTTCCAACCCTTCGATAATTACGTTCGTATCTTCCAGCAGCGGATCATTCCGATCTGTTAGGTACACGGCATCTCCAACAGTTGTAATATAGGAAACCGTTGAAATCGGTAGCAACTTGCCCATTTCATTAAGCAAGACTCCCTCTAGATCGTGCTGAATGTTCACTGTGTTAGATAATGTATCTATTACTTCATTACTGTACACATCCATGATTTCAGTCTTCAATGTGTAGTACCCTGCTTGCTTAAACTTCAGATCAAATTGAAGATCAAGGCCAGATAGATCAAATCCGTTATCCGTTGAACCGTAAACAGCTTCAATCGTGTTTGACTTAGTAACAAAAGGAATCAGCTCTCCTTCAGACGTCTTCATCTCAATAAGGCTTGGATCCTCTTGTCCCTCCACACTAAATCGAAGATATACTTGATCTTCCGTATTGTTATAATATCCACTTTGGACTCGAAGTTCCTGAGATTGATCTACCAGTTTGTTTCCTTCTATATATGACGTGAAGTAATATTCAATCGAAGGAGGTAAGTCTGACTGCGGCTCGTCTTCTACTAATTGATTATAGTCAGTAAAAATCAGTTCTGCTCCGTCAACTTCCATATCAAACACGTACCAATAAAGCTCATTACCATCGCCTCTAGGTATATGGTAGGTTTTCACTGGTGCGCCTGTGCTTCCGCTATAAATCTCAACCTTAGCTGCGGAGTTCCGTAGAGTCTCTGTTCCGTCATAGCCATTCCTAGAAAAGTTATGAACGTAGAACTGATACTTGCCATCTACCCGCTTTCGAATCGTCGTCGTTTCCGGTCCATAGGAATCTACATCATCGTGATCCAGATCTGCATAGAGTTCACCTTGATAATGGGTCTCACGATCTCCATACCAAGTATGGAATGAACGTCCATTAGGTGTCGGTCCAAGCAAATGAGAATCTTCATCCCTAGGATTTTCTCCCCAGGTTAATACAATCCGGATCTCATCACTAGCAGGTATTTTGATCGCAGTTGCATCTTCATTCTGATTAAAACTATCACTTAAAGAAACACCGACAACATAGGTCGTAATAAATCCTGTTTTCGTAAGTTGACCTGTGTAAACCCCGGCAGGCAGATTCACTGTATATCGTCCATCAGCACCAGTAATTACTGTAGCTGCAATACTGCCCGTCGTATTATTCAATCCTCTTCTAAAATCGATCTTCATGCCTTCCACTGGATGTTCCTCAACGTCCATGATGGTACCTTCAAAGCCTTCAAGCTCCACACTACCGGTTAAAGTCGTTGTAAACTTGGTCGTACCTTCAGCAGGAGCTACTTTAAGTACAAATGCCTCTCCATAATACTCCGCTAGTGGAATTGGCTCAAAAGTCAATAGCTTAAGCGAATTGTTAAAAGAAATGCCATCAAGTGTATAAACCGCATCTCCAACCGTTGCAGATACGTTCAAATCACTTAATTCCAGAGCTGGAACCGCATTTACGAATTGAAGCGCCGCTTGTCCGTTCGTCAATTGGATCCGGTCTATCACTGGTTGAGGTGGATTAACGCTCGATCCGCCCCCACTATTGCTACTTGATCCTGAAGACGAACTGGAAGATGTGCTGCCCACGTTTACCGTAATATTATCGCCAAGCACAAGATTACTTGGACGCTGAGAGAACGAAACGCCCGTTGCGTTGACCTGCGCGCTGCCAATGCTTCCTTGTCCACCAACATTCGCCGCTGCATTGAGAATCAGTGAAAGGATAGATGCCGCAGACCCGACATTCAGGTTTGTGCCTGAAGCATTGCTTGCCACATTCAACTGCCCCACAGAGCCAGATGCTAGATTCACATTCAATGAAGCTGCTGTAACGTCGACTGTTTCAAACTGTCCAGCCAGTGATACGGTAGATCCTGCAGGAATAAGATCAGATAACAAAAGATCTTTAAAGCCTTCACCCGTCAGACCTGTCTCTTCTAGAATTGCACCGGATTGCAGTGTAATCTGAGAAACGGAACTGCTGCCTTCGGTTACGATGCGAATGCTTCCGTCTTTTTTATTCACGATGACTGTTACTAACACAGAATCAACAACATGAATACTGTTCTTGCCCCCACCTTTTACCGTTGTACGACCTTTGACTGTCACTCCGTTAAGCGTAACGTCACCTTCACCGACACCTTCGCCAATAACAAGATCACCCTCGATGATCATATTCTGCAAGGTGATATCCGGTGCATTAATATGTACCGAACCAGAGACCTTCTCTGTTCCTGAGGCAGGACCGTAGGTACCAGCTTTGTCATAGTTGGTAACTTCTTTCGCTTTAAGCTGCTCAAGTGCACGATCGAGCACCGTGGCTGCTTCTGCTCTTGAGGCACCTGCTGTTGGTCTGAATTTCCCATTACTACCTTTCATAAGACCAGCCGACGAAACAGCACCAATCGCACCTTTACTCCATGCTGGGCTGTTTACCGTATCTGAAAAATCGGAAGCAGGATCACTCGCTTTCAATTCCAACAAGGAGCTCAGTATTACTGCAACCTCTTGTCGTGTTACATTTCCGTTCGGTTTAAACGTTGCATTGCTATATCCCTTCATATAGCCTTGGGAGGCTGCTATGGACAGATCGTTGTAATACCATGCTGACTTCTTCACATCACTGTAAGAAATCGAAGCTTTGGTTTCGAATTGAAAAGATCGATTAATGATTGCCGCTAGTTCAGCTCTCGTGATCGGAGCATCTGGATTGAGGTTTCCGGATGAATCCCCTTTAAGATAACCTTCTTCTTTCCATTTCTGAAGCGTTTTGCTCGCCCAGTGCCCTGAGATGTCGTTCAAAGACTGACTCTCGTGCACTTCACCCTTGTTGTCTGCAGCACTCACACCTGCGAATGGTGAGAGCATAAGGGAGAATCCCAATGCGGTACTTATGAGCTTCTTGTAGAATCCTGTTACTTTACCCAAAAGTTCTTCCTCTCCTTTGTCTGTATCGTGGTGATTTCTAAGACTATTAGACTAGTAACAATAAATATAAAGACCTACCATATATAGTCTACAAGATCTAATAATAGACCTTCTAAAAAATAACTCAAGTGTTTTTTGGAAAAATATAATATATTTTGTCGATATGTAGATAAAATAGGTCATAGTAGTAGCAATAAAAAAAGACCAGCCAGAAATTCTGGCTGATCTGATCAAAACTTGTAAAATGAGAAATACTGAATAGAGTCTTATAGAAAAGCTTAATATGCATTTTTGAAACCATTCCGGATCGTACGGAGAATAATTCTGATGTCAAAAAGGATAGACCAGTTCTCAATATAGAAAATATCATGTTTGATCCGTTCCTCAATGGACGTATCTCCGCGAAGTCCATTACTCTGCGCCCAGCCAGTGATGCCTGGACGAACATGGTGCTTCACCATATACTTCGGAATCTCCTCACGGAACTGCTCGACATAATAAGGGCGCTCGGGACGAGGTCCGACCACACTCATATGTCCAAATAGCACGTTGAAAAACTGCGGTAGTTCGTCGAGACTTGTTTTTCGTAAAAATGACCCGAACTTCGTACGCCTTGGATCATTGGCGACCGTCCAACCTGTATCCTCCATCCCTTCAGGCAATAGCTTCATGGAACGGAATTTATACATATAAAAAGTACGGCGGTTCAGACCCACCCGCTCTTGCTTGAATATCACGGGTCCAGGGGACGTCAGCTTCACCCCTATAAATATACACGCCATCAGCGGCAATGTGATTAGGATGGCTACAAGAGAGAAAGCAATATCAAAGATTCGTTTAAACAGACGATTTCCAACTAGATCCAGCGGAATGTCACGTACGTTGATCATGGGCATCCCGGCAAAGTTATCAAACATTGGGCGGGCCGGCAAAAAGTCGAAGAAATCCGGTATGATTAGCGTGCGGACACCTGCTTTTTCGCAAGCTGCAATAATCTTCGGGTATTTGTGATGGGCATTCAGCGGTAACGCTAACACGACCTCGTCGATGATCTCCCGTTCCAGCACTGAAGCCAGCTCATCAACCGTACCAAGAATTGGCTTGAAACGTTTCGCTTCGTCTACTTCCCATTGCTGGTAATCATCTAGAAAACCAGTTACCTCATATCCGAGTTCAGGATACTGTTTCAGGTTCTTGTAAAAGGTCTTCCCAAGCGTTCCCGCACCTACGATGAGAACAAATTGGCGGTTGAACCCTTTTTCGCGGAAATGCTTAAGTGTCTTCTTCAGGAAATAACGATACAAGATGATGGTCATCACATTTAACACCATGTAAATCGCCAAGTACACACGAGAAATGTTGACCTCTTTCACAAAGAACATCAAGCTGAGCAGGATGAACATGCCAACGAAGTGTGTCTGGAATATTTTTAGAAATTCATCGGCAAACCGTTTCTTCCGTTTCGGAGAATACAGAGCCACCATAACCCCCACAACAAGAGCTACTACTCCATAGACGAGACTCCACATCGCATAGGATTCGATAGGCAGCGGCTTCTCATAGGGAAACAATGCACTTTCGAATTTAAGCCACCAGGCGAGTAGGAAAGAGATCTGCACGAAAGCAAAGTCTGTTAGCATATATAGTTTAGTGAGAAAACCTTGATTTTTACGGATCATAATTTCACCTCAACCTGGCGATCAGAAGTTAAAGGCGCAGCAGGACGAACCGGCTTTAACCAGTTAAACAGTAAGGCTAGGAGCATTTTGAGCCCAACACCTGTGTAGACTGCCCCATTTACAAATATGTTGTAGTGTTTACGATAATGTTTACGGTGGAACAGGATCATGGCTCTATGGAACTCATAGATGATCTTTACCGGCCGACGGCGGGCACTGCCACCTTTATAATGAATGATATGAGTCAGCGGATAATAATGAATTCCCCAGCCTGCTTCCTTGATCCGGTAACACCAGTCGATGTCCTCCCCATACATAAAGAACTCCTCGTCGAGACCACCTACCTGCTCGATGGTTTCTCTGCGTACCATCATAAAGGCACCTACGAGGCAGTCCACAGGATATTCTTGATCCGAATCTAGATAGCCTAGCTGATACTGGTTAAATTTCGGTTTATCCGGGAACAGCCTGCTCAGACCAAATGCATAATAGAAGGAAGCTGATGGTGTAGGAAATCCTCTTTTGCAGGCTTTATCCAGCGAGCCGTCCGGAAGGACGACTTTGCAACCTGAGGCGCCTGTTATCGGATTACGGTCCATAAAGTCGATCATTGTTTGCAGCGTATCTTCCAGCACTACCGTGTCGGAATTGAGCAGCAATATATAACGCCCTCCAGCAATGTCCATTCCCTGGTTGTTCGCTTTGGCAAATCCGGTGTTGTCCGAATTTGCGATCAGTGTCACTTGGGGGAACAGCTCTCGAATCATATCTACTGAGGCGTCTTGCGAATTGTTGTCGATAACAATTACCTCATAGCTATATTCTGTCTTCGCTGCAAACACCGAGTGTAGACAATCCACTGTCAGCTGACAGGTGTTATAGTTGACGATTAATATACTTAAATCCATTGCATAACGTCTCCTGACAAAATTACTAATCTATCGACATTATAGCATATTTCGGAAGAAAAATCGGTTATGTTTGGTAATGTGGGTGTGTATTGGTAGATTTGATGAATGTCTTTATAAGTACCTCTTAAATAAAGCCAATTATAATCAAAAACTTAAACAACAAACTCTCCGATCTTGATTGTCTATGTAATTTGCTTCTACTAATGTACTTAAACCGATCTATCATTCGGGGGCGGGAAGCTAGAAAGAGATCAAGCTGCTCTCTTTTCTCATGCTTTAATTGTTCATCATAGATTCTTCTGAACTCTGTAGCTTGAATTAGAAGCAGTTCTTTACCCGTATGCTTCTTAAAACTATTAAGTTTATTTTTTAGTTTCCCGACTAGTGAATTACTACCTCCAACCACATTGTTACCATGCTGGCGGTACATCATCGATGGCTCTGGATCGTAAATAACCTTGCCAAAAGCGGAAAGAAGCAGATAGAACCACCAGTCGTGCATTAGTATTTTATTACTGTCGACAGATCTACCATCTACAAATAGATCTCTAGCTGACTTGTTCATCGTGATTGTAGCGCCAATCGCGACATTTTCGTAAAGTGCATTGTAGAATGAGGGCTCTCTACGCGGAGATTTCGGCCAAATCCCTTTACTATTCAGCTCCCCATCGGTTAACTGCGTTGAAGTAAATACCATTGCCGGCTCACCCGAATGTACAGTAGTGTCCAGTTTAGAAACAGCGGACTTCACTTTGTGATCAAACCATACGTCATCCTGGTCACAGAAACAGTAATAGTCAGCATGAGGGTCTGACATAATCAGTAATTCAAAAAAACTACCTACTACCCCTAGATTAGCCCCCTGGATTAACTCGATTCGTCCAAGGTAGGTTTTCTCTAATTGTTGAATCTTTTCTATGGTTCCATCTGTAGATCCATCATCTCTAATCAGCACCGCTACCTCTCGGTAGCTCTGTTTCATAATACTCTCGATCTGTTCTACAATATAACGTTCACCGTTATAGGTAGATAACAATACTTGAACTCTCTTCACGCACCCGAAACCTCCCTATAGCGAGACATTCATAATAAAAAGCCCGATCATACAGATCAGGCTCTATCAATCGCTGTATTTATTTTAAGTATAGATCACGGTCTTGTTTCATATCCAGTAAAAACTGCCTTAATCCATCACGCCAATGTGGTAGCTCATCAAACCCATTCGTACGAATGGCCACATGCTCGAGAACAGAATTAGAAGGCCGAGGTGCTGGTCTAGGAAACTGATCCGTTGTACATGGTTCCAGAATCGCGGGAAGGGAAACACCCAACACCTCATGTGCTTCTTCAATAATAGCCTTTGTAAACTCATACCATGTACAAGCTCCACTATTGGAAGCGTGGTAGACCCCATACTTCTCTGTAGCGGTTAAGTTCACTAGAAAGTGTACTACGTCTTTCGTATAGGTAGGTGATCCTTTTTGGTCATTCACAACTTGTAGTTGACGGTTTTCCCGTCCTAAATGCAGCATTGTTTTCACAAAATTGTTTCCGTGCAATCCAAACATCCAGGAAGTTCTTACAATGAACCACTTTGTGGTCAATTCCTGGACCAATAGCTCTCCTGCTCGCTTGGACTTACCATAAATACTCTGCGGATCTGTATTGTCATACTCATGATATGGACGATCAGCCTGACCATTAAAGACATAATCCGTACTGATATACACCAGTTTAGCTCCCACTGACTCGGAAGCAATTGCAATATTTCGTGTTCCCACGGTATTGACCAGATAAGCACCGTCTATATCCGTTTCTGCTGCATCTACAGCGGTATAAGCTGCGCAATGAATAATAATATCAGGAGAATGATGCATAATTACCCGTTGACTATTATCCATATCTGTTATGTCTAATTCTTCTCTGCCACAGCTAATGACTTCATGACCTATCTGGCTAAATACATCAACAACATCTATCCCTAACTGACCATGTGCTCCTGTTACAAGAACTTTCATTTAGATTCACCCAAACGGTCACCGTATTGTGTCGTTACATACTCTCGATAAGCGCCAGATTGAATACGAGTCCACCATTCCTTATTGTTCAGATACCATTCAATGGTTTCCTGTATACCGGTTTCAAAATTATGCTTAGGCTTCCAACCGAGTTCTTCTGTGATCTTGGTCGGATCTATTCCATATCTCCGATCATGGCCAAGGCGATCCTCTACGAAAGTCATAAGGGATTCTGGTTTACCAAGCTGCTCCAAGATCGTTTTGACAATGTGAATGTTCGTCCGCTCGTTATTTCCCCCGATGTTGTAAACTTCTCCATTACGGCCTTGATGAATAACAAGATCAATCGCACTGCAATGATCTTCTACATACAGCCAGTCTCGTATATTCAAACCATCCCCATAAATGGGAAGTGCTTCGTCATTCAAGGCACGCGATATCATTAAGGGAATGAGCTTCTCCGGAAACTGATATGGACCATAGTTATTGGAGCAGCGAGTGATATTTACTGGCAATCCGAAGGTTTCGTGGTAAGCACGGACAAGCAGATCCCCTCCTGCCTTGCTGGCGGAATATGGGCTGTTAGGGGCGAGAGGTGTCGTTTCTGTAAAAAGACCAGTCTCCCCTAGCGAGCCATATACTTCATCCGTTGACACTTGAACAAACTTGGTCACGCCATATTTCTTGGCAGCATCCAAAAGCACCTGTGACCCTAATACGTTAGTGTTCACAAAAATTTCCGGTTCCAAAATACTGCGATCCACATGCGACTCAGCTGCAAAGTTAACGACAACATCAATGCCCTCTTTAAAGATTTGATCTACGGCCACTTTGTCTGATATATCAGCCTTAATAAATGTATAGTTTGATTCATTTTCAACGGATTGTAAGTTCTCGAGATTACCCGCATACGTTAGCGCATCCATATTAATAATTTGGTAGTCGGGATGCTGATGCATCATATATAAAACAAAGTTACTGCCAATAAACCCAGCACCGCCGGTTACAAGAAGTTTCATAATAAATAAATCCCCCTAATCAAAATTCAATTCCGCATCTTGAAGTAATGGATGACGCTGATCCTTATCTGATAGAATGGGACTGGATGTAGGCCAATCAATCGCTAAAGATGGATCATTCCATAATATGCCTCGATCATGTTCAGGGGAATAATACTCATCCACTTTGTATAACACTTGCGTATTCGGAACAAGCGTACAGAAACCATGTGCAAAACCTTTCGGGACCAGAAGCTGACGATGGTTGTGTTCGCTTAGAATGACGCCGATCCATTGACCGAAGGTTGGTGAGCTTTTACGTACATCGACAATAACATCATAAATTGCACCTGTAAGGACGCGTATGAGTTTAGTTTGAGCTTTGGGGTTAAGCTGGTAGTGCAGGCCACGGAGCACTCCCGGTTCAGCAGATAAAGAGTGGTTATCTTGGATGAAGTTATGGTTGATGCCATTCTGTTTGAATAGGTCCTCATTATAGCTTTCCATAAAAAAGCCCCGGTTGTCTCCGTGGACAACCGGTTCAATTAGGCTAGCGCCATTCAGTATTAGAGGAGTCTTCTTCATTACTCTATACACTCCTTTATTTACAATTTTAGCTTACCAAACTCTTCGCCAAAAACGATATCCTTAGCAAGTTCACTTGCTCGAGCTAACGAAGCATGGGTACCTGCATCAGTCCACCAACCCTGGAGGACGTCAAAAGTAAGCTCTCCTCTTTCAATATATGCATTATTGACATCAGTGATTTCAAGTTCTCCGCGAGCTGAGGGCTTTAATGTTCTGATGATATCAAAAACCGTATGATCGAACATATAAATACCGGTAACTGCGTAGTTGGACTTCGGATATTGTGGTTTTTCTTCGATAGAGATGATTTGATCCCCTTGAAGTTCAGGGACTCCAAAGCGAGTCGAATCTTCTACCTGCTGGATTAGAATTTTGGCACCTTTGTTCTGACCTTTAAAATTGTTTACAAAAGGTGTGATATCATCCTCAAAAACGTTATCTCCAAGGATTACAACCATTTGATCATTCGCAACAAAGTGTTCAGCTAAGCTAAGAGCCTGTGCTATACCACCAGCTTCGTCTTGCACTTTGTATGTAAATGAGACTCCCATTTCACGGCCACTGCCAAGTAGGTTAACGACATCACCCATGTGATCTTTACCAGTGACGATGAGGATATCTATAAGGCCAGTTTGCCGAAGTTTCTGGACAGCATGAAAGATCATAGGGTATCTTCCAACAGGAAGGAGATGCTTGTTAGTAACCTTAGTTAAAGGATAGAGGCGCGAGCCTGTACCACCTGCTAGGATTATAGCTTTCATGTATTATATCCTCAATATAAGTTATTTTAGAACGTTTCTTACCTTTTCCAAAAAGGATCTATATTCTTTATCCTTAAGTAAACTTACAGTCTTATAGTAGTAATACATTAGTCTACTCATTCTTTTTATTGTAAGTGTTTTTGATTTACCAATCGATAATTGCGGACTTTCTAGATAACCAATTAGTGGTTTGACTGCCTCCTCCCATGTCATGCGTTTTTTTAATTGTTGAAAATTATCCTTATATATTTTATTTTTAATAGAAACATTCTGAATAGCATTTACTAGACCTTCCACATCTTCCTCTTTTATAACTTCTCCTATTTGGTGTTGAAAGATAATCTCTGAAAAAACATCCCCTCTTGTCGATATCGTTGGAAGCTCACACCAAATATAATCTAGCATTCGTGTTCTAAATGAAAACCGCGTTTCAAGATGATTTTGGTGTAAACTAAGGCCTATATCGCTTTCCAATAGATAGTTATGCCTTTCTTCGTAACTAACCCAATCATTAAAGAAAACTGTATTCCCAGTTAGACTATAATTACCACTCATCTCCTGAATAAGAGCTACCTTTCTCATCCCAGCTGTATTATTAGGTGGGCGGATTCCCATAAATAACAATTTAATTTTATCATTGCTTGTTTTTATTTGTTTCATTGCTTCAATTGCCAAAACGGGATCCAACCAGTCCCAAACTCCTCCACCCCACAATAAAACAATATCATCATGATTAATATTCGGAATAACACCTTTGATAACAGACTTGGTTTTAATTGGTGGATCCGAATCTAAGCCAAAGGGGACTATATCTATAATATGATGTAGAGTTGGATCTACATCATATTCAAGTGCATTAACTCTGTTTATGGAAGCTAACATACCGATCCAAAAATCCCTTTGTTTCTCGGAAGCACAAATAAAGTAATCCCCAATAGCTAACTGTTCAAGTAAGATAGATAAAGATGCCTCATGCAGTCTTTCTTTATATCTTGAATCTCCTTTATTCGTCTCCAGATTTTCTAATATAAATGGGTCATACAGATCAATAACTATCGGTACATTTAGTCCTTTAATATATTTATTTTCCCAAATCACTCTTCCTTGAGTTATTATTGCACACTTCTGGTTGATCAATTTTTTTACGATTTCTTCAGTAAAGTTCAATACTGATATTGAACTGTTTAATGAAGAATGTGAGCTACTCCCCAACAAATAAACTTCGTACTTTTTTGAAAGTTCAAGTGAAAAGTTCAAGTATCTTATTGCGGGACCAGACATATTCTCCCCTATAACTTCTGGAGATATAATTATTACTCTTGTTTTCAATCAGACCACCTCAATACTAGCAATCAGTTAACTTCGTCTCTTTGAATTAGCAAAATTGTAAAGTTTGACTATGCCAGGGATACCACTTAGCTTCAATGAACCTTGTTTCCAGAAGGCGGCATTTAACTCATTTTTTAATTTTTGCTTACTCAGGAAAGTAGACAAATTGATTTTAGGATTTACCAATTTAATACTTTTGCTCGCCCCCCAGTCTTCGCTATGGTTTAACTGTTCAAACATCTGTACCTCTTGTCTAGAAGGATTTTTTATAAATCTTTCCAATTTATTTAGTGCATTAGATTTAAATTGATTATGGTCAATATACGAAAAGTTGCTAACTTTTACTTGCATATCAGCAAAATCTAATATCCCTCTTTGTATCTCGCTAACAACTGAATTTTGAGTTTGTTCAACAAGACGATCATCCCCAGTATTTTTTAAAACTGGTATTATAATACCTTCTGGGTCTTCCTGATATCCAATTGTAGAACCATGGGGAGCTGTAGCTGATTGCTCAAATAATTGAGGGAATTCCGTAATATAGTTACTATGTTTATATGATTCAAAATCATATGAAAATCCTTGTTCAAATATCATTTTCTCATGATGGATATATCTTAGATGATAGTCATAGTTTCTACCGAAATAATATCCATATAATTCAGGGAAGTTTTCATCATCGATATAGGCCCTTCCTATATTATGCTGTATTGTTCCACTCCAACCAATATCAACGAATACTGCACGTTTATTTTTACCAAAGAAGCCGTTCTGTCCTAGGTACTTTTTCAATAAATTTTTTTGTCTGTTTTTTTCCTTTTCAATTACTTCTTGAACCCTGTAGTCATCAATAAAATTGTGCAGCCTGATATCATTCATTGGGTCATATATTGGTTCTTCTATATGATTAAAACCATATGTCTTAGCGTATTCAATAAATTCTGATAGTTTCAAGTTAAACGTGGACAATATTGATGCAAGGCCTTTAGGATTAACCTTCCAAAGTCCCATTCTTATTTCTCTTATGCCAAAACGATATACAGAAGGTAGAGAGGAGGTTAATCTGCTGAT
This sequence comes from Paenibacillus sp. GCM10028914, assembly GCF_042666275.1. Lineage (NCBI taxonomy): Bacteria > Bacillati > Bacillota > Bacilli > Caryophanales > Paenibacillaceae > Paenibacillus > Paenibacillus sp. GCM10028914. The sequence continues at coordinate 21,505 of NZ_JBHTFO010000011.1, forward strand.
ATATAGATATTTGCCGTCAGGCAATTCATTATGCAAATACTTATTAGATTGCCTTAACTTTTCGTACAGTTTAATAAATAAATATCCTTCACGAGCAAGAAAAAAAACATCTGTTGCTTTTTTTTTAATCATTAATCGTATTAGTTCATCGATATAACCAACATATACAGGTCCTAGTAGTTCAAATCCTAGTCTATAGTAATTCGATTTCTCGGAATCTGATAAATTAGATTTTCCTGCAAGTCGAAGTATATTGCCCGAATTAATACTATTTCTTATTTCTTTTCTCCTCTTATTATTAATTTTTGAATAGTACCATATTGAATTCAGACCTAAGTTCTTAGGTACCTTATAGTCTGAAATATAATTATCTCCAACGTGAAGTAATCTATCTTTATCTATACATTTTAGTTCTAGGAGCTTTTCAAATAATCTCCCACTCCCCTTAGATAAATTAAAATTATTAGATACATAGACTTCGTCAATAAATTCTATTAACCCACATTTAGTTAGTATTTCAATTAAAACTTCATTTTCAAGATACATATCCGATATGACAATAATCTCTTTACCCAAGTTTTTCAACTGGCTTAATGTTTCAGCTGCCTCAGGATTTGCGTATAGAACCGCAAGCTCTGTTTCAATTTCAAATCTTTCAACTTCCTCCTTGTATTTTTTCGCAAAACTTTCTCCATTTATACGAACAAGATATGAGTAAATTAATTCTTGAAAACAACATTCTAAGTCAAAACCAATTTGCACTTGGTTATTTCTAAGCTTCCATTCTTCTTCATATCTAATATTTAATACTTCATCCACTGAATAAGTTAAAATTCCTTCTTTTAGCAATAAATTATGTATAAACTCTGCTGAAAGTTTATGGACATTTTCAGGTGGATCAACTTTTCTAAATACAAGAGTATCAAACATATCAAAGCTTATTTTGGTGTAATTATCAATATTATTTAATCTCAAGATATCATTTAATTTTTTCACTTTATCAGCAACACAGTAATTAACGATTTTCTTAGCTTTAATAACAGTGCCTTTCGGGTAATTTTTCAGCTTTCTCATTATTGTACCAACATTACGTAAAGGCTTTGTCATTCTCCAAGAGGTAGAGTTTTCATAAATTAATGTCCGATTATTCAGTTGTTCTATCGCTTTATTTTTTTCCGAAATAACAGCATTGAGCAATTCTTTGTTCTCTTTCAAATATTCGATTTCAGTTCTCAGTTCACCTATTTCTTCATCTCTTTCATTTAATTGCTCTTGTATTTCTTTATTTCCCTCTGTTAATTCATTTATTTTTCTTTCTTTCAATTTTAGGTTAGAAGTCAGTTTGTCCACCTCATCTTGGATTTTTTCAAAACTCTTCTCCAAGGCTTCATATTTTATATTCATGTCATAATTTGAATTAACTAAATCGCTAACTTTGTTATCAAAATCAAAAATTTCCTTATTCTTCTGACTTATTTCTAAGTCTTTATTCAAGGATAACTCAGTCATAACGCTCCAGATTTTATGAGATAATTCACTCCAAATGTTTACGGGTGCCTCATAAATGTTTTTTGATAGACTTACATACGTTTGATGATTTTTATATAATTTTATTGCAAACCTATAATTTTGTTCTTTTATAGGGCTACAATCATACTGCGACAACTCCAAATTAAAATAACGATTAAGTTCGTTAAACTTTTTATAAACTTCTCCATATTTCCAATTGAAATACACAATATGGTGGGAAATATTAAGCATAAAGTTCCATAAAGGAGACCATCCAAAGTAATTCACTTCATACTGAAAATGTTCTAAATCCAAGAAATCAACAATTTTTTCTTGATCAGGCAGACCAAACTCCTCATGTTCAACCAACCATTTATATTCTTCCCCAGCGCTAAGCTTCAAATAATTATTTTTAATATTTCCTTCTTCAATCTTGGCCAATTCACTTTTAAATGGGGCAATAATCAAAGCGCCTATCTTTGCACATCTCAAGTGTTCTTTTATAAAGCTCTGTCGTTTACTGCCTTCTATATGTTCTAAAACATCAGCAGATACAACGAAATCGAAACTATTATTTTCGAAGTCCATCTTTGTTGCATCACCAAGAATAAAATTCTCCATTTCTAGATGCTGAGTGTCAAGACAGTAAACAGTGTCATTGGGCAATAATTGGTGTAACCAAGAGCCTCTCCCACCAACCTCTAATATTCGGTAAGATTCATTGTTTTTTCTAAAAGAATTTATAAAATCACATAAAACAGTATATTTTTGATAAATATCAAAGCTTACTTCCTCAAATTTCAAACATCTCACTCCTCTTTAAAACTCCCAATCAAATTCCACATGAACTAGACTGGGCATCTGCTCTCTATTATTAATTATTTCAAGTCTATAATATTGATGTTGGTGGTCAAAAGGGATTTGACAAGTTTCATCATAAACAACTACACTCACCAAATATTCACCAGATAGAAAGGGGATATTTTTTGCAGTAAATTTTATACTTATATCATTTTCCTCATCAGACAAATCAAGCAATTTACTGTCCAAGAAACTATTGCGATCAACTAGATAAACTGGCTCTCCAATACCTTTCGAAAAAAACGCACACCCAACAACAGCTTTGTTAACGAGCAGATCATTTCTCTTCACTGAAAGGCTAATTACTATGTCATCATTTGTTACAAACACGTTTCTTTCTTTACCAGTTGTGGAATTCAGGAATTTCACATTAGTAATTTCTAACGATTTAGTTCCCCATCTATTCGTATCATTAGACACTGAAGTATCAATTATTGAACTCTTTATGTCCTTTTGATAAATGTTTGCTAAATATAAATTTACTATTTTGTCAGTATCACCATATTCAATGGATCCATCTTTTTTAAGATATATAACCTTATCACAAATACGACGAACAACGTTTAAGTCGTGTGACACAAATAAGATTGTCTTTCCTTTTTTTTGTAACTCATCAATCTTTGACATGCATTTTTTTTGAAAAATCTCATCACCTACAGCAAGTACCTCGTCAATAAGAACAATATCAGGATCTACATGAATAGCGACAGAAAATGCTAGACGCATATACATTCCTGATGAGTAATGTTTTACGGGCGTATCCATAAATCCCACAAGTTCCGAGAAGGCTACAATCTCTTCATATTTTTGTCGAATTTGCTGCTTTGATAAGCCTAATATAGAACCATAAAGATAAATATTTTCTTTCCCAGTAAGATCAGGCTGAAAGCCTACACCTATCTCAAGCAGGGAAGCAACCTTCCCTATAACTTGAACTTCCCCATCATCTGGCTCGTAAATGTTTGATATTAGTTTCAATATTGTACTTTTACCATTACCATTTTCACCTATGATTCCTGTGGTAGTCCCTTCTTTAATAGTGAAACTAATATCAGCTAATACTTTGTGTTTCCTGTATATTTGTCTGGTATTCTCTTTAAACAAATTCGTGAATTTTTCCTTCAAGGAACTATGGATTCGTTCAGCCTCACTAAAAGTCTTTGTAACTTTCTTGAACTCTATAACTTCCACCAAATTAGTCACCCTTATTTATAATTTTTCTACGATACTCATTTCTTTCTTCTTGAAAAGCGAATATCCGATCCAAAAAACTAATAAAGAAACAACAAAAAGAGCGTTGAAATCTGTCCATTCAAAATTAATACCAGGTAAAAAAACAGCACGATGCAAACTTACCATCCAGTTAAACGGATTTAATGAAATTAGATATAAATACTCTGTTGGCACCAATTCTTGACTATAAACAATCGGTGTCATATAAAATAAAAAGAGCAGTAAGACCTCTACCAAATAAGATACATCCCTATATTTCACTGTCATTATTGACACAATTAACGATAAACCTGTAGTAAAAAGAATTGTAATCCCGATTATTAAAGGCAACAAATAAATGTGAGAGGATACTTCGCCCTGAATTAGTAGGGTTGCTAGAAAAATGATTACAATCATAACCATATAATTTATAAAGTTAGAAAAGACCACACTAAGCGGTATAACTTCCCTCGGAAAATAAACTTTTTTTATTAAATTTCCCTGATTTATTAATGAATTCGAAGACATAACAATTGTTGAATTTAAAAAAGTCCACGATATTAATCCGGAAAATAAAAACAACTCAAAATCTTCTATCTGGATTTTTATTACATATTTAAAAACAAATGTATATATCCCTAGCATAACTAATGGATTTAAAAAAGACCACAAAAATCCCAAAATGGAGTTCTTATACTTAAGTTTAATTTCCTTGTTAGTAAAATTGATTAGTAGCGATTTATATTCATATAGCCTTTTAAGATTGTCAACCATTCTTTGTTATTCTCCTCAAATTAAAATGTAGTAACCAACCAAGCAATTTATATAAAAAGTTCCTAATCATCAAATCCTTGTGATAAAATAATGTCATATCTTAACATAAGGGGAATTGGAAACTTTGTCTAATCCAGTATACGGTAAACTTACCAAAACGTCGAGGAAAGTCGAAAAATCGTCAGGATTTTTCTGGGTATTATTAACCAGTCTTATTTTGTTTTTAACCTGGACTCCGTTCCAGACAGCCCTATTTAACGGCCAAATGCTAGAGTTTGAGAAGCCTATCTTTTGGGCATCTGCGTTATCTTGTATTCTATTGTTTGTATGGATTGCCCAGTACTATAAAAGCATCCGGTTAGATGATCAGAGGGATTGGCTAATGGTAGGGGTTCTGCTACTGCCCTTAACTTATGTAGTTTCGTTAATCAGTGCTGCTTCCCACTATCTCGCCATGAACATGGTCATCATCCAATGTATTTATGCCATTATGTTCGTCATCGGGTTATATCTGCTCCGCGACAAAAAGGGCAACCGGGTGATTCAAGCGACGGTGATGGCAGTGGCCTACCTTATCGTAGGGTTTGGGTTATTGCACTGGTTCGGTCAGGGGAAAACCGCTGGCGCTATTGCAAAATGGTTCTCGAACACCGTTATGAACGGGATCTATACGAACGCTGTAATGGTTGACTCTAACGGCCTTCGTCTAACTTCCGTTTTTCAGTATGCTAATACCTATGCCGCCTTTTTGATGGCATTTTTATTCGCAGCAGTCTTCTTTATTACTACTTCACGTAAGTGGTACAGCCAGGTATTCCACAGCTTTATGCTGGTACCGATCATTGTATCTTTGCTGTTGACATTGTCTCGGGGCGGTCTTGTTATGCTGCCTGTAGTATTTGTTCTGTTACTGATGTTTCTTAAGCCATCGAAGCAAATATTATGGATTCTATACTATGCAATTTCAGGTGTGGCCTCACTCCTTATCTCCAAGCCAGTTACGGAACTGGGATTGCAGTTGAATGAGAAGTTTAGTGGTAGCAGTGCGCTTAAGGGCTGGGGGATTCTACTTGGTGTGTCTATTGTAGTAGGCTTACTTGGGTGGCTCATTCAGCGATTTGTCGCTCCAATGCTAGAAAAAGGCTTGAGCAAATGGTCTGCAAGAAAAAGCTCGAATCTTTGGATTCCGGTAGGGTCGATTGTTGTCGGTGGCCTTCTGATTTTCTTGTTCATCGGCACTAGTCTGAAGAACATTCTGCCACAGAACATCGCTACCCGTCTGGACAACATCAACTTTAACCAACACAGTGTTCTGGAGCGTTTTACATTCTACAAGGATGCTATGAAGGTTGTTGCCGATTATCCGATCTTTGGAGCCGGTGGTGGGGCTTGGGCCTCACTTTACGAGCAGTATCAAAATAACCCGTATACGAGTCGTCAGGCTCACAACTTCTTCTTACAGTATTTAATCGAAGTCGGGATTGTTGGTTTCCTAGTTTTCATGTCGTTTATCCTGTTTATTTTCTTCAAGTATATTCGTGGCTATATTAAGGCTGATGAAGAAGGCCGTAACTCTCACTTCTTATACCTAATAATCGTGTTGTCGATATTGATGCATAGTATTCTGGACTTTAATATGAGTTATGTATTCATGGGAATTCTAGTATTCCTTGGACTCGGTGGAATGGCCGCTGTTATGGAGAGCAAACCGCTGACGAAATGGAAGATGAAAGACAGTACAGCCAGAGGCGTTTATAGTGCTATTGTAGGTATTGGTGCGGTGGTGGTTCTGATTACATCCATTCGATATATTCAGGCAAGCGACGCAGCATTGGAAGCTCGGAAGGTAGCTCAGACAAGTCAATCCTTTGAAGAGATTAAGGAACCACTGGATAAAGACTTGAGTATTCGACCAAGCCATCCAGACTCCGTGCTTCTCTTATCCTCTCTATATCACTCTGCTTATAAGCAGACACAAGATGAGGGCTTCTATAATTTGTCGGTTGAACTATTGAACAAAGCCCGTAAAGACGAGCCGTACAACAAGTTCATGATCAATCGACTAATCCAGGGGCATGAGCTGAAGAATGAGAAGGATAAAGCTTTCGATCTGCTCGTGGATAATGCCTATAAGTTCAAATGGGATATTGAATGGTATGAAAGAATTATCAATCAAGCCTTTGACTTGGGCTATCAAGCGCTGGGTACCGGCGAGACAGCAGTGAAAGACAAGTACTTCAAGCGTGGAACTGAAGCTTTTGAAGAAGTTCAGGCAGGAATCAAGCATCTCGCAACGCTTCCTGAAGGACAATTGCAAGGTCGTGCATTTGAAAATACCCCTGATATGATTCTTAACACGGGCAAAATGTACTTTATGACAAATCAGCCAGATCAGGCAGCAGCTGCGCTGAAGATTGGAATTCAAGAAGACTTATCCGAGACGGCTAGTCAAGATATCACCCAATGGTACCTTGCCTCCCTCCAAAAGCAAGGTCAAAGCGATGAGGCTCTCCTAGATAAACTGATGAAGATCAACCCGAATGCTAAACAGCAAATTCAGCAATTAGCTGAGCTACAATTCTAAAAAAGAAGCAGGGCAGCTCCGGTAGAATGAATTCTACTAAAAGCTGCCCTGTTTTTACTTTCCGGAATAAGTACCTATTATTTATGACTTTGTAAATGCTCATGACTCAGGATCGTATGCATGTATTTCAACAGATCTTTACGCAGCTCTTCATTCTGCAGAGCGTAATGTAAACTCGTTTTTATAAAACCAAGCTTCTCACCCACATCATGGCGCATGCCTTCAAAATGATACGCCATGATCGGATTTCTTTGTGATAGTGTTGATAATGCATCTGTTAGCTGAATCTCTCCATTCTTGCCCGCTTCTTGCGCCTCTAGAATATCAAAGATATCAGGAGTTAAAATATAGCGTCCCATAATAGCCAGATTAGAAGGAGCCTGATCTCTGACCGGTTTCTCTACCAGCCTGGATGTCTCATAAATTCGCTTTGCTTTTTCAATACCATCCACAATCCCATAGCGTCCTACCTCATCCCAGGGCACAGGCTGAACACCAACAACGGCTGTTTGATAGATATCATAGACATTCATCATCTGTTTTAAACACGGTTCTTCAGACTCCACAATATCGTCTCCTAGCAAAACAGCAAAGGGCTCGTCACCGATAAACTTTCGAGCACACCAAATGGCATGACCGAGACCTTTTGGCTCTTTTTGCCGAATGTAATGGATGTCTGCCATTTCGGAAGGACGACGTACTTCTTCAAGCAATCCCCATTTTCCTTTTTCAGCTAGGTTATGCTCCAGTTCGAAGGAAGAGTCAAAATGATCCTCGATGGCTCGCTTCCCCTTACCCGTCACAATGATAATATCCTCAATTCCCGAGGCTACTGCTTCCTCAATGATATACTGAATCGTTGGTTTATTCACGATCGGAAGCATCTCTTTAGGCATGGCTTTGGTTGCGGGCAGAAACCGCGTACCGAGTCCCGCTGCTGGAATGATGGCTTTACGGATTTCCATCAAAAAGTCTCCTTTTCTACACATACTATGTTCGCTACTATTCCATTGTGCTATTATATCGAAAATTATCCTATATTGGCATATTATCGTAATATTTTCTTTTGTTCTCCGCTAAACTGTCACTGTCAACACCACTGCAATCCCATTAACCAGCCCGTGGACAATAACCGCCGGCCATATCGAATTCGTTCTTTCATAGGCCCAGGCAAAAACAATTCCGCTTATAAAGTTTACGGGCATCGCATTATAAGTTGGGATATGAACAATTGTAAAGATTAGTGAGCTTAAGATGATCGCCCAGCGCATAGAGAGTCGTGTACGCAGCCAGCGATAAATGAATCCCCGATAGAAAATTTCTTCATAAAGCGGTGAGATGATCGCCGCGGATACGAAAGCGATCAAGACGGTGACAAAGGTGACATGTTGCTGCATTGCTTCTGTTTTACTATTCTCATATGTATTACCCAAAAGATTGGTAAGCTCCATAACCAGTACACTGCCAATGATTAAAACTACCGTCCATAGGAGGATGCGTCCCCAATCTTTTGCCGGAAATGCTCTTACTCCGAGTTCCCTCCAAGATAACTGCTTGGGACGAAGTGCAATCAAATAAACACCTCCCAAAAGAACAATCGCTATGGTGAGACCTGTCAATGTTCCTGAGTAAAGCTCGTCCCCAAGCCAATATGTATACAGAGGTTTTACAGCAAACTTTAATAATCCGATAACAAATCCAAACTCAAGCAACAGCAACGCCGCAAACTCTCTCCATGTCCATGGATCTTTAAGCTTCCAATTCTCTACGGACTTCCCTACACATTTCTCTACACTGCTGTTCATACTCATACCCCTTTATCTACTGTGATATAATTCCAGTGTATTAGGTGACGGAACGTTACCTTCAAGCATTTTTTTCAGGAGGTTTCACATGAACCGATGGACAACCGGGCAAGTCGCTAAGCAGAGTAATGTATCCGTCCGCACACTTCGCTATTATGATCAGATCGGACTTCTTACCCCAAGCCACAAAGACGATAACGGTCGTCGTTACTACGCAGAGGAAGATCTATTTACCCTTGAAAAAATCATCCTGCTCAAATCCCTCTCTCTACCGCTTGAAGATATTCAAAATCTGCTAGAGAAGCTGTCTTTGCGGCATATTTTAGTCGCACACCACAATCATCTGCAAGAGCAGCTGACCTTACTTCAGACTAGTATCAGCAACACAACTTCATTGATTAATATGATTGATCTAGAAGGATCACTTTCTTGGGAAAAGGTATCCTCTCTCGTCCAGACAGCAAAGACCAGCTCCAAGAAGTGGATGGATTATTTTGAAGAGGATGAACGTCAGTTCTTACAGCAAGCGCTGCCTAACTTGGGCAACAGCGATCGAGTCACACAGCAGTATATCTCACTTCTTAAGCGGATAGATTGGTGTCTTGAGTATTCCATTAAACCGGAATCAGACGAAGGATATCAGATTGCTTCCGAGCTCATTGAGGTTTCGAACGAAACTTTTGGTGGTGACGAGGAATTAATGAATAAATTCTGGGAAGTACGGAAACAGCCAGCCGAGGAATCAGGTCTGTATCCGGTATCGGAGGAAGTGCTGGAGTTTGTAGAACGGTGCATTGCCTATGCATTGGAGATAGATAAACAAACGGAAGTAGGCACGGTGCCTAATAAATAGCGCTAGCTTTGTAAAAAAAGAGCACGATGAGGTTTTCTATCCCCTCTCGTGCTCTTCTGTATATTTAATAAGCTTCGTAATCTACTTCTACTTACTTCACCAATTGTCCACGTGTTACACCCAACTGGTTCGTCGCTTTCAGCTTCTTCCATACTTGGGTGCCGCTGATCTCACCACGAAGAGCGCGGTTGTAAAGATCAATAACCTCATGCACTTGTTCTGGAGTCTCTTCAAGGAATTCTACCCGGTAGCTAGATACACCGAGTTCCATAAAGTTAGCCAAGTATTCCGCACCCGACTGCTCGATAGCGTTATATACCGTATTGCGGCAGCCTTCATCCACCCGTACAGGATGGGACATACCGATCCGGTCTTGGAGCGATACACGCTTCTCCTCACAAGGACGGCCACAGTTCGTGAAGTCCGTTCCTTCGCTCAAGAATGTGCAGTATACACAGTGCTCCGTATGGAACATCGGCAAATGCTGATGAATCACGATCTCCATCTTGGACGTGTCAGCCTTGCCAAGCAGGTCGATCATCTGTTGAATGTTTAGGTCATACGACGGTGTAACCGCGTCACAACCCGCTTCAAGGAATAGATCGACCGCTTTATGATTCGCAATATTCAGTGAGAAATCACCGATCAGACGCGGATGCTTCTTATCGGGATTCTCCATCCGGTGGCGCAGGTAGAAATACAGCGCACCGGTGTTGCGCACCAGCACGGCATCCGGCTGAAGGCGCAGGATGTTGTTGTGATAGCCGTTCTCGCCTGGCATATGAATGCGCGGCGTAGCCAGCGCAATCTGCTTGCCAGCAGCGTGCACGGCTTCTACTGCTGCCGGGAACTGCTTAATAAACTCGAAGTCGGCGTAAATCATCTCCACGCCGGATTCGAGCGCAGCCTCTACCTGCGCTAGGCTGCGGCATAGCGCGGTAAGCTGCGCTTCACCGCGCGCAACTGGCGCTGCTGGCTTCGCCGCATCGCCATAAACCGACACCGCCCGTTTCACATACACGGGCGGTTTCGGCCGCTCGCCTGCGAGCAGCTCCACCGCACGGCGGCGGATGCTGTTCAGCTCGCGCATAGGGACGATGACGTCTCCGTACAACTCGACGTCAAGCTGCTCCAGCTGGAACACCGTTCCGCCCAGGCGGCCAAACTGCTCCTCGAGAAGCTCTCGGTTCATCGGCCGCTTCTGAGCGATCTCCAGTTCCAGCTCCGAATCCACTTGGACCGTCGTGCCTTTCTGCACATCGGTCCACCATGTGGACAGCGGCTGTCCAGGACGGCCGCTCACACGCACATGTACCGGGAACACCCGATACGGTTTATCCGTCTCAAAAGTTTGACGCAGACGCTTATCAAGAGCTGGATCATTGGTCTTCCAAATCCGGTCTCCAACATGCAGCTTGCGCAGATCTACGTCACTACGACCCGGCACGATGTCGATAATCCAGCCTTCTTGAGCTTCGCCTTCGAGCTTCACGCCTTTACGACGTACATCGTACACGCGGCCGCCTTCTTCCTTCTTCGTCGGATCCCCAGCGTCAAACACAATACCGTCGCCCCGCTTCAGCGGTGCTTCCAGCTTACATACCACACCATCGCGGAGAATTTGCTCAACCCGGCCCAAGTATACACCCCGGCTTTTCGGGAATGTGCCATCAACCAGCTTCTTGTTATTCGTCCCCTCCAAGAAACCGTGTGTAAAGCCACGAGAAAAGCTCTGTTGCAGCTCTCGAATATCTTCTTGGCTCGGCTTCGATTCATCCCCGTCAAAATACTGATCGATGACCTTCCGGTATTTACTGACTACATTCGCCACGTACTCAGGCGTTTTCAGACGTCCTTCGATTTTAAAGGAAGTCACACCCGCTTCGATCAGCTCAGGCATAAGGTCGATAGCCGCTAAATCTTTTGGTGACAGCAGGTACGCTACATCTCCCATCGGCTTCTGTTCACCATCGACCATAAGGTCGTATGGAAGACGGCATGCCTGCGCGCATTCGCCGCGGTTGGCTGAACGTCCGCCCCACATTTCGGATGTCAGGCATTGACCAGAGTAAGATACACACAGCGCACCGTGTACAAACACTTCCATTGGCAACTTCGCCTGCTCGCCGATTTTTTGAATCTGCTTCAGATTATTCTCACGACCAAGTACGACCCGTTCCATATCAAAAGGCTTCGTAAACTCTACCGCTTCCGGTGAAGTAATCGTCATTTGTGTTGAACCGTGAATTGGGAAATCCGGCGAAATTTCGCGGATCAGTTTCACTAGCCCAAGATCCTGCACGATCACCGCGTCGACCCCAGCGTCGACACAAGCGTCGATCAGTTCTTTGGCATCCTCCAACTCATTCTCAAATACCAAAATATTAAACGTCAGAAATCCTTTCACACCATAGCTGTGCAGGAATGCCATAATCTCAGGCAGCTCGTCCATCCGAAAGTTGTTCGCACGTGCACGTGCGTTAAATTTCTCAACCCCGAAAAAGATCGCATCCGCACCGTTCGCTACGGCAGCCCGCATACAATCCCAATCTCCCGCAGGTGCCAGAAGCTCCACGTCTTCTCTTCGCAAAACCTTTGTATCCATCTATATCCTCCCAAACCGGCATCCCCACCGGTTACTGTAAATTTCACTATTTTCAGAAAAACATCATGTCGAACGTCATCTATCGATCACTTAACGCTCTCTAACTCCATCATACCCGTTATTACATGGATGATTCCTCAACCTTTCTAGTGTACCAAAAGTGGGGATATACTAAAAGCTTTTCTATGAAATGCTAATTTCATATGGAAAGCTACATCGGAAGCATGAGCTAAGCTTTTCAACACAAAAACACTCTATTTAACTTATATCCACAATTCAGACCGTTAAGAGATCGTGATCAGAACGAGATATCTCCTAGGCGTAGCTTTTGACGGACTGACATTCCGCTATTTGCCTAAACTCATCCTGTTTTACCATTAATGCGGACTGAGATTCCGTTATTTCCTCTCAATAACCCCAATTTTGCTTGATAAAGTACAAATAACGGCCTTTCAGTCCGTTAACATACTCTAATTGACCAATCTACTCCAAATAACGGATCGTGTGTCCGTTACGGACAGATATGTCATATGTTCAGCGTGACGACACACAGCCTCATAATCTCGTGTCTCGTACCAAAACGTAAGCACTCCAGATCTATTTTATGCTCACGCACTGGCAATTCATTTCATTCTTCATCACCAAAACAACTATGCTTAATTCCCTTGCACGCTAAACCTCCAACACAAACGAAACAGACGCCATACGCTTCCCGTTCACCAGTATGTCCAAGCTATGTTCGCCCGGATAGAAACGGCGCGTTGAAATAACTTTAAAGGACAGTTTTTTCTTCACATGATGCCTGCCTGGATTATACATTTTATCAGAGCATTTGTACCGCTTAGGCGCTTGCTTCCCATTCGCCTTCATATAACCGATCTCATAATCGATTCGAAGCGAGCGTGACTGCTCACTCCCGTTCAATAAAGTAAAGGAAAATACCAAATCCTCACCCACAGAAATAACTTCTGACTCCAGATGCAGCCCAATCACATCTATGCTATTCTCTTCAAGCTCTTCGTAGCCGAACACAGCAAGTGCCCGTATATCCCCACGTCTGAGCAGCGTACGCAGCGCATGTCTAACAATCCAATCCGTTAGCGGATGATTGCCATACCATTCTTTTGCCAGGTCTAGCACGAGTTCCGGGTGATCCTTCGAAATGTCGTTAAGGTGGTTAGCCACGCTTTTCCGCACATAAAGTGATGGGTCTTCCTTCAATAACGTTAGAATCGGCAAAACAGGGCGAGGATCACGAATCAGCTCCGGAAGCTGCTGTCCCCACGGCAGACGCGGTCTGCTCCCTTCACTAGCAAGCCTGCGCACATGCTCATTGTCGCTTTTAGCCCACTCCATCATCTGGTTTAGCATTTGATCCTGATGCGCTATTATAAACGGCCGAACAGCAAACTCTGCGGTTGAGAACGTCGTGAACAATTCCAGCGCCTGTATCGATTGCTCAATATCTGACATACCGTTAATTTCAACGAAGTCAGGAATAAACAAATGCTCAATTCCCCTGCACTCCGGGGCCACCTCATATAAAATGTCTAAAGCTTCCCGATAGGAAGGCGGCAGTGTCTTCGTTAATGCATGGGCAATATGACGTATGCGCTGCTTAAACTCCTCCGACTCCCACGTCTCGTCAAATACTAACGCTAGAAATTGTTCCTTATCAAACACCGGATACTTCGCTTTCACTTTATCGGCAAATGAACCTACAAACGATGCCGAGAACATATCCTTTAAACTCTCTCTCATTTTCCTATCACTTCTTCCTCTTAAAGAAAATTTAAATATATTCATCGATACACACGCACAAGTGAAGATACAAAGAGCCAAGCAGTCGTTAACTGATTGGCTCTTCATTCGTAAATTCTATCTGATTTCAGATAACTCTTGTCCTAGTATAACATTTTGCATTCGGTCTTGTGCTCATTTGAGCAGTTCAAACGACGCGAGCGCCTTCTCAATTGCCTGGTTTTGTGCTTCTGTAGCATTCGCATCATTAATTGCGGTAGATATCGTATATGTCACACCACCACTCTCAAAAACAATATCCCTGGATGTATACCCAATATTATCTTGAACATGGTGAGATTTGAATGATACCGCTGGAACACCGGCAAAGGTGATATTCTCTGTACTTAGCAGTTTAACCTTATTCCTCTTACTCGTTGCCGCTTCATTGAAATACTGTTTCAATTCACTGATCACGTTCTCCGCATCGGTCTCCCGCTCAGACAATATTTCAAACCTACCGCCAATGAACCCATATTCCACCCTGTAAGATTCATAGCGATCATTAATCGCAGTCCAGTAACGCGGAATGGACACTTTATATTGATAGGCTTTCGAGCTTCTGGCCGTCACTTTTGACTTATCCATCAAAAATGCTTCTTCGCCAATCCGTCCAAAGTTAGAAGGAACAGCTTCATAATCGATATAGATGGACTTTAGAACATCATCCCATGCTCTAGCGGTCTCTTCTTTTCCTTCTGGCACGTTATATTCTAAATAATAGCGGTAGCCGTTATTTTGAAGCATAACTTGATACTCTGTCGTCCATCCGTCGCCATAGTTATAACGAATTTCTTGAATCTGACCCTTCCCACCGGAAATTTCAACTGGCTTTAAAGAGGCAATCTCGTATGATCCCGGCACAAAGGCTTCACCGATCCAGCTCTTCATCTGATCGGCCCATCCTTCAAGTGTTCCCTCTTGTCCCTTGGGAGCAGAAGTTACACGAATGGACAGATAACCATTTTCCTCATCTCCATAAAACATCGCTTGATTGTCAACTTTCCAATCGGCAGGGACACTAGCGACAATGCCATAGTCTGTATTCATAACACTACGAAGTCCATTTTCTATCGATGAAAGATCCTTCAAGCTTTTATCGCCCACATTAAATGATGGCTTGAATGAATTCAGCAGTCCGGCGTAATAATCCAAGTCCTTATAATGCGAGGCGTCCCCATCGGCAAAATAGATCTCGTACACCTTGTTATTGGCATAGTACGCCCGGACTTCCCATAGGATGCCTTCGGAATCCTTGGAGATGACCCGTGCATAAGGTACGGATACCTGAGTTACCGTCTCACTATCCAGCACAACGTCTCCCGAACTCTGGGCATCCTTCTCTATTCTCTGCAAAAGATCATCAGTATCCAGTTCTACTTGCTGCGCCGTGGCATGTACTTCCAGATAGTAGCGTCCGGTAGCATCAGCAAAAGCCGAAACGCTCTCATTGTCTGCACCGCCTCCGATAACCATACCCGAAGGATAATTCATACTCCATTCGTAATAGCTGTTACCAATTCGTGTTTTGCCTGCCGTACTGTCGATACCGGTATTTGTTGTCGGGGTACCTTCTTTATCCGTTACAACCAAGCTAATACTGAGCTTACCGTTCTTGTCCTTGCTGACTTTAGCTCCGATGCCTTGTGCGACCGACCGCAAAGGAACCATCAGCGTACCAGACACCATTTGAGGCTCGACGGGAAGCGCGATCTTCTTGCCGTCAACCCAAGCCGTGGTACTGCCAATAGACATGACTACAACATGCGGGCCTTGTAGAACACGAACGCGATTATTGCCTTCCAATCGAATGACGCTGCCAAAAGCTTTTTTGAACACTCCGACAGGAACCATTACAACCCCTTGCTTGATATACGGCTTTGCAATGGAATAAGATTTGCCATTCACAACAGCTGCACTGCTTCCTTTTTGCAGCGTGAGAACCCGTGTCTCAATCGAATCTGCCCATACCGGTAATGACAAGGAAGTGCTTAACACAAGAGCTGCTAGCAGTGCAGAGGTTGTACGCCATTTTTTATTGTTATGAACGGTTCTCTCTTCTCTCACCATTACAGTTCCTCCCCTGCTGATCCTGCCGCTGTAACAACCCCGCTACTGAGTGTAAGGCTGCGGTTCACTATATCCCCGTCACTCTGCATCAGTACGTTCACCTTCGCTCCAGGCATAAAGCTCTTCAGCATTTCATTTATATCCACAATGGAGTACACGCGTTTACCATTGATAGCGTAGAGGACATCCTCTTCCTTAATTCCAGCTTTCTTAGCCTGGTTTGAAGTCACCTTCGTTACTGTGAGCGGGTCATCACTAGGCAGACCTACGATAGCAGACCAGCTTTCTTCCAGTTCAAGTCCCAAGGATGCACGCTTCACTTCACCATATTTAAGAAGATGACCTGCCACATACCGAACCGTTTCAGCCGGAATAGAAAAGCCCATATTTTCAATTCCAACTGCCGCAAATTTCATACTGTTAATTCCGATGACCTCACCTTTTAGGTTAACCAGCGGTCCTCCACTGTTCCCCGGGTTAATCGCTGTATCCGTCTGGATCAGACGATATGAACTATCGACACTCCGGTCAAGTCCACTAACGACACCTACTGTGGCAGAATTTCGGAGTGAGAAGGATATCGGCGTACCAATCGCAATAACTTTCTCACCGACTTGGGCCATATTGCTGCTTTTTGCAAATTGAGCTGGCGTTAAGGATTTGGCGTTAATTTTCACCAATGCAATATCGCTAATGGTATCACTGAATATTTTGTTTGCTTTGTATGTCTTACCGTCGGAAGTAACCACTGTAATGCCAGTAAGCCCATTCACAACATGCGCATTCGTTATAATCCATCCATCTGCTTTGAAGATAACTCCTGTTCCGTGAGCCAAATTGTAACGGTCTTCACTGCTTCCGGAGCTTCCTGCAGCTGTTTTGCCAATAATCCCGACAACCGACGGTGACAACGTCTTAATTACCTGTGGAACCGGATCCTGTGCATATGTATATCCCTTGTTAGCTGTATTATTACTCGCTGATTTTGCTTCTGCTAACGCTACAGTGCCACTGGACAATCCCACAACGAGCAGCAGCGTCAAACTTAGCAATGTGTTTACTGCTTTTCTTTTCCCCGAAAAATCCATCTCTTCACCCGTTCCTCTCCAAACGTTAAACTGCAATCGCTATGTGTACTCTTCAATCTATCACAGGGTCATGGCCTGTACCATTGCTGAAAGTCCTAAATTCTACCTTTATTTTCCTGTTAATATGCAATCTCTTTAACCTATTGTGAACAATGACACGAAAAAGACGTCCTCGCTGTCTTAACAGCGGGACGTCATTCTACTAGTCCATTCCCTAATTAAACCAATTGGTAATCATCGCATAGTCCGAATAAAGAAACACTAACAGACTCACCAGTCCAAAACCAATTGCGAATTTATTTTTCTGGCGGGCAGTTAGCAAGCGAACCACACCGATAAAGATCAAAATCGTAAACAAAATCATGAAAATATCAAATGTCTTAAAGTTGGAACCGGTTTCGGCTGCTTCTGCAAGAAACATGGGTGCATCTGCAAGGAACATGGAACGTACCTCCTCGTGGGTTTTTCAGGAAATTGTACACATCTTCTTCTATGTTATCCGCGCCTACGCTTTGTTGCAAGTGTTTCATTCCAAAAAAGGTAAAAAAGTCATATTTTTTTCTCATATTTACCCATTATTTCGTTTGTTTCGTGATCTCGTTCCTTGACCAATCCCATTTCACTAGATATTTAGAGGCTAATCCAATCTATCATTTTGGAATCTCCCTTAAGTCTGTACAAAAAAGCGAAGCCCTATTTGATACGGACTTCGCTTTTAAAGTTCTTGATTAAGCCTTTCCCACGCAGAATGATTACCCGTCACACATCCATTTATACATAGGCAAAGACCGCTTAAAATTAATCTAGCAACTTAATCGAGTCATACTAGCTTCATTTATTTCACTGCCGACTCTTCCTTAACCGCATTCTCTCGATTCATATCCTCAGTCCGCTTGGTGTCTCTTTCCAAAACGGGTTTCAGATATTTGCCGGTATAAGATTCAGGTACCTTCACGATCTGTTCCGGTGTACCAGTAGCAATAATGGTACCACCACCGCTGCCGCCTTCTGGCCCAAGGTCGATCAAGTAATCCGCTGTCTTAATGACATCAAGATTGTGTTCAATCACAAGGACCGACTCACCCGAATCCACCAGTCGATGCAGAACGACAAGCAAGCGGTCGATATCATCGACATGCAGACCCGTTGTTGGTTCATCTAGGATATACATCGTCTTGCCCGTACTGCGGCGATATAACTCGGAAGCAAGCTTCACACGCTGCGCTTCCCCACCCGACAAAGTCGTAGCAGGTTGACCAAGCTTAATATAACCTAAGCCTACATCCATAAGGGTCTGCATCTTCCGGTGAATCTTCGGAATGTTCACGAAGAACTCCGTAGCATCTTCAACTGTCATTTCCAAGACATCGGAAATATTCTTCCCTTTATACTTCACTTCCAGCGTTTCCCGATTATATCGTTTCCCTTTACATACCTCGCATGGTACATAAATGTCCGGCAGGAAGTGCATTTCAATCTTGATAATCCCATCTCCACGGCATGCCTCACAGCGGCCGCCCTTTACGTTGAAGCTGAAACGACCTTTCTTATAGCCGCGAACCTTCGCTTCGTTCGTCTGGGAGAAGATATCACGAATGTCATCGAACACCCCGGTATAGGTAGCCGGGTTAGAACGTGGTGTCCGACCGATCGGAGACTGGTCAATATCGATAACCTTCTCGATATGTTCCAGACCGCGCATCTCTTTATATTGACCTGGACGAACTCGGGCTCTGTTCAAGTCACGGGCAAGAGTTTTGTATAGAATTTCGTTCACTAGTGTTGATTTACCAGAGCCGGATACACCGGTAACCGCAGTAAAGACACCGATCGGAATTTTGACATTGATATTCTTAAGGTTGTTCTCCTTGGCGCCCCGAATCTCGAGCCAGCGATCATCCGTCTTGCGGCGCTTGCTGTTCACCGGAATGAACTTGCGTCCACTAAGATACTGCCCAGTTAGTGAATTCTTATCTTCCATAATCTCTTTCGGTGTACCTTGAGCAATAATCTGACCGCCGTGAATCCCAGCACCTGGGCCGATATCAATAATATAGTCCGCTGCCATCATCGTATCCTCATCATGCTCTACGACAATCAGTGTATTACCGAGATCACGCATATGCTCAAGTGTTGAGATTAAGCGGTCATTATCCCGTTGATGCAGACCAATACTCGGCTCATCCAAAATGTACAGGACTCCCATAAGGCTCGACCCGATCTGGGTTGCCAACCGAATCCGCTGAGCTTCTCCACCAGACAGCGTTCCTGCTGAACGACTGAGCGTCAAGTAATCCAAACCAACATTCACAAGGAAGCCAAGACGGCTGTTAATCTCCTTAAGGATCAAATTAGCGATCTGGTTCTCCTTCGGAGTCAAATCCAAACCTTCAAAGAAACGTGTAGCCTCTCCAATCGACAGACTAGTCGCGTATGCCATGTTCTGACCATTAATCGTTACAGCTAAACTTTCCTTCTTCAGACGATGTCCTTTACATACATCGCAAGGCTTCGAGCTCATATAACCTTCAATATACTCCCGAATGCCTTCAGAATTCGTGTCACGATAACGACGTTCCAGATTAGGGATAATCCCCTCAAAGGTAACAAACGCTTCTTTGCGTTGTCCAAAATCATTCTCGTATTTAAAATGTACCTTCTGATCGCCCGTTCCATACAACAGTTTATCCATTTGATCCGAGCTAAGCTCGCTCACCGGAACATCCTGCGGAATATCGTAATGCTTGCAGACAGATTTCAGGAATTGAGGATAGTAGTTCGATGTTCCACCAGCCCATGCTTGAAAGGCACCGTCCTCAATGCTCTTGCTTGTATCAGGCACAAGAAGATCAGGGTCAACAATCATCTCAACTCCCAGACCATCACAATCTGGGCAAGCACCGAAAGGTGTGTTAAAGGAGAACATCCGCGGGGACAGCTCGTCCATGCTGAAGCCACAGATTGGGCAAGCAAAGTTAGAGCTGAATCTGAGCTCTTCCTGACCGATAATGTCCACCAGTAGCTGTCCACCTGAGAGATTGAGCGCTGTTTCAATGGAGTCTGCCAATCGAGCTTCGATGTCCGGTTTAACAACGATCCGGTCAACCACAACTTCTATCGTATGTTTCTTGTTCTTTTCCAGTTCAATACTTTCCGACAGATCACGCATCTCACCGTCAACACGCACCCGCACGAAACCTTGTTTCGCGATATCCGCAAACAGTGTCTTGTGCTCACCCTTCCGCCCGGAAATCACCGGTGCGAGAATCTGAAGCCGCGTCTTCTCTGGATACTGCATAATCCGATCGACCATCTGCTCAACGGTCTGGGATGTAATCTCAATGCCATGCTCCGGACAGTGAGGATGACCAATGCGAGCAAACAACAACCGCAAATAATCATAAATTTCGGTTACGGTCCCCACAGTGGAACGGGGGTTACGGCTAGTTGTCTTCTGATCAATAGAAATAGCCGGAGATAAGCCGTCAATCGAATCAACATCGGGTTTCTCCATCTGGCCTAAAAACTGGCGCGCATATGCTGACAACGACTCCACATATCGGCGCTGTCCTTCCGCGTAAATCGTATCGAATGCAAGCGATGATTTCCCGGAGCCACTTAGTCCGGTAAGTACCACGAACCGATCCCTCGGAATGGTTACGTCGATATTCTTCAAGTTATGGGCGCGCGCGCCTTTAATCACGATATTGTCACTTGCCAAAAGATATCATCTCCTCACTGCTTCACACAGCCAAACTATATTGTAGATCTTATATTTCAAAGAGAACGACCGTCTGGCCGTCCCCCTGATGTTCATCCATTCTATAATTAAAACGTTTATTCAGCCTTTAACTCAAGCAATGCATCGCGAAGCTCCGCCGCTCGTTCAAACTGCAAGTTCTTCGCAGCTTCTTTCATTTCGGCCTCAAGTCTTTCAATTACGGCTTGACGGTCTTTCTTGGACATCTTGCCAGCAGAACCTGTGAGATAATCTGCCTTGCTCTCAGCTACCTTCGTAGCCTCGATTACTTCACGCACTTTCTTACGGATCGTCTGTGGTGTGATTCCATGCTCCTCATTGTAAGCTATCTGAACAGTGCGGCGACGTTCCGTCTCTTTAATCGCCCGGTCCATCGAGTCCGTAATCTTGTTACCATACATGATAACCTGGCCTTCCGAGTTCCGCGCCGCACGACCAATCGTCTGGATCAACGAGCGGTCTGAACGAAGGAAGCCCTCTTTGTCGGCATCCAGTATAGCAACCAAAGAAACCTCAGGAAGATCCAGACCTTCCCGCAGCAAGTTAATACCTATCAAGACATGGAACGTACCGAGCCTGAGATCACGTAAAATTTGCATCCGTTCAAAAGTCTTAATATCAGAATGCAAATATCTAACCTTGATCCCAATCTCTTTCAAATAATCTGTTAGATCTTCTGCCATCTTCTTCGTCAGAGTCGTCACAAGCACACGTTCATCGCGCTCGATCCGAGTATGGATCTCGCTGATCAGATCGTCAATTTGACCTTCTGACGGTCTTACATCAATCAACGGATCTAGAAGGCCCGTTGGGCGAATAATCTGCTCGACCATTGTATCACAGTGCTCCAGCTCATATGGGCCCGGTGTCGCTGAAACATAAATAATCTGATTGACCTTATCTTCAAATTCTTCAAATTTCAGCGGACGGTTATCCAGTGCGGATGGCAGACGGAAACCGTGATCCACCAGCACCGTTTTACGCGCACGGTCACCATTATACATGGCCCGAATCTGCGGCAGTGTCACATGGGACTCATCCACAACGATCAGCATATCGTCCGGGAAATAATCCATCAGAGTGTACGGCGTAGCTCCAGGCTCTCGGAACGTTAGTGGTCCTGAATAGTTCTCGATACCAGAGCAGAAGCCGACTTCCTTCATCATCTCAATATCATAGCGAGTACGCTGTTCCAAACGCTGTGCTTCCAACAATTTACCCTCGGCACGAAGCACCTCAAGCCGCTCTTCCAGTTCCCGCTCAATATTGACGAGCGCAAGGCGCATCGTCTCTTCCCGGGTAACGAAGTGAGAAGCTGGAAAGATCGCGACATGCTCGCGTTCTCCAACGAGCTCCCCGGTCAGAACATCAATCTCTGTAATCCGCTCTATCTCATCCCCGAATAGTTCGACGCGAACCGCATGTTCTCCCTTGGACGCCGGGAAAATTTCAATGACATCCCCACGAACACGGAACGTGCCGCGAACGAAGTTAATATCATTACGCTGATATTGAATATCAACAAGCCGCGCCAAAATCTCATTGCGCGGCTTCTCCATCCCTACCCGCAAGGAAAGTAGTAGTTCTCCATATTCCTGCGGTGAACCTAAACCATATATGCAAGATACACTCGCCACAATAATGACGTCACGACGTTCAAATAGTGAACTCGTGGCGGAGTGGCGAAGCTTATCGATCTCTTCGTTTATACTCGAATCCTTCTCAATGTAAGTGTCTGAGGAAGGAATGTAGGCTTCTGGCTGATAGTAATCGTAATAACTCACAAAATAATCAACGGAGTTGTTCGGAAAGAATTCCTTAAACTCACTAGCTAGCTGTGCAGCTAGTGTCTTGTTATGCGCAATGACAAGCGTTGGACGGTTTAACTTAGCAATGGTCTGCGCGATCGTAAAGGTCTTTCCTGTTCCTGTAGCACCAAGCAAAGTCTGATGCTTCTTACCTTGTTGTATTCCTTCAACCAATTCGGTTATCGCACGCGGCTGGTCGCCCTGCGGCTGAAATTCCGACTCAATCTCAAAGGATTTCGTACTGACAACTATATCACTCATTTGTCCAATATCACCCTTATCGTCTAGAATAGGTATACTAAAGGTTATGTCGAAATCTCCCGATAATATAATGAAGGGAAATTCATCCCTGAATTTTTCATAAATAAGAATGCCTGTTCGCCTCTATTATACTCTCTTCATTTTTTGTATGCAAACAATATATACACAATTCTTATATAAAAGGAGACAATTTATCGACATGGATATTACTACCATTATCGGGATTTTAGCTGGCCTTGCCGCATTAATCGGAGGCTTCCTGTGGGAAGGCGGTCATGTCAGCGGACTTTTGCAAGGAACTGCTGCACTGATTGTATTTGGCGGTACCTTTGCTGCGGTCATGATCAGCTTCCCAGCTTCCCGCTTAGCGCAAATTCCACAAGCATTACGTATCGCTTTCGGTCGCCGTACCCGTTTACCTCAGGAACTTATTGAAGATCTCGTAGGCATGGCCGCCACAGCCCGTAAAGACGGTGTGCTTGCCCTCGAGCAGTCATCTGCTGACCATCCTGATCTATTTCTACGAGAAGGCATGCAGATGGTCGTCGATGGTACCGATGCTGAGCTTGTGCAACAAATTCTGGAGCTTGAGATACAAGCCACGGAACAGAAATACGAAAGTTATGCCAAAGTATTTGAGTCAGCAGGCGGTTACGCCCCAACCATGGGTATTATCGGTACCGTCATGGGCCTGATCCACGTTCTGGGCAGTCTGCAAGAACCAACTCAGCTCGGTCCATCCATTGCCGTAGCTTTCACAGCTACACTCTATGGTGTCGCAAGTGCCAATATTATCTTTCTTCCCATTGCAACCAAAATTAAAGCACGAGCTGAAGAAGAAATTCAAAATATGGAGCTTCTTCTTGAAGGGATCTTAGCTGTACAAAATGGTGAGCACCCGCTTCTCGTGCGCAAAAAGCTCGCTTCCTACACTTCTACCACCAGCTACTCCCGTAAACCGGAGGCAAGGGGGGCAACCCATGAGACAGCCGATTAGAAAACGCCGCCGTAAACAAAGCAGCAGTGGAGAAGGCCAGCAGGATCGCTGGATGATTACATACGCCGATCTGATCACGCTACTACTGATCTTTTTTGTCATCATGTATGCGATGAGCCGGCTCGATACCGAAAAGTACAAACTCGTTACCGACTCCCTGCAGCACACCTTCCAGAGTGGAGACTCTATTCTTGAACAGGGATCAGGCATTACCGGAACGGCCGATACAGAGAAACACAAGAATCCAACACCGCAAGCTACGGGAGAAAAAGATCCCGAGCCACTAACCGAAAGAGAACTGGCTTTCCGACAACAGGAAGAAGAGCTAGCGGAGTTCATGAACGTAATTAAACAATATGTCACGGACAACCAACTTGAAAACGATATTTTTATTTCTGACGAACCTCAGGGTATAGCCATTACCCTCAGTGACCGTTTCTTGTTCTCTCCAGGCAGGGCGGAACTGAAAGACGGGGCAGATCCGGTGCTTGGCAAGCTGGCCAGTCTGTTCAGCGGACTCAATACGACGGTCAGCATAGAAGGTCATACCGATACGGTACCGGTCGGCCAATATTCAGCTTATAAAGATAATTGGGAGCTTTCAGGCGCCCGCGCGATGTCTGTACTGCGCTATTTCCTGGATGTGAGCAAGTTAAACCCAGAGAGCTTTCAATATGCAGGTTATGCAGATACCCGCCCAGCGGCTGATAATGATACCGCACAAGGTCGACAGAAAAACCGCCGGGTTGAAATTACGGTATTAAGACAGCTGCGTAAATAGCATTGAATCAACGAAAGGAACGGTCTCCTCTACAGGATCCCGTTCCTTTTTTTCTTGTAAACCTCAATATAATTGATGTTCCACCGGTTAACTCTTAAGCATTCACACTCGATTCGCTTGGCCGCAGAATGACAGAGCCTAATCCAAGCAGGATCACAGCCATCAATCCAAGAATGAGTAACGGTAGACTGATGTCCGCTAGTGTACCGCCGCTTGAAGCTGTTTCCACCGCCTCAATGGCCCACTTTTGAGGTACAAAGTTTGCGGCTTTTTTCAAAACATCCGGCATGATCGACAGCGGCCAGAAGCAACCTCCCAGCATACACGTCGGTGTTATGATCAGGGAATTGAGCATCCCGGCATTTTGAGGATTGCGAATCATTCCCGCAATGGTGCTGGCAATCCCCATTGAGACGAGCATGAATGCTGCCAGGATCAGAACATGTGTAAAGAACGGAATTCCGTACTCATAGCCAAGCACATATTTGGTCAGGCACAACATAATTACGATCTGTAAAGCTCCAAGAGCAAAGCTGCCAAGAAAATTCCCGAGTGCAATCTGATATGAACGCACTGGTGCCGTAAAGATACGAGACATGGTGCGCATTCTTCTATCTTCCATGATCAACATCACCGCACTTGAAATGAGACCCATCATGAACATGAGGGTGAAGCCCGTTACATTGTTTAGCCCCGGCTTGGCATAAAGCTTCATATCCGTACTTACAGCTTCGACTTGGTGTTTGGCCGTCTGATCCAGAATACTCCCCAGCACCGCCAACTGATCCTGGGATTTATCATCGCTATTTCTGATAATTGCCGCGGCATCTCCCATTCGTCCAATCGTCCCGTTCACCGCAATGTTCACTGTAAAGGAGGCCTCGCTGCTAGACAATTCATATACTTGTACTTTGGGTGTACCGCCTGCAAGCAGCGTATCGCTGAAGTTCTCCGGAATCGTAATTCCGATCTTCCCTTTTTGCCGAATGATCCCCTCCTTAAGTTCTTCTTCCGTGCTGACCGGTTTCAAAATATACGTTTGGGTACGGCTCAGCTCCTCAATCAGATGTTTCCCGGCAGGTCCGGTATCCGAATTCACGTATGGGATAGGCACATTTGTCGCCTCATCATTGCCGAGAAGCGCAACCACCGCAGTTACGACTGCACAAGGAATGATAATATAGGATATCCAGCCCTTTTTACTGCCTAATGTCCGTTTGATCATCTGCCAAGCAATGGTTAGACTATGCATGGTACCCCACCTTTCGATAAGCGATCATGGCAGCGGTAGACAAACCGAGTGAAATCGTACCTAGAACGCCGATACATGTTAATATTTGAGACAATTCCATATTTAGCATCATGCGTAAAATGCCCTGCATGGCCCAGTGATTGAGCGTGAATTCGCCTAGTGACTGTATAAAGTCCATTGGAAGCGGTGTGAATCCTCC
Organism: Paenibacillus sp. GCM10028914; assembly: GCF_042666275.1. NCBI lineage: Bacteria > Bacillati > Bacillota > Bacilli > Caryophanales > Paenibacillaceae > Paenibacillus > Paenibacillus sp. GCM10028914. Next base: position 47,724 of record NZ_JBHTFO010000011.1, read on the forward strand.
ACTTAGAAATGTCATAGCTATGATTACCGCTTGAATAATTGCCGTTGCGGTTGAGGACGTCTTGATAAGCATCGAAACGATGATCGAGATCGTCATAGACGCCAGCGTAATCAGTACACATACCAGCATAAGCAGCCACACATAATCCCCCCAATTTACACCGTACAGTACATTGGAACCGACAATAATGAGGAAGGCCTGGATCAATGTTATGATGCTGCAGCCCAGAATCTTGCCTCCAAAAATTGTTGCATTCGAGACCGGTGTTGACTGCAGACGATACAGTGTATGACCATCTTTCTCACTAAACAGGCTGTTGCTTGCCATCAGACCCGAGTAAAGCAGAAACATAATTAACATCGATGCGGCATAATACTGTGCTGCGGTATAGGTTTTTCCCTTATCATTCAGCTTTCCGATCTCTACATAGGAAGGACGCTCTTGCATAGAATGCCCCATTACAAGCACCTCTGGACCGGCAACGGAGACTTGTGCTTGCTTACTGTTAGCCTCATCCATAAAAGTACCGATCATCGTCTTTGCAATTAAATTGCGCGTATGATTTTTTCCAAGCAGCATTTCCAGTTGGGTTTTACTGCCTGAAGCAATCTGTTGATCAAGGTCGCCCGGTACCGTGACGGCAAAATCAATGCTTCCAGATCTGAGTTTGTTTTCGGCTTCCTTTCTTGTAAGGCCCATGGATGTGACCATTACTTTAGCTATATCCGGCGACTCGATAAAAGCCTTAAAGCTAGCGGGAAGTGCATCTGCAGATTCCGCTCCGATGATCGCCAGGTTTACCTGTTCTGGAACATATGTCTCCGTACTCCCGAAAAAACTAGACAATGCGGTGCCCAGTATAAAAATCAATAGCATCGGTAGCAAAAACAGATTGAACAATACCGTCTTATTGCGAGCCATTCTCCGTAATTCAAACCATACGATGGTTCTTATATTCACCATGTTGCCCTCCCCCTCATTGCACTTCGCATTCATGCCCGGAATTAATCCCGTAGCGTTCTTCCAGTCAAGCTGAGAAACAGCGTCTCCAGATCTGGCTCCTCGCATTTGATACTTTGGATAACCGCCTCATGCTTGCTGCAAATAAACAATATATCCTGCAGGTCATTTTGCGCAGAAGGCAAATAAATCTCAAGAACGTTCTCATTCCGGATAATACGAGCTACACGTGGGTGCATCGTCAGTTCATTCACCATATCCTGTATAATGCCTTCAGCGGTCAGTATGATTTTCTCCTCATGGGCGACCCGCTCCCTCAGCTCTTGCTGCGTCCCACAGGCAATCACATGTCCTTTATCCATAATCGCTATGCGGTCACTGATCGCTGATACCTCCTCCATGTAGTGACTGGTGTAGATAACGGTGGAACCCATTTCATTAAGCCTTCTTACCGAGTCCAAAATATGATTTCGTGATTGCGGATCAATCCCGACCGTTGGTTCATCCATGATGATCAGCTTTGGTCGATGCATAATTGCACAGGCAATATTCAGTCTCCTCTTCATTCCGCCGGAAAAAGTCTGGGGCGTATCTTTCGCACGGTCCTGCAGCCCGACAAAAGTCAGCGCCTCCTCTACCCGTTCTTTCAGCAGTTTTCCCCGAAGACCGTACAGCTTAGCGAAAAAGGATATATTGTCCGCAGCCGACATATTCTCATACAACGCTAGATCCTGAGGAACGAGTCCGATTCTCTTTTTCACTTCCAAAGGACGATCCTGAATGGCGATACCATCGACTTCGATGCTGCCATGGTCCATTTTGAGGAGTCCACAGATCATATTGATTGTCGTGCTCTTTCCGGCCCCGTTGGGCCCTAGCAGACCAAATATTTCTCCTTCATTCACATTCAGGTTCAGATGATCTACCGAAAGCTTGCTTCCATAACGTTTAACCACGTCGTTCATTTGTAAGAATGCCATTGTTCTTTCGCCCCATTTCCGTTTTCCTTATCCTGATACCATTGTAACGTCCCTATTTCTCTCGCGAAGGTAGATTAAGTCATCCTGCCGGGTGACTAAAGTCATTTCCTGAAAGAAGCAAGTGTTGTGATATAATGATGCTATTCTAAACAGTATCCATTTCATGGAAAAAGGACGGCCTTATGCCTATGCCTAATTCACTTACTCCTCTTCGTTTTGGACTTATAATCATCCCTGCTTCTGTAGGATTGTACGTGGGCTCCATTGACGATTACGGCAGTTATACCCTTTATACTTTGCTGTTCCTGGCTTTCGCTGTACTTGGTCACTACACCCGCTTCAACTCCAGTCCCGTCATCGTCATAACTGCTTTTCTGGAGTTCATGATTTCAGGTTGGATGTGCCAGCAATACGGCATGCTTATGGTTTTTGTATCTTTGTCTACGTGTTTTACATATCTTTTCTTATCTATTCCGACTCTTCGCTATATCCTGTTCGGTATCCATTTGACGGTGCTGAATGTTTCGCTGCAAGGTCAAGATGATTTATGGATCATCACCGCTAATTTCCTTCTGGTTCTGGTTACCGTATTTATTGGAGTACTGCACAGCACTTCGGGAAGTAACAAGGAAACACAGCGGCTGTATGATGAGTTGAAGCGAAAACATTTCGAACTGGAGGAGGCGCGTATCCGAATGCAGCAGTTCGCCCATCAGGTAGAGGGTGCGGCACAAGCAGAGGAACGGAACCGGATATCAAGACAGCTTCACGACGACATCGGACACCGGCTCATCCGGGTGAAAATGATGATGGAGGCAGCTATATACACTGTTCCAGAGGATAAGGTTCGGGGCATGGAGCTCTTGCATCAGATTCGCGATCAGCTCGGAGCGAGTATGGACGAAATGCGTACTGCGGTGAAACAGATGAATCCAGGGCGGCAGATGACAGATGCCTATGCCTTGGATCGTCTGCTGGAGGAAGCCGGACGCGAAACAGGCATTATGACCCGGCTGCGAACGGAAGGCTTGCCTTATCCGCTGTATCCGAGCCAGCAGGTTGTCCTGTACAAAAATGCCCGAGAGGCGATTACAAACGCTATCCGGCACGGACATGCTGATCAGGTTGAAGTGCTCCTTACATACCGGGATAACGAGATCTGTATGGAAGTGACGAACAACGGAGAGGTTCCAGCTAAAGAGACCTCTCCCCTAAATAGCGGTATCGGAAAACAAGGTATAGGCCTCAGCGGTATGCTGGAGCGAACGCATGTTATCGGCGGTACTCTGGAGATTCAGCCGCAGATGCCGTTTACCGTCATCACCCGACTTCCTGTTTACCGGAAGAGCGAGATTGTATAGCAGAGATAGTTGACAGGAGGGAGTGTTCCTATGATTTCTGTACTAATTGTGGACGATGATCCGTTTATCCGGGAAAGTCTGAAGCTGATAATCGGGATGGACCCTGAAGTGAAGGTGACCGTGACCGCTGCAAACGGCGTCGAAGCGTTGGAGCTGTTAGAGGGAGGTCTGACTGTAAACGTAGTACTAATGGATATTCGCATGCCGGTGTGCGGGGGTGTCGAGGGGGCAAAGCTTATCCGGGAACGGTACCCAGACGTGCGAGTGCTCATGCTGACTACATTTGATGACGATGACTACATTGTGGAAGCTTTACAGAACGGTGCTAGTGGTTATCTTCTGAAGAACATTCCACCAGATCGTATCATTCAAGGCATTAAAACCGTCCATGACGGCAACATGCTGATCCATCCTGATATTGCCCGCAAGCTGACGGGCATGCTCCGTCCCGCACAGCATAACAAAGTACCAGAGCCTGCTGCGCTGGATCAATATGGACTCACAGCGGCTGAAAAAAATATCATCTCACTCATTGCCGACGGTCTTTCAAACAAGGAGATTGCGGGCCGGCTTTATCTAAGTGAGGGGACAATTAAGAATTATGTTACAGAGATCCTCGATAAGCTGAACCTCCGGGATCGGACGCAAATCGCAATTTTTTATCTCAAACAGGCCAACCAGCGATGACTGGTTGGCCTTTTTCTCTTCTGAAATATAATTTGATCTTGTTACTCCACAGCCGCGACTTTCTAGCCTTCTGCAGCCCGGTCATTAAACCACTTCTGAAGCTCACGAATCGAATCTGTCTGATAAATCGCATCCTGATCATCAAATACAATAATGACAGGCAGCTCGCTAAGCATCAGTTCCTTCTTATAGTCCACAGCTTCTCCTTCACGGTAAGGTACCCATGAAATTCCGCCAGTGAAGGCGCCGGGTACGTATCGCTCAAAGTCCATTTCATCTTGAGGAGGCACCTTCCCTTCCTCGAAGATTACAACCGTATGGATTCGCCCAAATCTCGCCAGCATATGATCCAGCTTCTCACTTCTCGTCATCGTAAGTCGTGTCACTTGCTTCGCCTGAAATGGTATGCCTTTCATTTGATCATAAGACCATTTCTTAGCCGGTATCATTTCTAACTTGTCTCCAACTTTTAAAGCGGACAACTTGATGTTCCGGCCAAGTGCGTCCACAAGCTCAGTGTCCTCGCCGATCGGAACGTTGATGCTGTGCATCATACTATTAACAGCACCGTGGTTATGCCGGTTTACCCAATTGCTGATATCTAATGAAATGATATTTTTCTTAGGGTCCATCGATAACATATTACCCGTCACAATATCATCTCGATAACCAGTGACTTGCACTAGTTGTGGTTCTTGGATAATTTTCATATCTGTTGTGTTTCTCTGAGGAATAAATGTATCTTCCTGCTGAGTTGAACTCATGCCTACCATCTGTCCCACTTTAAGCTGCTTATACTGTTCACTTGTTACCGAATAGAACGCAGCTTTATGATTCCTATCGGCCTTCCCTACAATTTCATCCCAGCTCGAATGAACAACTTCGTTCTCACTCAATCCTTGAATGACGAGAACACTCCAGCTCTTTCCACTACTCCGTTTACCCGCAACCATTCCTTCAAAGTAAGGAAATCCACTCTTATCTGGCTCCTTAATCTCCTGATCCACCACTGCTGTTGATGAGATTGGTGGTACCACTGGAACCCCGGGATCAGCAACTTTCGATCCTGACTCTGTACAGCCCGAATTCATCAGTCCCACCGACAGTCCGAGTACCAACATTAACAATCTATGTGAGCTTTTCATTTCATCTTCAACTCCCTGCTACGTCTTTAATTTCCATTTATGGGCATTTAATCATTTGACGAACCAAGGGGCATGGAAGTTGCATAATCACACAATCAACTACATAAAAAGCCCTCCGAATAGGAGGGCAGTATAGATTCTATAGCTCGATCGTTTCCTGTTTGTCTGGCACTTGATCTGTTATTGGCTTTGAAACGACAGTCTGTTTATTACGTACGTTCAGCTTCATTCCCAGAATGGCTATCAAGCTGAGTGGCTTCATCTTCACTGACAAATGATCATCCGGATCGGGTGCGACAATAGCTCCGAGCTGATGATGATCTCCTGCATAGATCGCCCGCTGCATAAACTTGCTTTCTCCTTGGTGATTCTGAACCTCCAGTTTACAAAATGCCGAATTCTGCCTCAGTGCAGCATGCAGCTGCTCCTTGTTATGAATAAGCGTTCCATTCACCTTTAGGATCGTCTCACCAGCTTGAATGCCCAACTCATCAGCAGGACCTCCAGGTAACACAGCAAGCACACGCAGCCCCTTTGTTGGGTTTACAAATACCGGACTCCGCTGAGATTCTTCGTAGCGGCTGTACCAGACGAGACCCTCATGAAGCACGAGTGCTGCAACAGCAGTGACAATCATTAGCGGAGACCACCATTCGGCAAGTAGACTCAGTGCAAGCAACACAGCACTATAAATCACGAGCCTCTTCGATGTAACGGCAACCTTCTGCTTAGGAAGCATACTCTGCGTCATTTCTCCGAATCCAATCAGTACAGGCAGAACCAGCACACTAAATCCACTGCTCCAGCCGTTACCACCAAAGAAAGGTGTCCAAGGCAAAACCATACCTCCACCCGATGCGGGGATTAGCAAGAACAAAGGCAATGGCCAGAAGCTCTGCATATTATAACCGCCCACAAGCTTCCCTCGCTTCCCTTCCAGGAAGAGCGGTGTTGCAAATTTCGAACCCTGTAATAGAACAAGAGCAGCTTCTGCAAAATGAAGCACTGCTGCCAAGGCGAGCAGCGAGGGAATCTCCATACTCACAATGGTTGATTTCACATCACCGATGAACCCTGCAGGCTGCCAATGCGGAAACCAACTAAGTATAAACTGAATGATACCAAGTACCCCAATCGAATAAGCAAAGCATAAAAATCGAACTCGAAAGAGCATAAGTATAATGGCTGTTACCCAAATACATAGGACCGCCGCAAAGGTGAGCGATATGCCGAGAAATGCCATCACGATCGAAACCGCTATTCCGGCAGCAAGCCCTCCAACAAACGTTCTCCACGTCTGCAGACCCCATCCATTTAACCTAACATGAAATAGCTTGCGTTCCAATAGCACCTGTCTGCGATATAACAAAGCAATAAAAATGATTGAAATATAATAAAACGGCTGCATTAGCAGCTGTAATCCAGCATCCATCCCGAGCCACAGCAATTCTTTCGCTGTATCCAATAGTTTGCCACACTCCTTCCTTGTAAGACTCTTCGATACATATTCAACGATTTAAAAGAAAAAAAGAAGGCTAAGGTTCAGCCTTCTTACTGGTTCGACGCCTTAGCCGCGATTTCCTCCCGGACTTCGGCGATTCCGCGGTTCAACTGGGTGTCATTTTTCGGATCTTGTATCTCCTTGATTAACTCTGCCTCTAAAGCTTCTGCTGTTGCGGCATTCACCACTCCATCTGCTTTAAGCTTCTGGTCGCTCTGAAAACTCTTCACCGCTTTTTCCGTAGCACGATCAAAGTAACCATCCTTACGGCCAGGTTTATATCCAATAGCATCCAGCATGATTTGAGCGTTCATGACGTCAGAGTTATTCATATCGTATTTCAACGATTTCTTTTTATCTATCGGAGCAACCGAGAAGTAGGCCGGCTGCTCGACCTTCAGATCAGGTTCGATTCCCTTTTCATGGATCCAAGTTCCATTAGGGGTAAGCCACTTCGCTATTGTCACCTTCAGTAAGCTTCCGTCTCCGAACTGCTTCTCAAAGCTCGTCTGAACGGTACCTTTACCAAATGAATTTTCACCGATCAGGACAGCCCCAGCAGACTCTTGTAGAGCTCCTGCCAAAATCTCAGATGCGCTGGCACTTCCTTTGTTCATCAGAACAGTGACAGGATACGATTTAGAGCCTCCCTTAGATGTATGTTTCTCACGATTCTGGTCTTTGTCCTCAACTTGAACGATCAGCTTTCCTTTCGGTACGAATTGCTCAGCAATTTCGATAACTACAGAAAGTACGCCACCCGGATTATTCCGAACATCGATCACGAGCCCCTTCATACCTTGCTCTTCCAGCTTCTTCAGCTCTTCCTTAAATCGTTCACCCGTATTGAGAGAGAACTGAGAGATTTCGATAATACCAACTTTATCGCTCTCCATTCTAGAAGTAACAGTTTCCAGGTTTACGTTATCTCGGATAATGACAAATTCGACAGGTTCGGTTGAACCAGCACGTTTTACTTTAAGGACTGCTTCGGAACCTTTAGGACCTTTGATTTTATTTACCGCAGTATTCAAATCCAGTCCTTGCAGTGATTCACCGTTAACCGATAAAATGATATCCTTTGCACGGATTCCGGCTTTGTCTGCAGGGGAGCCCTTGATGGGAGAAACGACAACTACATTTCCATCAACAGAGGATACCTCTGCACCGATGCCACTGAAGGAACCCTCTATACTCTCTTCAAATTGCGCTGCAGAAACCTTGCCCATGTAATTGGAATATGGATCACCCAGTGCTTCCATCATTCCGTTAATCGCTCCATCAACCAGCTTGTCCCGATCAATGTCTTGATAGTAGTTACTCTCAATTAAATCGAGGGCAGTACCGATCTTTCTGGCTTCATCCTCTTCCAACCCATTATTGGATATGCTCGCAAGTAAACCTTCACCGCTAGCACTCGGGCCCGCAAGATTCGGCAACTGCGTAAATACCATCGTCAGAAGTCCGCCGCACAGCATTGCAGCTACAACCAGAAACACGACCGTTCTTTTTCTCAACATAGATTTCACCGCCTTTTGTACGTATCAGCTCATTCATTTCGTAGCTTCCCGGTCGTACTAGTATATGTTTAACTTCCAGGGAATATTTATACAGCGGTTCTTTCTCTTCTTACAACTTAACTACAGATAAGGTACCGGATTTACAGCAGTACCGTTAACCCTTACTTCAAAATGCAGGTGAGGACCCGTGCTTCGCCCAGTGGAACCAACCTCTGCAATCTTCTGTCCACGACTAACTTGATCTCCTTCACTTACCTTGATACCACCATTGCGAATATGAGCGTAAAGTGTCCATACACCACCGCCATGGTCGATAATCACCGTGTTACCGTAGCTGCTCCACCATTCAGCTAGAATCACGGTGCCGCTTTCGGCTGCGCGGATTTCTGTACCTTCAGGTGCCGCAAGGTCTTGTCCTGTATGCATGGACTGTACTTGGCCCGTAACGGGATGTGTACGTGGTCCGAATGGTGAGGACAGATAAGCTCCGGATATCGGCATAGCGAACGGACCACCATTACCGGAGAACGAACCTCCACCACTAGACGGCTTGCTCGAAGCTACTGACTGCTGCTGTTTCTTCTTCGCAGCCTCTGCTGCCGCTTTTTCAGCCGCTGCTTTAGCTGCAGCTGCTCGGCGTGCTGCCTCCTCCGCTAAGAGTTTATTCTTCTCTTGTTGAAGGTTAGAACGTTTCGTAGCTAAGGTCACGAGCATCTGCTCCTGCTCAGCCGAGATTTCATCGGATACCTCGATCTTCTGGTCGTACTGTGCAATGAGAACTTTCTTCTCTTGTTCTTTTTCAGCCAATTCTTGTTTACGCTCTTCCATCTGAGCGTACAGATCTTTAGCTTTCGCGTACTGTCCCTCAAGTTCTTTCTTCTTATCCAGCACAAGAATCTTATCCTGTTTATGCTGCACGAGAAGATCCTGATCTTGATCTACAATCGTCTTCAGTGAGTCAGCACGATCTAAGAAATCCGTGAAGCTTGTTGATGACAAAAGCACATCCAGATAGGAAACTTCACCTTCCATATATATAAGACGAATACGCTTCTCCAAAAGTTTCTCTCGTGCAGCAATACGTTCTTCAGCTGCCTTCAATTCTTCTGTAGTCACACGAAGCTCATCTTCCGTTTCATCGATTTTCACCGAAATCTTGGAGAGCTCATCACTAACGATATTGATTTGGTCCATCACATATTCCAACGATTTCGTAGTCTTATTCTTATAATGCTGCGCCTCTTGCTTAGCTTCCGCAGCTTTATTCTTCTGATTTTGAGCCTGACGGACCTGATCCTGAAGTGCTTTCAGTTCACGGTCAACATCAGCAGATGTTTTATTTTCAGCAAATCCGGCAGAGGGTTGGAATACGACTGCGGCCAATAGTAAGGCGGCTAATCCGGCGGCGATCTTTTTCAACTTGCGCTCCCCATCCTTTATAAATGTTCTAGTAAAAATAAAAAATATTAAAAAAATTGCAACAAAACGACTTCATTAACAGTTATAAGGTTATACCTTCAAAAACTTACGAATGGACATTGTACTACCCCAAATACCTATCAGCATTCCGAGCAGGAGGATCAAGCCTCCCAGCAGCATCCATATGTCCCCAAGTGGGATTAGACTTTGCGCTAGGGTGATGTCACCCTTCACTGCGGTTTGCAGGCGACTGTATCCTAGGAACAGCACACCTACCGTAACTAATGAACCCATTAATCCAATGAGTGCACCTTCGACAAAGAATGGCCAGCGAATGAAATTATTCGTCGCTCCTACCAGTTTCATGATGCTAATCTCACGGCGGCGGGCTAATATCGTTACTCGAATGGTATTTGAAATCAGGAACATAGACATAAGGCCAAGTCCAGCTACAAATATAAATCCAATATTGCGGACCGTGCGAGTAATTTTAAACAGTGTTTCGACAGTGCCTTCTCCGTATTTGACTCTCAAGATTGGCTGCTCCGGATGTTTCTCATTCAGAGCACTGATCTTATCTGCTACATGAGATACGGTTGTCGGCTCAATAACTTCAATAACAAATGAATCCGGCAATGGGTTCTGGTCCCCATCGCTAAACCCCTCCAACATTTCCTTGCCCTCTTCACCCAAGCTCTCCGTAAGCTCCTTCATTCCCTCATCTTTTGAGACAAAACGAACCGAGCTTACCTCAGGCATTGCCTTGATTTCCTTCTCAACGGTTGCACGCATCTTCTCATCTACGTTCAGATTAAGATATGTACTCACCTGTACTTCACTATCGGCTTTATCGGCCAATGCATTTACATTCATCACCAATAAAATGAATACACCTAGAATAAATAATGACACTACGATCGAGGTTACGGACGCAACGGACATCCAACCGTTCCGAAATACGCTTTTGGCCCCTTCCCGTAAGTGCCTTAGGAAGGTCTTAAAAGTCATATCCGTATTCTCCTCTCGCCTGATCTCGGACAATTTGTCCTTGTTCAATAGCAATAACGCGTTTACGCATTGTATTTACGATATCTTTATTGTGCGTTGCCATCACAATTGTCGTTCCCCGGAAATTAATCTCGTCAAGAAGCTGCATAATTCCCCATGAAGTCTCTGGATCCAGGTTACCAGTAGGCTCGTCCGCAATAATAACAGAGGGGTTGTTCACAATCGCCCGGGCTATGGCAATCCGCTGTTGTTCCCCACCAGACAATTGTGCTGGCAGGCGGTTTGCCTTCGATTTCAAACCTACAAGATCAAGTACTTCCATCACTCGCTTCTTCATCAGACGCGTAGGCGCCTCGATTACTTCCATGGCAAAAGCAACATTCTCATAAGCTGTCATCTTCGGGAGCAGTCGGAAATCTTGAAATATTACCCCGATATTACGCCGAACATATGGAATCTTCCGTTGCTTCAACTTGCCAATATTAAATCCATTAACTGAAATTTGTCCTTTAGTAGGTACTTCTTCTCTATAAATGAGTTTCATAAATGTCGATTTACCTGCGCCGGATGGTCCGACAACGTAAACAAACTCATTGCGGTCGATTTTCACCGAAACCCCTTGAAGTGCATGGGTGCCATTCGGATAGGTCTTCCACACATCCTGCATTTCTATCACTTCATCACTTCCTATTACTTGATTAGCCCTTATACTTTCGACACTTTCCATCTAATTCCTTTAAATTCTATGAAAAATCCTCAAGACATCACCCATTGTAACAAATTTGTTACCTTTTGAGTACCCGAAAGTTTAACGGCCTTGTGACATATACATTAAAAGGTGCTTTAACTACGACTAACCAGAAGTATAAAGAGGTGGTTCTACATGAAAAAAATTCACTTAGGTCTCATCATTTTTATTAGTCTTTTACTCGTCGGTTCGATTTGCTATGGGGGACTAACTCTTTATGCAAATCAAAAAACAATACCCAAAAATGTGATGCTGTCGGGCTGGAATATCGGAGGTAAACCTGCTGCCGAGGTACTTCATGAGTTAGACGAACGTTTAAGTGCCATGGAGTCCCTTCAAGTTCAATTTCACGGAGAGCAAATGAATGGAGAGGCAGAGCTGCTCAGCCTTAAAGAGGCAGGAGTAGAATATGAAGCGGATGATTTTCGCGATGCCTTATCCAAGTTAATGGAAGGCGATCTATGGGAACGGGCTGAATATCGTTATAAGTTTAATAAACAATGGAGCATCTACACGGGGCATGACCTTGATATTTTGAAAAAAAGATTCCATTCGGAATGGGAAAAGGAACGGTTCGGCGAAGCCGTTAATGCCGTACGCAGCATCACTGATGACATCGTGCGCTACTCACCTGAGAAAACAGCGTTTCGAATCGATTGGGCTGTACTCAGTGACCAATTTAGTGCAGCCATTCCAGGGGACTTCTCCCCTCTCCAAGCTGATCCGCCCAAACCGATTGTACTTGAACTTCCGTTAACCAAGCGCTTACCCGATGTGACGGTGAAATCACTTCAAGCGGAAGGAATTGAAAGGAAGATCATCGAGTTCTCAACCTACCTTGGCGCAAGCGGTCCTGGCCGAGTTCATAACGTTACTGCAGCTGCTCAAGCTGTGGATGGCATGATTCTGAAACCCGGTGATGAATTTAATTACGCCGAAGTGGTCGAAAAAGCACAGCAAGAATACGGATTTGAAGAAGCGCCCGTTATTGTTAGCGGTAAGCTCGTACCGGGAATCGGAGGAGGCATCTGCCAAGTATCCAGTACCCTTTATAATGCCGTTCTCCTGACAGGGCTTGAAGTAACAGAACGACGCAATCACTCTCTTCCGGTCAATTATTTGCCCTTGGGACAAGACGCTACCTTTGCGGAAGGGTATATCAACTTTCGGTTTCGCAACAATACCGGCAAGCACCTGCTGATCCGCTCTGAAGTACAAGAAAAGACATTAACCCTGAAATTCTTCGGAACGTTTCCGAAGGATACCGAGTATTCGCTGGAATCAAAGACGGTGGAGAGCATTCCCCCTCCGATGAAATATGTCCGTGACGCTTCCTTGTCTGCAGGAACACACCGAATCATTCAAGAAGGTAAAACAGGATACGTTGTCGAAACATACCGTGTCAAAAGAGAAAACGGGAAAATCATCGATCAGGAACGAATTTCTCGCGACATCTATCGTGGTCAAAGCACAATCATCGGTATGAATCCATCCAATGGAGAACTGCCAAACTCACAAGACTTGCCTAATACACCTATTGTTGAAGATGGGATCAGCATCCCATAAAGAAGTGTACAAAAAAACAGAGGCGATGCATGCCTCTGTTTTTGTTTTAGATTAGATTAATCTCACTTCTCCTACCTCCGCAGAAGGATCCTGAATAAGTTCTTCTACGTATTCGACCAAACGCACCTTACAGCCAGGTCCAAGAACCACACGGTTTCCACGAATAATATCGGCCTCGGTATGCTCCACGTCGATCAAGCTTCCTTCTATAATACGTGTAGTCAACAGAGCTGGTCTAAATGAAAAAGTTAGCTGTTCCCAAATCCGCTTGCCCTTCTTACGTACTTTAATGAAATTTGCACTGATCTGCTGTACTTCGGAACGATCAAACAAACGGATATCAATGGTATCAGAATGCATGACACCTTCCACAGAAATGCTTCCTTTCACTTCTATTGTCTCACTTTGTATATGAAGAGCATTAAAAAAACCGCCGATTGCAATTTTAGATGCCTTTACTTCTCCTTGAACCTTGCTCTTTCCGTTCACATTCAATGCATGACAACGTAAATGCCCCTTAAGTTTCGCCGATCCACCAACATGCAACTCATGCACATCGACAGGTCCATCCACTGTTCCGTTACCATGAATGCGAACCGTTTCAGATGTAAGGGAACCTTTGACGCTGACATTTCCATTCCCCACAAAACGAATACAATCCAGGTCACCACGAATGCTACCCATTCCGTCCAACTGCACCTTGCCATAAACCCCTCCGGCGCTTACCCCCGCTCCTGCAATGTGCAGGTCCTGACGATCATGAACTCGCTCTTCCATAATGTATCCTCCAGTTCCTATGCAATTATCCAGCTTATTGTTTCCGCCCTGCCTATATTCCATAATTTTCAAAATACTCGTTAATAAGTACTGTAACATACCTGGTTAAAGCAGCAAACATTCTTGTGACTGAAGTTCATCTCCTTCCAGAGACGGAGACAGCTAGAGATTTCACCAAGATATGGACATTTACAATATTTATAATGAATCGTCTGTGCTATGATCTGAGAGAAAGAAGAAATCACACCAAATTCATAGAATCATCTTGAAGAGATGAAAGGAGTTTGTTCTCATGGCGCTTATGCAATGCCGTTTTTATTCGGAATCTTTAGGGCTAAGCACGTCGATGACCGTTATTCTCCCGCAAAATACGACTACTCAAATTGGAATGGACAACCGCGCTCGCAGCAAGTATCATCCTACTCTTTATTTACTGCATGGCTTGTCAGACGACGACTCCATCTGGCTGCGCCGGACTTCAATCGAGCGCTATGTTGCCTCCATGGGCATTGCCGTTGTCATGCCGCAAGTACACCGCAGCTTCTACACCGATATGGAATACGGCGGGAAATATTGGACCTTTATTAGTGAAGAATTGCCTACTCTGGCCCGCTCTTTCTTCCCGCTGTCTGACAAGCGTGAGGATAATTTCGTAGCAGGTCTATCGATGGGTGGATATGGTGCCTTCAAGCTCGCTCTGCGGAAGCCGGAGATGTTTGCAGCTGCAGCAAGCTTATCCGGTGCACTGGATGTGACCGAACGATTTAGAAATGAGGCGTTCACCAGAGAAGGACAGCTTATTTTTGGTGATCAACCCGTTGAGGGAACGGATAATGATCTTTTCTCACTTCTCAAGCAACTAGACAACACGGGAGGTACGAAGCCTAAGCTATACCAGTGCTGCGGAACAGAAGACATCCTGTACGCGGATAATCGAAAATTTCTGGAAGCTTGCCGTGAAACGTCGCTGGATCTGACCTACGTGGAAGGACCCGGGGCACATACCTGGGAGTATTGGGATGACCGAATTCAAGATGTGCTGAAGTGGCTGCCACTGCAGCAGGTATAATCTGAATTAAATATATTAAAAAGACTGCCATCAGAAGCTATAATCACTAGCTCCCCCGGCAGTCTTTTTGCAGTATTGATATTTATTATGCTTCCGCTCCTGCGGAATGAGCCCCAATCCACTCAGCGGATACAGCAAGTGCCTGTTCCGCACGATCGATAGCAGCTTTCACCTGTGGTGAAGCCGTGCCGCCGTATACGTTACGAGCATTAACCACCGTCTCCGGTTGAAGCACTTGATAGATGCTGTCATCGAACAGCGGTGAGAACTGCTGGAACTCTTCAAGCGATAGATCAAGCAAGAACTTGTTATTTTGGATGCAGTATAATACCGTCTTGCCGATAACTTCATGTGCCTGACGGAATGGCAGTCCCTTCCCTACGAGGAAGTCAGCAATGTCCGTGGCATTGGAGAAGTCAGTATTAACCGCTTCGCGCATCCGGCCCTTGTTCACCTTCATGGTTGCAATCATCGGTGCGAACAACTGCAAAGCACCTTCTAATGTAGCAACCGTATCGAACATGCCTTCCTTGTCTTCCTGCATATCTTTATTGTAAGCAAGCGGCAGAGACTTCAGGACCGTCAGCAATCCCATCAGGTTGCCGTATACCCGTCCGGTCTTACCACGAACCAGCTCAGGCACATCCGGATTCTTCTTCTGCGGCATGATACTGCTGCCTGTACAGAACGCATCATCAAGCTCAATGAAATTAAACTCGGTGCTGCTCCACAACACCAGCTCTTCACTTAGACGAGAAAGGTGCATCATGATCATAGACGCATCGGACAGGAACTCCAGGATGAAGTCGCGATCACTAACAGCATCCAGGCTATTCTCGTACACACCGTCAAACCCAAGCTGCTCTGCTACAAAGTGACGGTCAATCGGGAAAGTTGTTCCTGCAAGTGCACCTGCACCCAGCGGCAAAATGTTAATGCGCTTGTAACTGTCGATTAGACGCCCAATATCACGCTGGAACATGGACACATAAGCCATCAGGTGATGCGCGAACAGAATCGGCTGCGCCCGCTGTAGATGTGTGTAACCTGGAATAATCGTATCCAGATTATCTTTAGCTTGTCCGATCAGTGCCGATTGGAGTTCATGCAGCATACCTGTCAGCTCAACCACGCGGTTCCGAAGATACAGGTGCATATCGGTTGCCACCTGATCGTTCCGGCTGCGCCCTGTATGCAGCTTGCCACCAACAGGCCCCACTTCTTCGATCAGATTCTTCTCTATATTCATATGAATGTCTTCATCAGAAACCGAAAACTCAATCTCACCCTTGCGAATACGTTCCAGCACTTTGTTCAGACCGGATTTGATGCTCTCCACATCTTCCTGTGGCACAATGCCGCATTTGCCCAGCATGGTTACATGCGCTAAACTGCCCTGGATATCCTCCTCAGCTAATTGCTGATCAAAACCGATTGACGCCGTATATTGTTCTACCAAGGCGTTCGTCTGCTTCGTAAAACGGCCTCCCCATAACTTGCTCACAACGCTTGCCCCTCTCGTGTAAGGCAGAGGGCCGTCTCCCGTCGCGGCAGCCAAAAGCCCAACCTGTTAAGGATAAGCTTCCAGCACCACTCGACATGAAACGGCCTTCGCCTGATTAAGTATAATGATTGCAAAATAATATAATTGATTTTAATGTTTACTGGTTCTGGTTAACACCCGTAGCCACTTTCAAACGCAGTGCGTTCAAGCGGATAAAACCAGTTGCATCACCTTGATCGTATGCTTGTGTTGGATCAGCTTCCATTGTAGCAATGTCTGGATTGTACAAGCTGACAGGGCTCTTCACACCCGCACCAATGACATTGCCTTTATACAGCTTAACACGGACGGTTCCGGTTACGTTCTTCTGGCTTTCCGTTACCAGTGCTTGAAGTGCCAAGCGCTCAGGAGCAAACCAGAAACCATTATATACAAGAGTACTATAGCGAGTAATGAGACTATCGCGCAGGTTCATGACTTCGCGGTCCATTGTAATGGATTCCATTTTGCGATGAGCAGTGAACAGGATCGTTCCACCTGGAGTCTCGTAGACGCCACGGCTCTTCATACCGACGAAACGGTTCTCCACCATATCCACACGGCCGATACCATGCTTGCCGCCAAGCTCATTCAATTTCTCCATCGCTTCAAGCGGACTGAGGCGCTCGCCGTTCAGGGCTACACAGTTTCCTTGTTCAAACTCAAGCTCTAAGTATTCTGCTTCATCCGGAGCATCTTCTGGAGATACGCTGAGCAGGTACATATCCTTGCTCTCCGGTGCACTTGCGTCGAACCATGGATCTTCAAGCACGCCGCTCTCATAGCTGATGTGCAGCAGATTGCGGTCCATCGAGTAGGATTTCGCAGCAGATGCTGTAACCGGGATGCCGTGCGCTTCAGCATAAGCAATCATCTCGGCACGTCCAGGGAACGCGTTACGGAATTCCTCCATACGCCAAGGTGCAATCACTTCGATGTCAGGAGCAAGTCCTGCCACACCCAGCTCGAAACGAACCTGGTCGTTTCCTTTACCTGTCGCACCATGTGCAATAGCTGTTGCGCCTTCTGCACGTGCGATGTCAACCATGCGCTTCGCGATCAACGGACGGGCGATACTCGTACCAAGCAGATATTGCCCTTCATACATCGCGCCGGCTTGGAACATCGGGTAGATGAAATCCTCGGCGAATTCGGCACGCAGGTCATCAATATATACTTTCGAAGCACCGGTAGCCAGCGCTTTTTCCTCCAAGCCATCCAGCTCTTCCTTCTGTCCAATATCAGCGGTAAATGCAATGATCTCCGCATCATAGGTTTCCTTCAGCCATTTCAAGATAATCGACGTGTCCAGGCCACCGGAATACGCCAATACGATTTTTTGTTTTGCCACGGTTCATACTCCCTCTCTTTGTTGTTATGTATTTGAACAAAAGATTCTTCGTATAGCACCACTTCGAATGCGGATTATTCTTACGATTGCTCTTGCCCCCGGATTTCTTGTATGTCTTCTAAAATGATGAAATCCGGGGACAAATGCAACCTCTTCGTTTCTCCAGAATAATTCCGCCTTCTCCGTTGAAGCATGTCAACTTCTTTAGTTCAATTTATAGCGTGTAAATTCCCGCTTTCCCATTAACCCATCAGTGCGACCATCAGTGCCTTTTGAGCATGCAGACGGTTCTCAGCCTGGTCAAAAATAACCGAGTTCGCGCCATCGATCACACCCTCGCTTACCTCTTCGCCGCGATGGGCAGGCAAGCAGTGCAGGAACAGATAATCCGGCTTCGCTAACTGCGCCAGCTTCTCATCTACCTGATAGCTCGCAAAAGCAACTTCCCGCTGCTTCTGCTCTTCTTCAAAGCCCATGCTCGCCCATACGTCGGTATAAATTACGTCCGCGTCTTTGACCGCTTCCTGCGGATCTTGTGTAATTGTAATCTCCGCTCCTGTCTCTTGAGCGATCTCACGGCTCAACTGAACGATACGCTCATCCGGCTCATACCCATCAGGGCTTGCTATTGCTACATGCATTCCCATCTTAGCGCCGCCGATCAGCAGCGAATTCGCCATGTTGTTGCCGTCTCCGACGAACGCCATCTTGAGACCTTGGAGTGCACCTTTATGTTCAAAGATGGTCTGAAGGTCAGCTAGCACCTGACAAGGATGAGCCATATCGCTAAGTCCGTTAATGACCGGAATGGATGCATAACGCGCAAGGTTTATGACATTGTCATGACCGAAGGTCCGAATCATGATGCCATCCAGATAACGGGACATGACCTGCGCCATATCACTGATCGGCTCGCCGCGACCGAGCTGAATATCGTTCTTGCTCAAGAAGAGCGCGTGCCCACCCAGCTGAAACATTCCCGCTTCAAAGGATAGTCTCGTCCGTGTGGATGATTTCTCAAATACCAATCCGATCGTCTTGCCCTTGAGTGGTTGATAGACCTCACCGTTCTTATGTTTACGCTTGATTTCAATTGCTGAATCGAGCAGATACTGAATCTCCTCTGTCGTATAATCATCAAGCTCGATCATATCGCGTCCTTTAAACGTCATCTCCTGCACTTGTCCGCTCGGGGTCATTTTATGCATCCTCCTTACCAATCTTTAGTATTTTTATTGTATCACGATTGTCCTTTTATTTACATTTGCTTCACTGCGGTATGTTCATGAATAAGCTGAGCCAACATGCTGACCGCCTGATCGATTTCCTGCTTCGTTATAAGCAGATTCGGAAGAAGTCTAATGACATTCGGTCCTGCCGTTACGAACAGAAGTCCACTCTTCTGACCTGCAAGGACGATATCTCCAACAGCATCCGCGCATTCGATTCCAATAATCAGTCCCAGACCACGGATACCTTTCACAAATGGATGGGCTCCGAGTTCAGCATTTAAGCGTTCCATTAAATACTGGCCCATATCGGCAGCTCGCTGTGGAGCTTGTTCCTCAAGAATGGTTTCTATCGTCGCCGTTACGACAGCCATTGAAAGCGGAGTTCCACCAAAAGTTGAACCGTGACTTCCAGCTGTGAAAGCATCACGCAAATACCCCTTGCCAAGCATTGCACCCACCGGGAATCCTGATCCAAGTCCTTTTGCCACTGTGAAAATATCCGGTTCAATGCCGTAATGCTCATGCGCGAACAGCTTACCTGTACGTCCCATACCGGTCTGTACCTCATCAACAATCAGCAACAATCCATGCTTGTGGCAGAGTTCATCTACAGCCTTCATAAATTCGGGCTCCACGAGGTAAACACCGCCCTCAGCTTGCACCATTTCAATCATGATTGCAGCCGTATTGTCGCTAATCGCAGCCTCAAGTGCCGGAAGATCATGCAGCGGTACATGTTTGAAGCCTGCAGGAAGCGGGAGGAAACCTTCCTTTACTTTGTCCTGACCTGTAGCCGTCAGAGTTGCCAAGGTCCGTCCGTGAAAAGACTGGGTAAATGTAATGATTTCAAAACGCCCTGTACCTTTTACTTTTTGGTGGTAACGACGTGCCAGCTTGATTGCCGCCTCGTTCGCTTCAGCTCCGCTATTGCAGAAAAAAACGGCATCGGCACATGTATTTGCGGTTAATAATGCCGCTGCTTTTTCCTGACCGGGAATGTGGAACAGGTTAGATACATGCCACAGTTCATCCAGCTGTGCCTTCAGCTTCTCTTTTACTTTTACCGGCGCATGTCCTAGATTCGTTACCGCAAGTCCGCACATGAAGTCCAGATATTTATTCCCTTTATCATCCCAAAGCCAGCTGCCTTCCCCTTTAACCAGACTAATCGGGTATCTTGCATAGGTGGGAAACAAGGAGCTATCCACTCCTTCATTCGAGTTCGTTCCACTAGAGAGCTGTACCTCATTACTTTTGCCCATTCCTGCCACACTCCTGTCCTTAACGTATTGTGGCCGGATGGCTCCGGCCGGGATTTCCACTATATATGAGAGCAAAAAACGGACTACATTCGTACGATACGCGTACCGATAATCTCTCCAGACAGAACACGGCTAAGGACACCAGTCTCACTGCCATCAACGATCACGACTTCGCGAACTTTTCCATTAATACAGCTGATCGCCGCTCTTACTTTCGGAATCATGCCACCGTAAATTTCTCCCGTTGCAATCATGTCTTCTATTTCCTGTACGGTAATGGTAGGAAGAACTTTTTTCTCACTTCCCGTGCCCTTCATAATACCAGGCACATCCGTCACCACGATCATCTGACTTACTCCAAGATGAGAAGCAACCGCACCAGCAGCGGTATCCGCATTTATGTTGTAACGCTGCCCTGAAACATCTACACCGATCGGTGCGATAATGGGCATATACCCCATATTCAGAACACCTGTAATGATAGAGGATTCCACCCCTGTCACATCACCAACCCAGCCGACCTCTGCGCTGTTCGTTACAGGCTTAGCCTGAATCAGTCCACCGTCTGAGCCAGACAATCCGAGAGCTTTACCGCCAACACTCTGAATACGCCGTACAATCTGTTTGTTGATGCTGCCCGCCAGCACCATCTCTACCACATCAAGTACCTCTTCGGTCGTCTTACGCAAACCGTTCACGAATTCCGTCTCAATCCCGAGCTTCTCCAGATTATCTGAAATCGCTGGGCCTCCACCGTGGACGATCACCGGAGTCATGCCCTGATCCTGCAACTTCTTCAAGTCCTCAAAAAAAGCCTCAGGCAACGCAGCCAGCGTGCTTCCTCCGCACTTCATCACAAAATTATTAACACCCTTAACATCATTCAGCTGCTCCGTAAGTTTGTCAGCGATACTCTCCAAACCCATTCCCCTCCTATATCAAGGCGTTCACCAGCAGTTCCTATGTCCGGTAAGCCGCATTAATTCGAACGTAATCATAGGTCAAATCACAACCCCATGCTGTCGCATTGCCACTGCCCATATGAAGATTCACATCAATGTTGACGGTATCTCCTTGCAGGTATGCAAGCGCTGCTTCCTCATCAAAAGCTACCGGGCTGGACTGCTTCAGCACTTGAATCGGACCAATCGCAATGTCCACCGTCTCCGTATTTACCGGACGACCTGCACGGCCAACAGCTGCGATAATCCGGCCCCAGTTCGCATCTGCGCCGAATACAGCAGATTTCACCAGGCTGGAGCCAATAATGGTCTTCGCAATCGCCTGTGCATCATCATTACATTCTGCACCTTGCACACAGACTTCAATTAAATGCGCTGCTCCCTCGCCGTCTCTAGCAATGGCAATAGCAAGCATCCGGCATACATATTCGAATCCCGCTGCAAAAGCGTTCCAATCTGGATGTGAAGGTGTCAACTCGTTGTTACCCGCGAGACCACTTGTCATAGCGATCAGCATGTCATTCGTGCTTGTATCCCCATCTACCGTAATCATGTTAAACGTCAGATCTGTCGTTCCACGCAGCAAGAGCTGCAATGCTTCCTGACCAATAACCGCATCTGTCGTCATAAACCCAAGCATGGTCGCCATATTCGGATGAATCATTCCCGAGCCTTTAGCTGTACCTGCAATCGTGATTTCACGGCCATCTACCTGAACGGTGACACAGGCCTCTTTTTTAACAAGATCTGTTGTCAAAATCGCTTGGCTGAATGCCTCCGCTCCCGTGGCCTCCCCACTGATCCGTGATGGAAGACCGGCGATTCCAGATTCTACACGATCCATCTTAAGCAGCTCACCGATTACACCCGTAGAGGCTACGGCTACATCCTCAGTGGCAATATCAAACTGCGCCGCAGTACGCGAGCGCATCGTATATGCATCTTCTTCCCCTTGTTTACCTGTACAAGCGTTGGCGTTACCACTGTTCACAACGACAGCCCGGAGTGTACCGTTCTGCAAACTCTCCCGCGTTACTTTCAGCGGTGCTGCCTGGAATAAATTCGTTGTATACACAGCTGCGGCAACCGCAGGTACATCACATACAATCACACCCAGATCATGGCGATCCGTCTTCTTCAGTCCGCAATGCAGACCTCCTGCCTTAAAGCCCTGCGGTGAAACAATCGTCCCCCCGCTTACGATGGTATATAAGTTATCTTTCATATGACTTCCCCATTCTTACGGATACACAGGTGTAAACGTAAGTCCGAGACTTTCCTCCCATCCCATCATCAAGTTCAGGTTTTGGATCGCTTGACCTGCAGCGCCCTTCACCACATTATCAATTACAGATACAAAGGTGACTCTTCCCGTCCGGGAATCTACCGCAAAGCCGATATCGCAATAATTCGATCCGCTGACCTCTTTTGTCGCCGGCCAAATCCCACGATCACGAATACGTACAAAACGGCGGTCTTTATAGTACTGACGGTACAGTTCTACAAAATCCTCCTCAGTATATGCGCCCAGAAGTGATGCGTACATCGTACTCATAATTCCTCTAGTCATTGGCGCGAGGTGAGTCGTAAACGTAACTGTTACTTTCTCACCAGCCACTTCACTGAGTACTTGTTCAATCTCTGGTATATGCTGATGTTTATTTATCTTGTAAGCTCTAAAATTCTCGTTAATTTCGGGATAATGGAAACCTAAACTCGCACCTCGGCCCGCTCCGGACACGCCCGACTTGGCATCGATAATCAAGCTTGCCGGATCAATCCAGCCTGCGCTAATTGCAGGAATCAGACCAAGTAATGTAGCTGTCGGATAACAGCCTGGATTGGAGATGAAATTCACATCAACAACTTCTTCACCGAACACCTCACATAAGCCGTACACCGCTTGGGCAAGCACAACTGCATCCGGTGCATCGTGCTTATACCACTCTTCATAGACACTGCCGTCTTTAATCCGGAAATCACCGGATAAATCGATCACTTTCAGTCCAGCTTCAAGCAGTTGTGGTACAAGCTTGCTGCTTACGCCTGACGGCGTTGCCGTGAATACGATATCCGCTCGTTCTGCGATTTCAGCTGGTACTACACCGTCCAAGTTCCGCTGCACAATGTTCGTCAAATGCGGAAATCCGTCCGATATCGGAACGCCTGAGCTGGAAGAGGAGATGACCGACGTAATCTCCACTTGAGGATGATGCTCGAGCAATCGAATCAGCTCCACCCCTCCATAGCCGGTTGAACCGACGATCGCCGCTCTTAAAACTTTCTGTTCTGTCATAATGCCCCTCCTTCTCCCCCACTTGAATACTGGTATCTTTTTACTTCCCCGTCTGATAATTATGTATTATTATACGTCCCTATTCATATTAATACAACAGATATATTTCATTTCATAGAAAAATAGACTCACATTCTGCTAGAAAAATTGGACAAGAGATCATAAGTTATGCATCGCTACGAATGCGGATCATTCTTCCGATCGCTGTAGTATTTCGTAATCCTCTTTTAAAATGGCATAGGTTTTAATATCGCAGTGAATCCCTTTATTCTTCATTCCTTTACGCTGAATACCTTCGAAAGTCATGCCGATCTTCTCCATTACTCTTTGAGAGCCAATGTTCTCAGCAATACACCTCGCCTGAATTCGCACTAAATCCATCTTCGCAAAGCCAAACCGCAGCAGCTCACCCGCCGCTTCGCTCATCAGTCCCTTTCCCCAATAGTCCTTACCTAGGACATATCCTAGCTCGGCTACTTGGTGCATCGGCTGCCACAGTACGAAATCAATGGTTCCGATCATCCGACCATTCTCTTTGTACTCAATTCCCCAAGGTGACACAGCCTTATTGTCATACCTCTGCTCGATAAAAGAAATGAATCCTCTGCTATCCTCTATCGTCCGGTGCGTTTCCCAAGGTACATACCTCGATACATCATCATTCGATGCGTAGGCAAACATGTCCTCGGCGTCCTGCATGGTCACTTTTCTGAGAATTAAACGTTCCGTTTCAAATCTCGGCGGTTCACCATATATTTCTTCAATTTCCATATTTGCACCCCCATGAACTAGTTATCATTATATCGGTTACCAGCAAAAATAAAAGAGCCATATTCTCTGAAGAATATGACTCTTAATGGTTATATATTTAAATCTAGATTATACTTTGATTTTCTGAAAGCCTTCCCCAAGTACTTCGTGTGCGTTGCTAATGATGACGAACGCATTCGGATCGACGGATTGAACGACCGTCTTCAGCCGTTGGATCTCGCTCTGACCCACAACAACCATAAGCACCGTACGATTTTCTCCGGTATAGCCGCCCTTGCCGTCCAGCTTGGTAAGACCGCGATCCAGATCCTGCAGAATCACCTTCGTGATCGGTTCCGTATGGTCGGAGATGATATAAGCGACCTTCGTAAAATTAAAGCCCAGCTCAATGGCATCAATAACCTTCCCTGTAACGTACAGACCGATCAAGGCATACAACGCCTGTTCCAAAGTCAGTACGAGTGCAGCCGATGTAATGACTAGCGCATCCAGCAGCACAACGCAGAAGGAGAAGCTGAGGCCGCTGTATTTTTGAATAATTTGGGCCAGTATGGTAAGTCCACCTGTAGACCCGCGTCCACGGTAAACAAGCCCCATCCCGACTCCCACACCAATCCCTCCATAAATGGAAGCAAGAAGCATGTTCGATGTCGGTACCATCCAATCACTAGTTAAATACACGAACAGTGGCAGTATGATACTACCAAGGAGCGATCTTATGCCATAATCCCGTCCGAGTAGCCAGAACCCGAGGATAAACAGAGGAATGTTCAGCATCCATTGCGTAAAGGCAGGTTCAATCCCAAGCCACGCTTCAACGATAACGGACAGCCCGGATACCCCCCCAGGGGCAAGCTGATTCGGGAGAAAAAACATATTAAACGATATTGCCATAATAAACGAGCCCACAATGATAAACAGGGTATCAACCAATTTACGGACAGGTCCGTTCATCGGAATCAGTGGTTCTCTTCGCTTTGTACGTGCTGTTTGACTCATGCTAGTTACATTCTCCTCTTACTTAAGCGTCTTGCTTGATCTGACTACGCAAATATCCGTCGATAAATCCATCCAAATCGCCGTCCATGACTGCACCAACATTACCTGTCTCCACTTGAGTCCGGTGATCTTTAACCATGCTGTACGGATGGAATACATAGGAACGAATTTGGCTGCCCCAAGCAATGTCGGATTGCTCACCACGGATTTCATCCAGTTCCTTCTGCTGCTCCTCTATCTTACGCTCATAGAGCTTGGAACGAAGCATGGTCATCGCTTGTTCACGGTTCTTAATCTGGGAGCGCTCATTCTGACAAGTAACAACAACACCTGTTGGTAAATGCGTAATCCGTACGGCGGAATCGGTTGTATTAATATGTTGTCCACCCGCGCCGCTGGCACGGTAGGTATCGATCTTCAAATCTTCCGTGCGGATTTCGATATCAATATCATCGGTGATCTCCGGCACAACATCACAAGATACAAAGGATGTATGACGACGGCCTGATGAGTCAAAAGGCGAAATCCGAACAAGACGGTGTACGCCTTTCTCCGCTTTTAAATAACCATAAGCGTTGTACCCTTTAATAAGCAGCGTTACGCTTTTAATTCCCGCTTCATCCCCCGGTAAATAGTCAAGCGTCTCGACCTTGAAGCCGCGTTTCTCAGCCCAACGGGTGTACATACGAAGCAGCATCTGTCCCCAATCTTGCGACTCTGTGCCGCCAGCACCAGGATGAAGCTCCAAAATCGCATTAAGCTTATCGTACGGCTGATTCAACAGCTGCTGGAGTTCAAACTCTTCAACACGACTAACGATTTCACGGATAGATTCTCCAATCTCGCCAGTGAGGGACTCATCACCCTCTTCATCAGCGAGCTCAATCATCACGACTGCATCGTCAAAATCCTGCTGCAGCTTCTCATATTGGTCCACACTAGATTTCACGGCATTCATCTCGGCGATCAGACTCTGTGCCTTCTCGTTATCATCCCAAAAATCTGGAGCAGACATCTTCTCTTCGTAGTTCGCAATCATTTCCTGTTTGAGATCTAAGTCAAAGAGACCCCCTAAGATTGGTTAGTTTCTTGCTAATTTCGCGCAGGTCCTGCTTTACACTCGGATCGATCATATACCTCTTCCTTTCTTTTCCCTACATATAAGTTCATTATACCCATCGTGCTAAGAAAATCGTTTTGCTGGCAGATGTGGTTTTAAGTCTTGAATAAAATAACAACCCTTATGCTGGTCATGGAGAGGGATGGATGCGGGGTTCCACCCGCTGTTAAAGTCGTATTCCATTTGAATAATTACTTCATAGGTGGGAATACGACTTTAAAGGCGGCCGCTTCGCTTCTCCACCCCGCATCAATCCCAAGTCAGTCATACTTTAGATACGGAGCAGAGCGTTACTCCCTCTCATGGATTGTATTCATATAGAGACGAATCAGTTATCTAATACAATTCACCAAACAGACAACATCCGCACAAATCGTATTTCTCTATTTTTTCAGAACAACTCCCTTAAGGGTGCACAGAGGAACACCCCGATGCGCACTTAAGCCATCATGGTGTTCCCCTGTTTACTCTCAAGGGAGTCTGTGAATGTACCGTTCCTTGAAACGATACGGTAGTATTTGATCTACAGCTTACGCATTCTGTCCATGGCAATGCTTGTACTTCTTGCCACTGCCGCAAGGACAAGGATCGTTACGTCCGATCTGATCTTCAACCTGAACAGGGCGTTTCTCTGCCGGCTCACCATTCGTGGACACCTTGCTCTCTTCCACAACCGCCTGGCGCTCCTGGTTGGTCTCGATATGTGCCTTCATAATATATGTCGCCACTTCTTCTTGAATCGTAGCGATCATCGCGTGGAACATTTCAAAGCCTTCGAATTGGTATTCCCGAAGTGGGTCTGTACCACCGTAAGCACGGAGATGGATACCTTGACGAAGCTGATCCATCGCATCAATGTGATCCATCCACTTGCTGTCAACGGAACGAAGTACGATAACTTTCTCGAACTCACGCACCAGCTCTTCGCCAATGGATTGTTCACGTTCTTTGTACTTCTCCATAACACGCTCGAAGAGGTATTCGGAAATTTCATCCGCTTCCTTGCCCCAAAGATCGTCACGTGTTACCGCACCTTCATCCAGCAGTTTGCTGTTCACATAGTCCGCTACTTCTTGCAGCTCCCAGTTCTCTGGAATATCATCGCTGCAGTGCGCCTCAACAACACGCTCAATAACAGGCTTAATCATATCAATAACAATCTGCTTGATATCTTCGGATTCCAAAATTTCGCGGCGCTGCTTATAAATAATTTCCCGTTGCTGGTTCATCACGTCATCATATTGAAGGACCACTTTACGCACATCAAAGTTATTACCTTCAACACGCTTCTGAGCGGATTCTACCGCACGAGTAATCATCTTGCTCTCGATCGGTTGGTCTTCCTCGAAACCGAGGCGTTCCATCATATTCAGTACATTGTCTGTACCAAAACGCTTCATCAGTTCGTCTCCGAGTGACAGATAGAACTGAGTCGAACCTGGGTCACCCTGACGACCGGCACGACCACGAAGCTGATTATCAATACGACGCGATTCGTGACGCTCTGTACCGATGATATGCAGCCCACCGATATCTTGTACTCCCTCACCAAGCAAGATGTCAGTACCGCGTCCTGCCATGTTCGTAGCGATCGTCACGGATCCAGGCTCACCTGCACGGGAGATAATCTCAGCTTCTTCCGCATGGTACTTGGCATTCAGTACTTTATGCTTCACGCCTTTACGTTTCAGCATTTCAGACAAGAGCTCTGAGTTCTCGATCGATACGGTACCCACCAGAATCGGTTGATTCTTTTTGTGGCGTTCTACGATTTCTTCTACAACAGCTTTGAATTTGCCTTGTTCGCTCTTGTACACAACATCCGGCATATCTACCCGCTGGTTCGGCTTGTTGGTAGGAACCTGAAGTACTTCAAGACCATAAATCTTCTTGAACTCTTCTTCTTCCGTCTTCGCTGTACCTGTCATACCAGCCAGCTTACGATACATACGGAAGTAGTTCTGGAACGTAATGGTCGCAAGTGTCATGCTCTCATTCTGTACATCGATGCCTTCCTTGGCTTCAATCGCTTGGTGCAATCCATCACTGTAACGACGTCCTGCCATTAACCGGCCTGTAAATTCGTCAACAATGACAACTTCATCTTCCGTTACTACGTAATCCACGTCACGGCGCATAATCACATTCGCTTTCAGCGCTTGAACCACATGGTGATTCAATGTTACGTGGTTATGGTCGTACAGGTTGTCAATTCCGAAGGCACGTTCTGCTTTCGCTACACCTGCTTCCGTCAGAGAAACGGCTTTGACTTTAATATCTACAGTGTAATCTTCTTCCGCTACAAGACGCTTTACAAAACGGTCAGCCGCATAATAAAGCTCCGTTGATTTCTGGGCTTGTCCCGAAATAATAAGCGGTGTACGAGCCTCATCGACCAAGATGGAGTCCACTTCGTCAATGATACAAAAATGAAGCGGCCGTTGTACCATCTGCTCTTTATAAAGCACCATATTGTCACGCAAGTAGTCGAAACCAAATTCGTTGTTCGTTCCGTATGTGATGTCACATGCATAAGCTGCTTGCTTATCCGCATGATCCATGCCGCTCAGGTTAACCCCGACCGTCATACCTAAGAAATTATATATTTGCGCCATTTCTTCGCTGTCACGTGTTGCGAGATAGTCGTTAACCGTAACGACGTGAACTCCCTTGCCAAGAAGCGCATTTAAATATACGGGAAGAGTTCCTACAAGGGTCTTACCTTCACCAGTCTTCATCTCTGCAATTCTGCCTTCATGGAGGGCCATCCCCCCGACCAGCTGCACGTCATAATGACGCTTGCCCAGTGTCCGTTTGGAGGTTTCGCGAACTGTCGCAAACGCTTCAGGAAGTAATTCATCCAGCGTTTCACCCTTCTCGATCCGCGCACGGAACTCCTGAGTTTTCGCTTTCAGCTGTTCATCCGAGAGCGCCTCGAATTCCGGTTCTAATTTGTTAATTACATCGACCGTCTTCATTAGACGTTTGACATCGCGCTCGTTGGTGTCGCCGAAGATCTTTTTGACAAGTCCTAGCATGGTTAACCCCTTTCGTGCAAAACAGATGATAGAATCAACTTCATTAAGTGCTAAAGGGTTGAATGATGAAATCGATTCATTGAAACTAAAAGAAAAATTTTCATCCCTGCACAGCAAGAAATA
This sequence comes from Paenibacillus sp. GCM10028914, assembly GCF_042666275.1. NCBI lineage: Bacteria > Bacillati > Bacillota > Bacilli > Caryophanales > Paenibacillaceae > Paenibacillus > Paenibacillus sp. GCM10028914. Next base: position 77,162 of record NZ_JBHTFO010000011.1, read on the forward strand.
AATTCCTCAGTATAAGTTTGTTTGCATAAATTGTAACAGTTTGTAAGAGATGCCGCAACACATAAGGTCATCTCTTCTTATATACATATAAAGAGCCTTCCCCCGCTGTTCACGGGTGAAGGCTCGTCTTCAACATTTGATGTTAAGCCGTAAATCCGGATTGTGCGTGTACAGATCAATTTAGCAAGAACTTGCGAGCCTAATCTCGCTCGATTAAACCATACTTTCCGTCATCACGCTTGTAAACCACATTCACTTCTTGAGATTCGATGTTAGTAAATACGAAGAAATCATGTCCGACCATGTTCATCTGCAAAATGGCCTCTTCAACGTCCATCGGTTTCATGGTGAAACGCTTCGTACGGACAACTTCCAGTTCGTCATCAGTGTCTTGTTCCACTGCTACGGAACTTGTTGCCGTTCCATCTTCAACGAACAAGGTCTTCAGACTATCAACCTGGCGGAACTTGCGGTTCAATTTAGTCTTGTGCTTGCGGATCTGTCGTTCTAACTTGTCCACAACAGCGTCAATGGAAGCATACATATCTTCGCTTCGGTCTTCCGCACGCAACACTACACCTGGCAGTTGGAATGTCACTTCCACCGTGTGCAATCCTCGAACAACACTTAATGTTACGTATCCTTCTGAGGTTGGGGGTGCGTCAAAATACTTGTCTAGTCTGCTTAATTTCTTGTCAACGTAATCCTTTAAAGCTTCGGTCACTTCAATGTGTTGACCTCGAATACTGAATAGCATAGGGCACTCCTCCTTTGCTCCTTCATTATAACACTTTGTTAAGGCTATGTAAAAAGACGATTTTGTGTATGTTAGCAAGCATGTAAGCACTTACGTGATGAAGTGAATTGCAATCTACGAAAAATCGTGCAGCGAACCTTCTCTTCATATAAAAAGGCAATAAAAAAGACCCCGGCTTTCACCGGAGTCTGTCGCTACCCGAATCTTCAATTGTTAACCATCTAACCGTATATGTAGGTCGGCTTAAGGCCGGGATGATTATAATTTGATTACGTTAGCTGCTTGCGGTCCGCGGGCACCTTCAACGATTTCGAATTCTACGGATTGTCCTTCTTCTAGAGTCTTAAACCCTTCGGACTGAATTGCTGAAAAGTGAACGAATACGTCGCCGCCGTCCTCAGTCTCGATGAAGCCATAACCCTTCTCTGCGTTGAACCATTTAACTTTACCTTGCATGCACTAACATTCCCTTCATCATCAAATAAAATAAATTATGTGGTAGACATCATTTGTCCACATTTCCGACTATATCACCCAAAGATATCCATGTCAATTGAGACAAAAGTATGAGTTTCGCGGAAAAATGAAAACGGTGCCATTGGTTATATACCCGGATGAGGGAGGGGTGAAACAGTTAATAAAAAAATGAGCTCCCGTCTTATGCGGAAGCTCACTCATTAGGTTGTCAAAATTGCTCTAATATCACTGTTCGTATCAAATAACTAAATTTCTGGTGATGGAACTGTCGTATTACTATCCGTTTGGTAATATTGCGTCTGGCCCTCTTTTACTTCTTTGCTTATATAAGCCGGAACTCCTGTGCCATCTACTGTTCCTTGGTCACCCTCTACCCAAATGGTCGGTTTTCCGTATGATTCGCTTGTATTCACGAGTGTGCCATTTACCGTTAACTTGGCATTGTTTAACCCAACAGCTTCTCCTCTAGAAACCTCGATACCGCCAAATTCGTTACCACTTACTGTTGTAGTTCCAGCTATTGTAACCTCAGCTGCGTTTACCAGCAAGGCTGCATCGGCACCTGTTCCACTGAAGTTTTCCAGAGTTACTCCTGTGGCATTGTACACTTGAAGAGCATACGTGCCTTGCCATTCATTTGCCTCTGTCATTTGGATTTTCAGATTTTTAATCATTACCCCATTTGCCATGACTGCTATGCCGTGTCTACTTCCTTTAGTTGCAGAATTAATTGCATCTGTGTAACTAATCGTATGACCGTTACCATCGACCGTAACGGCTCTGTCTACGATTAATCTTTCTGCTACACCATCAATATTGCTTGTAAGTTTAATCGTCATTACATCAGCATTCGATAGTGCAGCTTGTAGTGCTTTAAAACTCGATACATTTACTTGATCAGTCAGATAGTACTGAGTCTGATCCAGCTGTACTTTTGAACTCACAAATGCCGGTACTCCCGCGCCATCTACTGTTCCTTGGTCACCCTCAACCCAAATGGTCGGTTTTCCGTATGATTCGCTTGTATTCACGAGTGTGCCATTTACCGTCAACTTGGCATTGTTTAGCCCAACAGCTTCTCCTCTAGAAACCTCGATACCGCCAAATTCGTTACCACTTACTGTTGTAGTTCCAGCTATTGTAACCTCAGCTGCGTTTACCAACAAGGCTGCATCGGCACCTGTTCCACTGAAGTTTTCCAGAGTTACTCCTGTGGCATTGTACACTTGAAGAGCATACGTGCCTTGCCATTCATTTGCCTCTGTCATTTGGATTTTCAGATTTTTAATCGTTACCCCATTTGCCATGACTGCTATGCCGTGTCTACTTCCTTTAGTTGCAGAATTAATTGCATCTGTGTAACTAATCGTATGACCGTTACCATCGACCGTAACGACTCTGTCTACGATCAATTTTTCTGATACGTTACTGATATCTCCATTGAGAGTAATCGTTATTATGTTAGTAGTCGAAAGAGCACTCTTAAATTCTTCAAGATTAGACACACTTGCTTCCGTTACCACAGTTGGCGCTTTAATTACAATACTTTCATCAACCACAGATCCACTTGTGATCGTAATGACCACGTTTTCCCCATTCACTTTGGCTACTGCCGTTACACTTGTTGGCAATTCCAGTCCTTGA
>NZ_JBHTFO010000012.1:0-378325 GCF_042666275.1 Paenibacillus sp. GCM10028914
TAGTTATCCCAGTCTTGAGGGCAGGTTGCCTACGTGTTACTCACCCGTCCGCCGCTAACTCTCAGTGGAGCAAGCTCCTCATCAAGTCCGCTCGACTTGCATGTATTAGGCACGCCGCCAGCGTTCGTCCTGAGCCAGGATCAAACTCTCCATTAAAGTTTGAATTGCTCATTTCAAAACTGACGAGAAATAAAATTCTCATTTTGATCTTACCGAAGTAAGATCGATTTAACTCACTCGTTGTTCAGTTTTCAAAGATCAACTTCTTGTCCAGCCGTTTGGCGACCGGATTTATAATATATCATGTTTGAATCATATTTGCAAGCTTTTTTTTAAAACTTTTTTCATCCAACCGATTTGTTCGTCGGCCGGATTTATAATATAACATCTTGCTCGCTAACTTACTAGTTGTAATATATTCCATTTTATTTTTTATCTATTCTATTCCTACCTGTATGTTATAGCCGCTATCGATTCCTTATCAACAGCGGCTTAACAATACTTAATCATCTAATTCCACACTTTGAATCTGCCCATCGGTGTTTACCTCCCACTCAATTTCAACACCTTGTTTTAAACCAACTCTATCTTCGTCCTCAATGACTACTTGATCAGGTATGTCCAAAGTTTGCGTTTCTCCTTGTTCAACTTGAACATCTACTTTATTACCATCAGCCTTTAAGATGATTCCTTCATATTCAATATACTTCATAATAATATCGCCATTCGGATCAGTGATCGTTTTCCGCTTTCCCCCATCTGTCAAAAGCTCGACTTTTTTATGATAGCCATTCTTAATCGATTCATCTTTAAGAATCTTTTTAACTTTTACACCCGATGGAAGTCCATCCGTATTCGATTCGGCAGAATCAGGATTTGGATTTGTTGTTTGTTCTGCGGAATTATTTGTATTTGATTCTGTAGATGACGGAGTTTCAGCTGCAGTATTAGAATCTGGTGATTCTGTTTGTTCCTTAGCACAGCCACTAAGTATAGTACTAATACAAATTAAAGAAAGAAGTAATACACAAAAGTGTCTTTTAAGATTGATTTTTTGAGTTTTCATTCTGTCTCCTCCTGATGTAAATTCAAACTATACGTTATTTTATTAAACGAATTTATGCTGTTCAAACGTATAACACCCCATTTCCCTTGGAAAATGCAGGTTCTCGGTATTGAGTGAATTACATTGAATATGATTGTCCAAATATTCGTACATAGCAAAACCCTCTGTTGAATCGCATCAACAAAGGGTTTTCTTTTGGTCAGACTGGAATAACCAATCTAATAGCAGTGCCTTCACCCGGCGCTGTCTTAATATGCAATTGCGCTCCAATTCCGTGTGCTCGTTCTTCCATACTGAATAGTCCAACGCCGTGTCTCTCCTCTGTACGAACGATGCCTACTCCTTTATCAATGATACATACCTCTATAAATGTCTCCGTTTGGTTTATTTGAACTTCTGCTTGTTCCACATCAGCATATTTACCAATGTTTAATAAAGCCTCCTGAATAATTCGATATATCACAGTCTCTTGCTGATAATTCAAGCGTTTAGTCAAACTGGACTTAAAGTCCACTCTTATCCCATAGTGTTCGGTAAAATTCTCAATGTAAGTGCGAATGGCAGGTACAACACCTAGATCATCCAATATGGATGGACGAAGCTGCCAGGCCAGACCTCGTACATCTTCTATAATATTAGAGACCTCCTGACGGACCAACGCTAACTCTTCTACCATTGATTTCCCTCTAGAATTCTGACTCTCAGTCGGAGACTCTTCACGTTCCTGCTCGGATATAAGGATTCGGTCCATACTAATTAGAAGTGAAAATAAACTCTGTCCAATTCCGTCATGTAGTTCACGTGAGAACCTTTTACGTTCTTCTTCCTGAATGTCCATAACTTTTACCATCATACGTTTCACTTCTTCTTCTGCAGCTTTCAGACGAGTAATTTCATGCCGGATCGCCAGAAATTGAACTGGCTGTCCTGATTCATTAAATAAAGGGACGATCGTCGTGTCCACCCAGTAGTACTTTCCATCCCTAGCCTTATTTCGTATTTCACCGTGCCATACAGAGCCTGATTTAATCGTCTCCCAAAGTGATCGCATGAACTCCTTGCTGTGTTGCCCTGAGTTAATTATCCTGTGGTCTTTACCAATCAACTCATCTCGAGAGTATTTAGATATCTGACAAAACTTATCGTTCACATAAAGAATCCGTCCCTTATAATCTGTCACTGCAACAATAGACGATTCATCTAAAGCGATTTTCAAGTCATTTAACTGGCGTAACGAATTTTTCACATGGTCCAAAACATTTGGATCCGCTTCAATCTCATCCAACTGCTTCAGTAGCTTCGTAACATGTTGGCCAATAACCTCAGGATAATGAGTGTCTTGATTATTATTCAAAGGTTAACAACCCCTTTTGCATTGCATATTTAATAAGGTCAGGACGTGATTTAAGTCCTAACTTCTCCATCAAATTACTTTTATGAGTCTCGACCGTCTTTACACTGATAATCAATTTCTCAGCTATTTCTTTGTTAGAGTATCCTTTGGCCGTCCAAGAAAGGACTTCTTTTTCACGCTCAGAAAGGGATTCAAACTCATCTGACGCTTCCCCATTCTTCACTTTTTCAATATACTGTCCCATTAAACGTTTGGTTGCCAGAGGCGTTAAGTAAGCATTTCCTGCAGCCACATATTGAATAGCAGTTAGCAACTCTTCGTGGGGAGCATTTTTTAAAATATATCCCGATGCACCCGCTTGAATCGCCCGGAATAAATATTGTTCATCATCATGCATCGTGAGAATTAATATGTATATATCCGGCAGCAGCTTTTTCAGCTCTTCTGTAGCTGTCATTCCATCTTTACCATGCGGCATACTTAGATCCATCAATATGACATCCGGCTTTAACTCTTCTGCTTGGCGAATAGCTTCATCTCCGTCAGCCGCTTCACCGACCACTTCTATATTTTGCTTTTGGCCTAGCAACAACTTGAGTCCGGATCGAACTACAGCGTGATCATCTACAATCAACAGACGTATCATGGTTCCCCTCCTATATCCGTTCCTGTATGTGACTTATATCATAATATAAGAAAACAACAATCCCAGCAAATTGGATTGTTGTTTCGTTTAGAATATAGTGGTCTTCAGCCTGTTAATTGTTAAAATTGACATTCATGAAGCAGTTTCCGTATTTATCGATAAGCACTTAGCCGCATTCTCTAACATAGTGAGTTCAGTCGCTGTATATAAACGATCCGTCCGTCTGCCAATCAGCAAAATCCCTACAATTTCGTTATTAGCTGTACTGATAGGTGTTGCTGCTGCAACAATCAGTCGTTCAGCGAGCATGATGGAATCACTGTTTCGTCGCTGTTCATCTGTTGTACATATCTTCTGGACAGTCCGCGCAATCCGAATAACTTCACCCGTCATTCCTTGACTTGGGCGGTTTACGATATGGCGGAACTTTTCATTCGTGTTACCCGAAGCTGCAATCCATCGAATTTGTCGTGCGGATGTATCGTAGGATGCAACTGAGCAAAAATCGCTTCCAGACAACTTAAGCAATTCCGATAAATATACTTCCCAATCCGCATCTCCGGCATTCATTTCGGGTCCCTCCAATACATTGATATGAATTCTTAATTATTGTAGCTCGATCATGTTTAAATGTGGATCGGGGAACTCCCTGAAATAAATCTAAGGGTATATGTAGAATAATCATAAAATCAAGCGATATTATACAGAATCCACCCACGATCTTCTGTGATATAGTTCACTGAAAATCAGGGATACCCTCCATATAAATTCAGAGCGTTCCCTGATGTTCATAAACTGTGAGATCTTTTATGATGAAGATAACAAAGAGAACACGGGAGGCTGATTAATATGGCCATGACGATTGAACAACAACAAACTTTTAGAACTTTTTGTAGTCCGGGTAAATCCACGCCTGAAACGTCGAAGCTTAAAGGCATTGCACAATATTTATCTGAGGAACAGTTCGGATCTTTGGAAGCAATTATGCAGAAGAGAAAGATTACAAAAGGATCTTATTTATTTTGGGAAAGCGAAGCAGCTGATAAACTATACTATATTATTTCCGGGCAAGTGAAACTTCTGAAATCCACGGAAGAAGGTAAAGACCTCATTATTTCCGTTATGCAAAAAGGAGACTTGATCGCACAGTTCAACGGTCTCACAAATGCTCAGTATGGTTTTAGTGCCGAAACGATGAATGACGTGAAAGTAGGCGTTATTTTACGAAAAGATTTAGAAGAACTATTGATTCATCGTGGGGATATCGCTTTGCAATTCATGTACTGGTCGGGATTAAACAATCAAATCATCGAATCTAAACTGCGGGATCTTCTTCTGCATGGTAAGCCAGGCGCACTTGCCTCGACAATAATTCGGATGAGCAATACCTACGGAATTCCAGCCATTGATGGATCTATTCATATTCAAATAAAACTAACAAATGCAGAGCTTGGAGAAATGATCGGATGTACTCGTGAGAGCGTCAATCGTATGCTGGGTGAATGGAGAAATGATGAGACCATTGATTTTGAAGATGGAAAGATGATCATTCGCAATATTCAAAATTTGCGGGATATTTGCAAATGTCCACATGCTGGAGGTTGCCCAGTTCAAGTATGCCGTCTGTAATTCATCGCAAAATAAAAAGACACCAGCTTATTCATAGTAAGCTGGTGTCTTTTGCTATGCTTAAATTCATTAAAGAATTTTAAACTGGATTATTGTCGATCCTTTAAGCGATCCATGATGCTATTGGCTGTTTCTTCCCCGTTCGCGATACAATCTGGAATTCCCACACCATAGTAGGAACATCCCGCTAAAAATACATTCGGAAATCTTTGCTTCAAATCTCGCTCTAGTATATCCACGATTTCTCGGTGTTTCAAATGATAGTTCGGCATGTTATTGTGCCACTTTGTTACCTCAGCTGAAATGGGTTTCGCGTTCAAACCCAGACTTTTGGTAATGTCCTGAAGTGCCACAGAGATCAGTTCTTCTTCGGATAGAGTGACTAGTCTATCGTATTCCGGATTTGAGCTTTTATAAAACAGTCTGAGCAAGAGTCTTCCATTACGGGATGTATGCTCCCATTTCCGGCTTGTCCATGTACAGGCATCGCATAATAGATCACTTTCTTTAGCGGATATAAATCCTGTTCCATCATTCGGAAGCTGATGATCCGGTATATCAAAGCCAAGGTAAATACTAATCATCGACTTCGTATGGAGCTGCACAAAATGATTCGAGAGTGTTTCATCCTGAAGCAACTCTTGGGTTTGACGGCTTCCTCCACTAAGGACAACATAATCCGCTTCTATCTGGCGGCCATTCTCCATCGTAATAACATAACGGTCTTCCATCTTCTGCAGTGATTCCGCTTTACTTCCTTTATAAATTTCGGCATCTGCCAGCACTTGCTCAAGTCGATCAACCAAGGCAGACACACCATTTTTAAAAGAGATAAACTTTTTGTTCCCTGCACCTAAATATATATGTTTATTCTCAGACAAGCCCTTAATAATACTGCCATATTTATTCTTATAATCAAGCAAATAGGGAAACGTAGATGCAATCGTCAAATCATGCAAATCTCCGGAATAAACACCTGATATGACGGGAGCAATTTGCTTGTGTACAAGTTCTTTTCCGAGGAATGTCTCCAAAAACAAGCCGAGTGAATCCTTTTTCTCAAAGGTTTCGTTCGGTGTGTAAAAATCTTTTAATGCTTCTACTTTACCCTCAGCAGATACAAGTTCACTTTCAGCAAGGGATTTTAGATCAGTCGGAATGCCAAACACGCTATCAGCTGGTATTTTCTTAAGTCCATCTTCTGTATAGATGTAAGAGATCCCTGTCGAATTATAAACAACCTCATCCGATAAACCCAGCTCCTCCAATAAAGGAGCCATATTAGGCTTACGAGCAACGATGGAGTCCGCCCCCGTCTCCATAATGAACTCTCCGTTAGAAACGGTGCGAATTTTCCCGCCTAGGGTTTCACTGCTTTCAAGAAGCACCAATTGCATATCTAAATGGTTTTGTTTTATTTCTTTTTGCAAATAATACAATGTAGACAGACCCGTAATTCCCCCACCAATAACTACAGTTGTTGGCACTATTAATACACCTCATATATAAAAGTTAAGAACATCAATCCTTCGATAGCACCTCTAACAGACCCGAAGGAAGCTTGAATTGTTGATTACTGATTTGAATGCTTCTCAACTCTTCTAATAAGGAATCTTCAGGCTGTGATTGTTTGATAAGCTGTACTTCATGCTGCAAACGTTCCATTTGATGATCCAACGCGTTCGCCGTATCCGCTGCAAGTTTCAATTCTTGCAACAACCGCTCTGGAACAGACTGATTGTACTTGTAAAATATTTTGTGTTCCAGACTTGCCCAAAAATCCATCGCAATCGTCCGAATTTGCAGTTCAACACATACATTTTCAACACGATCTGATAAAAATACGGGTACTTCAAGAAGTAAATGCAAGCTTTGATAGCCATTCGGCTTAGGATTCTTAATATAATCCTTCACCTCTAGAACCTTCAAATCACTTTGTCTCTGGAGCATTTCACTGACCTTATAGATATCAGAGAGAAAAGAACAGGTGATACGAAGTCCCGCAATATCCTTAATATGTTCTTCACAAGATTCGAGCGAAATACTAAGACCCTTGCGAGATAGTTTCTTCAAAATGCTCTCAGGCGACTTTAACCGCGATTTAGTATGCTCGATCGGGCTGTAGTCATGCAGAGCTTGAAACTCCTCTTTCAATATTTCTATTTTTGTCTCCATTTCATCCAAGGCGAATTTATATTTCATCATAAAGCGGGTAATTTCTTCTCGCATAATTTTGAGTTGTCCAATTTGCTGTGAATTCATTTCTAGTCTTCCTTTCGATTGCTTATTAGATCAATTGAATTTATATTATTATTTCTTCTCTTTATAATTTTAAGCTTTGAAGACATAAGACTGCAACTTTCACAGATATAACACAACTAAATATTAACTGGATTGGAACATATAATGATGTGTTTGTTACAAGAAAAGGAACTAGAGTCAACTCCAGTTCCTTACCTCTGTTCTTTTAAACTTTTTGTGCATTTCTAGCTCTTACAGTAGCAATCTGCGGATATGCAATTCCAAGCAAAATAACAAAAACGCCAAGCCACTGCAATACCGACACATGCTCACCTAACACCATCATTGATACAATCACTGCAACTGGAAGCTCCCCCGCGCCAAGGATTGTTGCTAGCCCCGTACTGATCTTCGGTGCACCAAGCGCAAATAACAGAACTGGTAGCACAACACCGAATGCACCTAAAATCAATCCGTATATCCACAAACCATTGGCGAGTGATACTTCTACAAACACTTTGGGTGTAAATATTATAGTCAGCAGGATTAATCCGCCACATGACATATAAAAACTTCGAGTGATCGGTGACATCTGTGTCTCCACTCTTCCGCTAAAGAATACAAATAGCGCCATCATAAGGGCTGCCGCAAGACCTAGAAGCGTACCTTTCAAGTTAAGCTGCAGTTGATCTGCTCCGATAATTCCGCCGGCCAATACGGTTCCAACGAGTAATATAACAACAGATATTAGCGTTGCTCTTGACGGCATCTTTTTGTTCACAATAGCTTCTATTACGACACCCATCCAGGTGAACTGAAACAGGAGAACCACTGCAATTGAAGCGGGAATACTCTGTAGGGATAAGTAATAAGTTACCCCTGTCATACAGGTGCAGAGCCCAACACAGGCAAGCCTGCCGAATTGCTTCAAAGTGATCCTCTTTCGAGCAAAGATAAGCATTAACACAAGTAAGATCAGCCAACCGGTTCCGAACTGGCTAATCATCACTTCCTGAAATTCAAACCCCTTACTGTAAGCCAGTTTTACTACAGTAGACAGAATACCGAAGCAGCAAGCTCCCAAGAATACATACAGTGAATTTTTAAGTAATTGATACAAATTGCCTCTCCTCCACAGAAAAACCCCGCTCCTTTTTGTTTTGGATACCAGAAAACAAAAAAAAGTGGGGTTGCAAATTGAAATTATCAAATTAGAATACATTCTAAGATAATTTGTTGTGAAAGTAAACCGTTTTTTATTTTTCTCCCTCTGAAAAATATTAGTAACAACCGATCATCATCAAGAGAACGATCCATAAAGAACAACAAAAAGGCTGCCATAAACGGCAGCCTATGATACCTCAATATACTTAGTGTATTAGAATAGTAACTCTTTTTTGTTAACATGATAACCTGATAAGGATCGATCAAACATTTCAAGAATGAATAGGAATCTTTCAGCTTCTCGGAAAACATGGTCGGCTAACAAAGGATGTATGATGCTCTTAATGCGGCACTGTTCAATCAAGTCAGCAGCTGTTTTCTTAAAATCGCGTAGAGACTTCACAGATACTTTATTTTCATCAACAAATTGACTTAATAGAGGGACGGTTTGCGATTGTGGACGCATCGAACTTAAATCAATCGCTTGGAACATCAATTGATCGAATTCATGCCCGAATTCTCGTGCTTGCTCTACTAGCTTCCTTTCAGATGGATCAAGTAAATGGCCAATGAATTTTGCGTGATCAGCCATAATTCTTAAGAAAAATACATTCTCGTCAATAATGGCATCATGCAACGGCTCAAGCCTTCCACAGTTCAGTTCTTCTAAACGATTTCGGAAATAATTCGCTTCCCTGCTCACATGATCTACTAGAAGAGGGAAATTGGTCTGGCCAGGAAGTTTACATCGTAAAATCAAACCAAGTATCCTTCTTTTGAATGCCCAGATATGGGTTGCAGCATTTTGTACTTCCGAATTAAATTCTCGAATGATGGCTGGGTCGGTATTTAAAGAAAAAGCGTGAGATCTCCTTTCGATATCTTCAAAAATAGCCTGAAAATGATTTGCCTCCGCAATGAGTTCAGTGTCTTCTGCTCTAAAACCTAATCGAAGAAACATGGAATGCTCTTTCATGATTCTCGACCAAAATTGTATCTCGTCTAACGAGCGTGCGACAAATGCATCCGTCAACCCTATTCCTCCTCTTCAAGTCTTAATAATTCAACTTGACATTCCTATCTAAGATATATGTCATCTGCTTGTTTCAATATGCCGCAACAAAAAAAGGTCGCCGAAGCGACCTTGGTTCACGATAGTAAATAACATTCATTCCAAACAATTTCAAAACAAACAAACGCTAAAGACATTTGTCTTTAGCGTTTGACCTCATTAACTGGACAATACAGGACTCGTCGACTCAACCTTATGAAAATGACCTGTTTTAGGGCGAGGTAATCCAAGATGTTCCCTCAACGTTGAACCTGTATAATCCTTACGAAATAACCCTCTTTCCTGCAAGATCGGAATTACATGATCAACAAATTCCTCCAGACCACCCGGAAGAACCGGTGCCATGATGTTAAACCCGTCACAACCGTAACCTTCATACCATTCTTGCATAAAGTCAGCAAGCTGTTCAGGTGTGCCAACAAACTGCATATGTCCTCTTGATGCAAGCACTTTTCTACCAAGCTCCGCAATCGAAAGTTTTTCTTTATATGCCAAATCCAAAAGAAGCTGAATACGACTTTTCATTCCATTGGAAGCCGCTACAGGATCAGGAATATCAGATGGCAACGGTTGATCTGGGGAAAGTCCACTCAAATCATAATTCAAAAATCCGGATAACACTGCCACAGCCGTTGATTCCGGTATGAGAGCTTGAAGCTCATAATACTTACGCCATGCTTCTTGCTCCGTATTTCCGATTACTGGAGAAAGACCGGGCATGATTTTGACCTCTTCGTTTTTACGGCCGTATTTGGACAGCTTAGATTTCAAGGAATCATAAAAAGCTTTCGCAGCATCAAGTGACGTCTGAGCTGTAAATATCACTTCACCGTATTCCGCAGCAAAATCTTGCCCTGGCTCCGATGAACCTGCCTGAATCAGCACAGGATATCCTTGTGGAGGTCTAGGTACATTCAGTGGCCCCCCGGTGGAATGCCACTGTCCTTTATAATCAACTGACTTAACCTTCGTAGAATCAGCGAACCTTCCTTGTTCCCGATTCAGTACCAGTGCATCATCCTCCCAGCTATCCCAAAGCCGAGTTGCTACATCGACGAATTCACGTGCCATCTCATACCGCAAACCATGTTCTGGATGCTTCTCTTTGCCATAATTACGGGCTTCAACGTCTAATTGAGATGTAACAATATTCCAGGCGCTTCTGCCACCACTTATAAAATCAAGAGATGCAAACTTACGCGCTACATTATAAGGCTCGTTATAGGTTGTAGAGACAGTAGCTGCAAGCCCAATCTTCTGTGTTACCATGGATAGCGCAGGCAGCAATGTCATCGGGTCAAGCATACCTGAAACCGACTGCTCTACCTGCTGAACATGAACATATAATAGATCTGCGAAAAAGAGTATATCGAATTTCCCCCGTTCCGCAGTTTCTGCCAGTTTTTTATACAATTCAATATCAAACAGCTGCTCTACCGCCGAATCGGGATGACGCCAACCGGCATGATGGTGCCCCGTATAATATATAAACGCTCCTAAATGCATCTGCTCATTTCTTCTTCCCATTCTCATTCTCTCCTTTTTCTATGCTAGTCTTCAGCCTTTATAAGTGTCTCTCCACCGCAGCCAGCGCTTCTCCAGCACCCGTACAACTGAATCCGACAGCTTGCCAACGATAGCAAAAAAGATGATTCCTACAAATACAATATCTGTCTGAGAGTATGCTCTTGCATCCTGAATCATATATCCAATCCCAGCGCTAGTTCCCATCATCTCCGCAACAACGAGTACAAGCCACGAAACACCAAGAGACAAACGAATACCGAGTAAAATATTTGGAAGCGCAGCAGGAATGATGAGTTTGCTGATTTGCTGCCATTTTGAAAATTGAAAAATCCGTGAAACTTCGTACAATTTAACATCTACATTACGTATTCCGAGGAATGTGTTCACATACATCGGGAAAAATGCACCCAGTGAAATCATTAGAATCTTTGAGAACTCACCGATTCCAAACCAAAGAATAAATAACGGTATGAGCGACAAAAGCGGTACGGTTCTCAGCATTTGTAGAGATGGATCAAGTGTTCTCTCCGCTATTTTGCCTAACCCTGTAGATAATCCAAGAAGAAAGCCGGTTAATCCGCCAAGTACAAATCCGAACATGGCCCTTATAAGACTAATCCTAAAGTGCTCCAGCATTTCCCCACTCGCAACCAGTCTGAAGAACTGGCGAACGATGGCGTACGGCGTAGGCAGTAGGTTCGGTCCAATCCAGCCAAGGCTGCCTGCCGCCTGCCAAATAACTAGCAGAAATACCGGTAAAATCCAAGCATGTAATGGCTCCGGAATCGAATGAAGCCAATCTTTACGCGTCTTCTTATGATGAACGTCACTTCCTGTCTTAAGATTCTGTGCAGCTTCTTTACTCATGACGGACCACCTCCACGGTAGCTATCCTGCCATTTTAGCGTCCGCCGTTCTAACCATCGAACAAGGGAATCTGAACCTTTACCGATCAATGCGAACACAATAATTCCAGAAAAGACAACCGTTGTTAATGAGAACGAACGGGCATCATTAATTAAATATCCGATTCCAGAACTCGACCCCATCATTTCTGCTACAACTAAGCCAAGCCACGCGACACCAATGGACAACCGGATTCCAAGAAATATATTGGGAAGTGACGCTGGAATGATCAGTTTCGTAATCATATCCCAGCGGCTGAACTGTAAGACACGAGCCACATCGAACAGCTTACCGTCAACAGAACGAATACCCAGAAAGGTATTGACGTACAGTGGGAAGAAGGAGCCTTTAGCGATAAGCAGTATTTTGGAAGTCTCACCGAATCCAAACCACAAAATGAACAAAGGGGCAATAGCCAAATGAGGCAGTGTGCGAAGCATTTGAAGTGATGGATCAACCAGACGCTCTGCACGATATGAGAATCCAACCCAAACACCCGCTGCTAGTCCTAGGCCTCCTCCAAGCAGAAAGCCAAGAAGCGCTCTGTAAGCTGAAATTCCGAAATTGCTGGCCAACTCTCCTGAACGAGTCAGACTGATGAGCTCTCCCATAATATCGCTAGGCGCTGGGAGAAGAATCGGATTTAGCATATTCAGCGCCCCAGCTGCTTCCCAGATGATTAACAGAATCACCGGAAGAAGTATGCCCAGAAGCGCATTCGTTACAGATATCGAAATACGACGATTCTTAGTTACTCTCGGTTTACGATGAGTTGTCGGTTTTACAGCTGTTTGACTTATGCCCTCTTGAAACATGATTCTAACCCCCTTTCATTTGAATCGTTCATTATTTCAATTCATCTTTCAAAGCTTCTTCAATGTATCTGTTATCGAATACTTCCTTTACATCGATCTTCTTTCGAATGGTCTTTTGTTCATATTGAAAGTCCGCTGTTTTCTGCTGTTCAGCGATAATCTCATCGCTAACCGGTATATTGATCATGTGGGCTCTGTCGAAGGTACCTTGAATGACCTCAATCGGAACACCACGCTCCTCAGCATATAATTGAATTGCTTCTTCCCGATTTTCCTGTTCCCAGGCTAATGTTTTATTCAGCACTTTTAAATACAAGGTAACAAGATCAGGATACTGATCCGCAAAGTCCTTACGAACGATGTTAAATGAAGGAGAGAGAACTCCCAGCTTCTCACCATCCACAAGCACCTTACCTTTTCCGGTTAAGGCATTGAGTGTAATATATGGGTCCCATGTTGCCCAAGCATCTACACCACCTGATTCAAAAGCCGGCTGTGCCTCGTCAGGCTGGAGCTGAATAATCTCAAGATCAGATGGTTTAATTCCGGCCTCAGAAATGCTTCGATATAGAAAGTTATAAGCATTGCTGCCTTTGGCTACCGCTATCTTCGTCCCTTTAAGATCGTTCAATTCCTTAGCCGTACTGTCCGGTGGCACAATAATGGCCACATTGTTCTTACCCTCAAGCGTCTGGGAGATCACTTTAAAGGGAATATCCGCTGCTTGAGCAGCAACAATTGGCATGTTGCCAAGCCCCGCAAAATCCAGACGATTAGATGCCATCGCTTCGGTCATTGGGGGTCCGCTTTGAAACTCTGCCCATTCTACTTTGACACCGAGTTTACCAAATTCATCTTCGAACCACCGTTCTTCGCGTGCTTTACCGAACAAACCTCCACTTCCTTGGACACCAAGCTTAACGGTTAACCCTTCGTAACTGCCTTTGTTCGCTGATTTATCTGCACTCGCATCCTGACCCGGTTTAGCGCACCCGCTAATCCATACGGTTAAAAGCAATAATATGATGGCTATCGAACGCATTTGTTTCATCAACAATCTCTCCCCTAATAAAAAAGATTCTTTCTACAACCCACTTATATTCCGGCGCCATGATCAATTTCCGGCCCCTCTACTTTCTCAAATTCATCCAAAACCTTACGCCGAAAATCCTGAAAAGGTTGCGATGTTCTCTTTCTAGGAAAGGACAGTTCAATCGGCAATACAGTTCGAATATGGCCTGGTCTCGGATTCATAATCACAACCCTTTGACCTAAGAAGACCGCTTCATCCAAATCATGCGTTACAAACATCATCGTCGTTCGATTTTGCTGCCAAATATCAAGCAGTACTTCCTGCATATGGGAACGTGTAAATGCATCAAGCGCGCCAAATGGTTCATCTAACAGCAGCACCTCAGGATTACGAAGAAGCGCTCGTGCGATAGCAACGCGCTGTGCCATACCGCCGGACAACTCCCGGGGAAACGATTTTTCAAATCCCTTTAGCCTTACAAGTCCAATCAAATCATTCACTTTTTGCCTGATGTATGGATCTTTAAGAGATAAATTTCCGGCAATATTGTTCTCTACCGTCATCCAAGGAAAAAGCCGCGGCTCTTGAAAGATAAAACCTTTCTCGATACCCGGTCCTTCAATCGGCTTGTCATTAAGCAGAACCTTGCCCGTATAATCCGTATCCAATCCCGCAATAATCTTGAGCAAGGTACTCTTCCCGCAGCCACTCGGTCCAATAATCGTAACGAACTCACCTTTCTGAACAGAAAGCTCAATGTTATGAAGAGCTTGAACCGTTCCTGTCGGCGCTGCAAATGTCTTATGCAATTGCTCGATGACTAGTGTATCTAATGCCATGAAATTCACCCCTCTATATTTGATAATTCACACCTGTTTACTCAGGATTATTCACAAAAAAAACTGGAGACTTAGCGCACCATAGTACTGCAGTTATCCCAGTACCGCGCTATAATCTCCAGTTGTCTGGTCGATTGATTTAATTAATCGTCATTTTAGCAACTACTTTTATCATTGTCAAACAATTTTTTCTGAAATATTTGCTTATCCCTTTACCGAACCGATCATCACTCCCTTAATAAAAAATCTTTGAAGGAATGGATATAGAATGAGCATCGGAACGGAGGACACAATAATTACCCCATATTTAATCTGCTCAGCAGCCTTTTGCCGCTGCATTGCTTCAACTGCATCCTCACTGAGTAAATCCTGTGCCTGATTTTGGACTAGAATATCTCGCAAGATTAACTGCAGTGGATGCATTTCTGCATCTCTTAGATAGATTAAAGCCGAAAAATAACTATTCCATTCTTGAACTGCGCTAAACAATGCGATAACCGCAATGATCGGCAGAGATAAAGGCAATACTATTTTCGTAAAAAACCGGATATTGCTGCATCCATCAATGGCTGACGCCTCCAGCAGTTCATCCGGAATGGTCTGTTGAAAAAAGGTTTTAACTATAATCAAGTTATACGCACTGACGGCGCCTGGTATGATCATCGCCCACACGGTATTTATCATGTCTAAATCACGCACGATTAAGTAGGTTGGAATCAATCCACCACCGAAAAACATGGTGAAAATAATCATCATCATGAAGAAATTTCGACCCACAAGATCCTTGCGAGAAAGAGCATAGCCTGCTGTAATCGTTAACGAGGTCCGGATAATCATGCTAAGAAGGGCATAAATAATTGAGTTTTTATAACCTGCCCATATTCGACTGTTTGAGAAAATTTCTTTATATCCGTTCAGAGTAATATCTTTAGGCCATAGAAATGTTTGTCCGGTATTTACAGCATCGGGATCACTAAACGATGCGATGAGCATGAAATACAGAGGATAGACTACGATAAGGGAAACAACAATAAAAAACAATGTGTTTAACAGATCAAATATTTTATCATTTCTGCTTCGATTACGAATATTGTCCATGTATATAAGGCCTCCTCACCACAAACTGGTCTGTTTCATTCGCTTCGCTAACGTATTCATGGTGATCAGAACGATAAAGTTTACAACATTATTGAAAAGCCCGATAGCCGCAGAATAACTGAACTGTGCCCCTACGATTCCAACCTTATAAACATAGGTTTGGATGATCTCCGAAGAGCCCGCATTCATAGCATTTTGCATTAAATATGCTTTTTCAAAGCCTACAGACATGAAAGATCCCATGTTCAAAATAAGTAGAATCATAACCGTCGGCATAATTCCAGGCAGATCTATATTGCGAATACGCTGTATTTTACTCGCTCCATCCACGATGGCAGCTTCGTGTAGTTCGGGATTAATCGACGTTAATGCCGCCAAATAGATAATCGTGCCCCAGCCTGCATTCTGCCATACATTGGACCATACAAATAGGGATTTGAACCATCCCGGTTCCGCCATGAAGTTCACGGGATCAATACCAAAAGCTCCAAGCCCTATATTGAAGAGGCCACTCCGTGGATTTAAGAACAAATACATCATACCTACAAGTACAACCATGGAAATGAAGTGAGGTGCGTAAACGATCGTCTGCACTGTTCGCTTCATTTTACTGCTTATCAGCTGATTCATAAGCAGTGCCAGTATGATCGGAATTGGAAAAAGAACGAGCTCATAAAGTGAAATAACTAATGTATTCTGAAGTGTCGGCCAAAATTGTGCAGAATTAAAAAAGCGTAAGAAATGATCAAATCCACTCCAATCACTTCCCCAGATTCCTTTGCCTGGTGAATAGTTCTTAAACGCAATCTGCAAACCATACATCGGTCCGTATTGAAAGATTATGAAATATACGAGCGTTGGTAGTAGTAGCAAATACAACTGATAGTTTTGGAATACTTTCATCCATATACTTCGCCGAAGTACTTGTCTTGCCATCGATGGCAACCCCCTTCAGAGGAATATAATTTGAAGCTCAGATGGTTAATTAAGAAGTAAAGAGGCCGCATAACCTTCATTGCGGCCTCTTTAGCGATTTCAAATCCCGTTTATGTTTATGCTCGGTTATTTGGCTTCGCTTGAAGAAATATAGCTGTCGTAGTTACGCTGCATCATCGCTGTATAATCTTCAAGTCCGTACTTCTTAAGTTGTTCAACCATCTTCTTCCACTCTCCTTCTGGATCATTTCCGGTTACAATTTTGGCAATAGCCTGATCCAGATACGCATTTTCAGCCATTACGTCAATCCCCCATTGTTTAGCTAGTTCAGCGTCTTCAAGTGAGATCATTAAGTTCCTTGGGAAGATTTCTGAATCGGTGAATGGTTTAAGTAGCTGCACATATTCCATCTTTCGATCAGCTGGTGCATCCGGACTTGGAACAGCCGTTGCGAATGTCTCCGCCAGTACGGCCCCAGGAGCTTGTGCCCCTGCACTTTCAGAGTAACGGAATCCCGGATCATCACTCGGAACTAAAGTATATCCACCATCCACTTTTTCGAGATTGATTCCAAACGGTCCGTATGTAGCTTCGAGTGATGTATTCGTTTCATACAATTCATCAAACCATTTCATTGTAATCTCAGGATGTTTATTCTCCTTCGTGATCGAGAACCCATGTGGATTGTTGTTCGGATCCTGCCTGTTCCAACCCGTATCACCACTCGGTCCTTTTAATGGAGGTACGATGACATAATCATCACGTGTTTCAGGTGGAAGTGCGCTTGCATTCCAGAAGAAAAATGCTCCCACGCTGGAAGGTTTACTGTTCAATTTTGCAGCATAAACCGAAGCATCATGAGTAAAAATCTCTTGATCGATCAAGCCTTCCTTATAAAGCTTGTTTATGTACGTTAAGAAGTCACGGTTTTCTTCCAAAAGAGGTGCAAACGTAATTTTCCCATTCTCAACATAGAAGTTGGCGGCATTACCACTAGGCCATGATTTTCCAAAGGCAGCTGCTAAAGAAAGAGGGCCTTGAATTGCGTTTTTCATATTAACAACACTAAACGGTATTTCATCAGCTGCTCCGTTGCCGTTCGGATCACCTGTTTTAAACGCTTTCAATACCGCATAAAATTCATCAGTCGTTGTTGGCATATCTAATCCAAGTTTATCTAACCATTTTTGATTGATAAACATCGCATCTGGAATCGTATTCTCCATCGTTTCGGAAATCATAGGTATCGTATAAATATGACCATCTGGTGCCGTTACATAACCCTTATATTCAGGCCGCTTCTCAAACAGCTTGACGATATTTGGAGTCAATTCTTCATTAATCATGTCATCCAGAGGTACAATTTGTCCGTCTGATCCATATCGAACAATATCGGATGTAGACATCAAGTAGGGGCCAAAGAAGACATCCGGCAGATCATCGCTTGCGAACAACAGATTCATCTGTTCCTGACCATCTGCTGTACTAGCCAGATTCCACTTTACATTTACACCTGTTTTTTCAGCCATGTTCTTAAAGAACTGCATTTCACTATAATCTTTTTTCACCTGTGGATGCTTTACCGTAAACATCGTCAAGTCCACGGGTTGTTCTAATGGAAATACAATTTCCTTCGTTTCTTGAGCCGCTTCATTCTTTACAGGTTCTTTCTCTCCTTTATTTGTACTGCATCCTGTAAGTGCTGTAGAAACTGCAAGCAACGATGTAAACAACAAGAGCCCCCATTTTTTTGTCATCTTAATATCAACTCTCCCCTTCATTCAAAATAATGCATACCTGCTGGATGAGCTGAACGATACACACTCGCTCACAAGGCTATGCTTGTGTTTACCTTAACAACCGTGTCCTCTATCTCACAATCAGCGAAATGGAGATAGCGTATGTCGAACCGGGAATAGCCGTCATTACAAGAAGTTTCTGCTCTTTAGGTTTTCATTTGGCTTAGTTCATGTTCATTTCGCATATTGTCACATTCTCTTATGGCATTCAGTTTTCTGTAGTCACCAGGGGTAGTATGAGTGTGTTGTTTGAATTTACGTATAAAGCTGGATACATCTGTATATCCAATGAGACTAACGATATCTTGCAAAGAGGATTTTGTTGTAATTAAGAGGTGTTTGGCACGAATAATACGTTGTTCATTCACATATTCCGATATGGTCATATTCGACTTCTCCTTGAACACCCTTCGAATGTGGGAAGCGGACCAGGATAAAGATTCCGCCATGTTCTGAACGGAGAAATGATAATCAAAGCCATTTTGCTCAATATAGTGAAGCATCGCCTGGTAAAGTTCATCCTCTGTAGAGTGATCGTTATGATTCATCTGTGTAACTGCAAATGAGCACACTTCTAGAACAATAGAGGCCAGTTCATCAAAACTCTCCATCCGAGTCAAAGTCATCACATCAGGAAACGGTTCATACTGAAATTTGTTTCCGTATAACTCCTGCATTGTCTTCCAGACAGACTGCACGACATCAAAGCACAAATAGGTGGCCATAAACATGGTTGTGCTATTATCGCGGATTTTATCAATAAGTAGATCTGCATTCTTCAGAATTTCTTCGGTTTCATTTTTGTGGATCGCACGGATCAAATGTGTAAGCTCATGATCCGGATACCAGAATCGGTCGTTTTGTTCAGCCGACGTTTCCCGAAAGAATATGACCTTGTTTTTACCTTTTATGATGGAATACTGCAGTGACGTGGATGCTTCAATAAATGACTTGTACAGACGACCGACATCCGATGATGGATTGCCAACGCCCAAGGTGAGAGACATGGACGTTTGTTCGGTAAATCGCTCGTGGAGCTGCTGCCAATCTTGCTCAGACCAAGGTTCGTTCTCGTCTATGGAAATGATGCAAGCTGTCCTGCCATCCTCAATGAGATCAACCAGATAAACCTCTATCCCCTCTCTAAATAAGGCATGCCAGATCTTATAGAAATTGTGTTTATCCTCATCCACTCCAGATAAACGATCACCAAATTGTAAAATAGCCACCTGATAAGTGGATTGGTTTAGCGTAAGGCCAACTCCTTGTCCATCCTCATTGAAATGCTCCTTGTTATTGAACTGTCCTTTTAATAAGCGGTTTAACAAATGCTCACGGAGAGCGGGCGTTGTAAATTCCACCTGTTCATTCAGACGTTCTTGAATGGATTCAGCATGCTCCATTATTTTTCTTATACTCTCAAATCCGTGTGCGCCCCGCAGTAAGGATCCCCACTTCGCATCCCCCTGCCGGATCAGTAACCTTAACGGATTATAGTTCATACGCATTCCGGCATAAATTAACAGAACTCCGATAACAACTACCAATATTGCAGCAAATATCGATTTATTCTTAATATCCGTGACAGGCCTCATAAGTTCAAGATCGGGAACGATAGTTACATATGTCCACCCTGTGCCCTGTGACTTCGCATAAGATACATGAAACCATTCCTTCCCTGACTTTACGGCACTGGTACCTTCATCATCCGATAGATCAACCCTCTGAAAAATATCGCGATCCAACTGTTCGAATGGATACAGCGAAGTAAGCACTTGTCCATCTCTATTAATAACAAACGTATTCTTCACTTTTAGTTTCATAGAAGTCTTGAATAAATCCTGATACGAAGATTCATTGACCGAGAATACAGCAGTACCTTTAGGCTTCAAACTATTCACTGGAATAGGAATCATATACACAATTTGATTGGAGACACTATTACCGTCTTTTCGAGTCGCCAGCAATAATTTAGGCTTTTTGAGCAGTTCCATTTCCGTCTTTAATTGTGCTGGTTTCCATTCCTGAAACTGATAGATCTCTTTAAAGAAATCGAAGCCATAGGAGCTTTTATAAGAAAATATGTATTCTCCATCACGAGGATAAAACATCAGCTCTTCTACAAATTTATTGCCTGCAGAAAAATTCAAACGATTCTTGGCAAGGAGAATATCATACGTCGTTTCAGGCAAATTGGAGCTAAACGTTGGATCATTGGAAATGGTACCTGCCATACTCATAATTTCCCGATACTTGGAATCAACGATGTCACGGACCTGGGCCAGCATACTCCGGTTCGCTTCGAAAGATTGCTCTTTCATCAATGAGACAAAATGAGAGTATACCGTAAATCCGATAATCAGTATAGGAATTCCCAGAACAAGTAAATAAGACAGTAAATATTGATAAAACAAAGGGATTTTCCATGATTTTTGTGACATCGTCTCATCCTTTCTTCCTCAAATAGCAGAAAACTATCCCCAATATTATGGAAATAGTCTTCTGCAATATTTGTATTAATACCTAAACAGCTTGTTGATTCCAGAATACAATCCTGGATTCACTTTACCGTCTTGCAATCTTGGCATAAC
This sequence comes from Paenibacillus sp. GCM10028914, assembly GCF_042666275.1. Lineage (NCBI taxonomy): Bacteria > Bacillati > Bacillota > Bacilli > Caryophanales > Paenibacillaceae > Paenibacillus > Paenibacillus sp. GCM10028914. The sequence goes on from NZ_JBHTFO010000012.1 coordinate 20,718, forward strand.
GGATGCTTTCATTTCTTCCTTCCATAATCCCGTTCCACTCAAAGCATCCCATACGCCTTCTTTCAAACCAATTCGCTGCAGCGTGTTCATATCCGCAGATCTTTGATTTAAATAAGTCTTTAAAAATCTCGTGTAAGCAACGCCCGTATACTCTTCGGTCAATAAATTCCAGACATACGCAGCGTCAGATGGGCTCGTGGCAGAAGCAAGCATAACGGGATAGGATGGAGATTCTAACATTGATTGATATTCCTTAGCCGCCGGTCCTTTCGGGAACATCAGGAATACCCACGAATCTTGAGGCATGGCATACTCACCATCCGGTATGATCGATTCGCTTGCATCAACAATGACTGGAATTTTAGAGGGTTTACCAAGATACATACCATCCTGCATTTCAACAGTGGCATCCTGCACTTTATAAGAAACCTTAAGCTGTTCAACCGTTTTGTTATAAGGGCGAACCATGAACAACACATTTCCTTTACTAAACTGTTCAACATACCAATCATCTGACGAACCTTCAGGTTTGATGGCAATTAAGCCGCTTTTCATCCAATCACTATATAACTGTGCGGTTGTAATAAAATTACGTAAGTACTGAGCTAGGTCCTTTCCTTTCCGTATGGTAAGACTTCCAGGTGCAGCTTCATTAGAGTATAGCATCTGACGGAATAATTCATCAGTATCCGCAATCAAATATTTGCCTTCATTCTGCGGGTTATTCTTAAATGTTGCGGCAATTTCTTTGAGTTTGCTAAAGTCCCAGCTGTTCTGCTGCTGCAGATTCATAAGATCATCACTGACACCTATCGAAGTGAGAAGCGTCTTATTAACGAACAGCCCGGTTCCGCCAATCGTCGGGCCAGCATACATGCCATAGATTTTGTCATTCACTGTCGTCATGGATTTGTACGCCTTATTCCATTTTCGTTCATCGAAATTGAATTCGTTAAACATGCTCGCTGGCATAATCATATCTTCTTGTATTAATCCGCTCCACGTCCATTCATCCGGCACGATCAAAATATCCGGAAGTTCCGCGTCCACGTGGCCCGACTTAACTGACCTTACCCGGTTGATGAGCTCTTCCTTCGTCCACTCCATATCGGGAACAAATTGAATATTCACATGGCTTTCCTTCTGAATCCGCTCTATCCGCTTATTCCAGAGATCTAGCTCATAATCCCGTGAGAAATACGTTCCTATATCACCGTTCTTCATTTGCAGCTTCCCATCCGCATCCTTAGTGAACGCAAAATCAATATGTTTGTACTGTTGAGGTATAGGACTGTACGTATCTTTAATCCATCCAATGGTAACCGTCTGCCCGTTCAAATCACGAATCTCACGCGTATTCGCATATTCGGGATCTCCCGTGAGCCTGAAGTCACTCGGGTCTTCTTCCAAGACGTATGACTCTCGATTGCTGTCGCCAAGCTCCCAGAAGTATAAATCCCCCATCCCTCCACCGATGAGCGTCGTAAGTTCATACTGATCATTGCCAAGCGGCTTCAAAGGAACAGAAACAACTTCACCTGTTAAGCGGCTTACTTTCTTGAGTTTATTCGGATCGATCCCTTTGCTTAAATCAAAGGTCAAAGTGATTTCCTGTCTTGTCTCGGAGCTTGATCCCCTTTGAGCTTCTGGCGGCAATCCTTCACCGCTAGTTAGACCATTCAGCAGCATGAAGTATTTCGGCGCTGTTGAGGTGAAATACTGCGTCGTATCGATCCCAGGCAAGGGGTCAAAATATCCGATAAACACATCACCTTGAAGGCCTTCATTCGTTGACCCTGTATTCACCACTTCGATTGTATCGATATAAGCCTGATCTATTGACTTACTCCATTCCGCATTCCCCGCAGGTCTATTGTTCCGAACGGTCTCTCCGTTATCTTTGTGGAACCCGGGTACGATAACGACATCTGTGCTGTTGATGCGGACAAGATGCTCACCTAAATTTTTACTCTGCCTGATCATCTCTTTAAACTGATCGTAGATATGATATTTAACGGGATTCCCGTCCTCGTCGACTCTTGAATCGGTAAACAGATACCCCGGGTTGTCGTCCAGCCAGCGGAAGATACTTAACCATTTGGCTCCAAAAGTCCAGTTCGCGAAGGCCTCAAGATTCATCTGGGATTCTGTCATTTCATACCAGCCGTCACCCCGTTTCTCCGGTGTTGCCGCCCCAGGACCCGTTCTCCAAGCCTGCATGTATTTCCCGAAAGGAATGGGCGAACTACCTGTACCGTCATAACCCTCTGAGGTTACCTTTCTATACCTGTTTAAATCGTCATAGAAAGGTATGACCGTCCCTCCGACTTCCTGGGACTCTCTAGCTTCACGCCAGTAATACATGTCATAGGATAAAAAGTCCGGTTTGGCCGTTCGCATATATTTACGCAGCATTTGCTCATTAAAGGTGGAGATCAAGCTCATTTGCGCAGGCGGGGTATTTCCCACTTGATTATGATGAACAAGGACATCCGGATAATGCTGCTTAGAAACTTCAAACCAGTCTTTAAGAATTTGAATAAGTGTATCTGAGTAATTCTCTTCATCGCCAAAACCAAAGTTCACTAAATTCATAACATTGGCAAGTTGTTCCGATGTCAGAAAGCCATTGTTCACTTGCTCCGGCGTTGGGGAACCCGTTTTGTTCGGATCGTTCGCTGCAATTGTTTCCTGATCGAAATACGAACTAGATAAATGTCTGGCCTCCGGGCCAAATGCCACTCCCCATTTCAAATTGGGAAGCTGCTCGTGCAACACGGAATTGTAGTTTGGCGCATCATTGTACTGGAGGGCAGTCAATCCCATGTCCATTACATCCTCTGCTGAGGGATATTTCATCCATTTTCTCAGTTCCACGGCTTCATCCGTTGCAGTCCATGCCTGGAACTGCAGGCCTTTCTCAATAAACAACTGGCTTCCTCTGGATAATTCAGGTTCAAGAGGCTTCGGGTCTGTCGGTCCTGAGTCTATTAAGACCACATCATCCACGAATGCAGTGCTTCCAGCGCGAGTCGAAAATTCAATATAAGCACTTGTTGCTTGCTCGCTCGTCTCGAAGTCATAATAAAATGTCGACCATTTCCCATTCTTGATCTGTGTATGTTCTATAAAGTTCATTACATTATTCCGGTCAGCTGGATCATTATTCTTATAACCTGATATTTGAAAACCTAAAGTACTCTTCGTATCAGCGACCTTCGCTGCAAAGGTAATTCGGTAGTTGGTATCCGGTTTTAAATCCTTTTTTGAATAGGCAATCTTCTCCGGAAGTGATGCATCCTTACCCAGCTTCAGTGCATAGGCTCCACTGAGTACATCCAAGGAGGATACCATTTCATAATTATTGAGTTTTGAATAAAAATGATCGACCTCCGCCTGATCTACGGTAACGGATTCTTCTCCCGCTTCAAAATCTCCAAATTGAATAAGAGCCTCATTCTGAGGGGTATCCCCTTTGACATATTCCAAAGACGTTCCTAAAGGGATAACCCATTGAAGCATCATAAAGAGAGCTAAATAGAATGAGATCTTCCTTACCCGATTGAACTTAACGATCATCATACACCTCCATTATTATTGTCCATTCCTGGATATTGCCGGCTTAAGTCTCCTCCCCCCCAAATCATCGTAAGCGTTTACAACCATTTCTAAATTAACAATTTCAGTCTCAAATACCAATCAGTCAAATAAACAAATATAAGTGAAATCAATAATCGCATTCAAAAAGGCCGCAATTCTTAGGTCAAGACTTGAGTTGCGGCCCCTTTAATGATCAACTTCAGCTATTTAACCGAACACACATAAGGCTGATCACCCACCTCTTGTTGCAAACGGTCCAGTTCTTGCTTTAAGACATATACAACACGTTCATAATCCGGATCATGATAAACATTAATCATCTCGTATGGATCTTTCTTCAAGTCAAACAGTTCCCATTCCGGCGTCTTGGGTTCATCCGTCGCACCAGCAGAGCCTAACGCATCAGCATAATAGTAGATCAATTTGTATTGATCGGTTCGAACACCGTAATGAGCATACACATTATGCTCAGACATATGCATCCAGTAACGATAGTACATTGAAGTGCGCCAGCCATCCGGCACTCCCCCTTCAAGAATCGGGCGGAAGCTTACACCTTGCATCGAGTCAGGCACAGGTATTCCCGCATAATCAAGGAAAACTGGAGCGAAGTCAACATTAAGCACCATATGTTTACTTACTTGCCCAGCCGGAATTTCACGAGGATAACGAACTACAAAAGGCATTTTCAGCGACTCTTCGTACATAAACCGCTTGTCATACCAGCCGTGATCGCCCAGAAAGAAGCCTTGATCAGATGTGTATATAACCATGGTGTTATCGCTCAATCCCTCTTCATCTAAATAATCGAGCAAACGGCCCACATTATCATCTACAGAGGCAATACATCGCAAGTAATCCTTAATGTATCGTTGGTATTTCCAGCTTTTTAGTGCATCTCCTTCCAAATCCGCAGGAGGATCCATCTTCAAATCCGTCTTCGTCAAGTCGCGGTCAATTCGCATCTCCGCTGCTGCGGCAGCACTTGCACGGTTTGAATAATCATCATGAAATGTTTCCGGCTCTGGAATATCGATATCTTCATACAAATGGGCATGTTTCTTATCCGGAATCCATGGACGATGAGGCGCTTTATGGTGACACATTAAGAAGAAAGGTCTATCCTTATCCCGCTTATCTATCCAATCGATCGACTTATCAGTAATAACGTCGGTGGCGTAGCCTTCTTCTTGAATGGTCTTTCCCATTTCATAAAACTTAGGGTCATTGTAATCCCCTTGCCCTGGCAATACGCTCCAGAAATCAAATCCGGTTGGATCGCTATTTCCGCCGTGCCCTAGATGCCACTTTCCGATCATCGCCGTTTGGTAACCATCCTCATTTAACAGTTTTTGCACTGTCATTTGTCTACCATCCAACCTGTCAGACAACGTCTTGACACCGTTTACATGATTGTATGTACCTGTTAATATGCTCGCACGACTTGGTGTACATATTGAATTTGTACAAAAGCACTGATCAAAACGCACACCCTCGTTGGCAATTCGGTCAATATTCGGTGTTTCGTTAATTTTACTTCCGTAGCAGCTAATCGCGTGGGCAGCATGATCATCACTCATAATAAAAATAATGTTAGGACGTTTCGCAGCATTGTAATCCATCGGAAATTATCCTTTCTGTGTTTGGATTTAAGACTGATGTTTCAATTTGTTATACCCATGTTCAGAATGTTCGCTTTATATATACTCCTTTTTATTATAGTATTCAGTTATGATTTTGACAATGACAAAAGAGGTGTATTCAAATTGTTATATGGGGCATGCTATTATCCAGAACATAGGGATGCAGACCGCTGGGAGGAAGATTTACGTCTAATGAAAGCCGCAAGTATAAACGCTCTTCGTGTAGGTGAGTTTGCCTGGAACAGACTTGAGCCCAAGGATGGAATGTATGATTTTTCATGGCTTGATGCATTCATTCAGCTAGCAGCACAGTACAACATTCATCTCGTTCTATGTCCTCCTATACGTACGATTCCAATGTGGCTAAGTGAACATAACCCTTCTCTATTTATACAAGTTCAGAACGGAACTCGGCTTGAACATGCCAGCAGATATACCTTCTGTATTAATCATCCTACTCTAAGGCAGAAGTCGCTTTCGCTTGCCGCAAAGATGGCCAAGAAGTTTGGCAGTTATCCAGAAGTGATCGGCTGGCATCTGGATAATGAAATTGGTGATGAACCAGACTGCCACTGCAGTCTCTGTCAGGAAAAATGGCAGAATTGGTTAGTCCATCAATATGGTGATATCGCGACACTTAATAAGCTATGGGGGACCGTGTTTTGGTCGATGGAATATGATCATTTCGGGCAAATACCGACTCCACGAGTGACCAAAGCGGATTATAACCCTTCTTTTATTCAAGACTGGCGTAAATTCCGAAGTGCATGCAACATTGAGATTGTAGAGCTTCTTGCAGCAGCGGTACGTCCTCATCTGAGTAATGGATCTTACATAACAACCAATAACCAGATGCCATGGAACAACCGTACTGACAACTACGAAATGGCCAAGTATCTGGATGTCACCGGAACAAATTATTATCCTCCCTATGGAGAACGCGCTCGGGTACTTTCATTCGGACTAGCAGCGAACCGCAGCTTTAAAAATGCTCCTTTTCACGTATATGAGCTGCGTAATGAAGGTCACGCCATTATGGGTGCCATGGGTAATACACCTGCCCCCGGTGAACTCGAACGATTAACCATGCATACGATTGCGAATGGTGCGGATGGCGTATTCTATTTCCCGTGGAAGCGATTCCCTTTCGGCAGTGAGCAGAACCATGGAGCAATAACTGATTTTGACGGACAACCAACTCGAATGTATGAAGAATGTAAAGCAATCGGAAGAAAAATATCAGGCATCGCGCCAATGCTCAGAGACACACATGTCGTCAGTGATATTGCGGTGCTGTATGATTTTCCAAGCCGCTGGCATGTAGAGCATCCATCCCCTTGGACAGGAGACAGCAGCGTTTATCTTAAGCAGATCAATATGCTGTATCATACAGTGCGACTGCTTGGGCATAATTGCGATGCTGTGGGTAGAAAAAGTGATTTTTCATCCTACAAACTGTTACTCGTCCCGATGCTGCCCATTGTGGACGATGAACTGGTGAGCAAGCTCCACATTTTCACAGAACAAGGTGGTATTGTTGTCTTTCACCCCATGAGCGGCATTAAGAATGAACAAGCTTGCTATTTCAAGGAACGTTTACACCCCGGTATGATAGAGCTTTTGGGAGTACGCACTTTGGAGGTAGCTACCACCAGCAAAGATAATGAGGTTCAGTTTCGCTGGCAAGGACGGACTTATAAAGGCGGTATTTTCAGTGAACTAATTCAACCTACTACTGCCCAAACCGAAGGAAGCTTTCAGAATATATGGTATACAGATTACTCTGCGGTTACGAAGCATGAAAAGGGGGACGGACAATGCTGGTTCATTGCCACATTTGCGGAGGATCTGTTCTATAAGGATTTTATCGCTTTCCTTTGCAGTCATATCGGATTATCACCACTATTGAATATGGTGCCTCCTGCCGAAGTGGAAGTAACGATGAGAACGGACAAAAACAGAAGAGAACTCATTTTCCTAATTAATGAATCAGATCATGATATCCGGTTGGATATGAACGGATCTATGGTTGATGTATGGAACCAGGAAAACGTACATAATACGATTACACTTCATCCCTACCAAGTACGTGTACTGAATCAGGAGAAATAGAAAGTATATTTCCATAAATCAAACACAAAAAACTGGAGATCTTAAGTGCGAATAAGACTAGGAATACCTGTCACGCACTTCGATCTCCAGTTGTCTGATGCAATCATTGTAAAAACCTCATCCAAGCACTTCAGCTGGTAATTTAAAGTTCCCTTCTTCATCAGCTGGAAATTCCACAATCTTGATCACAGCATCAATATTTAGCGGTCCATAAATATGGGGAAAGAGCTTCCCTAAATCGTATAAGTCTTCATATACAACATTAGACTCGACTTTATCTTCGTCAATGAGCATCAGAAACAAGTCGGATTTTCCTTTATATATAGAATTCGCTACACCTAACACCTGATCTGTTGTTGAGCAGTGAATGAATCCTTCACTATCCAAACTGGAAGGGGCATATTCTCCATCAAGTAATGTTTGTTTCCACGTCGAATAATTCAAGATATGCAAAATCATCGATTTCCCACCTCAATATAGTATTTAGTATCTCTTCTATTCTTCTTTAAAACTCTGAATGAACCGCTGTGCACTCTTGGATATGTAGTGATCTTTAAGCCATACAATCCCTACTTCGGATTGAAAATCTGCATCTTCAATATCAAGGATCTGAACAAAGTTCGCCGGGTACGATGACATTACCGATCTAGGAAAAATGGTTACTCCAATGCCACTAGCAATTAATGACATGATAATAGATACACTTGAACATTCACATATGATATTCGGTTCAAATCCATGTCGCTTGCACTCATTCATCACCTGTTCGTGCATTCTGGTTGTTTTATCTGTCTTTAAGGTGAGAAATGGAAACGGGGCTAATTCATTCATTTTAACCGTTCTCTTACCTATCTGAGGTATCCATGTACTTGGAATGACGGCTACATATGGATCAGAAGGTAAAGGTAGTACTTCGTAGTGATCTATGTGGGTCACAGCCTCAAACGGAAGTCTAGCAACAACAAGTTCGATAATTCTTTTCTGAAGAAGTTCACCCAAATATACGTGGTCACCCTCCATTATTTTAAAAGTTACTTGAGGATAGTTTGCCCGAAATATTTGTATTCTTTTTGGTAGTAAGGAAATGCAAGATACTACCGATCCAAGGGATAGGACCCCTCGTATCCCTTCTTCTAGCTCCTTAACCTCTCTTACTGTTTCATCAAACTGAGCCAATAGAATTTCTGCTCTCTGTCTAAGAAGTTCTCCTGCGTCCGTCAGCGTTAAACGTTTGGAGGTTCGATCGAACAACCTTACGCCGAGCTCTTCTTCCATCAACTTTAATTGCCGGCTAAGCGGCGGTTGCTCCATATTGAGGATTTTTGCCGCTCTAGTAACCTGACCCTCCCTTGCAATAGCTAGGAAATACTTCATTTGTCGCAAGTCCACATTCCCTACCACCCATCCATACCTAAATGGTATAATTATCAAACAAAAGAGATACTTTAAATATACCTTTTAAAGTGGTAGCATTCAATGTAAGAATAAATCTGTTAGGGAGCGATGGAAACAATGGCTAGAACGATAGAAATTCAAACAACAACAAAGAAAAAGCAAAAACCGCTTCAACATGAGTTAGGCTTCGGTATTCATTTCACAGACCACATGTTCATAATGGACTATAACGATTCTCAAGGTTGGCATGATCCTCGTATCGTACCTTATCAACCGCTTGTACTCGATCCTGCTGCCAAAGTATTTCATTATGGTCAGACTATCTTTGAAGGATTGAAAGCTTATAAAACCGAAGAAGGTAAAGTTCTACTCTTCAGACCAGAAAGAAACTTCCAACGCTTAAATCGTTCAAATGAACGACTTGGTGTGCCGGCAATCGATGAAGAGTTCGCCCTCGAAGCACTAAAAAGAGTAATCGCCATAGATCAAGACTGGATTCCTACAGCGCCAGGAACTTCTTTATACATCCGGCCGTTTGTCATTGCAACTCAACCAGCACTTGGTGTGGATGCTTCGACACAATATAAATTTATAATCATTATGTCACCGGTAGGTAACTACTACGCTGAGGGTGTAAATCCGGTTAAAATATATGTGGAAAATGATTATGTACGTGCGGTTAAAGGCGGAATCGGTGAAGCGAAAACAGCAGGAAACTATGCTGCGAGCTTGAAAGCACAAGAAATCGCAAAAGAAAAAGGCTATTCTCAGGTACTGTGGCTTGATGGGGTCCATCGCAAATATATTGAAGAAGTTGGAAGCATGAACGTCTTTTTCAAGATTAATGGAACCGTGTATACCCCTGCATTGAACGGAAGTATACTAGATGGTATTACTCGCAATTCTATCATTCAACTACTTCGTCATTGGGACATCCCTGTAGAAGAAAGTACAATCGCTATTGAAGATCTGGCTAATGCTGCGAAAAGCGGAGCTCTCGAAGAAGCGTTCGGTACGGGTACGGCTGCAGTTATCTCTCCGATTGGTGAACTCTACTGGAACGAGGAAAAACTGGTTATAGCTGATGGTAAAACTGGTGATATCTCCGGCAAACTTTACGATACACTAACAGGTATTCAACGTGGCACAATTCCAGATCCATTCGGATGGCTGGTTGAAGTTAACATTTAATAATTGAAAAGGTTCCTGGCATGAAAAACGCCAGGAACCTTTTTTTATAAAATTTCCGATTCTTCCGATAACGGTAATCGTACGGTAAATGTAGTTCCTATATTTATTTCACTGCATACATAAATTGATCCCCCATGATCTTCAACGATTTTTTGGCATAATGATAGTCCTAGTCCTGTCCCCTCTTCTTTTGTTGTATAAAAAGGATCGAAAATCTGATCAATGACATCCTTAGCGATTCCTTTACCCGTGTCTTGTACTTGAATAATTGCTGCCATCTTATCGATACGCAACGAGAAATGAACATTACCTGTGGTCTCCATAGCCTGAAAAGCGTTACGAATCAGATTGATCAACACCTGAATAATCTTGTCTCTATCCATAAATACCATAGCTGGGTCTTCTGGAATATCTGTTGTGAATGTATGTCCTCTGGATGCTGCCTCGGATTCACATAAAGAATACACTCTGGTCATACAAAATCGGAGAGAATCCAATTTCATGTTGCTAACATGAGGTTTGGAGAACTGGAGAAACTCTGCAGTTAACTCACCCACCCTCGTAATTTCACCCATGATGACATCATACCAGGGTTCAATATTATAATTTTGAATTTTGGAGAGCTGGACAAACCCCTTAATAGAAGTTAAAGGATTTCGTATTTCATGAGCCATGCCCGCCGCTAATTCGCCTACTGTTTTCATTTTAGCCGAGCGCATAAATTCTTCCTGGCTTTTAAGCCAGCTTTCTCTACGCATTTGAAATATTCGTTCTTCAGCCATACTAATAACTTCTTGGAATGTTGATGCATCTTGAGGGTATCGTGTCACACTGTAGGTAACCTGTATGCCTAACTCATCAAAAGACATTAGATCTTTAACTTTATCCCCCTTAGGAAGAAGAATCGCAAAGCGGTCTCCTGCATACCGAGCGGCTCCAAGCATATTCGGAAAGTCATTCTTGATGGATCGTGAGAAATTGATTAAGATCTCGTTAGCCGAGGTAATATCTTTGGCATTTAAAGATTTGAAGTTGTTAATATCGAGCAGTATAAGTTGAAAGTGCCAGTTCTTTTCTATAAGATTCTGTACTTTTTTCATATAGCCTTCATAATTTAAAAAACCGGTGAGGGGATCGTGATTGATGAGGTAAGCATTCTGTTTGGTTAATGATTTCTTCTCAAATTCAATCCTGATAAAGATATGAAATGTTATACTCACCACAAATGATGCTATGATGTCAAAAAATATTACAAGTATCGTGTAACTATTCAGAGGAGAATATTGCATTCGAATGAACGAATATTGAAAGACTAGAAGTAGCGCAATCGACATCGTTTCTTTAAACTTTTGTTTATGTTGTACCATATTAATGATCAAAATATAATAGAGAAGAATGCACCAATTCAAGCTACTGGCATAATGGAAAGCTCCCAGAAACATAAATTGAAAAGGTAGTATTTGGGGATATACGCGATCCAGAGCCATACTCATTACAAATAAAAATGCTGTCACTAACAAAAGCGCAAAATTCACATGTCTATCTAAACTTAAAGATGAGAAAGTAATGAAAATAGTTATGAACGGAACAAACAGGAGCTTGAAAATTTTAATCGACAAACTCAATCACTCCTATACTTCGCATACATATTTATACAAATAATTCCCTTCCATATGTTATAACATATTAGGTGTTCTGAACAGATAAATTAAGAAAATCATATTCTTACAAAATAAGACGAAGTCTCTACATATTTCATAAGATTTGTTGTTTACACATACAGCCTGATAATGAGAAAATAGGGTCTGGCTTACATGTTTAACGGGAAAGGAAATGAGAATGGCACAGTTATATTTCAAATACGGAGCAATGAACAGCGGGAAATCAATTGAAATCTTGAAAGTTGCACACAACTATGAGGAACAGAATAAGCCGGTTCTAATATTTACTTCAGCTTTAGATCATCGGGATGAAGTCGGCTATGTTTCATCTCGTATAGGTCTGAGAAGACAAGCTATTCCAATCAAAGAAGATACGGATATATTCGGAATCGTTCAGAGACATCAGCCAAAACCTTACTGCATTCTCGTCGATGAATGTCAATTTCTTACCAAGGATAGCATACTCCAGCTTGTCCGAATTGTAGATGAACTAGATGTTCCCGTGATGGGATTCGGACTGAAAAACGATTTTCAGAATCAGCTTTTTGAAGGTAGTCGTTACATGCTTCTCTACGCTGATAAAATCGAGGAAATGAAAACCATTTGTTGGTTTTGTGAACGCAAAGCAACAATGAACCTTCGTTTAAAGGATGGTAAGCCTGTATATAGTGGTGAACAAATCGTAATTGGTGGAAACGATACTTATTTCCCCGTTTGCCGCAAATGCCACACCCATCCCCCACTGTAATTACGATAATACTATCTTGAAGGAGGCTGCGAACTTATGCCCATCGTCAGACCCCTGAATACAGATCAAGATTTTCAGGAAGCAGTGGATCGCAAGTATAAGATCCGGATATTTAAAGACAATCATCTCGTCGATTCCGGAACGATCGTTATTCGCTTTACAAGTGACACGATCGTTACTCAATCAGGTGTCAGCTCGCTCGGTTATCATAAACGTGAAGAATGTGAATTTTTTGAAGTGCGAAAATGAGGCTCTGAAACAAACAACCCTGTTCGGTGGAATAACCACGAACAGGGTTGTTTGTTTCTTATTATATTCTTTTAATGAATATCTTTTTTCACAACACTGCCGCCAAGAACATCTGCAACATTTTGAATAGAAATAAACGCATTCTTATCGATCTCTTGAACGACCGTTTTCAGTTTGGAAACCTCAAGTCTGTTAACTACGCAATAAATCATTTGAGTCTCTTCCTTGGAGTATCCTCCTCTACCATATAACATGGTTGTACTGCGTCCCAAACGATCGTTAATTGCATCAGATATCTCTTCATAATCACTGGATATAATTGTAACAGACTTGGACTCGTCCAAACCTTCTACAACAATATCCATAACCTTCGCTGCTATATAATAGGTGAAAATAGAGAACATTGCTGAGTCAGCTCCGAACACGAAACCAGCCACAATAAAAATAAACACGTTAATGAACATAACAATTTGACCAACCGGGATACGCAGCTTCTTCGAGAGTAGAATGGCTACGATCTCAGTACCGTCAAGCGCTCCGCCGTAGCGGATTACCAGACCAACCCCAAAACCTAATATTAGACCGCCGAATAGAACGGCTAGAATCTTCTCATTAGTAAATGGTTGAACATCGTGAAGCAAAACAGTTGTAACAGATAACACGATAATACCGTACAGAGTCGATAAGGCAAATGTCTTACCTATTTGCTTATAACCAATAAACAGAAACGGAAGGTTAAAGATGAACAGGAATGCGCCGAGTGCAATCGGGGTGATTTTGGATAATACGATAGAAATACCGGTTATCCCACCATCAATAATGGTGTTAGGGACAAGGAATATTTCCAGGGCAACTGCCATCAGGACAGCTCCAAGGGTGATGAAAATAAAACGTTTGATGATTTCGCCTACAGATAGTTTTCGATGCTTTTTGGTCATACTTTGAACTCCTTCAGTGTAGAATATCACCGCTAACGCGATAAATGTCGAAATATTTATTAAATAATAATATAGGAATTCTTAGTATTGTTCAAATCCTGCTAACTAATTAATTGAATTTATAGCCATAATAATATAATCATCACTTACATATTTATTCACCTAACAATGAGTTAAAGGTTTCATTAGGTTTAGTTGGATGCAGTACTATCGATTGTTGTGCTATAATAAAATTCGTTGAATTTTTAAAATATAATGACATGTGTTAATCACAGTAACAATAGATAGCGTTACGCAATTACCAGGTTATCATGGGGAGAGATCGTATACATCATGTTGGATTGGATTGAACAAGCATTCACCTTTATGAAAAATATCGATATGAATCAAGTTGAAACTTGGCTTCAGAATTACTCTAGACTAGGTCCCCTGCCAGGCATATTGCTTACTTTTATTGAAGCATTTCTTCCTATTTTACCGCTCATTGTCATCGTGATGGGAAATGCAGCTGCTTATGGATTGTGGTGGGGATTTTTATTCTCATGGATCGGTGTTTGCATAGGATCTATAACTGTGTTCTGGATAGCGCGTAAGCTTGGGGGCAGGCTTGGCATGTACATACAAAAACGAATGCCTGGTACACAGCGTTTTTTTCATTGGATCGAGGAAAAAGGCTTCACACCGATATTCATTCTTTACTGTTTCCCCTTTACGCCTTCCGCACTCATCAATGTGGCATCTGGGATTAGTAAAGTCTCCTTGTCAACGTTCACCATTGCCGTTATGGCAGGAAAATCAGTTATGATCTTTATCATCGCTTTTATCGGTCATGACTGGCAAGGATTTATTCACGAACCATGGAAGCTTCTAATTGCTTTAGGTGTGTTGTGGCTGCTCTGGTTGGCTGGTAAAAAACTAGAAAACCGTTATCATCATGCCTAAATACGCCGGATAAACAAACAAGCTGATTTCTGCATCACACAGAAATCAGCTTGTTTAATTATATCGTTATAACTTTTAAGGTAAATGCAATTATATGAACTGCACAAACTCCTCAGGACAAGTGTGAATATACTGAGCTATCCTTTGATGAATGACTTTATCACATTGTAAGAAACGTTCATAGAATGCACGAAATGAATTCAACAATTCTGGATCATCATCCATTGCTGTACGGGAAACATTAAAGCCTTCGAGACTGCTCGGGTACCCGTTAGTCTTCAGAAAGCCTTCTATGCTCTCCAACAGCAAGGAGGCATCTTCGCTCCCGAAATAACGGAAGCTTGCTTTTAGAGCCATCCATTTCGGCGGTTGAGCCCAAAAATAAGCGCTCCACCAATACAGTTCTTCCGGTGAATGATTCACATGATCATAGTACACACGGTACATAAACAATAACTGCTGCCCCTTTGTCATCCCCTCGTAGAAACGACTTTCTTCTTCACCACGCATTCGCACTTCCTTAAAAGCTTGAATTAATGGATCAAAGCACACATTCTCGAGGGAAAGCCCTCCAAGCAAATTGAATTCATTACGATTCATGCACACTCTTAGCAATAGATCAGCTCCTTTAGAGTGATTATCACTTTACAATAGATCAGTGTCAATACATCTACTAGTCGAGTCCTTGGTTTTTTTCTTTTCCCAACTTGCTATCCTTATATTCCTTCTCCAGTGCAGGACGAAGATCATCACTCGTGCTATTGTTCCATAACGGAACCCCTGAGCGATATGCAGCTCTTCCATTGAGATGCCCCGCTACAGGAGCCGTTATAAACACAAAGATGATGCCAAGTAACAGTTTGGCACTGATATGATCTACATAGAACATAAAGTACAGAAAAGCCCCTGTTAGAATGAGTAGAACACCAAGTGTTGAACTTTTAGTAGCAGCATGTGATCGTAAATAGACATCAGGCAAACGAATTAAGCCAAATGTACTGACCGCACTAATCAGAGCACCAAACAAAACGATTAACCCGATCAATAATTCTCCGATTTCACTCATCGTTACTCCGTTCAATGACATCACCCCTCTCTATATATCTTGCCAAGGCTGTAGTGCCTATAAAAGTCAAAATACCGATCAATAAGATGATGTCTAAATACGCTTCCGTCCTAAACAACATCGACAGCACGGCGATCATGGACAACAATAAAATCCCGATCGTATCGAGTGACATAATCCGGTCATTCATGGAAGGCCCTTTAATTAAGCGGAATAGCGAACCAAGCATAGCCAGTGACAAAATGGCAAGCGCTGCAACAAGCATCGTGTTCAACATTACCTGGTCACCTCCAAAATCGCTTTTTCAAAGGTGTTCTTAATTTGCTGAACAACTTCACCCTTATCCTCAATATCCATCGCATGAATGTATAGCTTCCGCTTATCATGAGAGACTTCCATTGTCAGTGTCCCAGGTGTCAAACATATAAGACATGATAAGACGGTAATCTCCCAGTCTGATTTCAGCTCTGTCTCATACTCGAATATACCCGGCCGAATGTTCAGTTTAGGTCTTAAAACTTGGCCAAGAACGGTAAAACTTGATTTAAACAGCTCTTTCAGAAACAACATGAGCAGAGCTATAACCGCCCAAAGCTTCCGCAAATAAAAATCATGCGGCCAGAAGCGACTCAAGAGCCCAATGAGAACTACACCGATTAAGTATCCCAGAATGAATCTTTGCGGAGACCAATCCGAGTAAAGAAACATCCAGACAAAGGCAATGATTAGATTTAATAAGATTTGATGGCCCATCTCCACTACTCCTTTAATACAGCATCAATGTATATAGACGGATTGGCTAATACTTCACCCGCCTGTCCGGCATAGGAATAAATCCATTCCGAACCAACGCCTAAAGCGATAACCAATATAAATAATCCGATCACAGATACATATGCCGTACTATGCCATTTTTTCTGATCCCGCACAGGAAGCAAGTGATCCTCCCGCCAAAATGCTCCCATAAACAAGCGAACCAAGGAGTAAAGCACAATAAGGCTGGAAGCGACAGCGAAAGCTGTTAGCAAGAATTCTCCTTCATTCAAACCACCACGTACCATAAGCACTTTCCCAGGAAAGCCGCTAAGAGGCGGAATTCCTACCAGAGCCAGTGTCAGGATGAAGAACATCCAACCCATCCATGGGTATCGTTTAATAAGTCCGCCCATTTCATTCAGTCTGTTCGTTCCTGCGGCAGCAATAATCATTCCTCCCAGGATGAACATCAACGCCTTGGCTACCATGTCATGCATTAAATATAAGACTGTACCATCAAGTGATTCTTTAGTTGCAACAGCCAGCCCGAAGGCGATAAAACCGACACTTATAACCACGTTATAGTTCAGTATGCGATAAACGTCTTTATACGCCACTGCTCCCAGTCCACCCAAGATCATCGTAGCAATTGCCATCCAGGCGATAATACTATGTGTAAAGCTTTGATCATGATAGAAAATGAGCGTAAATGTTCGGATAATCGCATACAGACCGACTTTTGTCAGCAGTGCACCAAATAATGCTGTTATTGCAGTTGGTGGTACACTGTATGACCCGGGCAGCCAGAAAAAGAGAAACAATCCTGCTTTCAAAGCGAATACGATAAGGAGCATCACTGCGATAACGCTTAGTATGCCGCCTTGCCCCGCTTCGGCTACACGTACGGATAAATGAGCCATATTAAGTGTCCCGACCACACCATACAGATAAGCCATCGCCGCTACAAACAAGCTGGACGATATGATATTAATCAACACATACTTAATCGTTTCCCTGAGCTGCCGCTTCGTTCCTCCTAACACGATCAATGCATAAGACGAAATAAGCATCACCTCAAAGCAGACAAACAGATTAAATAGATCCCCGGTTATAAACGAACCAATAACACCCGCCAGAATAAATTGAACGAACGGATAAAAATAATACTTCTCTCGCTGCTCACCGATTGTGCGAAAAGCATACAAGAGACACCCTGCAGCCACGACAAGAGTAGTCATAACAAGCAGCAGCGCAAACATATCCGCTACGAACACAATGCCATAAGGCGGCATCCAGCCTCCCATGTACAATGTCTGAATTCCCTTATCCTGTACTTGGTTAATAAGAAGCACAACCGACAGCATATTAAGAAAGACACTGATTAGACTGATCCATCGTTGTATTTTTACTCTCTTCGATAGAAAAATTAGAATCACAGCCGTTAGCAAAGGGATCAGGAGCGGGAGAACAACCAGATTATTCATCTTCTTCCCCCCTCAACTCTTCCATATCATCTGTTCCGAGCCGCTGATACGCTTTATAGGCAAGCACGAAGAAGAATGATGTTACACCAAAGCTAATGACAATAGACGTTAAAATCAGCGCCTGCGGGAGCGGATCAACATAAGAATCCGCCTGTTCTCCAAGCAGTGGAGCTGCCCCTGTCTTCAGCTTAGCGGTTGTTAGTAACAATAGATGTACCCCGTGCGTAAGTAGCGAAGTTCCCAAAATGATGCGAAGCAAGCTTTTGGAGAGAATCAAGTAAACCCCAACGGCGAATAAAACGCCGATGGCTAGTGACATATATAACTCCATGGCTATTCGTCCCTCCCAATTGAATAAATGATCGTCATAGTGACCCCAACTACCGCTAAGTACACACCTAAATCAAATAATACAGCGGTGGCAAGCTCAGTATCTCCCAGCAGTGGGAGTGTAAAATGTCCAAAAGCATGACTGAGAAACGGTGCGTCAAATAAGAAGGACCCCATAGCAGTGAGATATGCGATCAAAAGACCGACAGCTGTCATCACTCTGTAATTTACGGGAACAATCTTCTGGCTTACATTCATTCCAAACGCCATTGACAGAAGCACCAAGGCTGAGGCTGTCATCAGTCCACCGATGAATCCGCCCCCCGTACTGTTATGTCCGGCAAGGAATAAGTACAGCGCAAAAGTCAGGATAATAAAGATTACAACCTTCGAGATCGTTCTCAAAATCACGTCATTGCTGCTCGGCAGAATAATATCAAGTCTCATCTCCCGCTGTCCAAGAATGGCATCACCCGGATCAATCTTGATCATGGCATAAATGCCCAAGGCAGCAATACATAGAACCGTAATCTCAAGCATTGTATCGAATCCACGGAAGTCTACCAGGATGACATTAACGATATTCTTACCGCCAGCCAGCTCTTTACTTCCCTTTATGAAGAAATCCGATATGGGTTCAAACATTCTACCGCTTGTCGCCCCTAAGGAGATCAATGTCATCACTACACCTACACCAATGGCTATTAAGGCGTTTGTCCATTTGAATTTTAGTGAAACAATCTCCTTCTTAAGCTTTGGCAAGTGGTAGAAACATAATAGGAACAACATGACAGAGACTGTCTCCACAATCATCTGCGTGAGTGCAAGGTCTGGAGCCCGGAATATAACGAAGAACAATGTAACCATATAACCAGACATCCCTGTCAAAATAATGGCAACTAGTCTTGTCCGGACAAATGGTAGTGCCAGAACCGAAGCAACTAGCACAATCAAGACGACCGCCTCATAGAACGATATCGGTGCATAACTCGAGGTATCAATCTTGATGCCACCTGAATAAACCATGGCGTATCCCAATAGAGCGATCATAAATGCAAAAATATATATAACATAGTGACGGATCGAACCAGTCATATAGGAACCCGTGACTTTGTTGCCACTACGTTCAAGAGATGCAAGTCCTCTGTCATATACCCGGTTAAACGAAATTTTATTAAATAGCGGGCGATTTAACACTCGGGATTTCCCATAAACTTTGTAAAGAATTGTACCCAGGATGATAATACCGATTGTCATAAAGATCTCAGTTGTCCAGCCATGCCAGAACTCAATCTTCACTTGGAATTTTTCTCCTGGTGCTAACAAATCAGGTGAAATCGCCGCCATAGCCGGCTCAATTAACGAATAAGACAACAGATTCGGGAAGAATCCGAACACCACGGCTAGCGTTGCCAAAATAACCGGTGGAATAAGCATCCCAAGCGGTGCTTCATGCGGTTTCTTATCGAGCTTGCTCGGTTGAAACTTGCCTGAGAACGTTTTGAACACCAAAATCATGCTGTACAGGAATGTAAACACGCTTGCCACCCAAGCCACGACAGGGATGAGTACACCCCATGTTTGAACATTCCAGAAATCCATTTCTGTCGCTTGAAGCACTGCTGTAAAGAACATTTCTTTACTTAAAAATCCATTAAACGGTGGTAATCCAGCCATCGAAAATGCACCAATCGCAGCAACTGTAAATGTGATCGGCATGAGCGACATAAGACCGCCTAACTTCCGGATATCTCGTGTACCGGTTTCGTGGTCTACAATCCCTACTACCATAAACAGTGCGCCTTTGAACGTGGCATGATTTATGAGGTGAAAGATAGCAGCTGTTGTCGCTTTTGTGTAAACCAGAGACTCTGGATTACCAGAATAAAAAGCTGCAGCTGAACCAAGACCGAGCAAACTCATAATCAATCCCAACTGGCTAATCGTAGAAAAAGCAAGCAATGCTTTTAAATCGGTCTGTTTAATGGCACGAATAGATCCATAGATCAGTGTGGTTAGTCCAACCGCTGTCACGAGCCAAAACCACTCGGCATGACCCGCGAACACGGGGCTAAAACGGGCAACCAAATAAAGGCCGGCTTTTACCATCGTAGCGGAATGAAGATAAGCACTGACAGGTGTTGGTGCTTCCATCGCATCCGGCAACCAAATATGAAACGGAAACTGAGCCGACTTCGTAAAAGCGCCCAGAAGAATGAGAAACATAGCAGGTATAAATAATACATGGTCCGTAATCTCACCGACGCTTCCAATGATTTCTCGGACGCTCATACTGTTCGCCATGATCGATAACATAAGAAAACCGGTGAACATGGCAAGACCACCAAATACGGTAATAAGCATGGATTTTAGCGCTCCGTATCTGGAGCGATCTCTAGTATGCCAGAAAGCGATCAGCAGGAAGGAAGATACACTCGTCAATTCCCAAAATCCGTAAAGTACCATCACGTTATCGGACAGCACGACACCGAGCATAGCCCCCATGAACAGAAGCAAGTATACATAAAACCGGTGGATCGCTTCTTTGTTCTTATCCATGTAGAACACAGAATAGAAGACAACAAGCATACCAATGCCCGTAATCAGCAAGGCAAATAACAGACTCAGTCCATCAAGATATACGGTGAAATTGATGCCTAAAGAAGGTATCCATCGTAAGGTAGAGAGTACTTCTCCCCCCTCCTGTACCGAAGGAATCCTGCTGATGAAATAGGCGAACAAAATCGCAGGGACAGGCAGGATAAACCATCCTGTGTGTATTCGTTTCATAAACTTGTAAAACAGAGGTACCAAAACGGCAAAAAGAATAGGTACCATAATGGCGACGTGAAGCAGCGACAAGTTGATTCCTCCTTAGCCCAAAAATGTAATCTTTCCTTAGTATTGCCAAAATTATTACCAATACATAGATCGTAAGACCAAAAAAACGCAAAAAGAGCCCGCTGTTGGCAGGCTCCTCCGGTTATTTCCATATATAGTTCGCGTTCAGTCTCAAACTGAGAATCAGTATAGCTTAATTTTGGCGCTTTTGTCAAAAGAATTATGAATGAAAAATCTGAGATGGGGAATCACTCTTAGGTGAGGAGTGATAATAATGATTACCCGGAAAGTCACCGTTTGTGTTACGCTGTTCGCCTTTCTAATCATCGGGGCAGCGTTGATGGACAGGCATATTAACCGAATACATTACCCTGAATCAAACCTAGAGCCATTTAGCTATACAGATCATTTAAACAATCGCAGCCTAAAAGAAACAAACAATGGTGCCGCGTCCTTTTATCCGCGAGAATACATCAGAATCATCCGTACAACCGAGTAATTCAGGCCCACTTGATTACAGACTTTTGAAAGCTTTAATGAAGCTGGCTGGGTTATCTTTAACCGTATACGAATATACACCTAGCTTCGTATGCAGATAAAGAAATCCACCCGTTTCCCCCATCTTACGATAAGACACGTCAAACACATCGGTTATCGGAAACTCACGATACTGAGTTACGATCTTATCATTATACAAATATAAAGTACGGTTTTCCTCAATCGTTCTTTGTTCCGTACTTCCAACTTCTCTCCGGATTTTATAATAGGGCTGTACAGCTAACCACTCCATATTTGCCCTCCTGTTCGTAAGTTCAAGAATGTAGTCTCAGGGTATTCGTACTTAGCAATCATTGTAGCATAATCTTAATCAATTCAAAATTTTCATATGAAAAGAAACAGCTACTCATCCATACAGGATAAATAGCCGTCTCATGATACTTACATTGTTGTTACGTTTAATTCACGGTCTTCTCCGCAGCATCAACCGTATGCTTCAGTAATGTAGCGATCGTAACCGGCCCAACACCACCGGGAACAGGAGTTATCGCACTTGCACGCTCATAACAAGCATCGTAATCACAATCTCCGATATTGCCTTCATTGTATCCAGCATCCATAATAACTGCGCCTTGCTTGATCCAATCTCCTTGAATGAAGTTAGGTTTTCCGACTGCCGCCACAACGATATCCCCTTGGGATACCAGTTGGTCTAAATTTTGCGTTCTGGAATGACAAATGGTCACGGTAGCATTCCGATTCAGAAGCATCATTGACACCGGCTTTCCGAGAATCGGACTTCTGCCTACAACGACAGCGTGCTTTCCTTCCATCGGAATCTGGTATTCGTCCATAATTGCCAGAATAGCTGCTGGCGTACAGGAAGGAAAGGCTGCCTGCCCAAATGCATTTTGAGCAAATCCAAGCATGGTAACACCGTCTACATCTTTTTCAATCGAGATTGCTTCAAAAGCAGCGCGTTCATCAATATGATGCGGGACCGGATGCTGAAGCAATATACCGTGAACAGACGGATCATTATTTAGATCACGAATAACGTTAATTAATTCTTCCGTAGAAGTTGAGCTTTCCAGCACTACACGTTTGGAATCGATCCCGAGTCTCTTGCAGGCATTCCCCTTCATTCGAACGTATGTCTCTGAGGCAGGGTCATCACCGACAAGTATAGTTGCCAAACAAGGCGTAACTCCATTCTGTACCAATTGTTCGACACGCTCTTTCAATTCCTCTTTAATACGATTTGCGACTTGATTACCATCCAAGATCAATGGTTCATTCTTCATGTTTACCAGCCCTTTCGACAAGTTATGTTTATAAAACACAAAGAGGTAAGGAGATTCTTCGAGAATCTCCTTACCTCTGCCCAGGCGTACGGCTGTTATCTATGTGCTCCCTCATGGTGTTCCATGCTACGCCAGTTACACATAGTGACTTTTGTTAAATATATCACGTTTTGAAGCAATGCGCATCTATCTTTGGGATGTTATTATTCTTTTTTTCGGCGGTTGAATCGATCCATCACTTCTAGTGCTACGATAAACAAGACGAATAAAATGAACATGGATATAGATCTGTAATAGTCGATTAATCCGAACTGGGGCGCGATCCCGGCAGTGATGCCGACAATCACTATGCCAAGCACAGATAGCTTCCAACCTCTAAACATGATGCACGACTCCTCACATTTAAGCTTTCTGTCACTCATTATACAATGTTCTCCAGCAGAAGTAACTTCTTCTCCGTACAAGAAAAAAGCTCGCCAGCAATGCGGCGAGCTTTCTATATCTACTATTTATTTTTCAAACTCAGTTCATCCAGCATTTTATCATTAAACCCAAAGAACCAGGTTAATGCAAATGCTATTGCCATGGCTACTATGTTACAGAGGATATAAAGTGGAAGCTGGCTATTCAAGTAAAGGAGCGTTCCTGGTATAACGGTGACTGCCATACCAGTAGCTTTAAGCTGGAATAGCGATGCCATGAATCCGCCTACACCCCCACCGATTAAACCCATAACAAACGGCTTAACATAACGCAGGTTGACACCAAATATAGCTGGTTCTGAAATACCCAATAATGCGGAGAACGAAGACGGGAACGACAACGCTTTCAGCTTCTTATTCTTCGTCTTCATGCCTACTGCAAGACAAGCTGCGCCTTGAGCAGCCATCGCGCTTGTGACGATTGCGTTAAATGGATTGGCTCCTGTCCGCTCAAGTAATTGGATCTCCAAAAAGTTAAAGATATGATGCACACCCGTAACGACAATAATCTGATTAAGGAAGCCAATGAGAAGTCCTGCCAAACCGAAAGGAAGTTCTAACACGAACGTTGTTGCGTTCAGAACGATTTCTTCAACTGAATGGAATACGGGACCAATCGCGAATAGTCCAAGAATAATCATGACAACAAGGGTTAAGAATGGTGTTACGATCAAATCAATGGCTTCAGGAATTCTCTTTCTAAGAAAACGCTCAAATTTCGCACCTAGTAATCCCATAAAAAAAGCTGGCAGAACGGACCCTTGATATCCAACAACCGGTATAAATCCAAGGAATATAAGTGCTTCTGATGACCCATTAGCTACTTCATAAGCATTAGGTAATGCAGGATTTACAAGCATCAAGCCTAAGACAATCCCGAGGACCGGACTACCGCCAAATACTCTGAATGCGGACCAAGCAACCAAAGCAGGCAAGAACGCAAATGCCGTATCCGTTAGCACCTGTGTAAAGAGCAGGAAGTTCGGTGAAATATCAGCTGGTGTTGCACCAAACCACGCAAGCACCTGTTCTTGTGTCAGTAACCCCCGAAGTCCCATAAATAATCCTGTTGCAACCAATACGGGGATAATCGGAACGAATACGTCACCGAAAGTACGAATTGCACGTTGAAAAGCATTCCCTGATTTCTTTGATTCGCTTTTTAACGCCTCTTTACTTGTGCTTTCTAATCCAAGGTTTTCGACCTCTTCAAATATTTGATTAACCGTACCGGTACCAAAGATAATCTGATATTGGCCCGAGTTAAAAAAAGCGCCTTTAACCTTCTCGATATTCTCTACCTTTTTCTGATCAATCTTCTTCTCATCGTGAACCATAATACGAAGCCTTGTTGCACAGTGAGCAAAAGAAGCAATATTCTCTCTCCCGCCAATTGCTTCTACTACTGATTTTGCAATATCATGATTATTCGCCATTCTTCCTTCTCCCCTTTTATTATTAGTCTACTGCTTGTGCAAGATCCCATTTTGTCATTGTCATATGTGCACTGCCCTCTTCAGTGAAGAAGCGAATTTCCTCGCTGCCTGATTGCGGAAATATCCTGCTCGTGAATACCTCTTCGCCATCATTTATAAAAACCTCAACAGAGGATGTATCTACAAAAAGGTGAAATTTAATGTTCTCACTATCCAACCTACACGATCTAATCGCATTGTTTGTACCGTCACTCAGATTGCCAGACTCTGCGCGATTTAGCGTTATTTTTTTGTTGGTTTTATCATATCGAATGATCGTCTGCTCTTGCTGACTCGCACGAATGACAATCCCAACCGCAGCAGCCTTCACAGCACTAAACTCGCATACCATTTCGAAGGTTGTACCTCTTACTCCCTCATAGGTTCGAACCTCATTCTCGATCATATCTTGTATTACAATCGACCGCCCCCGAAGCTTCTGCAATTCCGGTACAGGCTGTTGAATCAGTTTTCCATGACGAATTTTAAGCTCCCTCGGAATCGTTAAGCAATGCGCCCATCCATGGGAATCCGTTGGGTAAGCAACCTCAGCCTGACCCATCCAAGCTATCATTATCCGGCGTCCTTTCTCATCAACCATCGTTTGAGGTGCATAAAAGTCAAATCCTCGATCCAGTTCCTCAAACTCTCCATGATCCAACTCCAAGGTTTTTCGATCTAGCGGCTTCCCGATTAAATAACCAGATTGATATATATTCTGAAATCTGTCTTGCTCTGGAGTTAATCCCTGTGGAGAAAAGATGAATACCCCCTTTCCCTCCAATTCAAAATAATCAGGGCATTCCCACATGTATCCGAAATGACCTAGGTTTGTCTTGATCTCTCCTTGATACCGCCATTCTTTAAAGTCAGAAGATTCATACACTACTGCTGCTCCAGTTAAATCTTCTCTTTGGGCACCGATGACAAAGCGATACATATCATCGTCTTTCCAGACCTTAGGGTCACGAAAATGATCGGTATAACCTTCGGGAACATGGTCTACAAGCGGTGTGTTCTGCTTGTTTATGAAACCCTCTTCATTCATTATGGCCAAGCATTGATAGGGACGCCGATTCCATTTGCTATCTCGTGTATTGCCTGTATATATCAAATGTAATTTATTATCTTTGACAATCGCACTACCCGAATAAGCACCGTGGGAATCTATTGGATCCTTGGGAACGATGGCGATGCCTTCATTGTGCCAAAATGCTAGATCCTTTGACTTGGTATGATACCAATATTTCATTCCATGATAAGTACCCAAGGGAAACCACTGATAAAATAGATGATACTCACCTTCATAAAATGAAAATCCGTTGGGATCGTTCAATAGGCCCATGATAGGCTGGACATGAAAAGTCTGTCTCCATGGACATTCGTTCACCAGATCAGTTAAAGCGGTAATCTCTTCGGGAGAAGCTTGTTCCAGAAGCCTGTATTTTTGTTCTCTGTTCATTTCTTCTCTCCTTATGAAAATCTGTTAATTAAAACTATATTATGAAAAAACAAGGAAAAACGGAACCGGTTCCAACTTTGTTCAAAAAAATGAACTCAGTTCCAATGGCTGATGTATATCCTGTTTGGAACCGGTTCCAAGGTTAGTATAAATGACGATATTAAACTTTGTCAACACTTTCGCGATCCATAAGTTCATAACCTAGAACCGTAAGCGCTTCGACTGTCTCATCATTAACCAACTTAATTATCTGTCTTGCTGCCAATCGCCCCCCCTGCATGTATCCATATTTGACTGTGGTAAGCCCAGGGTGAATCACTTCAGTGATGTCATATCCGCCAAAACCTGTTACCGATAATTGCTCTGGGATGTGAATTCCTCTCATAAATGCTGCCTTCATAACGCCGAGCGCAATATTATCCGTAGCACATACAATCACAGAAGGCGGATTCTCATCAAGAATAGCTGAAGCCGCGATGACTGCGTCAGACATTTTAAATCCACTTTCATAATATGTAGCAACAGCTTGAGCTTGCTCGTTTAACGCGCTTTGAAAGCCTTGTTTACGTTGAACACCTACAGCCACATCCATTTCAGTTACGCCCAAATAAGCAATATGCTTGTGTCCCTTATTCAGAATGTAGCGGCCGATCTCGTATCCGGCTGCATAATCATTGTAAATGATGCTGTGAACCTCTTTATGTTGTTGTCCAAGGAATATGACCGGAATCTCAATCTCCTTAATCGCCTGCATGTGAGCTTCTGTAATTTGTGTAGCGAACAGGATGATGCCAGATATTTTTTGTCTTGCTAAATCATATAGAGCTTCGATTTCACGATTTAAATCTTGACTTGTATTAACGATAAGCAGCTGGTAGCCATGTGCTCGTAGCTCTTCATCCATACCCGTCACTGTTTGCGAGGCCGAGAATGAATCAAGCCGGGGAATGATGGCACCTATCATATTCGTCTTTTTTGCCTTTAAGCTCTGTGCGAAAGTATTTGGGGTAAATCCCGTTTCTTTAATCACTTGTTCGATTTTACGACGAGTAATATCACTGACTGAACCACCATTTAAGTAACGAGATACAGTGCTTTTTGCAACGCCTGCAATTTTGGCAATATCTGCAATTGTACTCTTCATTTATAAACACCAGATATAGAGCTTGAATCTATTCCCGCTTCTCCAATAGAAACTCGCATCCTCTTCGGAAGACTGTTATATACCAGGTCATAGGAATGATCGATCATATCCTGCAGATCAGAAATCGTTAAAGAACCATCTACCGTGACGGTGTTCCAATGTTTTTTGTTCAAATGATAGCCCGGCTGTACAGCGGCGTGCTGTTCACGAAGATTCGCAGCGATCATTGGATCACACTTTAGCGATATACTCGATATCTGTTCCTCTCCTGATTTGGAGATTAAAGCAAACATTTTACCGCCAACTTTCATAACGAGCGGCTCTGGACCGAATGGATAGTCCTCTGTAGCGCCTATCTTTGAGAAGCAATGGGTAAGTATTTCGCCATGCATTAAATTATTCTCCTTCATCCTTCAATTTCCCTTAAATATATCATGTCCAAAGGATCTAAGAATAGTTTTACACATTAAATGACCAGTTGATAATTAAATGACAACTTTATTTGTATATTCTAATAGATTTCCATACTTTTATCTGGGATAATGTGGGATAGAATCTAGAATCAATTACATAATTACGGATTAGGAGGATATTTAGGATGAATGATAAACGTATCATTACGACTGAAGATTTACACCGTATGCAATGGGTGAATGATCCGGTCGTTTCTCCGAAAAATGGAGCGGTAGCCTATGTTCTAAAAAAAGTAAGTCCAGAGCATGATGGGTACCAATCACATATCCAGCTGATCGATGGAGATCGGGAGGTTTCTTTTACTGCGGGAGAACAAGATTCAGCTCCTGCTTGGTCCCCTGATGGATCACAGCTTGCATTTCTGCGAAAAAAAGGAGATCAGCGTCAAGTTTGGATCATTCCAGCGCATGGGGGTGAAGCTCATGCCATTACGGATATGAAACATGGGGTTAACGCATTCAAATGGTCACCTGATGGAACATCCCTGCTTCTTCATACGGGAACAACCGACGGGAATGAAAACGAAGATAAAGGCGAAAAATCAGAGCAATCCAAACTCCCTGAAGAGCTAATAATTAAACGGATCAAGTATAAAGCAGACGGTGGCGGAATATGGAAAGGCCGCAGAAATCATCTATTTATCTTAGACCTGTCTATTAAGGAAAGCATCCAGCTTACACAAGGAAATTACGATGTGGCTTCATTCGCATGGTCACCAGACGGTCAAGAAATTGCTTATACTACTGAGAAATCATCGGAACAATATCCAGACCCGGATATGAGATTAACAAATGATCTTTTTACTGTTGATCGGAATAATAAAACAACTAAACAGCTGACTGACGGAACCCTATCCATCGGCTTTATAACATACACACCGGATGGGCAATCCATTCTCTTGCTGGCAAATGACCTGTCACATGGGTTTGCCACACTGACTCGCATTTATATGATTCCTGCAAATGGCGGGAATTATCGCGTTCTATACGATGGTCTTGATGTTCAGCTGGAACATAGCTGTGTCAGTGATATGCGCTCTGGCGCAGGAACGCCGCCACTGTTCAGTAAAGACGGGAAATCTGTATATGTACAACTCAGCCAGAATGGCGGTGTACATATCGGTCGCTTCGCACTGGATGGATCAGGACATCAAGTTGTTGTCAGCGGAGATCGAGAGATTTATCAGTTCGCACTTACAGCTGACGAAAACTTGATATTTGCTGCTGCCGATCCATTGCAGCCAGGTGATCTTTTTACATATAACCGCAGTAGTGGAGAGGAAACCCGATTAACCCGTTGTAATCAAGAACTGCTATCTGAACTTATACTAAGTGAACCGGAAGTATTTACTTTTGAAACATCGGACGGCTGGCCAATCCAGGGGTGGATCATGAAGCCTGTCGGTTTTGAACAAGATTCTAAAGTCCCTGCTATTCTTGAAATTCATGGTGGTCCTCAAGCGATGTATGGCTTTACATTCATGCAAGAGTTCCAACTATTAGCCGCAGCAGGTTATGCTGTTTTTTATACCAATCCTCGTGGAGGTCATGGTTATGGTCAGGTACATGTAAACACAGTCCGCGGAGATTACGGAGGGCGTGACTATCAGGATCTTATGGAAGCCGTGGACTATGTCCTTAATACTTACTCTTACATTGATGAGACACGATTAGGTGTAACCGGAGGTAGTTATGGTGGATTTATGACCAATTGGATTGTAGGCCACACAAACCGCTTTAAAGCAGCTGTCACTCAACGATCCATATCCAACTGGGTATCCTTCTATGGAATAAGTGATATTGGATACTACTTTACAGAGGATCAAATTTGGGGCAACCCTTGGGACGATACCCAGAAACTCTGGAAACACTCTCCTCTCGCTTATGTAAAAAATGTTCAAACACCACTCTTGATCCTTCATGGTGAACAAGATCTACGTTGCCCAATCGAGCAAGGTGAACAGTTGTTTGTCGCCTTGAAGCGTCTTGATAAAAAAACAGAACTTATCCGTTTCCCAGGAGCGGATCATAATTTATCCAGAAGTGGTCATCCACATCTTCGTGTCAGAAGATTGGCCCACATCGTGCGCTGGTTTGAAGAGCATATTGAGAGATAAATAAACAAAGACTTTGACCATTAAAATCGGTCAAAGTCTTTTTAGTTAGCTGAAATGTTAAGCATTATTAATTGAAGTTTGAGGTCCAATCTTAATCACTTCAATATTGTGCAGATCAGCCCAACGAATAATTTCACGAATCCCTTCACAATTGGCATCCATAAATTTAAAGCGGCTCGCTACCCAGGAGCTTTTCTTTCCCTTCAATTTAAAATTGAATGCTGCGCTCAAGCAACCTGAAACACGAATGACTTCAACATCTTCAGCGTGAATGGTTTCTCCATGTATTTTGATTACATTAGATTCACTTTGAATTTCTACACGACGTTTCACCATTCTAGCATATATTTCAACCACAAGCGCCGTTACCATAATCAGGTTGACTACGATCTGAGCATAAAACAATACCGGAAATGATTGCTGCGTCCAAACACCTATCTGGAACATAATGATACTAAATAAGAGAGATACGAAGATAACTTCTTTCATTCTGGTAGCATATTTAATTTGATAGTTCATCATAAATCCGCTCCAATCCGTGTGATTAACAACAAGAATGTAAGTGCTTACAAACATCATACCTTATTATACCACCATTGTACACAATTTAGACACATCAAAGACACATTTTCGTCAAAAATTTTATCGGGACATTCTTGTATTTACTCCTCGCATTGATCTCGTCCATTATGAACTTCAGAAAAGATAAGATTATTATTCTTATTGAATACGTTTTGCAGTAATATTATGGTTAAAACACGGAATGTGATCGTTTCGGAGGGAGTACCGTTTTGCAAACATCATCTAAGATCAAAAAGTTTGAACACCCTAAGCTGAATTATTTTATTTTGTTGCTTGTCGTTTTTGGCGGTTTTCTTATCTTTGGATTTTCAGAGAATATTAAAGGTCCCGCGATTCCCCGTATGCAGTCAGAATTTCAACTCGACGAAATGCAGCTCGGATTACTGCTTGCCTTTAACTCTCTTGGGTATTTGATCGCCTGCTCTTTCACAGGTTTCCTATCATCACGGATCGGAATCAAATGGACCGGAATTCTTGCTTTTAGCTCCATGGCAATTTCTGGAGTTCTCATGTATCTGTCTACGAATTACGCGTTCTTATCTGCATCTTATTTTCTAATGTACATAGGCAATGGCATGCTTGAGATCGGTCTAGCGATCATGGCTGCTCGAATCTTCACCAAAAACACAGGCACGATGATGAATTTATCTCACTTTTTCTATGGGCTAAGCTCTACAGTAGCTCCAATTGTTGCGTCTTCCATGATGGGATGGAACTTGTTTGGTGGGGAGCTTGGATGGCGAGGTATGTATCTTGTTATGCTCTCTCTCTCACTGCTACCTATCATTCCTTCCGTCTTAGGAAAGTTTCCTGGTGATGAACAAACTGCCGAAGATCGTATACCACTGAAACATTTCTTTAAGGATAAGGTTGCTTGGTTAATTGTAGCTGTCTTGTCTTTCGGGGTGGTTTCGGAGTTAGCTGTAGGGGGCTGGCTCGTTTATTACTTGGAAAAAGCCTACGGCTGGTCACTTGATTCAGCTTCAGGCATGCTTTCGATATTCTTCCTCTTTTTCATGCTATCACGTTTATTTCTCGGGCCGATTACAGATAAAATTGGGTATACCCTCTCGATTATGCTGTTATCCGCTTTCTCCGGGATATGTAGTCTTGCAGCCATTCTGATCGGACAACAAGGCGCCATACTATTCGCAATTGCAGGGATCGGGATAGCCCCCATTTATCCAACGGTGATGGCTTTATTAGCCAAACGCTATCCCAGCAGTACAGATTCAGCCATCACTTTTACGGTTACACTCATGGGTATCGCCAGCGTTATAGGTAATTTGCTGATAGGTGTCATTATTGATGGTGTCCGCGCCATTTTCCAAAATAGCCGAGATGCTGCAGAGAGCTCTATCATCGGTCTTCAAGCTGGTTATGGATTTATTGCAGTCCTTGCCCTTCTATGCTCCGCAACCTGTGCTATCCTATTCGTATATCTACGTAAAAGAAATGAATTGATATAAGCACATGCATGATAATAAATCAGGCAGGCACCCATTTCATGAGAGTGCCTGCCTGATTTATATTATATAAGGACATATCATTTAAATATATTGTTCGATAAAACGGCTTTATTTTCGAAGGAATAGCTTTAAACTAACGGCTACAGAATCAATAAAGGTGATCAGCACTATAATATAAATGAGTCCACCGGTAAAGCTGTCCCAGATTGTTGCTACCGTATTATAAGCTTCACTGCCCTCAGTGATGATTCCTGCATGAACTAGCTCATTAATAAACCCAGGGTTCCAGATCGATGGATTAGTAAACATCGCAAACATAAGAACCAGTGAGATAATATTAAAGACAAGATGTAGGATAACAATTTCATTCGTCCACTTTCTCTTTACCATCTTCAAACAATCTCTAAGAATACTAATTGCTGTAATCAACCAAATGAACGGTACATATTTACTAAACACTTCTCCATTAAACACTGGAATCACCCAAGAGAGGCCTTCATTATATCTGTTGACTCCCACTAGATCTAATGCGAAGGTGAACAATATTAAGGCCAAAACGGAGACAATAATTCCGATTATAGGTTCGCTAGGCTTGATCATTGTTTTGGAATCTGGAAGCAGTGGTAAGTCGGAAAGATTCCATTGCTTCTTGGAAGTGAGTTTGTTATTTGAATCTCGCATCCCCATATATTCGAGTATTGCAAAAATCATAGTTACCCAAGCGAAGCCTTGAATACATACAGAAAACAATGTTGCCATGTATTCAGCAAAATGATTTACCACACGAACAGGATTCATAACAAACTCAATGACTGAAGCTACCGTTATCCCTATAAAAACCGAAACCAATACGATCTTTACAACAGATACATAGGCATCAAATCGTTCTGGACCGATCAAATAGCGATCTTTCCCCCGGTATTTATCTGCTAATGCTGAAGGATCTCCAAGTTCATGTAGCACTTCTTCTACATCACTCTCAAGAACAGGTCCACCCTCCGTTCGTTCCTCCAACATATCTTCGATCAAACCCTTAAGTTCCTTTTCGATATCAGCTCTTTGTTGCTCTGGAAGCTTCTGCGTAACAGCATACACATACCTATTAACCAGCTCCAATATCTTAACCTCCCCTTTGATCAATTAAGCCTTCCAAGCTGCCGATCAAATTCTTCCACTCCACACAAAGCTGTTCAAACACTTCTTTCCCTAATGGAGAAAGCGAATAATACTTCCTTGGTCGAGTATCATGAGTGTCCCACTGACTCTCTAAAAGCTCTTGCTTTTCCAATCTCCGAAGGAGCGGGTATAGGGTCCCGGGATCTACGCTAATTCCCTTCTCCTCCAACACAGATACGAGTGAATATCCGTATTGAGGTTCGGACAACTGGCTTAATACGCCTAAAATAATGGTTCCACGTCTTAATTCCTGCATTAATCCATTGATGATCTCATTAACGTCAGCCATATAATCAACTCCTACAACTATAATACTGTATGCCGCACA
Source organism: Paenibacillus sp. GCM10028914 (assembly GCF_042666275.1). Lineage (NCBI taxonomy): Bacteria > Bacillati > Bacillota > Bacilli > Caryophanales > Paenibacillaceae > Paenibacillus > Paenibacillus sp. GCM10028914. The sequence continues at coordinate 54,184 of NZ_JBHTFO010000012.1, forward strand.
CTATTGTAAATAAACAAATATCATTTATTACACAATATTAACTATGAGAGTGAAAAAAATACCCGCCTAAATTTAAAGAATCCTTCGATTCATACATTTCATCTGTTCGTATATATAAAAATCGGGTAAATATTGGGGAGCTTTTATTTAAAGGAGGGAATATATGAAGGCAGTAACTTACCAAGGAGCAAAAAATATCGAAGTGAAGGAAGTTCAGGATCCCGTTTTACAAAAAAAAGACGATATTATTGTTCGTATTACTTCTACTGCGATTTGTGGTTCGGATCTTCATATTTACCAAGGCGCTTTACCAGCTCAAAAAGACTATGTAATAGGACATGAACCGATGGGAATTGTTGAAGAAGTAGGTCCCGAGGTGACTAGGGTAAAAAAAGGAGATCGTGTCGTTCTGCCATTCAATATTTCATGTGGACACTGCTTCTACTGTGAGCATGATATGGAAAGTCAATGTGATCATTCCAACCGGAATCCAGATATTGATACAGGTGGATATTTTGGCTTCACAGAACGTTATGGCAACTACCCTGGTGGTCAGGCACAATATTTGAATGTTCCATTCGGCAACTTTATGCCTTTTGTCATCCCTGAAACATGCGAGCTTGAAGATGAGGCTCTCCTGTTCATGTCAGATGTACTTCCGACCGCTTATTGGAGTGTTGAAAACTCTGGCATGAAACCCGGTGATACGGTTGTCGTACTGGGCTGCGGACCAATTGGACTAATGACTCAGAAATTCGCATGGATGAAGGGTGCGAAAAGGGTAATCGCCATAGATCATGTACCCTATCGATTACAGCATGCCAAAAAGATGAATCATGTTGAAATCTATAATTTTGATGATTATGAGGATATGGGTGGCTATCTTCGTGAAATGACACAGGGTGGTAGCGATGTTGTCATTGATTGCGTCGGAATGGATGGGAAGAAATCTGCTTTAGAAGCAGTGGGGCAAAAGCTAAAACTGCAAGGCGGAACACTCGGACCATTGGAGATCGCCATAAAAGCGGTCAAAAAATTCGGCAACATTCAAATTACCGGGGTTTATGGTTCGAAATATAATCAGTTCCCGCTGGGGGATATTTTCGAAAGAAATATAACGTTGAAAATGGGGCAAGCTCCAGTCATTCATTATATGCCTGAGCTCTTTAAGAAGATTACTGCAGGAGAGTTTGATCCTACGGAGATTGTAACCCATAAGATTCCACTAGAAAAAGCGAGCGACGCTTATAAGATATTTAATGATCACGAGGATGAATGCATTAAAGTTATCTTGAAGCCTTAACGTAACCAAGCTTAGTGTTCAATTAAAATACCCCCTTCAAATGGATGCTCTCCTTTTGAAGGGGGTTCTGCTATATAACTATGGACAATTCAACCGCTCACTCTAATTCCTCTACTGTATCCCAGCGATGACTGAATTTCTCCAATCTAGGATGAGGCTGGTTCGGTTTAGCTGCCAAGATAAGTCTTAGCTTAACCATCCATTCCTCAAACGAGGAGAACGATGCAAAAGCATTTGCCATTTCTGGCGTCATATAAACAAAATGCGGTGCAGGATATTTCTCGGCCAGATGACGAAGTGCCGTATCAATCGGCGTATACTTCTTCCGCTTTCCCTCCCACGATTCGATGATAACATTAGAACGACTAACCTCTTTTTCCCAAGCTAAAAGAGGCTTCTCCCGTTTGTAAAATGCACTTACCGGCTCCTTCGACATCCTTTTCACCGTTTCCTCATGGAGCGGATATAAGACGAGTTTCTTAAAAGACAGATTATCAAATACTTCTAACGCCTTGTTCAAGTCCGTCTCCCGTGTATCTTCAAACGTATCGTAGTAAATCAGAGTCCCCTTAACTTCTTCTTTAGGCGGCTCGTAGCCGTACGGAACATGCTGCAAATTGCGTTTCATACAACTTCTCCCCTCTTCTGGCAACATGATATATATGCAGTGTTGTTCTACTTAACTATTCCCCAATATTGAAGAATAATTAACGTAAAACTTCCATTATTGGAGGTTTGCGAAGCTGAGTCGCCTGCTCATATCCATAAGCTATCTTGAATAGAGTAGGTTCACTAAAGGCAGCTCCTACAAATGTAATGCCTTGAGGACCTTTTGTATTATAACCACCTGGCGCAATAACCCCATCTTTCGCATAGCCTCCGGGAACGGTGATTGATGGGTAACCGAGCTGGGCAGCCAGGTCATTACAGTCTTCATCGCCAAGGAACATGATCGCATCAAGTTGATGCTCATGAAGAATATGGTCAATCCCCTGTTTGCCAGCCAATTCCAGGTTTTGCTCGACACTGTTCAGATACTCCTGCTCTGTAAGCGTTCCGCTTGTTTCTTCACACATCTCAAGCAGGTTTTGACCATATTTTAAAGTTTGCGCTGCATGTTCCTGATTAAACGCAATGACTTCTTTCAAGGAATGTACAGGCACGGACTCGTCCAGTCTAGCTAAATAGTCATTCACGTATTTTTTGAATTCATACTTAAGGACAACAGATCTCCATGGTGTTTCCTGACATGGAAGATAGGCGGGATCGATGATGGTAGCCCCCTGCTCTTTCATAACTTTAATTGCTGCTTCAATGACCTCAAGCCTGTCCTTATCCAGATCCTTGTAGTAGTGACGAGGGATACCTATTCTTGCCTGCTTCAAAAATTCCTTGTCCAAATATTCGGTATAGTCCTGATTCACATGCTCCGCACTAGCAAATGTCTTCTCATCCCGTTCATCTACGCCTGTTAATGCACTCAAAATAATCGCTGCATCTCTAACTGTTCTTGTCATCGGGCCTGGCGAGTCTTGCGTATAAGTGATCGGAATAATGCCCCTTCGGCTAACTAAGCCAACAGTAGGTTTTATGCCGACCAGACTGGTTTGGCTTGCTGGGCTGATAATGGAACCGGATGTTTCAGTACCTATAGCTGCTGCGCATAAATTTGCTGCTGTCGCTGCTCCAGAACCAGAACTTGAACCTCCAATGAATAAATCGCCCGGTCCGTATGGATTCAAAGTGAGTCCACCTCTGGAACTATACCCTGCCCACATCGTCGTAGACATAAAATTTGCCCATTCTGTCATATTCGCTTTGCCAAGCAAGATCGCCCCAGCAGATCTTAGTTTCGCAGCAACAAAAGAGTCTTCTGCCGCATATGAATCAGCTAAGGATAATGAACCTGCGCTCGTATGCATCCGGTCTCCTGTATCAATATTATCTTTCAACACAATAGGAATACCATGCAGCATCCCACGACTCCCTTGTTCCCGGCGTTCTGTATCCAGGCTTCTGGCAATCTCCGTAGCATCCGGATTTATCTCTAGGATTGACCGCAGCATTGGATCATATTTATGAATACGGTCTATGTACAATTGCGTTAGTTCTTCTGAGCTGATCCAGCCTTTATCCATTGCTTCCTGCATGTCTGTAATCGTCGCTTCTATAATCCAACTTTCTTTATCCAATCGCATCTATGTCCTCCATATATTTGTTAGATTGCTCTATCAATTCGGGGAGAATTACATATAATCCTCTAAATACAAGAAAGCAAAAAAAAGCAAGCCACACTTTGGTGACCTGCTTTTTTCATTTAGGTTCTGTTCAGTAACCTCCGTTACTGATTGAATCTTTCTGTCTTCGCTTCATTCTGCAACTTTTCTTGCAACCAGAGCCAAGTCTTCCAAGTCAATCACACCATCTTTATTCACGTCAGCGCGCTTCGCTTGAGCCCAATCCGCACTATTCGAATCCTTGCCGTAATTTGCAGCCACGATAGCTAGGTCACCGATTGAAACTTTGCCATCTTTATTCACGTCGCCCGAAATAACAGGTTCCTGATCCTCTGCAGTAATCTTGATCGAATGACTTGATACAGCCGTGTCACTTTCCTTACCTTCGTCATCGGCTACAGTGACTTTATCAATTCGGATCGTACTTTCGACATCCCCTGTTACGCTCTTAGCACGGAAATCCAAGGATAATAACTGCATATTACCCGTCACTGCATTATCCGCACCTTCACTAACTACTAGAAAGCGCAGTTTACCTGGCGTGTCATTGGAGGTTTCTAACAATTGAACACCGCTTTTCATCGAGGCAGCGGTTTTAAATTCTAACAGTTCAGGATCATAACTCATCGTTACATCCATCGCATACACACTATCTTTTACACTCTTTACACCAAACTCGAGCTGAAGATCACTTCCACCTGCAACAGAGTTTACTCCAGTAAGAACCGAAGTCATCACACCGATAGGAGGCTCAACCTCACCGTTACCTTCTTTTTTGACTGTGATGATTTCATGAATTTTAGGTTTTACCGACCCCGTCCACTGAACCTTCACTTCTAAAACATGACTATACTTCGAAGTATCAAATGTATTGTAGGAACGAGTTAAGTTGCCTACTGAATGCCAGCCATTCATATCCCGAATCGATACCTCTGCATTTGAACTCTCAGAAGGATTTTGCAGTATTATAATTTCTTTCACCTGCGTATCCTTCGCCAATTTGTAATTCAAATAACCAGCATTTCCAGAAGCAGGGGAGTAAAAAGTTGAAAGTCGTTTATCTACCGACTGCATCGCTTCATTTCCCAAACTTCCAGCCGGGTTAGCCTGAATGGCCAAATTAGAAGCTCCTGGTCTTTCAATTCCTTCATTAACAATGATTTCATTAAGTGCAAGCCATGCATTATGATTTACCGTTGAAATCAATCTCACATATCTTGCTTCCTTGCCACCGTCAACTTGAACCCGTTTATACCGGTAAGGAACTTCGTGCTCTGGAAAATTCAAGGCTCTATCGTTCGGGCTAGCGAAGGTATGGATCGTATCCCAAGTCTGTCCGTCTAGTGACAGCTGGAGATCTCCTTGGCGGAAGTAATCTCCCTCTCCATCGCCTATGACGACAGCTACATTCTGGACATTGACCACGCCACCCATGTCGACTTGCACATACTTGCCTTTCGATTGTTCTGCGCCAAACCAGACCTTGTTCTCCAACGCTCCATTATACACATTGTCGATAGAACCCTGATAAATGCTGCCGTAGTTATGTGTAATCACTGGTGCGGAGAACTTATTCAGTGTTACCATCAAGCGATTAAGGTCCAACGTGATATCTTCATTCCCATTGTTCATAATCCTTACATAAGCTGCGCTTGGATATGGCCCGGTACCAGATTGGATAGTACTCCATTCCACTCCGTTCTCCGAAGATTCCAACTGAAAATCTTCATTCGTGCCTTCAAACAACACTTGACTAACCGCTTCTATAGACTTCAAATTTATCCCTACATACTGGGATGGCTTTAAAGTAATTCCAGTTAGGTTCGATAATTCAGCTGAATTACCGGTTACAGTAATCGGAGTGCTAGAGAGCTCAGGCACATCCGTATATACCGTTACCTTCCCTTTCCCCGAATTCACTGCAAACTCTCGTACAGCTGTCCATAAATCAGGCTTTCCACCTGGTATACCAGCATGAGTTAGTCGATAGCGTACCATGCTCGCTTCAATACTCAGTCCAGATGCCGAGATTTTGACACCCGAACGCTCATCTCCGATTGGGGACCAGTCTTGGCCGTTTATCGAATACTCCAAAATCCCTCTTTGAAAAATATCATGATCTGTATCCGTTCTTCCTTGTACAATCGAGATATCTTCCACTTTTATTATTTTACCAAAATCTAAACCATACCAATCTCCATTCTTCTGAAGGACCTGGAAATAGACATTGGTTGCAAGATCACCATCAACGATATTACTTATCGCTGCAGGGGTACCATAGGAACTCATAGGCAAAGGTTTAACATATTCCGGATCCATGGATGTGTAGATTTGAGCATCCAGCTTGTTAATCAATTGCTGTGCAAACGGTACAAGACGCTTTGCTCCAGACTCAACCGTTACATCTGGATAGTTCAGTTTCTTAATTTGGAACGTTTTTGACGTGTTGAGTGCACTAGTCGCCTTGGCAAGCTCTTCCCAAGCCTTATCTGCATCACCCTCTTGTACTGCCAATGCTGACAGGATAGCGGATTTATCAGCCAAAACAACTTGGCGCAAGCTGTTTAACCATGGATCAATTTCTTGTTTCATTTTTTCATTTTTGCTATTGGCTTTAAATGAATCGATTGCGCTTAATATGGAATCAAATTCTTGAAGCAACGTATTAGCAGTCGCTTCTACCGGTTGACCTGCTGAATAATTACTTAAAAACTGCTCAAGCTCGGCTCTGATGTTCTCCGATTCACCTACTTGAAGACCATGACCGCTAGGTGAAGGATCACTAAGATGGTATGCGATCGTATTCAATTCTGAAGCAACTTCAGGAGCAGCATATTTAAAGGAGTCAAGCCAGCTCTGATCTTGATTAAATTCATCCACATTCCATGTGTAATCTGCCACTGCGAATAAACCTAACTTAGACAGTTCAGCATGGCCCATCGGATTGGATACAACCCCGGAAATATTATGCGTTCCCGGATGAAGAACTTCAGCCTTACCCAGCATAAGTCTTGCATCTTTGTAGTCATTTACAGGCCAGTTCAACCACATATAAGGATCTCTGCCGTGTGCGTCTTTCGGCCACTGCATATCCGCTGTGTTAACTGGAGCAACAACACTATTTCCAGTCCACATGATATCAACGTTAGCGGGCACATTTCCTAAAGCTTCAAGATAAGGTCTCCCAGATGTCCCGGTCCAGCTCTTATTGTAGAATGGAGGGCAATAAATCAGGGGCTTAACATCTTTCTTGGAAGCTACCCAGTTCGCAACATCGGTAATCAGCTTCACGTGCTTATCCTTGTCGGTTAACGATTGTGATGTACTGATGTCGTCCATGAACAATCCGAATTGTCTTACACCTACACCGTACAATTGTTCAAGCTTAGCGATTAATGTCTGCAGTTCTGCATCATAATTATTCCAATTAATCATGTTGAAACCTGGGTGAATTGCCCATACAAATTGAGTCTTTGTCTCATGACCAACATCAACCAGTTCTTTAATCTTGGCAAGCTCTACTGATGGATAAAGCGTTCTCCAAGCCGAGTTATGGTACTTGTCATCCTTAGGAGCAAAAATATATGAGTTCATCTTCAAATTTCCACCAAAACGCATTAGACTGATTCGATCTTCATGCGACCACGGAAATCCGTAAAATCCCTCAATAAATCCCCGAGAGCGAGTATCCGAGAAATCTTGGATTATAAGATCACGAACCTCTTTACCGGGGATTTGTTCAAATATCATTTTTAAAGATGCCAAACCGTAATAAGCTGCATCGGTATCTTTGCCGAGAATTGCGATAACACCTTTATTCTGTTGTTCACTGCTAATGCTCAGCACATAAGTATCCAGTTGATTAAAATTAGCTGCATCATATGGGATATGCTGAGAAAAATAGTTGTCCACGTAGCCCGATGAATTTCGAGTACCGAGGATGATATTTGTTTTTCCTGATACGACTGCTTCTGACTCTGACATTGTTAACGACTTAGAATCAAGGACTTTTCGTAGCAGCTTTCTTGTCGGTTCGTCAATTGAATCCTCAATTACAACATTTACATCGGAGGTAATAGATAAAGTTGTTTCTCGTTCAATATGCTCTTGAGGAAGTGGATAAATTTCATAAGATTCCGTTGCCTTCGCGTTTTTATGAGGTAGATCACCTGACAAGTCCGCTGCACCAGCGAAGCCTGAGAACAGGCCCGTCACCATCATGAGTGTGAGAAAAGCACTAAATACCTTTTTGGACATCTTCTTAACACCTCCAATAGCTTATTAGAATGCCTTTCACACCGTTAGCCCTTTAAAGCCCCTGCTGTGAGCCCGCCGGTAATTTGTCTTTGATAAAGCACATACATCACAATAACAGGGATCATGGAGATGGCGAGTCCTGCAAACAGGGGCCCCCACTCTGTTCTGTATTGCATTTCACCCTGCATAATAGCGATCCCTACAGGAATGGTGTATTTCGAAGGATCATTGATCAATACAGTGGCCATGATGTACTCATTCCAGACTGTTAAAGCGTTCATAATTCCGACTGTGATAAGACCCGGTTTCGATAAAGGCAGCATGATCTTGAAGAAGACGCCATATAATGACGATCCGTCTATAGTAGCAGCTTCTTCAAGCTCTCTAGGAAGTGTCTTGAAAAATCCGACTAGAAAGAATATCCCAAACGGAAGAATGCCGATCGTACCGACAGAGTAAACCAGAGTAAGCCCAACTAATGAATTGGACAGGTTCATATCGGCAAGAAGAAAGAACAATGGGATTAAGCCAAGTGTCGTTGGGATCATCATCGAAGCAATGTATACAAAATAAAACAGGCCTCTAGTTTTAAATGTAAAACGAGCTAATATGTATGCTGTTGTCGCAGCCATGATAAGTGATAGTAGTGTACTAGACACGGTTACAATAATGGAATTGAAGAAGTAATCGCCAAAATTTGCTCTACTCCATACGTTTGCATAGTTTTCAAAACGAAAAACAGTTGGAAAATCCCACGGTTTCCCGAGCATGACCTGCTGATTATCCTTTAGAGAAGTTAGGAATGTCCAAATAACTGGATATAGGACTACCAGGCTCCATAATATAAGGAAGAATCGGACAGCTATCTTCGATAACATTAGCAGTGTTTTTGTGGCGGGATTATCGTTCAAAGTTTATACCTCCTTACATTTCAATGGACTCCCGGTGAAGAATGCGCTGCAAAATCAGCGTTGTAATTAAAGACAGTATTAATATCAGCACCCCGATGGTTGCCCCGTAGCTAAGATGGAATTGCTTGAAGCCCATCTGGTACAAATAATATCCAAGAACTTGCGTCTGATTATCAGGACCTCCATCCGTCATCAACTTAACGATAATAAAGGAGCCGTTTAATGTTGTGATTACGATATGAATGATTGAGGTTTTGAATTGCTCCCAGATCAGCGGCAGCGTAATTCGTGTAAACTGCTTCCATTGTCCAGCACCATCGATACTTGCTGCTTCATAGAGTGAGGAAGGAATACCTAGAATGGAGGCGATGATGAGCAGCATATAGAATCCGATACCGGCCCATACGCTTGGAGGAAGGAGTGACCACATTGCAAGGCTTGCATCACCAAGCCAATTCGTTTCAACAGGTTTTCCTGTAAATAAAGAGATAAACGCATTCAGGAACCCAAGACGGGGATTGTATATAAAACTCCACAATACACCGATAACGGCTACGGATATGATATTCGGAAAGAAGAACACCACACGGTAAAAACCGTACTCTTTCAATTTAAGTCTGGTCAAAGACACCGCAAAAAACGTTGCCAGCAGCATAATTAAGATGACTTTCCAAAAAACCAAGAAATAATCATTTGAAATGGCTTTTGGTATGATTTCATCTGAAAATAACTCCCTATAGTTATCAATACCGATAAAGTTCATCGACTCGGAACCGCCTGACCAATCGAAGAAGCTTAAGTACAACCCTCGAAACAGCGGGTAAATCGTAAATAAACAAAAAACAGCAAACGTAGGCAACAAGAAACTAGCAATGAACAAATTTCGTTTCCACAATTTATTATTCTTCATGGGCGTAAGTATCCTCCCCTTTTATTTGAAAGAACAATCAGAGGAACAGATGTCCTCTGATTGCTCGGTAAGAAGAGTATTGAACCTACTTCCGGACTTTGGCTGCCGCCTTCTCCATACGGTCCATCCATTCTTCTGGTGTAATGGAACCTTGCAGCAATGCGATCGTCGCATCATTCTCTGCTTGCTCAAGATCCGCGCTCAATTTAAATACTGGAGCTACAATCGTGTCACTTCCGTTAAAATACTTCATTGCTGTTTTTACAACGTCACTTGCGCCTGAAGATTCCAGATCCGCCTTAACGTTCATTAAAGCGCCTGTCAGCTCAGCCCAACGTACTGCGGTCTGTTTCGTAAAGATAAATTCGATAAATGCTTTTGCAGCTTCTGGATTTTTAGCTTTTTTAGCAATAGCAATGTTACTTGTATAAGGAATAGCAACATATTTACCGCCTGGTTTTTGCATCACGGATGGAATAAATCCGAATTTAAAGCCTTCCGGTACATCTTTTTTCATTTCATTTTCAAGCCACAAGCCGTTAGGAATCATTGCATCTTTATGCTGCAAGAACAGCATTTGGGAGTCCGTGTGGTTCATTCCGAATGAAGCGTTGTCGAAATAACCTTTCTCTCTCATATCAACAATCTTGTTCAAGGTATTGGCTACAGCGTCATTCTTAAAGGAGCCCTCTTTAGCTGCCTCTTGATCTTTCAGAATTTGTGGATCGTCCCCATTCTCGGATACGAAACCAGTATTCAATAGACCTCCAACAATGTAGTACGGATATTTACCGGTATGAATGTATGGATATATTCCATCGCCCTTAATTTTTTCACTTGTAGCAAGGAAGCTGTCCCAATCTTTCGGAATTTCCCAGCCCTTTTCTGTGAACAGGTTCTCATCATAGAATGTTCCCCAAGATCCGAATACCAATGGAATCGTATAGTTCTTTCCATCATAATCTTGCGGAGGTGCGATCAAGTTGCCGGTAAGTGGTTCACCGTCCACATTCTTCGCATCTTTCACCCAATCCGTAATATCCATCAATTGATCATCAAGTACCATTTGCGTTTCGTTCGATCCCGCCCCGTCGATATACACGACATCTGGTGGATTCCCTTGAATCCAGCGTGGTTTCATTTGTTCATTGATTTGAGAACCTGCGGACTCTTTAATGTTTACATCTGGATACTTCTTCTTAAATTCACCAATAACTTCTTTCCACCAGCCATCTCCATATCCACCGACAAAGTATTGGATTTCAAGGTCTCCTGCTACTTTCGGCTCTTCGGGCTTGGTATCGTCTGTCTTCGCTGGCTCATTCTGAGTCGTAGGTGTCTTCTCAGGAGCAGGAGGATCTGCCGCCTTTGTTCCTCCACCACATCCTGCGAGAGACAATACAATCGACAACATAACTAGACTTAATGCCGCTTTCTTTTTTCCCTTGCTTTTCATAGGCTATCCCCCTAAAATAATCTTGCTTACTTGCTGTATGTCGTACCTTATTCGCTATTCTTACGGTTAAATCTGTAAGACTTTTTTCATTATAGAGCGAATGAAAACGTAACCAAATGATCTATTTTGATGTAAAGTTGATACTTTTTGTACTATAGAAACTTCTTTTTCTACAAAAAAAAGACACCTGAGTGAAACTCAGGCATCCTATGAACATTAACTACTTATAATATGTAATATTTTTAAGGTTTTAGCGAACTTTCATTTCTTCGATTAACTTTCTAGATGCGCTGTCCAAAACAGCCTTCAAGCGATTGACTTCTTGTGCAATATCGATTCTGCCGGGATCTTTCACACCATTATAAGGATCGTGTGCGATACTGCCGACACCCTCCATATTCCAAATTTCAGCTTCGATTTCTTTTCCTAACGTATAATCCTCGCCAGCGATATATCTAACCTTAACTGCGTCACGTATTCCTTCCTTCATTCGTTCAAATCGAACAGAGCTAATGAGACCAGGATATACCAGAGCCGAATCACCAGATTCCCATGTCTTAAAGTCTGTCGTATCAAACGGCTTCTCTACAAAAGAATCGAAAGCCCACCGAAGATATCCGTCTACTGCGTGCCGAAGTGCATACCACGAGATCCATACCGATTCGGCTGGTACAGAGCGTGTGAAGCTGTTCGGATAATGCCCCACACAATTATATATCGTTGTCATGAGCCCGAGTGATCTTCGATGCTCTGATATATCCGTTAATTGCTTGCTGTCGTGCTCGATGTATATAGAACCAATAGATATGTTGTGAATTCGATCCAGTCTAGCATCATTCAAGTTATTGTAGTCCATAGCGGCCGAGATTTTCAGTCTTCCACCGGACACCTCTTCAATCAAATCCGCCGCCTTGATCATATCATCTAAGGCACGTTCATCATTCGCCATGGTCGTAATATCGAGCCAGCCTTTGTGTTCCAAATGAGGAACAAATGCCTCAAGGAAAGCCCGCCACATCTCGTACCATTTAGGATCGCCTACCGGCACAGTTTCGATAATGTCGCACTCTTGGGATTCATCATAATATTTAATTTTACTTGCCCACGATACCATGCTGTACGCATCAATCTGTTTATTAATACCTAAATCCAACATAAATTGAACCCACTGATCAAAGATATCAAAATTAAAATCGAATTGGCCGTCTGCTTTCTTGGTCCATTTCACCATCGTGTCGTAACGATCATAGGTTTGTGAATTCCAAGGATCATAGGTGACTGTCGTTGTAATCACATTCTGACCCGCTGCAGCCAGCATCTCATAATGTGGCTTCATGGCATCAAAGTGTGCCTTTGTCCATAGCTGATTCTCCGGAATATGATTCACCCTTGCAACAGCATATGGATTCTGCCATAGATCCAGCGCAAATGACCAATCCTTTACCTCTGGTAATGTTAGGTCCAGCACTTCTAGTTCAAGTTCAAAGATAACGCTTTCACTTGATGCCGCATTTGCTGTCAATTGACCACGGTAGATTCCAGCTGAAGCATCTCTTGGAACATCGATAGAAATCCAGATTGGTTGTACATCGAACGGTTTGATGTTTACAGGATCTATTGTACCTAAGATGTCCGGGACTACTTCTTGCGGATTTCCCTGCGATGGATTTCCTCTGGCAGCCTTGGTTTTTTTCACATAGTGAACATGAATGTCGGACGCTTCAATTCGATTATTATTGTCACTGATTAGATCGCTGATTGATAGAGTAACCTGATCTTGTTCTTCATTCGTTGTCCATAATACCAGTTGAGAGCTTGCACGATCCCCCTTCCATGCAGTTCCTTTCCATGTTGTCTGCTTCATCTGGATCGTTTCGTTATAATCCACACGCTTATAATCATCAAATAGATTCTCAACTACATAATGCATATCCGTTGTTCCAACAGCACCATTAAAAGTTCTGTTCTCTTGACTGTTCAACGATATCATCCTCTCCGATGTCAATTTCGAGTCCACATTGTAAGTTGTACCCGCCCATTCACTCTCTTATATGCTGTGGTGACTCTTTACATGAACCTTCTCTCTCAGAGGATCGATTCCCTGCCTCATTTTCTATATATTTTCTACTATCTTATATATAGCTGACATGAAAATGATACACGACAAAAGACAGCCCAAGATTAGATCTTGAACTGTCTTTTTATGAAGAAATATTACTTAATTCCTGTTATTGCGTTATTTTTGACGCTATAGTGGCCAGGTCTAAAATATCAATCTTACCGTCACCGTTGACATCTGCACGTTTAGCCGTCTGCCAATCCGGGCTGTTCTGATCTTTACCATAGTGAGAAGCTGCAATCGCCAAATCGCCGATACTCACCTTGCCATCACCATTCAGATCCCCCGAGTTAACAGGTGTGTCCGTTATGATATCGATTGTAAGCGAAGAAACTTCTGCTTTCGTTTCTGTTCCATTCTCATCACCAAGTGTCACATCAGATATTGAGATTTTTCCTGAAGAGACTCCCTCTGTTATCTTCGTCCGAAATTTGAGATTCAGGATATCCGCATCTGCTGCCACAGCATGTTCTGCGCCTTCGCTCGCTGCAATAATTCGAACCTGACCAGCAATCTTCGTGACCGTTTCTACAATCTGAACTCCCTCTATTAACGATTCAGCTGATACGAACTCCATGATCTGATCATCGAACTGAATGGTCATATCCTGAGCAAATATGTTGTTCGATACGTGATTTAACCCGATTTTAGCATCGAAGGCTTCTCCGCCTTTTACCTTATCTGGCCCAGTTATCGTTGCCGTTAAAGTCTGCTCTCCAATGACGGATGATTTGAACTTATCAAGTGCGGCTTTCAGTAAATCTTTAGCCTTGGTCACTTGTTCTTGCGTGGACATTGGATCACCCGAAACCAATTGAGCGGCTTGAATTGCTTGGAGGAGCAATGGTTTGGACCCAGCTGGATACTGACCGGTCTTGGTTCCTTCCACGGCATCATCATGAATACGCTTCGATTCAGCAATTTGTGAATCCAGCTCCGCTGTATCAGAAATTTGAGAAACGGTTGGATAAAGCCCAACTTCTGCTAAATGAACAGGACCTCTTGATTTCAGAATTCTGATTCTGAATTCTTTACCTGTTACAGCAGATGGAAGCAGTAAGACTCGTTTGTATCCAATGACTCCGCCTGATGCAATTTGCTCCCAATCCCCATTTGCGCGGCGGATATCTACCGCGAACGATTCCACTTGTTGACCTTGAGTAATATCTTCTTGCAAAAGCACCTTATCAACTTCCACGTCCTGATCTAGCTTAAACACAAGACTGCTCGGTTCAACGGAAGACGACTGCCATGATGTCTTATTGTTTCCATCAATCACCTTAGCAGGATCTGTACCTACTGCTCCGTTCTCTGAAGTAACAGTGGCACGAGTAGCATGATTCACTGCAAAATCACGCTTCATTCGCAGATTCCACTCTTTCAAGCGTGCCACATCGGCATCTGGAAGCTTCCCGCGTTTATCCGGAGGGATATTTAGCAGGAGCACAGAGTTTCTGGCGACAGACTGATAATAAATATTTCTAAGTTCATTCACAGATTTCGGTTGTTGGTTGGCGTGGTAGAACCAACCTGGACGTATGCTTACGTCCACCTCAGCTGGGAACCAGGTTAAATACTCCATCCCTTTCGAAGCAGCATCAGCTAAGGCCGCCCGACTCCCGAGATCCGGAGACGTGTAGGATGGATGATACACCTGTTTTCCTTCTTCATTTATCTTCGCACCGAGTACACTCCACTCGTTCTCCCTTGCGCGGCCGGATTCATTACCTACCCAACGAACATCATTCCCGGATACAGCGATTACAGCGTTCGGTGCAAGAGCACGAATAATCGAATAATAGCTTTCCCAGTCATATTTCTCAGACCTATTTCCTGGGACGTTGCCTTGCGCACCGTCAAACCATACTTCATCAATCTCACCATACTCTGTTAATACCTCATACAGTTGATTGAGCATTCTTGAACCATAATCTGTTGCAGGAAGATTAAATGTCGGAAGTTCTGTGTTTCCAGCACGGTCATCCCCTTCAACCAATGTAGGGATATTTCGTAAGGTAGGCTGACTTCCATTGCCAAAAATTCCTTCTGTATAAGCATTATGATCAGCTGGAGATAGATACACGCCAATTTTGATACCGTATTTACGCATGGATGTCACGAATTCCCGAAGGACATCGCCTTCTCCGTCTTTCCATGAACTCGATTTCACACTAAAATCTGTGTAACGTGACGGATACAGGAGAAAACCGTCATGATGTTTGACCGTTAGAATCGCCATCTTAAAACCGCTTTCCTTCAGCGATTTGGCCCACTGATCTGTATCAAGCTCTGTCGGCTGAAACTTGTTCGGATCTTCGTTAAAGTTCCCCCATTCCACGTCATAGTAAGTGTTAATACCATAATGTAAAAACGCAGTTTGCTCGTATTCCTGCCATGTCACCTGCCGAGGTTCAGGTCGTACTAGAGATGCTTTGGCAGCAAGTGCTGCTGGGCACTCATTCTGGCTAATCGGGATTCGGTAGCCAGGATTAAGACCTGTTGGAAGCATACATGGACCGCCTAACAACCCTAGCAGTTCGGGTTTGAAGTTTCCTTCCAATGTGCCAAATGCGACACCGTACACTTCTCCTTTCAAGCTTTTCTCGCCAGTGGATGAATCAGACATACCTCCAAAAGCGATCGTTTCTCTAGTTGCAGCTGGAATTTCTGACAAGGAGAGCGAATTTCCTAGCTGCTCTTGCCCACTCCAAAGACTAACTGAGCCTGTTCCATTACTATTCCCTTTATAAACAAGTGATAAATGAACGAAGTCACCCGTCAACTTTCCTTGAACATCCACGTTCCCTAAAGTCTCTCCATGACTAACAATTTCCAATGACTCTCCTGCAGAACGACGAACCTCAACAGCTCCTCCAACGTCGAACAACACAGTACCTGGCTGGATTGAAGAAGGAGCAGTCGTCATTTCGACAGCGAAATCAGATGCCAGCTTCCCTTCCCCTGTAAAAGGAGTATTTGGCGTAAACACGATTTTGGATTGTCCGCCGTTCATATTCAAACGTCCAAGTCCCGTGATTTGACCTCCTTCGACATTTAACTTTCCTTTGATCACTTCATCTTCTGAAGGAATATAATCCGTTTGATTGAGCGTCCCTAAAGCCTTCACCGACAGTGTTCTAGTGATGGTTGAGAGGCTCATCGTTTTTAATAAAGAAGGACTGAAATCTCCTTGAAATCCTGCCACTACAGCCTGTGAAATGGAGCCTTTGAATCCCCGATTAAGTGCTGCTGTATGCACCTCATTACCAAAGCTGAATTTCCCCTTCTCACTGCCCCCACCGCTGATTGCTGCACGGCCATTCTTGGATACGGCTGGAGTCAACTCTTTACCATTTAGGAATGCCCTTAGCTCCGCCCCAGAAGATGTAGGTTGATAGACGAGAGCAATAGCATGTTCTTTACCCGCTTCAGGCGCAGATGTCGTACCCTTGTACTCCGTCCAGGTACCATTGTTGTTCACGGCAAAACCATATTCCAGTGTCGTTCCTGACTGGTAACGGGCATACAAATTACCCATCACCCCAATTAAAGTTCCTAATGTATTTTGTGATCCTTGAGGTTTGAAGACGGTTTCAACAATAAAAGTTTCATCGATTGTCGTTGATCCAAAGGAGTTCGTTGTAAGGAACTCTATTCCGTTCGTGCCACCGTTTAATACTACACCTTCACCGAAGACAAGCTGTTCATTACCAGTACGGCGGTTCACCTTTCCGTCCATTGTCTCACCTGTAGAAGCTGTATATCCCTTTTCGGTTGAGAACGAACCCCCAAATCCAATATCAAGCATCGATTGACTGTTCAAAGCAGCATTGGAAACGGAAGGAAATATCGGGATTGTCCCAAGCACCATGCATGCGACCAATAATAGAGAAGATAATCGTTTTCTCAATGAACTTTTCCTCCTTAACAACAAATTGTTTAATTTCACGGCTTGAGAATTATGCCATGAATTAGGCGAGGAGCGATAAAACAGCTCCTATCTCCTCGCCCACTTTCGTTATTCCACTAATTTAGTTGCAATAGCTGCAAGATCAGAGATGTCGATTTTTCCATCCTTATTCAAATCCGCAATCTTCGCTTTATTCCAATCTGGACTTGTTGAGTCTTTGCCATAGTGGGACGCTGCAATACCAAGGTCTCCGATACTTATCTTGCCATCGCCGTTAAGATCTCCTGAAACGCCTGTGTTCTCAGGGGACACTTCAATGGTCAAGGAAGAGCCCGCAACCTGCGTCTCTACGCCGTTTGCATCACCTACCGTCACATTGGATACTTGAATTTCACCAGATTTAGCTTCGAGCAGCTGTTTCGCTTTAAAGCTCAGCTCCATCAGCTGAATATCTCCAGAAACCGCATGATCTTCGCCTTCACTTGCCAGGATAAAGCGGCTCTGTCCCTGCTCAGAAGCTACAGTTTCAACCAGCTGGACCCCGTCAACTAAGGATGCTCCTGATATAAATTCCACAATATCTGAATTAAACTGAATCGTAATGTCTTGTGCATACACAGGATCTTTGATCCTCTTCAAATTGAATTGAACATTGAAATCTTCACCCGAGGCCACTTGGTTAGGACCTGTCAGAGCAGTAGCAGGTTCTTGGCCTTGTTCACTCGTCGTTTTGGATATAATTGCGGCATTCAACTTGTTGTTGCTAGCTTGAGTATCTAACGCTTTCCCGTACACATTTCGAATTTGAAGATTCGAGTTGAATCCTGCTACCAGTGAATACTCACCAGCAGCTAGCTCTGGGAACTCGGTTTCAAAGACAAATACTGTACCCGCAGCATTGGAGCTAACCAGTTGGAACAGGACATCACTATCCCCAAGCTTCCCTTGTAAGCTTCTATCACCACTAAGCATGACATATCGATCGAAAGTTGCTTTAACTCGTACTTTATCCTTAGCCGCGTAACCCTCAGGCTGCAGCGAATCAATTACGATAGAGGCTAATTTAGGATCTGGTTGTATGCCTTGGCGCTGCCATTTGAGATATTCAGTATTGAACTTAATGAAGCTCATCGCCTCACTGCCAGTTCCTTCATAAAATAACCCGATTTCTCCATTGTTCAGATTGGCTAAACTGGAGTAAGCGTAATGCCCCTCCTTTACCAACTGGGAGTACTTCCAGTCGAACTTATATTTCGTTCTACCGTTGCTATGGGTTCCATCTTCCTTAATTAAGCCTACTTTTACCGTTCCGTTAATTCTACTGGAAGAATTCCCAGGGCTCGCAAAAATGACAGCTTCATGCCCGTCAATCTGTCCGTTATAACGGATTGCAGTCATTTGGCAATACGCAGCAATCAAGTCACGCTCCGTCACCACTTCAGAATCCCAAGTTTCACCACCGTCAAAGCTGGTTGCGATTTGAGCGAAACCTGAATAATTGCGCATGAACATCTTCAGCTGACCATCTGGCATCTCTAGCACTTGTGCTTCTGTAATTTCATTGGAAGCCCCGTTAAAGGTTCTCTCATCAAGTGTCACACCGTTTACGATTCGGCCATGGTTTGGAGACTCTCCACGATGCCAGGTTACTCCATGATCATCGCTATAGATCGCAGCGCTAGCTTGCCTATTGTTCTCATTCGTAAAGTACACAGGGAAAACAAGTCTTCCAGCATGCGGCCCCTCCGTTAATTGAATACCCGTACCTGGACCCGCACCTAGAAATACCATCCAATCTTCTTTTACTGCATCATTAAGATTCACAGGACCTTCCCAGGTCAGCCCTTCATCATCACTGTGCCACAGCTCTAAATAAGAAGTCTTAAGCGGCTTGAGAGGGGAATTGTTCAGAAAAATATTACTTACTTTAGTTCCGTTGTTATATAAGTTTCTTAATGAGTCCACGGTATACGTAGTTTTTGCACCTGAGCTGTCATAGACCTCACCATTATCACGGACGGTAAATTCTTGGTTGCTTTGATCTTTTAACACCAAATATTTCGTTCCATTCACACTTTTATATCCACTGCCTCTCTCAGCGGTAGGAAATCCTCCGCCCTCAGGAAATCCAAGAACTAGAGAGAAGATACGTTTTGTGCTCTGATCCTGAAGCAGCGCTTGGTCGATATTTGAGGCATTTCCAGGATAGTCATTGATAAGAATGCCATCATTCTCCCATGTCTTTCCGTTATCAAGACTGCGTCGAACCATCATATCAATATTAGCTGGTGAATCTCCCCCGTGATTGATCCGTTTATCAATACCTGCAATCAGAGTGCCATCTTGTGTGTAGAGGAGTGCAGGTATTCGGTATGCATTTGATCCGTACAACCCCGGATAAAATACAGAATACGGATCTGTGATCAGCGCATTATCCGGCAATGGATTCTGAATAGGATCTCTATTCGTAACGCCCGTAACCGCTATCAATTCTTGATCGCCAAGCGGTTCACTGTAGACTTCAGCAAAATCAATTTCGCCATTAAACGGATAGTTGTTTGAACCCGCTCTTCTTTCAGTTCTACCTAACTGCGAACTGTTTGGAGCATAAATATTGCTTAGAAATTTTCTTGCTGAAGTTGTATCTTGCTTAACGAGCTTTCCATCGAGGAAGTACTTGTAGCCCGCTTCTTTATCAACAACCATAGCCAGTGTGTGCACTTCATTCTCTTTCAATGTCACATCCGCTTTTACATGCGTGTTGGAAGCCGTCTTCCCAGGTTCTTCGTATCGATTCTCACTCCCGATCGCAGAAGGTGAGATATACAAATGAAAATGTCCATTCGGTAAAGTATTATTGCTGAGTGAGAATAAGGACATGATGGAAGAACCCGTATAGCGGAAACGGACAACAATCGTTCCTTCGTCAAGCACCTTAAGAGCATCAACTTTATCATTTAAGTTCGTAAAATTAGCATTTCGAATTTGTTGATTCTCAGCTCTAAGCACGAGTCTTGGATCTACCTGCTCCTGTTGTTCTGCAGGATTGGCTAACGCTGTGAATGGCAACATAGCCGCAAGCATCATAATTGAGAGAAAGATTGTCGCAAATTTTTTCAAAATGATATTCCTCCCTAATAATGGATCAAGTTTCCTGACTACCAATATTTACTCTTGTTCTACTATTTTCTTCGCTACCATGGCCAGATCGGCAATATCAATCGCACCGCTTCCATCAAGATCGAGATGTTTCACCTTATCCCAATCCGGACTACTCGAATCTAAGCCATACTTCGCTGCGATAATCCCCAAGTCTCCAACACTTACCTTGCCATCGCCATTTACGTCTTCAGATGATCCCGTATTCATTTTTATCTGAATCGTTAAGGCTGCCGGATTAATTCCGTATTCTTCACCTTGATCGTTACTTAAAATCGCTTGAGTTAACTCGATAACCCCATCAGTGTCTTGTGTTACACTTGCTGCTTTGAAGCTAAGTTCAACGATTTCAGCATCGCCGATAATCGGATATTGAGTTCCCAAACTTGCCATGAAAACTCGCAGCTTACCGGGAGCACTTGTTTCTGGCTCATTAACAATAATTACGCCTTCTTGAAGAGATCTGATTGAATCAGGAACGTATTCCATGACAGCCGGATCATATTCTAACGTAAGGTCCTGTGCATACACTTCGCTTAAGACATTGGTGATTCCGTATTTCACGGTAAAAGATTCTCCAGGGTTAACAACATCTTTACTTCCAACTAACGTCGTTGAAGTCTCTAATTCAGATGCATCGGCGTTAACTACTGGATTCATAATAGATGCCCAGCTTAAAATAATAGCCATAAGGGTCACCATAACTGCCTTTTGATACATTCGAATACTTTTCATCTTCTTCTCACCCTCATCGTTATAATTTTTAGTTCAGGAATATCTAACGCGTTATTGATTAACGATTTGACTTGCTAATTGAGCAAGATCTGTAATATCGATCACTCCGTCTTTATTCAGATCAGCACGCTTAACTTGCTCCCAATCCGGGCTGGATAGATCCTTACCATAATGGGCTGCTACGATAGCGAGATCGCCAACACTCACTTTGCCATCACCGTTAATATCGTAGATGATCGAATCCGTGCCAATTTCGAAAGATGTCGAAGCTAGTTCGGCAGTAAACTCATTGCCATCTGCGTCCCCGAATAACGCACTTTTGACCTCTACATTCGCTGCAGATTTCCCCTCAGCATGTTTCACTATAAATTGAAGGTTAAAAAGTAATTGATCACCTATCACCGCATTCTCTATGCCATTACTCGCCACAATAAACCGTACCGAACCTGGATTTAGTTCTTTCTCAGAAACCATACTCAAACCAGATGCATAAGCAATGTTAGTGTATTCCAGAACATCAGCGTCGTAATTGAACACAATATCTTGAGCTGTGAATGGATGTCCTGCCTGCTCAACACCGTAATTAACCGAAATCAATTCACCCGGATGAGCCTTTTCTGGTCCGCTAAGTACCGTTCTGAACTCCTGGCTAATCGCGCTATTATCTGGCACTTCAATAGACACCTCATCTACAAGAAAGCTACCAGTCGTATTTCCGCTAGGTACTTGAAGCCTTAACTTAGCAATCGATTTGATGCTAGGCCCTAGTTTCCCCTTGCCCACTCTGACACCGTCTAAGAAGACAATGTATTCTGAGCTGTTACGATCAATAATAGCCTCGAGCGTCTGCCAACGATCAGCTGAATATGGAGTTGGAGAATCTATAAAGGTTCCCTGCCCCGTATAACTCACTGTTCCCGATAAATTCAGACTGAGCTTCAGAACTTCCCCATCTTGAGCATCCAAATAGTGTACACCTAGAGGTGTGTTTCGCTGTCCAGGTTTCACCTTGGCCACCAGTTTCACGGAATCGCTCAATTCAGGAAACGTCCAGACACTCTTGTTAAGCGTTCCTGACTGAGTTAAACGTAACGCTTTACGGTCATCTGTCTGGTTCACCACGATGGGCGGGTTATTGCCATTCGTTTCCCATCCAGAAGGTGACTGACCGATGGTCATGCTCTCGAAATCCTCTGCCGCTGCCTTTTTCCATGAAGATGCAATCTGCTCTACCTCCGTAAGTGAACTAGCTAGCACTTTACCTTGAGCATTAGTTACAGAAATATCGACTGGATATACACTTACAGCTTCACCCGAAGTATCTTGTAATTTGAATTCGGAAGTGATCGTCTCACCTGGTGCCAGATTGGCTATCGGTTTTGTAGCAGGGATGATGATCACATTAGGCTGACTACTCGCAGTTAAGGTTAAGCCTGTAAACTTACCTGCACACGAATTGGTCAGTTCAGCTATAATGACTGCCTTTTCTTGATTCGCAGACGCCTGTTCATATCTGGTATTCAGCGTTGGCGTACACCCTGCTTCCGGTGTTGCTGGTATGCCCTTCCCCTCGTAAGCCCCGATATTTGGAACGGATGCGCTGGAAACTGGATTACTGAAGTAGTCCTTACCTCCATTCTCATTTATCAAGACTCCTGCACCTAATGCTGGTGAACCTTCTCTCAAGCGATAGCCGCTAGGCTCGATCGTTCCAGCGTTCAATAGCATCGGATCAGCCGTAATCGAATTCGTAGCCCAAGAAGGGACTGACGTAAGACGGTAAAACACATTGTGATCCAGCTTGAATTCATTTGAATTTAGACCCCAGCCGACAGAACCTGATCCAGCTTTGTAGACAATGTTGTTGAAGAACTCCACATTCTGAATTGGTGAACCGTTCTGTGAGTAGACATTCGGGGACAAGCCATCTCCAATGTAGATCGTGTTGTTATAAATTTTTCCGTTCACAATTTTGCCGCCACAGCCATGAAGGAATATTTGTGCACGGTCGTTGATCGAGATGTTGTACCTCACAATAAAGTCTTTCGTATTCGCAGAGTCTGGACAGAATAGGAAGAACCCGCCTTCGTTGTTATAGGAAAGGTTGTACTGGAAGGTCACATGATTCGTCGCATGATCGATATCGTAGGCCATGCCGTCCAGTGTACTTATGCCTCCTGTCGTCCGATTGTATTGAAAGGTAATATTATCGGAGTTCGCTGTCCACATTCCGGCATTATAAGATTTAGCACGTACATTAAACCCTTCAAGTTCATTACGTTCGATAAGAGCACCATCTGTCATTTTGGCAACGATTCCGTCTCCTCCAATGTCAGATAATTGATTACCCTGAATGAGCACATCCTTGTGAGGGTACCACGCGGCAGAGCAATCGTTAGCCCAACGGCTAAGATCCGGTCTTTTACACCAATTGGACCAGAAATAGATCCCTCCTCGATCTACAGACTCGATCCTGTTATTCAAGATTTGAATGCCATGATAAGCAGTGGGTGTTATAGACCCTTGTGCTTCCACAATAATGCCGCCAGATGCGTTTCCAAATTTACCTGCACTTGAAGTCGATCCTCCACCCGTTGTTGAAGGCATTTGGCCTCGAACATCGTGTATGTACAAATCACGTAACACAACACCGGGCAAATCTCCAGCATCCACACCTAGAACATAAATACCGCGGCGCGGCGTACGATTATCGCCGGGTGTGAGCAGTTCTAGATCAGATACTTGGACATAGGCCATATTCTTCAATAAAATCGCATTGGTCTGGCCATCGGCATTAATAATAGGTTTTACATCTTGCGTACCATAAGCGCCAATCACGATGGGCTCCGTCTCAGAACCTGAGCCTTTAGGAGCGAATTGACCAAGACAAGTGGCCCCCCGCTTAAACAAAACAGAATCTCCAGGTTGCAGTTCCATACTGTTAATCGAGCTTAAGCTGGAAAAAGGACTGATCAATGTGCCGCTTCCATCAACAGTTGAGGAACAATCAACATGGTAAGCGTTTACACCTATTTTAGGTTTTGCCTGTTCTGCTGCGTCTGCAAGTGCTGTCCTGCTGACAACAACGATGATACATACTAGTGCTCCTGCCAGAAGCATCAGCGATCTTCGGTAAAGTCCTTGCATCAGACGTTTCTCCCTTCAATTAACAAGTAAGGCAGGAGAGCAGCCTCAAGAAAGGCTGCCCTACCTTGTTTGCAATGCTATTCTGTAATTTTTTTAGCAATCAGAGCCAGGTCAGCAATGTCAATCTTGCCGTCCTTATTCACATCTGCACGCTTCGCTTGCTGCCAATCCGGGCTTGTCGAATCCTTGCCATAATGAGCTGCAACGATACCGAGGTCGCCGATACTTACTTTACCATCTCCATTGACATCACTGTCCGGAATTGGAGTTGTATCCGGCTGTACTGTAACACTTGTTGAAGATGAAGCAGCCTGCACCTCTTCTCCCTCTGAATCACCAAGTACAGCTTCCTGTACTTTAATGGCAGCGGTAACTGGCACATCGGTTTCTTTGCCGACAAAAGTAAGTTCTACAATATCAGCTCCTGTTGAAAGTGCGTGCTGTTCACCCTCACTCGCTGCAATTAATCGTATTTTTCCGGAGGAGCTTTTCGTCTCCACAAGGGAAATTCCATCTTTAATCGACTTCGAGGACACAAATTCCAACACACTAGGATCGTATTCTAGATTGATATCCAGCGCGTAAGCAGGATTAGACATATCTTTAATTCCCATTACTACGTTCACCGATTCACCAGGAAGAACTTCACTCTTATCCGTCACAAGCGTAGTACGAAGTTCGCCATCTTCACCTGGTTCATCAATGGCTTCGGCGCTTACAGTGAACTCACGAACGATGACCCATTGGGTCTGTGAGCCGATTGAACGGAAGCGAATAAATCTGGCCTCTGTTCCATCTTCAATCGTGAGTTTTATCTCCGCTTGATTCGTAGATTCAGCAATTGTTCTCCACTCTTTAAAGTCACTGGACACCTCAATTACACCTTGACGAATGTAATCATTCGGTTTTGCCGATGTAGACATAAGCAGGTTAATTTGCTTAATCTTTTGAACCGATTGAAGATCAACTCCCACATAATCTCCGCTAACAGGATTCACATTCGACCAGTAGACCGTCTCCTCATTCCCATCCACGATGTTACCAATATCATTATTCTGGTAAGTTCCAAACGAAGTCATTGGCGCCTGCTTCAGTTCTCCGCGATTCAGCTTATAAATCCAAGCCGATTGCCCGAAACCACTCAGATATCTGCGAAGAGAGTAAGAGTTCTGCAGCATGATGCCATCGAAACGATGGGTGTATAGCAATGCTTGCGCTTGAAGCTTTGCTTCCCTCACTTTCGCCGTATCATTACCTAATCTGTAAAACTCCGCTTCAGTATCTGCAATGGCAAAGTCTATGTTCCATCCCAATCGCTCAATCATAAACGCCATGGAACTTGCGCTTGGGGCTTTTTCCAGAGCAGTAGACAACAGCGATTTTGCCTGCAAGTAATTATTCCGCGCTTTGGTCACTGCATTTAAGTTGTTATAATCACCTGTCGGCTGATTAAATACAGCTCTGCCAGCCTCCTCAACCAGGTTGAAATATTGAGCCATCTCATCGGTAGCGTTACCGAATCTCGCTTGAACATAATTACTAATCAGCTCTTCCGGATTCGAGTCCGAATTCCAGGACATCTTCGCTAAGATTAGGTGCGTAATCTCAAACGTAATCCAATCTCCAGGCTCCGAATATGTGCCGATGCCGTTCATCCCAATAGTTTTGTAATACGGAAGTTCCTCACCGATCAATTTTGGAAATACGACCGGAAGTGAATGGAAAGCATACCTGCGGTAATATTCGTACATGGTAAGATCTCCGCTAAATACGCTGCTCCATTTATTGATCAAATTCACCGACGGTTTGTTGACTGAAGAATTAGGATCGAATACGGAATCCCGATAACTACGGAAGTATGGAGCAAAATCAATCAATATGGACTCATCATACATATACTCACTGCTTGGAGGCTGATCATGTGTGGAATACGCGATCGCCTCAATTCTGACACCAGGCAGTTCTTGCTGTACTTTCGCGTGTAGTTTATTTACGACATAAGCATATGCATTGGCGGAGCTGCCGAACTTTGCGATTACGACAGGAGGCCAGCTAGCGACATCTGGAGGCCATGCGTCAAAAATTCCGATTTCAGGACGCTCCTTCAAATAAGAAATAACCTCGCTTACATAAGTATCTACTGCTTCCTCGTTCGCAATATTGAACACATTGTACCCAGATATGAACCAATCCGGATGAGCAGCTCCGTATTTATCCTTGCGGAGGAAGCTTTCAAACCCATGTCCTCCCACCTCAACAAGGATGTCCCGCTTACTAAGCTCTGGAATCAATTGTTGACGCCAATCATCCCATCGTGTATTCCCTTCAGCAATATAATCATAGGGAACCACTAGTGTATTCAGTTTATTCTTGGCCATCCAATCGATCAGTGCAGGTAAATTTTCCGATGAATGACTCCAGCCTTCCTCAACATACTTTCTTCGAACTTTAAAGTCAGGCTCATGAATACCTTCGGTTAAACTTGAAACCACAACCGTACTGTTCTGAGGTACTAACTCTGCAAAATTGTTGTAATACTTAAAATTAGGAGCAAAGAAATGTACACCCAGACTTTCTAGCATTTCGTAAGCGGAATACAAAGTTCCCCGATCATTCTCCCCAGCGAGTACAATTTGATTCCCTGCTGTCTCGGTCACAAATGAATCTTCTTTCGCTCCGTTAAGCTTGTTGTTAGCGGAACTCAACCACTCAATAGGGAAGCTCGCGCCTTGATTGTTGTCCGTATAGTTCTTAGCGTCATCCCCAGTGACAACAATAAGTGCACTCGATAGGTGATCAAGTCCGCTGCTCTCACCAGCAGGCGTTCCTTTCACGATCGGTACTTTACTACCCGTCATTTTTTTGAGATAACTCTGCAATTCTGCTGCAGCATAAGGCGTCACAGTGGAGCTGCTATCTTTACTCCACCAGATTACGGCTGACTCCACTCGTTTATTGTTGATCAAGGTTAGCCCACTCTGCTTCATGTCATTGTTAGAAGCAGAGGCGCTAACAGAAGGATTCATGGAGAAAGATTGCAGAATCAGACACAGAATCATGACGGGTACAAGACGCTTCGTTAGCACTTCACGAATCACTTTGTACCCTCCTCATCACGAAAAAGATTATTGAACGATTTTTTGAGCAATAACGGCTAGATCCATGAGATCGATCTTCCCGTCACCATTCACATCTGCACGCTTCGCTTGCTGCCAATCTGGACTTGAAGAATCTTTGCCATAGTGTGCAGCAACAATACCCAGGTCACCAATGCTGACTTTTCCGTCGCCGTTAAGATCACCTGATACTCCTCCTGTTTGTTCTGGTTTCACTTCAACAGAGATGGTATCCGGTGCCGCCGACGTCTCGGTTCCATCTTCATCACCTAGGAGTACATCTGAAACGCTAATATTGACAGTGACGGTCTCAGATACTTCTTTGGTTTGGAATGTCAGCTCGGCAATTTGCTGATTTCCTGTTAATCCGTGTTCCGCACCTTCACTCGCCATAATTAGACGAAGTATTCCAGGGGTTTTGGTTGACTCTTCTACAATAGCAACACCTTGGATCAGCGATTTAGCGGACACATAATCCATGCGGTCAGCATCGTATTGAATGGTGATATCCTGTGCAAATACCTTCCCGGAGATGTTGTTCACATCATACCGAACAACAAGAGGCTTGCCGGATGTAACAGACGAATCAGCACTCAACACGGCCTGCACATGAGCCGTTTCCTGCTGTACTTGATACACCGTAATCTCAGCTGCGGATGCAAATTCACCAACACCTTTTACAGCTTCAAGTTTAATGTGAGTTGCTTTCACCGGAACGAAATTCGCTTCCTTAAGCTGTTTATTTCTCAGCCAGTTGCCGCTTGTCACCAAAGTGTAATTCACACCATCTGTGCTTGTGTACACGTTGTAAGCCGTAATTGTGCCATTACCTTCATCCGGCCGAGGCAAGTACCCAAGCTTACTGATGGTATACTCTCCACCCAGATTCACCATAATCGACTGTGGAAGTGGGTCAACGTTATACCACTTCGTATGCCAATGTGTATCTGGATTTCCGTCGAGTGCAAGATTAGGATCGTTTACGCCTGCTTCAGAGCTCGTAGCTTCAGCGCTCATTTGACTTTGCGGAATTTCGGTTAGGTTGCTCTGTCCAGTAACTGTCACCTCACTTGTATCCGTGAACCCGCCTTCTTCCGTCGTCGCGGTAATCGTTGCTGTACCCGGACCTTTTGGAGTAACTATTCCCTTACTGTCTACGCTGGCAACACCAGGATCACTGCTTACCCACTTTACAGTCTTATTACCGGCATTCTCAGGCTCAATTGTCGCTGTTAACGGAACCGGAGCGTCCAGCACCTTGAGTGAGAGTGTCTTAGGGTCAAGTTTAATGCCCGTAACTTTCTGTCCGTCTTCCAGCGGAATGCCGAACAACTTGAATTCGCGAATAGCAGCCTTTGACTCCGCATCAGGCAGTCCAGTGATCGTAATTCTGGCGTATCTACCTTGGCTTCCAAATGTATCTTGAATCGTGCCAGTTGCCTGGTTTTCGGTTCGATTCGTTACCGTAATCCAATTGGAGTTTGCAGTCTCCCGAACCTCAATTTTGTACTGATATGCCTTGTTACTGTGTTCAAAAGAAACCTCGGATGATTGAATCGAGTGCATCACACCGAGATCAACCGTCCAGCTATGACCATTGTTCGCATCCGCTGCTGCCCAGTAGGTATCCATGTTTCCATCGTTAGCGTGACCTGCAGGATGCGCTTGATCAGAGCTATCCGCCGTTGCCGGCTTTCCTTCTGAAATTAGTTCTACTGACGGGGCTACCTTTGGTGCTTCGTAGACATCAAGCTCCGAAGCCGATACAAAACCTCCTAAAGCGGCAGTAGCTTCTAACTTGACATAACGTGCAGAAACACTGTCGAAAAGAATGTACTTTTTAAGGTTGTTTCTTAACCAGGTACCCGTGGAAACCTTCGTATAGGTTTCACCGTCCTTACTGACATATAAGTTGTATGAAGTAATGGTTCCGTTGCCGGCATCTAAACGCGGAGCATACCGGAACTGACTAATATTTCGGGTCTTGCCAAGATCTAGAATGATGGATTGTGGGAGCTTGTCGGATCCGTCCCATTTCGTATGCCAGACGGAATTCCGGTCTCCATCAATCGCTTTAGCGGCTTCAGCGCCAGATTGGAAGCTTTTCGCTGATGCTGTCATCTCATTTTTAGGTATTGCTGTCGGTGATGGTTGTGAAAGATCACGATACAAATTGATTTCGGCAGCGGATGCAAGGCCACCAACACCTTCGGTTACTTCCAGCTTCACAAAAACAGCTTCAACCGTATCAAAGCTTACTGTCTTCTCCAATTTGTCATCATTCCACTGTCCAGTGCTTACCAGGCTATAATTAGTTCCATCCATACTTGTATACAGTTTGTAAGCTGTAATCGTGCCGTCCTTGCCGCCATACTGTCTCGGTAAATATTTAAGCTTATTTATATACTGCTTAATTCCGAGATCCAACGTAATACTCTGTGGAAGTCCTGCGCTTCCACCCTTCGTGGTGCTCCATATCGATTCGTAGCTGCCATCCAGTACATTTGCTGCAGGCGTATCCGATGCAGCATTCGTTGCCGTTGCAATCATATCTTCCTGTGGAATACGACTTGGATCGGTATCCTCTTTAGGCAATTCGATTTTGACTGCATCGATAAGCGGAGTTGTATCAGCCGTGAAGCCTGATACCTTGACTTCAAATTCCTGATTTGTTGGTAAAGATGGTGTTTTTACGTAGAGAATACCGCCTTTCTCAGCTGCATCATAATACCAACCGCTTGTAGCCGCATCCCATGCAGCTTTTGTCTGCAGTTCAGCATAAGAGGATCCTCCTACACTTACGGCAGTTGGTTGATCTGGCATGTGGATCGTAAACTGATTCTTACGTGTCTCCAATTTGCCTTTATAATCACCAACACTTGCTCCAACCTTAATAATCAAATCTCCGGTTCCTTGCTCAGGAGCGGTGGAAGTAATTAATGTTTTTGCAAATTTGCCACTGCGATGCTCCTTCGATGTACCATCATCTTCATACATCGTAAAACTCGACGATTTATAAGGATAAATATCATAAGTAATTGGATCAGGAGGGATCTCACCGTCATATAAAGATTCCGGATACATAGGAATGATAGCTCCCGCTTTAACTAGAAGCGGCAAACGATTCAACGGAGCTTCGTATTCATCCAACATTTTCGAACCGTAATGTTCCTCTCCCGTCCAATAATCAATCCATTTACCTTTAGGAAGGTAAATCCCATTTCTCATAGTCGTGTCGGTATACACAGGTGCTACGAGGAATGACTCACCTGACATGAATTGATACTGGGTTAACGTTCCCTTGGAGTTCGGATCATCCGGATAGGAATAGATCATACCTCTTACTTGCGGAGCTCCGCTCTCATAGGCTTCATTTAAATAGGTATACAAATATGGGGTCAATCGCTGTCTTAGCTTCAGCGCTTCTCGGTTGTAGCTTGTATAAGGTTCACCCCATACCCATGGCTGCTTATCTTTCGCGGCCCAGCCGGACATGTTTATCAGAATAGGAGTGAATATCTTCCACTGCAGATCCCGTACGTATGTTTTAGCGCTTCCACCAAAAATCCCATCGACATCCCCGGTCGAATAAGGAATTCCGGATAAACCCGCACCAATCATAGAAGGAATATGGAAACGAATATATTCCCAGTTCCCCGACTGATCTCCTGACCATACTGTAGAATAACGCTGAGTGCCCGCCCAACCACCAACGGACCATACATAACCTCGGCTGTCCGAATTATCTTCAATCCCTGTATATGCCTGCTTGCTTGCGCCTAAAGCAAAGTCATACCCAGGTCCAACCCAGGCTACATCGAGTTTCGCTAGTCTAGTGCCATCTACGCCTACTTCCTGTGCAATTTTATCTACCCCATTTTGGGTCCATAATCCGGTATAAAAACCTTCCTTATGGAGTTCATCCACCGTGTATTTCAGGTCCTGATAACCACAGCCATATCCGTCATTCGGTAAAATCCAGGCTCCTGGCATATCATGTTCACGGTATTTTTTTGCTATTAGATCAACAACGTCAGAGGTCTTTTCAGGAGCTCTGTTATAACAATCCGCATCCCCAAGACCCATTCCCCAACGCGGGATCAAAGAAGGTTTACCTGTTAGATCTGTGTAAGCATTTAAAATGTCTTTCATCGTCTCACCATAAAAATAGTAAGCATCAAAACGGTTCTCGTTATGGGTCAAGTTAACAGTCGTGTCGAAATCATATGTACCGCTTTGAAACGTGTTTCGAAGAACACCATATCCTGCAGTACTCAAGTAGAACGGCGATGGATTGGATACCGTTCCGCTTCCCCAGTCTCCATAGTTATTGGCAATCGCAATTTTACGATCACGATGGTTGAAAAATCCATTTTGCATTCCGCCACCGTAATAATATTCGTCCTCACCTCTGACCAGTTGCTGGGATGTGGACTGTCCGTTGTAGTTCAAACCTGCTGCTTCTTCCCATACCACGGTTTCGTTATCACTTTTGTACATAGCGAATTTCAAAGGGCTTTTGTAAGCTCTCAGTATAAATTTGTTCGTCTCCATCTTGTAATAGCTGCCTTCATCGGACCATTTTACTTGTACCGATCCGAAATCTTCCTTAATAACAATAGGTTCAATTGGTTTTTCGGTGCTTTTGCCTGTCAGTTCCTTAAATTGACCATTCACGCCAAGCCATATCCTTACCATGTCTTCTCGCTGAAAAATGATTTTAATCTTATCTGAACCAGATGTGATTTCAAAGGTATTATCATTCTTCTGAGCGAAATCGGAAATGTTCCCCACGGTAGCACCATGGGCGATTTCCGGGCGTAGCATGAGCCCTGTAAAGATAAGGATCACCACTGCAAGCATCCATGTACCGAAGCGATTAATAGTCGTCGTCAATCATTTTCCTCCATTCAAATGATTCATTGATCTTGCCGCTTACTCTATTTCTCCACTTTCTTGCCCCCGTACCCTCAATACTCTAGCGCTGATTATCACCTCCTTGATCTTGGTGTTAAATTCATTGCACTCACTTCCTAGAAAATAAATGAAGCGGCAAGACAAGATACTACAGCATTAGCTGTGATGAAATCCCTGTCTTGCCGCTATTCATGATGTTATAGGTCTTTCGTTTTTTTACTGAAGTATTTTCTGTGCGATAAATGCAAGGTCACTAATGTCTACCTTACCGTCTTTGTTCACATCGGATTTTTTGTACTTGTTCCAATCTGGATCTGCAGAAGTTTTTCCATAAGCAGCCGCAGCGATGGACAGGTCACCGATCGAGATTTTACCATCTCCATTAAGGTCACCGATCTCACCTGTTGGTTTGATTACAGAGTCCAGGAACGTGTTCAGTGCATTTGTCAGATCAAGGATCGATTGATCGACCTCGGATTGTTCAGCACTTGAATCGTCAGCGACAACTTGAGCTTTATCAATTGCAGCCTGGAGCACAGCTTTCGATCCAACCGGATACTGTCCTTCATCATTACCTTCTTCCGCCGCGTCAAGCTTACTTTGAGCGTCGGCAATAAGGGCAATGAGAGCTTCCTTATTAACGATGCTGCCCTTCTTGATATGAATCTGGTGTGAACCACCAGTCAGCTCTTTTTCCTCCCCGAGGCTGTTAGCGATCAGCAGCTTAGCAAGCGTAATTGTAGCGGTTTGCTCTGCGTCTGTTGCATTTGCACTAAAGCGGAGCTTCAGTGTTTCTCCCTTGGCATCTCCTCCATTTGGATTGGCAAGAATGAGTCGAATTTGCCCTGAAGTCTTCAGCTCATTCACAATCATCGTATCCTCATCTGCTTTTTCAGTGGAAATGTACTCTAGTTGTGTTGGATCATACGTAAAAGTTAAGTCCTGAGCGTATGCTTCTTGAGGTGTGTTGCCAAGGTTGTAAACCAGATCAAAGGTCTTCCCAGCTGTAATTTGATCCGGACCTGTGATATGGGTATCCGTTGCAGGTTCCTGCTCTTCGCCTTTGATCAACTTGGCGTCCGCCCAGTCACCATGGTCTTGCTCGTTACCGTCTCCATTATCAAGGACAACCAGTTTTAATTCCTTGACACCACTAATGTCTAAGCGAACCTCTTTCGCTGGTGTAGCAGCTCTCATTAATCCACTGTCATAGGCTTTTTCCCCGTCAAGAAACACCTGGAACACGACTGTGTTCTTACCAGCAGCTGTACTCCCAATTTCTTGGTCAACCCCAACGATGGTTTCAAAGGTTTTGAAAGACTGTCCGCTCAAATCATAGATAATTTCTGAGTTTGCATGCGTCCCAATACCTTTTTCATAAGTTACGACTCCAGAAGATCCCATGAGGCGGATCGGGTTGCCTTCCACACTCTTATCCTTCTGTACGGTCATCCAGCCCGTAGTCGCACTTTTCCAATTCATATCACTTAAATAGTAATCCACCACATTGAACTTAATTTCGTAGGTTTGGGTTGTCTTACCGTCCTCAGATGTTGCCGTAACTACAGTTGTTCCCGTGAGGTCCTTAGCAGGTTTGATATCGATAACGACGCTCTCACCCGCTGTTACAGCGGTAACCACAGGCACTTTAGTCGTGCCCCGCAGCACGTTATAGGTATAGCTGGATTTCTCCGGATCAAAACCGGCAAGAGCTTTTCCATCGACTTTAATAGCTTGAACAAGATGTATCGTTGAGACTCCTTTACTCAAGCTCATAAGATCGTTCGTGTTCGCAGGAATTGGTCTAAGCGTATAGCTATAGTTGTACGTCTTATTAGCTAGAAGCATATATGGAGCATGAGGCTTAGCTCCCCAGCTGTTGTCACCTCCAAGTCCCATCTGTTTGTAATTCAACCGAAGTGTAATATCCTCGCGATATTGCAATTCATGAGGATGTTTCGGACCGTCCAGATCCTCCGGTGCATAATGCAAGGCATTCGCTTCAATGACTGGACTTCCAATGGCCATGAGTCCTGCCCCATCATTATTGGTGAGTGCAACCCAGCGTACATCCGTTTTATTCCCCGTCTCCTGAGGTTTAATATAAGGGAAGAACTGGTCTTTAACAGCACCGCTATACTGACCAATATCCGATCCAGAATTACGATCCTGATAGTTCTCTACCGGTCCCCTTCCGTACCAAGTCATCTGTTCGAACTGTCCAGGGATCATTATTAGATTACCTACTTCAGGAATTTCTGGCAGGGTTGCAGCGCCCGGTTTCAGTTCGTTTGATACCTTGATATCTCCGTTTGCAAAAATCGTATACGATGTCTTATAAGAGGATGCCGTTGATGTTGGAAGTGTTTCTTCCACATCAATTCGTACTGTCTTTTCTCCAATCTTGGTTACTTGAACACGGTTCACGGTTCTATTCTTTCCTGCGTTTTTCCAAGTTGCCGTTCTATTTGGATGACCATTTCCAACATCATTATCAATCGGTGCTCGCCAGAAGTTCGGAACTGGTCCATTCTTGATCAGGTCAGTTCCTTCATATTGGAATGAACCGAGCGTACCTGTTGATTTGTTGAACACAATCTCCATATCTTCTGTTGATACAGTTACTCGCTGATCATTTTCCTCCACCGTAAGTTCCGGCATTTTTGAAAGATCCAGAACCGGTGAGTTCTCCACATCTACAGGCAGCTTGAACTGCTGCTTCGCAATTTCGTGCCCTTTTTCCGCCCATAATTTGTCTTGTTTCAGCTTAAAGCTGATGTTAATCCAGTACTCTACTCCAGGCTTGGAAGTTGGCATCTTATAAGGAAGAGTTATCTGTTTTGTGGAAAGTCCAGGGATATTAAGTGCCGATTCATCGATAACTCCTTGTTCGATCACCTGATTATCGGCTTTTACTTCCCAGGTTCCTTCATATTCATTTAAATTTGTGAACAAAAACTCGTTTTTAAGCTCGATTTTACCAGTCGATAAATCAATGTCTTTAACCAATATGTCCTGATAAACCTGCTTTACTTCTAACAGTTCAGGCTGAACAACACGTTCCGATGTAACCAGTCCGTTAGCCGAAAAATTACCGTCATTCGGAGAATCTCCATAGTCTCCACCGTAGCCAAGGTATTCAATGGATTCCAGCGGCTCAGACTTCGCATTCGCAGGATTAAAGTCCATCCATAGTACGGTATTTTGGTTTGGTGTACGCGTATTGTCATTCAGCTCTTCAAGCGTTAACCCCTTGTTGTAGACACGCACTTTATCGAACATCATGTTTGAAGTTCTACCTAATTGTGCGTCCTTACCAATTGTCAGAGGATGAGAGTTAGCAGAAATATTTCCTGTAAACGCTCTGGTTGCCACGATCTTTCCATCTACAAAAAGCTTCAAGTCCGTTCCGTCATAAGTACCTGCAACATGATGCCAGTTGTTCAACCAATTTGAAGGCAAATCCGCAGTGGCTGCTGTCCATACACCATTTCGATATACAAAAAACTCAAGCTTGTTATTCCCGTTCATTTTTAAGGAAAATTGAGTATCGCCTTTTGCCACAATTGGGCTGTTCGCAATGTTAGCAAGTGGCTTCACCCATGCTTCCACCGTTAATGGACCCGTAAGGTTAAACTTCGATTCGTTCGGCAGTGTCACGGAAGGAGACACGTTGCTGTTCGGCTTAAGTACGCCTGTAACATCACCGTCACTCGCCTCAACAACACCTGTATAATCCGCTTCAAAAGATTGGCTATCGTCTGTCAAATAAGTTCGCTCAGATGGTGTCTTTAACCGAACGGCTTGATCGACCCAATCCCAAATGTACGCACCTTGCAGATTCGGGTATTTACGAATGACATCCCAATACTCTTGCAGATTTCCAACGCTGTTCCCCATCGCGTGAGCATATTCACACAAAATATAAGGACGCGGATCACTACTCTTCGCATACGTCTCTACGGTTGAAACCGGGGAGTACATGTGGCTGACCATATCGGTAACTCTTGCATCGTTGTACCCTTCATAATGAATCGGCCGTGTTGGATCCAGACTACGAATGTACTCAGATTGTGCGATAAAGTTAGAGCCCGTTCCGGATTCATTCCCAAGCGACCAGATCAGAACCGATGGATGATTCTTATCTCTTTCCACGAGGCTTGCCGAACGGTCCTTAACATTCTCCAGCCACTCCGGTTTATTCGTCGGAATGGAATTCCAAACCCCGTGAGTTTCAAGGTTCACTTCATTCAAAACATAAATGCCGTAACGGTTCGCCAGATCATACCAAAACGGATGATTCGGATAATGAGACGTCCGCACAGAGTTTATATTGTACTGCTTCATGAGTTCGATATCTTTAATCATGAGATCCGGATCGAGCGCGCGTCCCGTGTCCGGACTTGCTTCATGACGATTCACGCCTTTAAGCAAAATTGGCTTACCATTCAGCTTCATTTGCTGTTTTCCACTGCCATCATCCGCTACCTCGACTTCAAACTCCCGGAAACCGACTCTTGTACCAGCGGCTTCAATCACCTTTCCGCTTGAATCCTTCAGACTGAAGACGAGTGTATACAAGTTCGGTGATTCAGCCGACCATTTCAAAGGATTCGTCACCTGTTTCGTTCCGGTCACTTCCACCTCTGATTTTCCATTCAATCTGGCATCCATAATGATAGGTTCTTGAAACACCGGTTGCTCATTCGCATCGAATAGCATAGCTTCAACGGTATGATTACCAGGAGTATCATCTGTTAAATTGCGGACATCCACCTTCAAATTCAAGGAAGCATCTTTATACTCCGCATCTAAATCCGTAACTACGGTAAAATCACGGATTTGAACCGATGGTGTACTGAACAGATAAACATCCCGAAAGATTCCGCTAAGACGAAGGAAATCCTGATCCTCGAGCCAACTACCGTCCGACCAACGATACACTTCAACCGATAGTTTGTTTTCACCAGCTTTCAAGTAAGGGGTAATGTTAAAGTCCTTGGCTGTAAAGCTATCTTCACTGTAACCAACCTTTTCACCATTCACCCATACATAGAATGCACTTTCCACGCCCTGAAAAGAGATGAATGTCTGTCTGCCATCCCAATTAGCGGGGACGGTGAATGTCCGCTGATAGGAGCCGACTGGATTATATTCCGTTGGAGCAAATGGCGGTTGAACGTTTGTGCTGTTTCCATTTCCCCAGAAAGGGTATGTCACATTCGTATAGATAGGAAAATCATACCCCTGATACTGCCAATTCCCCGGAACCTTGATGTCTTTCCACGCACTTGTATCGTAAGTTTCTTTGTAGAAATCAACCGGCCTGGAAGCTGGATTTTTCGCCATATTAAACTTCCATTGTCCATTTAGTGACTGATAATAAGGCGAGGGATAGTCAAGCATCGCTGACATCATATCCGCGCCTTTCAGCGCGGAATTGACATCACCATAAGGGATAAAGGAAGCATGGGGAGCTTCCCTGTTAACTTGGAAAACTTCCGGATTGTTGTTCCACTCCGGATAATCTGGCGAAACGGCTGCATTCGTGTGAAGTCCTGTGAAATTAGCAGAAATCATGGAGAAGAGTAATAACAACGGCAGAACTCGCTTTAGCTTCATTCATTCTCACCATCCACTCGTTTTAATAACTAATTAATAACGATGTCTTGCGCTACCAGCACTAGATCCATCAGATCGATTTTACCGTCGCCATTAAGATCTGCGTGTTTCACCTTATCCCATCCTGCGTCTGCAGAAGTCTTACCGTAGTTCGCTGCTACAATAGCCAAATCGCCAATGCTGACTTTACCGTCACCGTTCAAATCTGTAGAAGGTTCAGGATTCGTCGTCGTTGTAAACTCTACTTGAACCGATGAAGCTAGTGCACTTGTTTCCTGTCCTTCGCTATCTCCCAGAACTGCACTCTTCACAGCAATACGTCCAGATTGTGGTTCTGTTAGATCCTTTGCCTTAAAGGTAATATCAACGACATCGACATCTCCTTTAATTTCTTTCCCAGAACCTTGACTAGCCAAAATCAGCCGTACGACTCCTTCTGAATTCTTTGTCTCAAGGACGCCAACGCCATCCACTAACGAATTTGCGGATACAAAATCCATCAGCGAAGAATCGTAGTCAATCGTGATATCTTGCGCATACACGGACTCCGTAACATGTTGAAGACCTAGCCTTACATCAAAATTCTGTCCATACGGAATGGTTTGTGGAGCTGTTAAACGTGTCGCTGTCTCACCTGGAACATCTGAAACTACGGTAACCTTGCTTACAGCTTTATGTCCGCCGGACACGGTAGTCGCAGTAATATCAGCTGTACCCGCCTTGAGGGCAGTGATGACGGCTTTCCCATTTTGAACTTGAACCGTAGCAACAGTCTCATCACTGCTGGACCAAGTCACTTGCTTATTCGTTGCATTCCCCGGTTTTAGTGAAGCAGTTAGCACTTCTGTTTCTCCTGCATTCAGTGAAATCTCAGCTTTATCCAGCTCGATACTCGTTACCGGAACTTCCGCAACGTTATTGCTGTACATAAAGTTATCAAACACCGAGACAGATGGACCGAAGACTCTGCCTCCCATTTTTCCAGCTTCTGTTGGAAGCTGCGCAATAGCACCCTCATAATATGTCGTGCCATTGACAGTCAACGTCACATGCTTACCTTCAAACTTGACCTTTACTGTCGCTGTCTCACCTTTTTTCAACCTTGCTCCCTGTGCGTTGGTTAATGCACCATAAGTATCTTGTGCGTTCACCCAATACCAAGACCCTTGGTCAAAGCCCACATATGCCCAGGCATCATTATTGACATAACGGAAGACAACTCCAGATCGAATCGTATCCGTTTGCGGAGTAATCTTGAACTCGATTTCACCATCACCGACGATTGGAGATTGCTGATCTACAAACAGATTGTTCACACTGTTCGAGGTGAACTTGACGGCATGTTCTCCTGCCTGATCAGGTGCTTCAACTAGCTCCATTTTCCCTACGCCTTTACCAATAACATGCTCCCATCCATCCAATGAATTGTTCTCAAAGTTTGCTGAATATCTCACTGGCTCCGGAACATCTACAGGATCATCTGGATTAGGTGCGTAGATTTCAAATTCATACATGGAGTAACCATAACTTCCAGCGCGTTTTGTGCCCAGCATTCGAACATATCTCGCCTTTTCGGTCGGGAATTTAATGATTTCTACGCCACCAACTCCAGCGCTCGTCGTAAATACGTCCCGCCAGTTCTCCGCATTATCGGATACCTGAACTTTATATCCCTTCGCATAGGCGTTTTCCCATGTAAAAACAACTTTGTTTATGTCCATGCTTTGGCCAAGGTCAACGTAGATCCACTCATTGTCCGTATACTTAGAGGACCAGCGTGATGCACCGGAAGTGATCTCATCCACAACAAGGTTAGCTGAAAATTGAGGTACTTCAACGGATGAAGCTACCGCTGTTTTGTGTGCAGCCAAATTGATCGTCCAATCAGGCGATCCCGCCTCTTGTGCAATTTCCTTGCCTGAAAGGGTACGATTGAAGATCTTAAACTCATCGAGCAGCCCCTTAAATGAATTCGACTTGCTGCCAACAACCGCTGTGTGAAGATATGTTGTTTCCGAAACGGTTCCTTTTAGCTCCCCATCAATAAATAGAGAAGTTCCGCTCAAATCGCCTTTGAACGCTACATGTACCCAACGCCCGACCGGAATCGCAGCTTTAAAGTTGAAATCGTAACCTTCTCGGCTAAATCCTGCATACGGGGTGCCTTTCTGTTTCAATTTAAGAGCACCATAAGCAGATTCCATCAATATCATCTCATCTGCCTCTTGTTCATCAAGCTTAACCCAAGCTGAGACAGTCCAAGGAAGACCTTTCACCTTAAGAGGTGTTTCGATGTGATCTGAAACGCTTCCGAATCTCACAGCTTTCCCTGTTTTGCCTTCGTCCACATAAGTAACACCATTACTCTTTGTTCCATCGTAAGTATTGCCCGACTGATCAACTGTCGTCTCTGTTCCCTCTTCGAAAGGATAATGAACAACAACATCGCCAGCAGATTCAACTTCCAGCAAAAGATTTGTTCCAGGACCTTCTCCTAATTTTGCTGCTAATTGTTTAAACTCGGCATACGTGCCATCAGTGGATTTCCCTCTCCACATTTTTTCGGCTAGGACAGGCATCGCTTGCTTTATCCGGTCATGAGCATCGGCTTCACTCACTTTTTTGCCCATCATATCGTGCCATGCACCGAACATACCGCCAAGCAGATTCGGTTCACCTTCCTGAAGACGGACATTTCCTCCGAAATTGGTAGGGTCCCAGTTGTTATAAAGCCACTCAGAATTCAGATAATCATAGTAATATCCAGCCTTCGGCACGATGTATAGCAGGCCATCCACGGTATTAATGATTTTAAATCCTTCTTGAACGGATTTGACCGGATCCTGCCATCCGTTATTCCAAGCGTTTACTGCAATATCCTTATCCACTGGTGTTGATCCAGGGAATGCAGACAAACTGCCCCACATTCTTGCTTTTTTGCCTTTGCTCTTAAAATGTTCATTCATCGTATTGAGGAATTTTCGATAATCCTCAAATGTGGACCTATCATTCGGAGCGAATTCATCTGCTCCAAAATGAAATGTTTCCGCATCAAACCACTGTCCGTCCAAATATTCATCCCATACATCCTTGATGAAATCGACAGTTTCCTGACGAGTAATATCCAGATGATCGACAGGTAAATTGTCTTTGACCAAATCAGGTCTAACTATAGTAAAGGATAGGGCGTGACTTGGTGTATCAATTTCCGGTGTTATCGTAAGTCCTCGAATTCCCGCGATATCCTGCAATTCCCTCATATCCTGCTTCGTGTAATGCCCATCCTTTGCCGTTAATTCCGGATATTTGGTACTTTCTAAGCGGAAAGCCGTGTATTTGTTCCAATGCTCCCGACTGTTATCCTTAAAGATTTCGTTATCGTTCAGATGAAGCTGAAAATCATTCATTTTATAATAGGACATAAATTTAGCGTAATCCTTCAGGTAATCAATCGTGAAAAACTTGCGCCCTACATCAAGCATAAAGCCACGTTCACCATACTTAGGGAAGTCCTTCGCTACCCCTTTCACAATGCTCGACTTCTCAGGATCCTGCTCCAAAATTTGAAGTGCTGTTCTAGTTCCATAGAACACACCAGTCTCGGTGTTTGCATGGATTTTCACGTAATCTCCAACTTCAAAGAAGTACCCTTCTTTACCGATCGTCTCGTCGGCTTCTTTATCAATCATTAGTAAGAAATCACCTTTAGAAGCTGATTTGGCAACTACTACGGGTAGATCATATCCGGTAATTTCTTGAAGATCTTCTTGAAACACTTCAGCTACAGCAGGTAACTTACAAGAACAGGTGTTAGTCGTGATTACGATTCGAGAACTCGCGGTCATCTCAAACGAACCGCTGCCTCCCGTCCACTCTTGAAGACTTGGAATTACTTTCGGTTTGGCATTTTCCCCTACCGCTGCGGATGCCGCTTGAAGCGGTATCAAATAAAATAACAAACAAAAAATAGTTAAAGCAGAAACCCATCTTTTCAATTTTCTCATCCCCCAAAATAATTGGTTTATAAACTTCAAGGCTAGGTACAGCATGCTTTGTTACTCACACATGTACCTAGCCTTGTCATCGTTTGCCGTATTACTGAACAATTTTACGAGCTACAATTACCAGATCCTCCAATCCGACTTTACCATCATTGTTGATGTCAGCTTTCTTCGCTTGTTCCCAATCTGGGCTTGCTGTTGTCTTACCGTACTGAGCTGCAATTATTGCAAGATCCCCGATGGTTACTTTGCCATCACCGTTGATGTCGCCGTCTG
The DNA here is from genome assembly GCF_042666275.1 of Paenibacillus sp. GCM10028914. Taxonomy (NCBI): domain Bacteria; kingdom Bacillati; phylum Bacillota; class Bacilli; order Caryophanales; family Paenibacillaceae; genus Paenibacillus; species Paenibacillus sp. GCM10028914. Next base: position 96,260 of record NZ_JBHTFO010000012.1, read on the forward strand.
TAACCGTGCCCGTCTTACTGATTTCAATGTTCACTGATGATACAACGGTATTGATCTCATTCCCTTGATCATTTGATATGACTGCACTCTTAACGGCTACTGTACCGTTTTCTGTCTGGTCAATCTCCTTCGCTATAAAGGTTAACTCCAACACTTCTGCATTGTTGTTAATCCCATTCGTTGCTCCTTCGCTAGCGACAATAAAACGGAGTTTCCCAGGAGTGCTGTGGTTTGAATCAATAATGCTAACTCCTGTAATCAGAGACTTTGCATCAACGAAATCCATCTTGTCTGCGTCGTACTCAATATTGATGTCCTGCGCGTAGATCGTCTCTGTCAGGTTACGTAATCCATATTGAACTCTGAATTGCTCTCCTGATTGAACTTGACTTGGCGCTGTTAAAGATGAAGCATGTTTCTGTTCAACATCTTCTTCAGTTACGATTACTTGCGTTGATGCGGTGAAGCCGCCGTCTGTCGTTGTTACCGTAATCACGGTTTCCCCAACTTTCAGGGCTTTGACAACCGCCTTTCCATCATTCTGTTCAACCGTAGCAATGGTTTCGTCACTGCTGCTCCATTGTAAGGATTTATTCGATGCATTTTCAGGCTGAATGAGTGCATTCAGTTCACCCGAACTGCCTATTTTAAGCTCTAGCCGCTCTTTATCGACTGTAACACCAGTCACTTTAATCTCTTCGGACTCACCCACGGTCTTAAACACATTCAGCTCAGCTGCAGATGCAAAATTACCTACGCCTTCCACGGCTTCAAGCCTTATATGTGTCGCTTCAACAGCATTGAAACGGACAATTTTCGTTTTTTCATCGCGTGCCCATGAACCATTTGCGACTTTCGTGAAATTCGTTCCGTCAACACTAGTGTACAAGTTGTAGCCTGTTATTGTACCGTTGGAAGCACCTGCTCTCGGTTTGTAGTTAAACTGATTAATGCTATATTTGCCTCCAAGATCCAGCGTAATAGACTCCGGTAAATGTGCTGGACTCCATTTGGTGTGCCATAATGTCGTTTCATCTCCATCAATCGCATTGCTAGGTTCATCACCTGCCTGGAAGCTGCTTGCACTTGCAGACATCTGCGATTGTGGAATTAATTCGTTAGGTGCATGCACGTTCACTGTTGCACTTGCACTTATCTTACTACCGTCTTTCGTTGTTGCGGTAATAGTAGCAGTACCCGGCTGGTGAGCCGTCACTTTACCCGTTTGATCCACTGATACAACCTCAGGTTTGTCAGAGCTCCACTGTAATGACCGATCATACGCATTTACCGGTTCAACACGAGCGGTAATGGCGGCAGACTCTCCTTTATTCAGATCGAGTTGATTCTGCGCAAAGGTTACTTTGGTGACCAAAACGCCTTCCTCCGGAACGATTGCACCCTCATCATCGACGCGAATATTATCCACAACAAGCGTGCCAGTTAACTCTTTCTGATTGTTCACTTTGTTCTTGATAATGGCTAGGTAGGCGTCTTTCGCCCCTTCCGTTGAAAAGGACAGATCCAGCGTATGACGACCTTCTTTCAAATTCTCAGAAACCAGGTCACGAACAACCCCATTCTCATTAACACGAACTGCCACGGTGTACATGTCTGTCTCGTCGGAATTGTAGTCCATTGTTAGATGGTAACGATGATCTTCCTCCATCCTGAGTGTGTGAGGCAGCGTACGCAGCCATTCACCTGTGCCTTCTTCATTTGTCTTCAGCGACCATGTTCCATCCAAAACATAAGTCATGTTCTGATTGCCGCCTTTTTCAACCAGATGGGTACGTACTGGGCCCGATTTTGAATAAACAAATGGTCCCCATCCCTCATCTACGTTCTCAAAATCTTCAAACAACACGGAATCTCCCGCATCGGTCTTGGTCGGGTTCTCCCATATTTTCACATCATCAAAGGTTACTGTAGAATTTCCTTCTTCTACTTTAAAGTAAAGATCAGCTGTCTCACTGACGGCGTCAAACGAAACCTTAATCCGTTGGAAACTCGCACCCACATATTTGTGCTGGCCGGACAAGTATTTATGCTCTGTGTTATCCAGAACATTCGTGACTTGATCATCACCCTGTTTTACACCGATTTCAACGTTACGCTTTCCATCGATCTTCGCCCATACGGATGCAGAATACGTCTTACCAGGTGTCAGACCTGTAAGCGTCTGCTCGATGAGCGCATCACCAGGACCTTTAACTTGAAGCTGGTCATCCGCATTGCTGTTCTTCACAAAATTAATATGATCCGTATTCGCAGCTGTGGAAGATTTCTTCCAATAACCGAATGCTTGGCTGTCAAATCCCATGTCTTTAGCTGGACTTCCTTCGCCCCATACCATTTCCGGTTGTTCTTGAGCGGTCGTCTTATACAGGACATAACCAATGCCTTTCTCTGCTGTAAGAGTTACTTTTCCTCCCGTAACTTCAACACTGCCAACATGTTCACGACCTAAGTCAGTAAGTTTGTAAAGCTGTGCTGTCGTTACTCCATTCCACGATTCAGGAAGTGTCCAAGTGGACTTGCCACCTGCAGGATTCCAGTGATAGATTTTATCCTCTGTTACAGGACTCCAAGGGATAAACACTGTGCTATCACTAATGTTGCTGCTGTCTGTCATGATCGCAATGTCACGACCATCCTTGCTTAGATGAATCTTGCCATTCTTTCTTTCAACAACCACATTTTCTTCAAAATCGATTCGGTTGTCTGTCATCTTGATAATCGGGAAATACTGCATATACTTCGTTGGTAGATTATGATTGAAGAATGCGGCAGTTGTTGATTGGTAACTGTAGAATGGAGCACTGTTCTGCCAATAACCTACGCCAACCTGCTTATTTCCTTTAAGCAGTGGAGTTGTTAAGAATCCGTCTAATGTTTCATTTCGGATAAAACGAATGATTTTACTATCATTACCTTGGTTCGGATATCCAGGATCCGTTCCCCAGTGAACCCAAGTAGACTGCTCGTAAAGTGGGCCAGCAAATTCGGTACCGAGCATCCAGCCGTTCCCGTTAATATACTCTGCGAGCTTTTTCGCGTTATAATCGGCACCTGTATAAACATCCACGTAAACAAAGGACAGATTATCGCCGGTATCGCTTTTCAACATATCGAGACGACGCTTTAATTCGCCGGATTCCAAATCCTTCGTTTTGTTCACATAGAACGATTGGTCTAACCAGCCCCATCCTTTACTAAGCGGTTGATTCAAGTTCTCCATCTTAATTTCAAAAGCATCCAACATATACTCCGTTGCGTTAATATGTACACCGCCGCGGATATTGTATTTCTTCCCTTCACTCAGAACATAGTTGAAATCTTCCGCTCCACCTTGTCGGATACCGATATGCCCGCCGAAGTCAGGATGAGAATCATCGTGGCCTTCAGCTTGGTAACCTTTGAACAGAATAATCTGTCCAAATCCGTCCGTAAGATTTGCTATTTTCTTCGCATTGTCAAAAGCACGTAAAAACGGAGACGTTGTAGTAGATCCTATGTTCATGCTGATATATGAAATGTTGTCACGGATCAGTTCACTTTGATATGGAGCATCAGCGTGATCACGGTATGCTATTGCACCATCCTGCCAATCTACTACGCCGTCTTTGTTTGCATCCGGTGTCAATACAACTTTTGCCCAAGGCAGTGGTTCTGGATCAAGCACAGTGCTACCCCGATACGTCCATGCCCCACCAGAAAGTGCCGCCTTCTTGGTATTCAATACCGTATCTGTCGCCACTTTAACACGTACCTTGTCAAAGCCATCAACAACGTTCGTAATTACACTCGCTGCCAGTTTATCGTTGTTTAAAAATGCATAAGTACGGCTCCCGCTTACATCCGCTGGTGAATCATTTGTAAGATAGTTGTATTCTTCCTTCACAATATTCCACTCACCGGTAATCCAGGCAGCTGTCTCCTCTGCTTTAGGCTCAGTTCCCAGCACAGAGATGAGGTCATGATTCGGGAATTCAATCTTGTTAACCTTTACCGTTCCATATTCCTCAATGCCTGTCACTTTAAAGTGAAGAACATTGTCCTTCAGTTCCATCTCAACTTTAATGTTCACTTTAATTTCTGGAAGTTGAAGTGTGTAAGAAGCCGACTCCCCTTGATTGGCATCTGCTTCTTTCTTAGTGAAATCAGAAGCCACAGGGAAATAAGACTTCCCGTTTATTTTCAATTCATTAAAACCGTTTATCTGTCCGTTCATTTCCGCGCCGTTGTCTGTCCATATGTATTTTTTCACACGCGGGAATTCCTGATCGATTTCAACAGCCAATGCATTGGATCTGAGAGTTTCTATAATCGTAATTGGTTTCGGCACCGGATCGTTTGTGATGATTGGGGTTACCTTCACATCATCGATCAGTATCGTCTTGTTATCAAACCAGCTGCGAAGCCCAATCTTACCTGCACCTGTAGATAAGCTTGGAAGGCTCGTCGTGAGTACATTGTTGCCGTCAATCGATAAGTCCACGGTGTCTTTCTCATACCGCAATTTAAAGGTATACTGTTGACCTGCAGCAAACGTAAATGCTGGAGAAGAAATATTTCCATATGTCGCCTCTCCATTTTTCATCTGGTACCAGCCCCAGCTGCCTACATCATACTGAATAGCATTAAAATTATCCTGATCCTTGTAACGGTAGACCAATCCAAAACGAGTTGCTGCTTGATTAAACTTTAACTTCACCTCATATTCAGCATTCGCAACTTGAGGTGACTCTTGATCTGCTAAAAAAACAGCCCCTTGAGTCACCGCCTTTACCGCACCTTGATCTGCTGTAAATGTAGTTGTTCCTCGAAACGCCGTCCATCCAGCGATGTTGCCATCATTGTAATCTTTGAAATATATGTCCGTTTCTTCTGCTGCAAAGATGGCCGCTGAGGGCAGACACATCTGTATGCCAAGCAACATCGTTAACAGAAAGCTAAACGACTTGAAGCGTTTTCTCATCCACTACGAACCTCATTTCATAGTAAATTGAATAGACATAATAGATCCCTTTCATTTTCACAACCTTTTTATTCATATTTTGTAATTTATTTACATTATTTTCTTATAAAGAACCCTCCTTCCCTGTGAAGGCTCGTCATATGTTATTTGTTCAAATCTATTTGTTTCCGGCTCTTCGTACAGAAAACTATACCCGTCACAACAGCCAAAAGGTATCACTACATCTCAGCTGATTCTGCGAAGAGCCGGCTACAAGCTTCATTCGTATATCTTAATTAATTGGAGTTTAGCAATCTCTTAATAACTGCGGCGGACTCTGCTCTTGTAGCAGATGCTTTTGGAGCAAATGTAGTCTTTGTTCTGCCCTTCATTAAGCCAGACTTCAAGGCAAAACCGACTGATTTTTTCGCCCAAGGGCTAATCTTATTATCGTCTTTAAATGATTTGGTTGATCCTGAAGCAAGACTGTCTACCTTCACTCCGGAAGCGTATGCTTTTGCACGCATCAACATGGTGGTCATTTCTTCACGAGTGATGCTCTTATCCGGCGCAAACTTAGTCTTAGACATACCGCTAATAATTCCAGCTGCATATGCTTTTTTAACGGTGTCCTCATACCATACGCCCGCTTTAACATCTGTAAACGGATTGCTTCCAGTTCCTTCTTTAAGATCTAATGCTCTAGCTATAAGTGCAGCAAATTGGGCTCGGGTAATATTTTTATTCGGAGCAAAGGTATCAGCGTCCATACCTTCAACGATGTTTTTGTTTACCATTTCCATGATATCTTTTTTCGCCCAGTGCCCTACGATGTCACTGAATATCTTGGTAAATTCTGAGGATTGATTCGGGGTAAACACTTGATCTTTGAGGTTTCGGTCAAGCATTTTAAGCGCTGTCCATTTCACAGCGGTCGTACCTGCCTTTTTAGTTTTAAATGTGATCGTCGCTATATCCAAGTCGCCCTTTTCACCACTCACATTGCCAATTTTGGTATGGGCAATTGTAATTTCGTTGTTTTTGACTATTGGAGATACAGAGAAACCTTTGATCTTCGTTTCCGCTTTTACGATCTCAAGTACTTTAGGATCAAAATTAAATTTCGCTTCATACGCATACAAGTCCTGTATGTCTTTCCCTTTTAATGTAACTGTAAAAGTAGAATCGGCAGATTCAGTTGCGGAAGTCTTCATCTCAAAATCTGAAGATTTCTCCGCTTGAACTGCATTCAGCCACATCGACGAACAGAGTGTACAGATTAGTGCGATCATTAATGATTTTCGTTTCATTATGAACATCCCTTCTCTAACTTTTTATAGTTCAATGCCTATGTATGAATTCTTCAATTCTCCTCTCTTTACAGCTCCCCTTAATCATATAAATTCTGAAAGCGGATACACATGATTTATTTTGATTAAACCTTGATTTTTTTTGTTATGCTTTGTTATTTCTATGATCTTTTTTTATTCAAAAACATTATTCCATTTCTTTACGATAAGCTAGAGGACTAACACCAGTAACTTTTTTGAATATACGGCTAAAATGCTCTGGATTTACATAACCCACTTGCTCTGAGACCTCATATATTTTCATCCCACCCTCCAGTGCTTTTTTCGCTTTTTCGATCCGTAAATTTGTTAAAAACTGAATGAAATTGATTCCAATTTCTTTCGAAAATTGCTTACTTAAATAGCTTTCACTAACACCAACAATCTGACTAATATATGATAAATGAATATCTTCACTAAAATTTTTCTCTACCAGTTCTTTCGTTTTAGCAACAACAGAGCTAAGTGTAGAAATCTTTGCATTGTCTTTCGGATGCAGCTTTTGATGGAGATTATCTAGAAATAAGCGGCACCAATGAACTGTTTTCTCCCAAGTCTCCTGTTTATGTATATGATCCGTGATTGGGTATGGCAATTGATCATGAAGCTTTTCCCAAGACAGTCCTTTCTGGTAAATTAACGCACCGGCTTCCCAGATCATATCAACCAAATCCGACTTTATATGATCGGGAGAAGATGGATATCTCTCGATTAGCAATCTGCAGCAGCGTTCATATACTTCTCGCCATTTTGCTGTATCCGCATCGCTAAGTGATTTTAGCATTTCAGTTCTGACCAAATACCACTGCTCTTTCCAGGTATCAGGTTGAATTGTCGGCCGTCTTTCAGCTTCCGGATAATACAATCGGTTATATCCTTGATAGTAACTTAAGCCAGCCAACCGTTCAGCTTGACGGAATAACCGGTTCCACTGTTGCACTCCATCCGCAATATCACTGATTCCCATGGATAGATTCAAATTGATAAATTGCTTCAGTCTCATACTCACCTCAGACAAAATCACATCGGTCTGCCTGCGAACAGCCATAAGGCTGATTTGTTCAGGAAAAGCGAAGAACAATACGTAATGTCTGTCGTCATAGCGGCAAACATGGCATATTCCTTCGCTTCTGCTTCGATTCGTCACATTACGAATAGTCTGCATAATCATACGGTGTGAATCTTCAAACTGAACTGAATCAGACAGCCGGATAAGAGCAACCTCCAGATTTTTCTCACCCATATGAGTTCGAACAAGTTCCAAAGATGATGAGAACTCATCATCTTCTCCCATGGTCTCTAATGAATCAGACAGTGAAAGTCGGTGCAGAACAGCGCAGACAGAGGCACTGCTATCTTCCTGATCAGCTGCTGCTTTTGAAGAATTCTGCCGCTTCTTCAATTCATCTACCGTCTTGTGTAATACTGGGGCAATGTAGGTTTCATCCAATTTGGCTTTAAGCATGTAATCAAAAGCACCATGCACAAACGAATCTCTTACATAAGAATAGTCTCCGTATGCGCTGAGCATGATCGTTAGCGGTTGATTGGGATAAGAGGTATTATTGAGTGCTTCAAGGAGCTCAACCCCATTCATATTCGGCATGTGAATGTCTGCCAAAACAAGGTCTACATCCTGGCGGGCTTGAAGCATGCTCAAAGCCTCCCTGCCGTCACCAGCTTCTCCTGCGATCTCAAAATCAGTCGATGCAATCGATATATATTCCCGAAGTGCTAGTCTGGCTAATGGTTCATCATCAACAATGAGAGCTTTAAATTTCGTCATAATTCCCTCCAATTGATCACATGATTACTTCAAAGCCTGAACCGCTCTTTCCCATTCACGATTCAGTTTTTCTTGGATATATGGAATCTCCGCCCCTGAATATATTTCCTGTGCTGTCTTCTTCTCATCAAACTGCACCACATTTTTCACTTTTTCAAATTTTTCATCGATTCCTAAATACATAAATGACTCAAAAGGGTGCTCCTCCTGCACTTTGTTGAAAAACGGAAGAACCGATTCAACATCTCTCAATGTGGATGAATTTTGAGAATAATTAATATAGACTTGATAAACTTCCGGACTAAACACCCATTCGAAGAATGCTTTTACTTCTTCTGTATTCTTAGAATTTTTGTTAATAGCCAAATATTGATCTGGCATGGTAATCGCCTGCAAACGTTCTGAAGTAGTCTCTCTCCATGGTAAAGCAAAGGCGTTTAAATCCTTATCACTCTTAACCATGGATAAATGATCTCTGAAGTACCACTGACCGAGAACTAACATGGCCGCATCGTTTGTTTGAAACAACTGAGTTGCCTGATCAAAACCAATATTGAGAGCATCCGGTCCTGCCAGTTCATGCTCTGCCATCGTTTTAATCATCTTGGCAGCTTTTTCAAAAGGAGACCCCTTTCCGAATGGACGATTGGCTTGGGAGATTGATGACAAATAATTCTCATTGTTAGATAACAACGGAGGACCGAATTCTAAGAAAGGATAGAATGTCCAATTGTCCTTCCCGCCTATTGCAATCGGAATATATTTGCCGTGTTCTTTAATCTTCATCAACACATCCATAAACTCATCAAACGTTTGTGGGACTTCCACGCCCACCTCTTTAAAAATACTCGGATGGTAATAGACATATTCAGAGAAAGAAACAAGCGGCAGTCCCAGAATCGAATCATCGATTTTAGCTGGATATTTATTTTGAGAACTGGCTTTTAGGTCATCTAACGGTAGAAGAGCACTTTTGTAAGTAATCAAATCGGCTGGTTTCAAGTAAAAAATATCCGGTAGATCATTAGCTGCTAAACGAACCTTTAAGTATTGACCGCTATTGTCCGGAATTGTCTCTACTTCAACCGTTACGTTAGGTTTGATATCGGAATACTCTTTTACCTTTTCCGTCCAGAACTCGATATCACTCTTCGCCTCCCACATTCCAAACTTAATCTTGATCGGTTGATCCTGGTTCACCTTATCATGTGTATCTAGCAGGGGTTCTCCCGTTCGCTTGAGTGTGCTCAGTGATAGAATACAGCCCATGATAATAAAAGAAAGCAGTCCAATATAGAAAGCGCGGAGTAGGATTTTCACGTCGTATCATCACAGCCTTCGAAAAAATATAAAACAGCTAAAGAATACGCTTACAACATTAAATGAATCTTACCGTCTCTAAGATCACATCTGAATGATGTTTTTAGCTTGGACATGATCTTTTATGATCGATCAAGCCGGAATGATTACGATCTTCCTTCTTCTAACTTTCTTTACGGTTCATTCTCTTCAGCTGTTTGGATTAGAGGTAGTTTTATCGAGACTATCGTCCCTTGGGGGATGTTCTTCTGATAATTCAATCCGTAGTCAGACCCGTAATGAAGTTGAATTCGGTTATGTACGTTACTATTTCCCATCCCACTAAAAGAATGTTGATGACGTTTTCCATTACTGTTTACTTCCTGTGTCTCTATATCCATCATGCCTACACCATTATCGGCTATTGTAATAACCAGATCCTCCCCCTGTCTTTTTACAGTGATCTGAATGATTCCAGAATAATCAACATTTTTCAATCCATGAATAATACTGTTCTCTAAAATAGGCTGGAGTAGCAGTTTTAATATGTAATAGTCGGATAACCCCTCATCTACTTCCCACTCGGTTTGGATAGGTCTGCCGAAGCGTATCTCCATGATGTATATGTAATGTTTCAAGTGATCCATCTCCTCACCAATCGTGGTCAGAATTCCGCCTCGATTAAAAGAAGACGCTAATAATCTTGTTAATGCGTGTGTCATATTCCGAATATTATCTGCCTTACTGATTAAAGCCATAAACTTGATCGAATTTAGGGTGTTGATTAAAAAGTGCGGATTTATTTGAGACTGCAGTGCTGCAAACTCTGCTTTTCTTTTCTCGATCTCTTGCTTTTCATGTTCTAGTAACAGTTCCTGAACACGGTCAGTCATGTGATTAAAAGAATATCCTAACTTAATCAATTCCAAGCTGCCAGAAGCCATAAATTTAGCGTTTAAATCTCCTTCAGTAACCCGATCCATTTGGCGTAACAGCTCACTCAGCGGCTTGGTGACATTCGACACTAAATAGAAGGAGACTAAAATAAATGCCACAATAATCATAATCGCAAATATCCAGACGATATAATTTACACTTTGATAATTGGCTGTCAGGTCAGCATACGGAATGGATTGTACAAGCCACCACTGCGTTTGGTCAATTTTTGCATAAGTGATTAGTTTCTTATTCTCCTCACTCATATCTACAAAGTACCCTTTGTCTTCCTGCCCACGATTTGCAAACCAATGCATCGATAATTCGCTACCTCTATAAGCTAGGGTGTTCGATGAAATAATCTGGCCTTCTTCTGTGACGATATGCAGGGTAGATTCCGTATTGTCACGCGGCTGTAAAATATGATCAAAGGCACTGCTTTCAAAAGTAAATAACATCATTTCCAGATGGGATAATGGATTAATCACACTTGGAGAAAGAGCAGCCACCATATTATAAGGATTGTAATTTCCATACAAGGAGTTAGACATCATCCCTAAGAAGTGAACACTGTCTGGATTTTGTAACACACCCTTATACCATGACAACTGACGAAAGTAAGAATCATCCATATTTAAGTTCCTTAAGTAAGAGTAGGATTGATGGTCTTTGAAAAAAAAATTGACAGACAATACTCGTCCCGATATAGATGCCGTATACTTTTCAATCAGAACTTTCAACTCATACTCGGCCTGCTGTTTCTCGATTCCTATCTTTTGATGAATATCATTGAGTTTCGCAAGGACATCCTTATCCATACCAATCGAGGCAAATAAACCAGTCAACCTGTTAACTTCCTGACTGACCGAGTATGATAGAGCCTGAGCTGTTTGTTGGGAACGTAACGTATTCTGCTGAAGGATGTCACGTTCATAAATATTTAAGATAATGATGGAGAATAGAATAATTGGAAGAATGACAACAAGTATAAAGAAGAGCCTTAACGTGCTAGACATTCGCCAATTTTTCCTCACAAAATCCTCCCTTTTAAGAGATAAACTCATATGCTGTCTCTTCCACCTCCTATATGGAAGAAACATATTCCCTATCATAATCTGACATACCTGCAAGCTGACAAAAGTACAAACAATGTTACAAATACAGACTTACTTAGCAAGCAAAATCCGAGCACATTCATGTTTTTCGACACGAATGTATACTGTTCTCATAGCTAATGATTATAGATTTTTATGTGCATAACAAACAAAAGATGTCTTAAAGTCACTGGACCTTAAGACATCTTTTGACATAAAGAAGAAACTGATTATTCAACAACAACGCCTTTTTTCAAAATGATATTGGCATAAAGCGCCTTCTCGCCCGTTGAAACGACAGCATACGCTTTTTTGGCACGCTCATAAAATGCAGATCGTTCAACCTCTTCTAGTTCGATCTCTTTGGAATGATGTTCTCTAACAATATTACGGTACTCATCCCAGATTGGCGTTTTCACGGTATCCCCCGGTGTAACAGCCATCAATGCAACAGGGGATTCCACATAGATATCAAGCGGGAACAGGGGCAGCACAGCATTTAACAGCTCTGTAATACCATGACCATCAGCGCGAACCAGACGCTGTGCGTGGCTTGCTGCAGGGAAATTGCCATCACCGAACACGATATCATCAGCGTGTCCCATTTCCATTAATACTTTGAGCAGCTCAGGAGATATCAAGCTTGAGATTCCTTTTAGCATATTTACGCAACCTTTCACAAGGGATCTATCTACGTTAATACTAAAGCAAGCTATTCTATACAGACACCGCAGTTATGCTGCTGAATCTAGCAAAAGCTTGGTTCCATTCTTGACCTTGGTCTGGTTCATACGATGACATAGGGAAGGATCTCTTAACAAGCTCAACCCCCTCTTCACGGCTAGAAATGGTACCACTCGCAATAAATTGAACAAGCATGTTACCGATTGCGCTAGCTTCAATAGGTCCCGCCCATACGGGGCGCCCAAGAGCATTAGCCGTAAACTGGCAGAGGAGTTCATTCTGAATACCACCGCCGACCATATGCAAGCCCGAATAAAGGTTGCCTGTAAGGGTTTCAACTCTTTCCAGCACTTCCCGATATCTCAAGGCAAGACTCTCTAGTATACAGCGGACAATTTCACCCTGGCTTCGAGGAATCGGCTGTCCTGTTTCCTGGCAGTATTGCTGAATGGCAGCAATCATGTCAGTTGGATTCATAAATCGCAGATCATCCGGCGCAATAAAGCTGCGGAATGGTGTAGCATCACGAGCTAATTCCACAAGTTCACCAAACGAGTAACCGTCTCCATCACGATCCCATTGCCTCTTACATTCCTGGATAATCCACAGTCCCATAATGTTCTTAAGCAGTTGAAAAGTGTCGAAGGCACCACCTTCATTCGAGAATTCAAGCTCGAGCACATCCGGATGAATAAGCGGCTCGCTGAGTTCCGTACCGAGGAGTGACCATGTACCACACACCAGGTAAGCAAACGATCCAGCACCTGCAGGCACAGCTACAACAGCTGACTCCGTATCATGTGATGCTACTGCAATGGCCTTCATGGCTGGAACATTCAATTCCTGGCAGATCGATTCCTGTAGTTGCCCAATAATAGTTCCTGGTTCTATCGGATCTATGAATAAGGATGGATCAAGGCCAAGCTCTTCGATAAGCTCGGTATTCCAAGCTTTATTCTTCACATGATACAGCTGTGTAGTCGTAGCCATCGTAAACTCACAGACCTTCTGACCTGTTAAAAAATAATGCAGCAAGTCAGGCGTTAATAGCAGCTTATCTGCAATTTCCAGCTTAGGCGAGTTTGCTTTCAGCATCGCATTCAATTGAAAAATCGTATTAAAAGGCATGAATGCTAGCCCACTCTCATCAAACAAGCGCTGACGCCCCACCTGAGCGCATGTCTTCTCCACCATGCCGACCGTATGTGTGTCTCGGTAATGATAAGGAATACCGACAAGCTCACCGTTGCGATCAACAAGTCCGAAGTCAACCCCCCAGGTATCCATCCCGTAGCTTTCCGGCGAATATCCGGCTTGAAATGCCTTCTGGATCCCATGCTTCACTTCTTGAAAAAGAGCAGCGATATTCCAGTGCAAATGCTCACCAATTTGTACAGGTATATTGGGAAAACGATGAATCTCTGTGATTCGAAGCAATCCCGGGTCTCCCTCTTCCTGCCGGATGATCTCTCCGATCAGCGCACGGCCGCTGCTCGCCCCCATATCAAATGCAAGCACCGCAGAAGAATCCTTCATCACTAGCACCACCCTTTAAGAGGTTGTTCAATTAAAGAAAATCCTAGGCGGACTATCGTTATTTCATTTTTTGGAGTAACTGAATACGATAATCTTCACTTTCCAGCGCAGCAATATCATCAACTTCCTGATCAGTTAGTGGCACTGGGGTACCAGCCGCACGTGCACTCAAATAAATCTTCGCACTTTCTTCAACAACTTGTGTACGGTAGTAAGCCTCGCGTAAATTCCTGCCCGTCGTAACCAGTCCGTGATTGCCGAGCAAGATCGAACTTGCGAGAACCACTTTCTCGGCTACGGCATCAGCAAGCAAATCTGTTGTGGGGATAATATAGGGAATATATGCCGTTCTTCCAACGAGTGCCGCTTGATCCGGGAACATCACCGGAAGCTCCTTCTCAATCAGTGTAAACGCGATACAGTGAGACGGATGGGTATGTACCATCGCACCCATATCTGGATTCGCACGGTAGCCATACAAGTGCATAAGCACCTCAGAAGAAGGGCGAAGACCGATATCCGTAATCTCACCCGTAGGAATGTCCACCTCGATCCATTGCTCGGGTTCAATCTCTTCAAGTGCAAAGCCGCTCGGAGATAAATACATCTTATCTCCGGCTCTGGCACTGATATTCCCTCCTGGTCCAACCACCAAGCCGTTATCTACGATTTTACGTGCATACTTACATAGCTCGTTTCGTGTATCCATGTTGTACATAAGGTTTCTCCCTTCGCTATCTAATTATCTGATTATTTATATAATGGACCGAAGTTTTGGCATGCCCGGAAATCTGCACTTTCTGCATGATCTGTACCGAACATTCCCCATGCTCTTGGACGGAAAACCTTCTCGGCTGGAACATTGTGCATATTAACAGGAATTCGAAGGATGGATGCTAGCGTGATCAAGTCTGCTCCAATATGACCATAGCTGATTACCCCATGATTCGCTCCCCAATTGTTCATCACTTCATAAACGCTAGAAAAAGCACCTTGGCCCGTAATATTCGGTACAAACCATGTTGTAGGCCATGTCGGATCGGTACGCTTATCAAGCGTGTCATGCACGTGCTCCGGAAGATCTACGGAATAACCCTCAGCGATCTGAAGTACCGGACCGAGTCCTTTGACCATATTCAGACGGGACATCGTCATAGGCATACCGCCACGAGTTAAATAATCGGTTGAGAAGCCGCCACCTCTGAAATATTCCACAGAAGCTGGTCTCCATTGTGTAGCCTTTAAAGTTCTCTCTACTTCATCATCGGTAATTTCCCAGAAAGGCTTCATGACAGGTTTACCGTCACGTTCCTGTTCCCCTGTGCCATCGAGTGTTGCAGAACCCGAATTGATAAGGTGCAGAACTCCTCCCTCTGCAACGCCTTCCAGCTTATATCCGGTTACGCGCTCTACCGCTGCCGGACTCCAGTATGTTCTAACATCAGCGAAAATCTGCGCCGTGTTTGTCAATAATTGACCGAAGAGCATGTTTACACCGTTTAAGCTATCGTTTTCTGTAGCTACGATATACGGGGAACGCTTGCCATTCCAATCGAAGGATGAATTCAGAATGGTTTCCAGGAAGTCACCATTCGGCGCATGGTCTGTCCATTGTCTCTGTCCCTGAAATCCGGATGCAATGGCAGCGTGGCCCTGCGCTTCTTCCTCGAAGCCAAGCTCTGCCAGACGAGGATTTCCAATCATGAGATCGCGTGTAATCAGCGTCATTTTGACAACTGTTTCCCATTCCAGATCCTTGCGCTCCCGACTGGATTGCAAATGCTCAGGATTGTTATCAGGTCCCTCTTTGCAGCTTTCCTTCACCCATTTTAGCGCTGTTTCATATTCCTCCGGATCATAGATACCTTCTTCCAAACGACGTGTAAACTCACTCATATCTACATATTCATTACGCATGCCGAGGTATTCTTGAAAGAACGAATCGTTTACGATCGAACCGGCTATTCCCATAGATACAGAGCCCATCGACAAGTAAGATTTGCCACGAATTTGAGCAGCAGTCAGACCACTTCTCGCAAAACGAAGTAATTTCTCCTGAACGTCATCCGGAATGACGCTATCTCCCTCATCTTGAACGTCCTCACCATAAATACCGAACGCAGGAAGTCCCTTCTGAGCATGAGCAGACAAAACGGCTGCCAAGTACACAGCACCTGGACGACCGGTGCCATTAAAGCCCCAAACAGCCTTCGGCAAGGATGGATCCGTATCCATCGTCTCCGTACCATAACACCAGCATGGTGTAACAGTAATCGTCAAACCAACTTCAGAATTCTTGAATTTTTTCGCTGCTGCAGCTGCTTCTGCCACACCACCGATGCAAGTATCCGCGATGACACACTCTACAGGCTCGCCGTTCGGATAGCGGAGACTATCCGATAGCAGCTTCGCAACAGCCTTTGCCAGATTCATCGTCTGGTCTTCTAGCGACTCTCGTACCCCTTTTCTTCTTCCGTCAATCGTTGGCCGTATGCCTATTTTAGGAAATCCATCTTTCCATCTGTAATCGCTTTCAATCATATTCTATTACCTCCTTTAGTTACTATCTTTACGTATATTCTAATGAGGTTTATACCAGCGGATAACCCACTATATTGTTGTTTCTTGATGGCAAGACAGCAATATAGTGAAGATTATTATATAATGAAGCTATCATAGGATTTTGGAGGGACATCTGGTGCCTAAAATCGAAATACCTTACAGCAAGAGTGATCAATTCAGCTTTAAACGCAATCCAGAACTTTTATTTGCCGGTCAGGTTATAGATGAATCTTTTTTCTACGGTCCTCCGCAAATTCATGATTACTGCGAAATTATATACATCGTCGAAGGAAGCGGAGAGTTTATGATTGGAGGCAAAACCTATGAGCTTCACCAAGGGGATGTCGCCGTATATAACCCGGGCGTGCCTCATGAAGAGCATTTTAGAGCATCCGGTCCCATAAAAGTTATTTACTGTGGTGTAGATAACCTTCATATCGACGGTGTTCCGCAAGGGATGCTGCTTCCACCCTATGTTGATCCGGTTATTTCTTGTGAGAAATATGCATATAAAGTTGAGAGCTATCTCTCAGAGATATTACAAGAGTGCGATTCTCAGGTCCTGGGTTATGAGACACTAAGCACGAACCTGCTCATGTCTCTGATTACGGTCATCTACCGGATTGTGGATGTGAAGCATCAATTTCAAGAACTTAAGGGAAAGAATGAAATCGCGCTACGTACCAAGCAATTCATTGATAAGCATTATACACAGAGCATCAGCTTGAAAGACATTGCTGATACGTTATATGTTAGCCAGCACTATCTGTCCCACCTGTTCAAAAAAGAGACTGGAGATTCTCCTTTTAATTACTTGATATCCCGGCGAATTGAAGAAGCTAAGCGACTTCTCACAAACACCAATAATCCCGTGCACGAAGTGGCATCCCAGGTAGGGTACGGGAATGAGAAGTACTTCTCTATGCTGTTCAAGAAGGTAACAGGACAGACTCCGAGCTCCTTCAGGGATCAAGAGCGAGACATTCAATTCAAGAACTAAACACCAATCAAAAAAGTCGATTAGAAAAGAAGACATTTTCTTTTCTAATCGACCCGATTTCACCTAAGAAACTACTATTCGTAAATAACAGCCTTAATCTCATCACTATCAATATTGTTCTTGTCGTACCAGTAGAATCCAGTATCGATAACTGGCTCAATCTTCTCACCCTTAATCGCTGCGACAGCCGCCTTTACCGTTTCATAACCAATACCAACTGGATTTTGAGTAATCGCTCCTGCCATGCTACCATTTTTAATCGCATCGATTTGTTGTTTACCTGAATCGAATCCAACAACCGTTATCTGTCCTTCCTTCTTCAACTCCGCAACAGCATTGATCACACCAATCGCTGAACCTTCGTTAGCTCCGAAGAAGCCCTTAAGATCTGGATGCGCTTGCATAATCGCTTTGGCAAGGTCAGTCGATTTCAAGTGGTCTCCCCCGCCATACTGAATATCTACGATTTGAATGTTCGGATATTTCTCTTCAATCTGCTTCTTGAATCCATCCCGGCGGTTAACTCCCGTTACACTCGTCTGATCATGGACGATCATTGCAATTTTGCCTTCATTACCAATCAACTCTGCCATCTTGTCAGCTGCCAGTGCAGATGCTGCCAAGTTATCTGTAGATGCTGTTGCAAGCGGGATGTCGCTATCCACTCCAGAGTCAAAAGCGATAACCGGAATGTTATTCTCCTTCGCTTTCTTCAAAAGTGGGATGGAAGCTTGGCTGTCAAGCGCTGCGAATCCGATGGCACTTGGTTTTTTATCAAGCGCAGCCTGCAGCATTTCAATCTGCTTATCCACTTGAGACTCCGTCTCCGGACCTTCAAAAGTAATCTTCACATTAAATTCTTTCCCTGCTTGCTCTGCTCCCGCTTTCACTGCTTGCCAGAATTGATGCTGGAACCCCTTCGAAACAATCGGGATGTAAATTTCCCCCGCTGCTTGTGCGCCTGATCCATTGTCGCTAGGGCTTGGATCACCGCCGTTTCCAGCATTCTTTGACGTCCCGCACGCTGCAAGCAGGCTTGTTGTTAACATAAGTACCATCGCAAGTATTGAAAGCTTTTTCATCATCCATTCTCCCCTTGTTTATGAAATGATTGCAATCTATAGATCCTCCTTCTTCAGGAAGCGTCTACCTAGTAAAGTGTTGCATTGGATTGAACTCGGAAATAAGTATAGATTTCTGTTCTAAGCTTTCCGGCGACGAAGGATATCAGCATACACTGCCAAGATAATAACGATCCCTACAACAACCGTCTGCCACTCTTGAGGAACAGACAGAATACGCAAACCGTTTGTAAGCACGCTCATGATCAATGCTCCGATAACCGTCCCTACAATCGTTCCTTTCCCCCCGCTTAGAGAAGTTCCGCCAATTACAACCGCTGCAATGGCTTCGAGCTCGTATCCCGCACCTAAGGCTGGATTCGCTGAATTGAGTCGCGATGCCATCAGTACACCAGCGAGCCCGGTAAAAGCCCCGGTCAGTGTATAAATGACGATCTTCCAATAGTTAACGTTAACACCGGATAAGCGCGTTGCCTCCTCGTTGCTTCCAAGCGCAAAATTGTATCGACCAATGATGGTTTTCGACAGAATGATATAACCGATGATCGCGGCGATGAAGAAGATAAGAACCGCATTCGGAATATCAAAGCCAGGTATCAAAAATCCGAGTATAGAACCTTGTGCAACCTCCATAAAAATCTCATCATCATTAAAGTAGATCGGCTTCGCTCCTGAGATAACCAAAGCTAATCCTTTAGCAATCATCATCATTGCCAGTGTTGCAATAAACGGCGGAATCTTGAGCTTAGCGACAGCGGTTCCGGAGAGCAATCCACAGAGTGCGCCTGTCAATATTCCTCCGGCGATCCCAAGCGGAACTGGTAAATCCCAGAAAGTGATAAATACGCCTGTCATAACCGCACTCAAGGTCATTACTGTACCAACGGAAAGGTCAATGCCTCCAGTGATAATGACGAATGTGGAACCGAGTGCCAGAACACCAATAACTGCGGTTGAGAACAAAATTCCGACGATGTTGGAGAATTGAAAGAAGTTGCCTGATGATAACGAAAATGTAACGATTAATACTACCAAGCTTGCGAGTGCCAATACTTGCTGAAGTGCTCCTGATTTTGACCTGAGTTTTATGTTCATTCCATATTATCCTCCTGACGTGAATTGTTCGGGTACCTTACATTCTTGCGGTCGCCAGGTGCATAATTTTCTCCTGCGTAGCCTCTTGGTAATCAAGCTCACCTGTTATGCGTCCTTCACACATCACGATGATCCGGTGGCTCATACGAAGTATTTCCGGCAGCTCTGACGAGATCATAATGATGGATTTCCCCTGCTCTGTCAGATCATTGAGCAGCTTATAGATTTCACTCTTGGCTCCCACATCGATTCCTCTTGTTGGTTCATCAAAGATAAGAATGTCGCAATCTCGGGTCAGCCATTTACCAATAACCACCTTCTGCTGATTGCCTCCAGAGAGAAATTTAACTTCCTGATCGACATGCGGTGTTTTGACCTTCAACTTGTCGACAATCTCTTGTGTCGTTCTTCTGATCTTGGAGGAATGGATAAATCCAGCAAACTTAAATTTACGATAAGAAGCAATCACGACATTGGATTTCACATCCAGATCGACTACACACCCAAATCTCTTACGATCCTCTGACAAATAACCGATGCCTTGCCGAACCGCATCATGGGGTTCTTTAATGCTGACTTTTCGGTTATGTATCCGAATCTCTCCTGACTGGATTTTATCAGCTCCAAATATTGCACGAGCAAGCTCTGTCCGTCCCGCTCCTACCAAGCCGGCTACCCCAAGAATTTCTCCTTTCTTAAGCGTAAAATTGATATTATGAAGTGTTCTGCCACGATTCAACCCAATAACTTCAAGCACAGTTTCCCTATCATTCCTTGCATTCTCCGGTCTCGAAATATCATAAATTTGTCTACCGACCATCATCGATATAATTTGTTGATTCGTTACTTCTGAAGTAAGCGCCGTATCGATATAACGCCCATCTCTCATTACAGTGATCCGGTCTGTAATTAGTTTAATTTCATCCATCCGGTGTGAAATGTAAACGATTCCAACTCCATTCGAACGAAGCTGCCGGATAATCCTGAATAAATCTTCAATCTCGATCTCACTTAAAGCAGCAGTCGGTTCATCCATCACTAATACTTCCGAGTTAAAAGACAAAGCCTTAGCGATTTCAACCATCTGCTGCTTGGCTACAGTCAAATCCGATACCACTGTGGATGGATCCATGTCAAGGCTCATCATCTCAAAGAGCTGTAGTACTCTACGATGAAGTTCCTTCTCATCAAGAAAGAGTCCGAAGCCCTTCTTCGGTTCACGTCCCATAAATATATTCTGGGCAACCGTTAAATCATGTGAAAGATTTAATTCTTGATGAATCATTCCGATACCAATATCTTGAGCTGCTTTAGGATTTAATAATTCGATAGGCTGACCTTTATACAAGATGGAACCAGCATCCTTCTGATAAACACCGGTAAGAACTTTCATCAACGTGGATTTACCTGCACCATTCTCACCCATCAACGCATGAACCTCACCACTCAACAATTCAAAACGGCAATCACTTAGCGCCTGAACGCCAGGAAACCCCTTTTCGATCCCTGTCATAGATACTAGTACTTCTCCCAAGCTTCTCACCTCTTTGCATGAAGTCTGTATGAATCATTGTATTAGTCTCAAGGAATCCGAGGAATAGAATTTCCTCCTCTTCATGTTGAATATTCAACTATTTATATTAAATTAGTGCTTTCTGTCCCTTCCTTCTAGCCCAATGTGTTCGAATCATCGGATCAAACATCCCCAAAAAAACTACTCTTCCACAAAGGGAAAGAGCAGCTTTTGAGTTTCTTCTGTATACATATTATCTTTATTAATAACTACGGAGTCCGTAAAAATCTCGGAAGGAACCTTGTCTCCCTCCATAACGGACACCGCTGTTTTAATACCCAGGTAGCCTATACTGAATGGTTGTTGTATAACTATCGTTTGAAGGACACCTGCCTCAAGGAGTTTCACCTCTTCAATGGAGCTATCAAATCCGACAAGCTTAACCTTGCCCGCTAGCCCAAGTTCTTGAATCGCCCGGCCGGCCCCCACTGTAGAAGGCTCATTCAGACCGACAATGCCGTCGAGGTCATTACGTTCTTGAAGAAGCTTTTTCGTAAGCGTGTAAGCCGTCTCTACCATGCCCTCACTATAATAGGTTCCTACAATTTCCGTGCCTTCTCGCTCCTTAAGAATACTTCGAACGCCGTGCTCCCGATCGATCTGTGTAGATGCTCCTTGCACATAACTTATAATAGCCACCTTGGCATTCACCGGAAGCAAAGCAGCCAGTTCTCTTCCTGCCTTTTGCCCGGCATCGATATTATCCGTAGAGATCAGGCTGTGCGCAAAATCACCATTGATATCCGAATCAATCATTATTAGGGGAATTCCCGCCTGCCTGATCTTCTTAGCGATGGGTACGAGACCGTTGAAATCACCCGCCGCCATAACTATCGCATCTGGCCCCTCTAATAGTGCGTTTTCTAACATCGAAATCTGTAAATCGACTTCTTTCTCCTTGGGTGGACCTATAATTGAAGTTTCTACACCAAATTCCCTCGCCGCTGTATGCACCCCATCAGTTAGAACTCTCCAGAAATCTATTTCTTTCGTCGCTTTGACTGCTACGATGATCCTCTTTGGTTCTGATGAAGAATTGTTTCCCCACAGATTCACAATAACAAAACCCAGCATACCCAAGGCCAGAAGTGACAGCAATATATATCGTACTTTGATCGAACGTATCAGGCTGACTCCTCCTCACTCTCTTTCTTCTCATCAAAGTAAATGGCAGGAATCGTCACAATGGCAGTCGTTCCTTCATTCACGACACTTTTATAAGATAATCCATAATTCATTCCAAAATACAGCTGAATACGCTGATGTACATTAGCGATGCCGACACCCATCTTAGACTCCTGCGTTTCCGTAGAATATAGAATTGTACGTATTGTTTCTTCATCCATTCCGATTCCATCGTCGATAACACGGAGTTCTATATCATCTCCGACCCGACTTACGTAAATACGAATCATACCCCTTCCTTGCTTATTCTTGATACCATGATATATAGCATTTTCTACAAGAGGCTGAAGCAAGACCTTTAATGTCATATAACGTTTGAGAGATGGATCAAATTGAACGGTATATCCCATCTTATCCTGATATCTCATCTCTTGGATCTTCAAATAACTAGTAATATGTTCGATTTCTGTTGCAATGGGGATTAATTCTTGACCTTTACTAAGAGAAGCCCGGAAGAGCTTGGCTAAAGCGGAAGTCATGAGAATAACCTCATCGTGCTTCTTGCTCTCAGCCATCCAAATGATAGAATCGAGTGTGTTGTAAAGAAAATGCGGATTAATCTGCGCTTGCAGTGCATTCAGTTCACTCTTACGTTTAACTTCCTGTTCAACCACGATTTGGTGCATTAATTCTTTAATTTTCATCATCATTAAATTGAAGCTTCGGGCCAAGCTGGATATTTCCTTCGAGTGCCCGACAGGGACCCGAATGTCGAAGTTCCCTTTCTCTACCTCATTCATATTTTCCTGTAATCTTTTAATAGGACGTGTCAGATTACGAGAAATAAGATAGGAGATCATCACACCGACCGCGATACAGAACAAGCCAGCAACTGCAAACGATAGTTTCATTTGTTTTTTGTTGTCTACCAGCTCATTCTCATAAAACACCCCAACAATCTTCCAACCGAATCCCGAATCCTGAATCGTATAAATTCGACTAACCCCGCCTTCTTCTGTAACAAATCCACCCGTGGTTTCCTTCATCACACGATCAATTTCCTCCGTCTTCAGATTGCTGTAGAGGAGTTGCTGCTGAGGATGATAGACAATATTCCCTTCGCGATCGACCACGAACACATAACCTCTGCTGCCCAGATCCAATTGATTTAACATATCATTAATAACCTTGAAGTTGAGATCAATGAGTAATAT
This sequence comes from Paenibacillus sp. GCM10028914, assembly GCF_042666275.1. Lineage (NCBI taxonomy): Bacteria > Bacillati > Bacillota > Bacilli > Caryophanales > Paenibacillaceae > Paenibacillus > Paenibacillus sp. GCM10028914. Next base: position 119,555 of record NZ_JBHTFO010000012.1, read on the forward strand.
GCCTAGTCCTTGAGAACGATCAATGCCACGAAGTTCCCGGCTCAGGGAAACTACCCATTGATATTCATCTTTGATCACCGGCTGTACATGCGAGGAGGAAATAACAACCTGTCCTGAAGCTTCCTGGGCCTGCTTGTACCAGAACTGTTCCGATGGAGGACTGTTTGGATTCAATTGCACGCCTCTACGGTCCGAGATAAATGATCCGTTATATCCGAAAATATTAACGGATGTAATATCCTTTCGAGAGACAAGGATTGAGTGGAAGTATTCAGATATTTTGTACTCGAGCGCAGACAGATCTTCCGGAGGAAGAGATTTACCGTATGTTAAGTAATCCCGAACATCGGGGTTGTTCATTGCTGTAAGCGAAATATCCTTCATACCTGTGATGTACGTCTGGATGTTCGCATTTACTTGATTAATTAATTCGGTGGTATAACTCTCTGCAGTCTCTCGAACTGCAGATTCTGACAGTCGATAGGAAATAAAGATAAGCAGCAAAGCTGTCAATAGTACTAGCATGACAAAAGTGCCTGCAATACGGGATTGGATGCTCTTTATTTTCACCTGACGCCATATCTTCATGCTCCGTCAACCATCATCTTCTGGCGGTATTCCGTCGGTGTATCCCCAGTACATTTCTTAAATAGTACACTGAAATACTGAGCATCCTGATAACCGGTTTTCGTAGCAATTTCGTACGTTTTCAAGGATGAATGCTTCAATAGTTCTTTGGCCTTTTCCATTCGATATCCCGTGACATATTCTACAAATGTTTTTCCTGTGTGTGCTTTAAATAGAGAGCTGAAGTAACTCGCACTCATGAAAATCCGACTGCTGACCATCTTGACGGATAGCTCGATATCATCATAATTATGATGAATAAATTGTACCGCCTCCGATATTTGGTTGCGCGATATGTTTCTACGTGTTTCAGCAACTCCAATCATCGCTTTTCCGCACATATCCTTAAGCCAAAATTCAATCTCTTCTAATGAACGAAACGAGTAAAGTTCAGTTAAGAGACGAGTCTCTTTTCCAAACAACTCTGTCTCATTACAGCCGATCTCCAGTAAAGCCTGGAGAACAGCCAGCATCGTACGCAGTACTCGAACATAGCATTGCTCAATTGATATGGAGGCATTTTGGAGTTCGCTAATGATCCTACCAATAGAGCGATCCACATCCTCAGGTGACCCTGTCTTAATCGCGGAAATAAGCGAATTCTCCGATTCTGCTCCATCATATAACGGCTTAGAGCGCCTGTTCTCCAGATCTGATATACTCACAACTTGGTCGCTGCCAATCAATAAACGATATTCGAGTGCAGCTACAGAGGCACGGCACGAATGCCTTATGTCTTTCAGTTCACGACAGATCGTACCGATTCCAACACTTACCGTAACTGATAAATACCGCTTAATTGAAGCACGAATTTCCTCAGCCCGTTCTTGAGCAAGGGTGTAAATCTCTTCTTCACCTGAACCGGACAAGATCGTTATAACCTTGTTCCCTTTATACCGGAATACAGCTGAATCTGGTTCTTTGTCCATAATCTCCTGAATGATATTGTAAACAGCAAACGAATAAAGTTCATTGTCGGTACCTTGATCCTCAGAAGGCCACTCATCCATATCCGTAGCTATAGTTACGAACAATGGACCAGATAACGGAATCTGAAAATAAGCCATTTTGCTTCTAATTTCCCATTCATTCAGAGCCATGGTGGCCATCCGTTCAAGAAATCTTTCTTTGAGTAGTGGGAGACTCTCATTCAATTGCTGCTTTAACCGATTTAAATGTTCAAGATGTCCTCGCTCTTCGTCCATTTGAACTTTCAGTTTGTCCAACACCTCACGAAGTTCCGCAGATGTAATCGGTTTCAAAATAAAATCAGTCACTTGAAGCTTCACAGCTTGCTGTGCATATTCGAAATCGTCATAACCTGTCAGAATGATCATCTTCGTTCCTGGATAATGTTCCGCAACATGCCGTGATAACTCCAGTCCATCCATAAAAGGCATATATATGTCGGTCATGACGACATCCGGACGAAAGTGGGCAATCATTCCTAACGCCTCTTGTCCATTCTCGCTAACACCAACACATTCAAAACCATGGTCCGCCCAGCTAATTCGATTGCGGATACCTTCACGGACGATTGGTTCATCATCAACAATTATGATTTTATACAATTAATAACACCCCCAAGCGATCTACATTGTCTGTTATTAACTATTCCCTGCATACCATCAGTGCATTTCCATCTGGATCTTTAATAACAAACCATGGGTCTTGTTCATTAACTGTCATAATACTCACACCCTTCGCTCTGGCATAGGACAAGGATGCTTCCAAATCTTTCGTAAGCAGCATGAAGGCAGGAGTGGCAATTGGAGGCGCTCCACTTGGCTCCTTCCCACCCCACATTGGCATGGTGTCCAAAATGATCCCTGTGCCCTGCATTGGAAGAGGACATAAATGTCCATTTAAGATTTCGCATTCATTTGAGTCAATTCCAAGAAGCTGACAATACCAGTCACGAGCGTGCTCAATATTTTTTACAGGAACAAAAACGCTCCCTATCTTGTTCTGAATCGGGCTTGTTGAACCTGGGGCATTTGGGTTCGAACGGTCCATGATTTCCCTCCTAATGTCTTATCATGTCATGATATAAAAAAACCGGAAAACCTGATCACAGGTCTCCGGGTAGTGTCATGATGAAAACTCTTCAAAAATATGGTGCGTGCTTAATCGAGGTAACGCCAATCTTCTCAAATTTACTCTGGCAACCCAAACGGTACCCCTCATCAATCTCTTCGGGATCAAGCCGACTCTCTTCGGCTTGATTCGGTATAGACAAGTGTTCTAACCCTTCACTAACATGGCAACGACAGCGGGCACAGGTCCCTCTCTTGCAAAAGGAATTCCAATCCACCTCATTCTGTTCTGCGAGTTCCAGTATTGTCATACCGATCACTGGGGCTACGTATTGCTCAGTATTTCTTCCTCTTAGCATTACAATCTTCTCTTCTGAACTTGCTTCCATATTCGGAACAGGTGTTGAGGAAACTTCGGACAAGACCTTGTTCTTCTCCCGCCCTTTCCAGAATTTGAACACGCTGCATTTCCCTCCTCTATCTGACATATGACATTTATGTACTCAGGGAATTCGGCATAAGATGCTTATGAATCAATCTCTTAAACTCGTAAATATCAGATAAACTTCCGATCTCTTGTTCTGTATACTTCTCATAGATTGATTTCACGAAATTCGCTCCATAATCATGCAGCATCGTTCCCGCAAATAATCGCTCAATAAACTCATTATACTTCATATTGAGTCCTTTAATAAACTGTTCTACTCCTTCGATGTCACACCGCAGCAGTTCAAAAATAATGGGAGGATACTCATACTCTATCGGTGCAATAGTACTATCGGCAAAGTCAATAATATAAATGAATTCATTCGAGTCAATCAGCACATTATCATCTGTAAGATCACCATGTACGTGAACGAAAGTTTGTATCTCATATCGATTCAAAAATTCTGCAACCTGTAACCTTACTTCTGGAAGTAAGATATTCCAACGTTCATTATAAACAGATCTCTCGATGATAACCGCAGGACTAAACTCTTCATCCGGTTCGGTGTTCAGCTTCTCCATATCAAGCTGCAAGCGTTCTATAAAGACACTTTTCTGCTTCATTGTAAATGAACCTAACACATCACCAGCACTGTCTCCCTCAATATAATCCATAATGAGATATTTAAATACATATTTATCAACGATTTCACCAGTAGCGACAATGGACGGCGTACGAACGCCTTGATGAATCGCTCTTTGCATCGAAGCCTGTTCGGCCGTATAGTCCTGATCTGTGTTTAGGCCCGACTCGGTTGGGGCGAAAATCTTAATCACATAACTTCCAACTTTAAACACGGCATTGGTCCCCGGCTTCAAATGAGAGATATGCTCCGCCCCGAGCAAGTGTTCATTGGTAAATATCTTTTCTATTAGAGGTCTGAAGTCTTCTATGGACTGATAGACAGCTCCCCAAGCATTCCAATTGTTAATCGTTTTTTGAAATAGATATGACATCGCTTTCAAGACCTCCGAGTTCATCGCCTTTCTTTACATCCTATCATATAACAAAAAGCCCACGAATTCATCGCGGACTTCTATTATTGTAATTATTAATTTACACTTCCGACCATCTGAGCATAATTTTCTTGACTGATAACTCGACGAGCGGTTACATAACGATTCTTATAGTATGATTCAGACAACTTACTGATTCTTACACCTCTACTAGTGGAAGCATGTGCAAATTGATCATTTCCGACATAAATTCCTGCATGAGAAATTCCCTTGCCACTCGTATTAAAGAAGACTAAATCTCCGAGTCGAAGATCATCTTGATCCACATGAACACCAGCTTTAGCTTGTGAAGCAGAAGTGCGCGGTAAATCCAGATCATATTTGTTGAAAATGTACAAAATAAATCCGGAACAATCAAACCCGCTTTCAGTCGTTCCTCCCCACTTATAAGGAGTTCCAACCAATTGAGTTACTTGACTTTGTAGCTTCGCCTGATCAGCATATGCTGTGAAGGCGCCAGAAGAAAAAATAAGTGCAGACCCTAGCAATGATAGTATGACTTTCTTCAAAACACTTTCTCCCTTCGGTGCCTACGGAGTTAGCTAAGGGTTCGGCTGAAGGTCCCCTATATTCCCTCTACATCAAGAATAATTCACCCGGATCGGTTCCCCCGTTTTCAAAAACGAAATTCGGCAAATTCATTAAATTTTTGTAACCCTATCATAGGTTAATATATTTTGGCTAGATTTGTCAATGACATAGTGACAAAAATGTAATTTTTATAATAAAAATAGTGTATATCTTAAGATCACATATCAAAAAAACAGCCGGGATATGTCGGCTGTTTTTTTCGACCTACTATTATTTGCTATATTAAGCTGCCATTGCACGGCAAGCTTCAGCACATTTAAAACATGCTTCAGCGCAGCGCTGACAATGCTCGTGATCATGTTGCTTACACTCATTACCGCATTTCTCGCATATTTCAGCACATGCCTCACAAATTTGTTTGACATAAGAGCTATTGATTGACATCGCATGAGCTGCAAACGCACATAAATCAGCGCACTCCCGATCAAGACGAATGCAATCCTTCATCATCTTCATATCTTCTTCTTCTAGACAGGCGGAATAACAATGATTACAAGCCTGCATACAGCGTAGACATTCATCGATACATTTTTGCATTTGTTCATGTGACATTGTTAGTTCTCCCTTCAGAGTCGTAATTCACCTTGTTCAGCAAGGCTATATATTAATAACCACATTTTGTGTGGAATCTGTGTGGAAAATAATAGTTTTAGTTTTTTTCAAGAATATCCCCGTGTGAGCTCGTGTTGACTAGCCCTCACACATTCTTTACACTGAACAGAAAATCCATATTCAAGAAGGAAGCATAGAGGTGACTTATGAATAGAGAAATATTTGAACGTGAAATAACAAGAATTCTAGAACCCAATCTTAACCTTCCCTTGATTCAGATAGGATTAATCCGTGATGTTATGCTGAAAGATAATAAGGCTGCTATGACTCTTATCGTAACGGAACAAGATCAAGCAGAAGGTACAACAGAAACTCTGAGAAAGCAGATTGAAGGGCTGCTTCGGACCATCGGTATTTCAGATATACATATCCGGATCAAGATTGTAACGAAAGAGGAGAAGCATAGCATTACTACAAGGGCACAAGAGATGAATCAAGCTCAGCAGACGCCCGCTAAAAAACCTGCTGCACCAAATCCATTTCCTATAAGTCCAATGATCGCTGCAGGTGTAAATTTCATTGCGGTTGCAAGCGGGAAAGGTGGTGTAGGAAAATCAACTGTTACCTTGAACCTCGCAAAAGCATTACATAAAGCTGGTAAGAGAGTTGGGATCATTGATGCTGATATTTATGGCTTCAGCATTCCTGATATGATGGGAATTCACGAGAAGCCGGAACCTACAAACAACCGTCTTACTCCTCTGATAATGAATGGAATCCAAGTCATCTCTACCGGATTTTTCACAAAAGGGAATGATCCTGTGTTATGGCGGGGTCCACGCCTTGGAAGAATGCTGTCCAGCTTCTTGAATGATGTAAGGTGGGGCTCACTGGATTTCATGCTTATTGACCTGCCGCCTGGAACAGGTGATATCGCTTTGGCTATTCATCAGATGATCCCAGAATGCTCAGAAATCATCGTCACAACACCGCAATCAACTGCCGCGGTCGTTGCAGAACGTGCTGGGCTAATGGCACTCCAGACCAATCACCGAATTATTGGGGTTGTGGAGAACATGTCTTTCTACGAAGACCCTTCGGGAAATAAACATTATATTTTTGGTCGAGGTGGTGGAGAAAAATTAGCTGATCAGCTTAACACCTCTCTTCTCGCACAGATCCCAATCATCCCGGATGAACAACAACCAACGAAACCTAACCTTCTCGAACGAATCTATGATAATATAGCGATTCACATTATTCGAACTTTTCAATAATATGCGAATAAACAAAAAAACACCCTTCCGGATAAGATATGCTGGGACATAAACAGCATCTATCAGGAAGGGTGTTTAATATAATACGATATATTATTTGTTTTTATAATATTCAACAGCCTTCTCGTAATACGGCTTCTCTTCTTCTGGCAAATCATCGATATAAAATACTGCTGTCACCGGACAAGCCGCTTCACAAGCGCCGCAGGAAATACAAATATCCGGGTCGATATAGAACTGGTCTTCTCCTTCTTCAATGCAATCTACAGGGCATACATCGACACATTCCCCTGCCTTTTCATCTATACAGGCCGATCCTATAACATACATGTAATAATCCCCTCTCCGCTATTCTAATCTAATCTAGCTTCATATAATAATACATCAAAACAATCAAAGGAAGGATAAAAAAACTCATTTTGCAGTTATTAAACATAAATATAAAATAATTATCCGTTTCATTCATACCATTGTCAATATGGTTTTATTGATCTGAGGGGGCATGAATAATGGGACCGTTTACTAAAGATTTGTTAAAAGACAAAACTGTGCTGATTACGGGAGGCGCTACTGGGCTTGGCCGTGCTATGGGTGAGAAGTTTCTAGAACTGGGGGCTCGACTTGCGATCTGTGGACGGCGCGAAGACGTGCTTAAGACAGCAGCAGGTGAAATGAGCACCTTAGGACAAGAAGTATATTACAAGAGCTGTGATGTTCGGGATCCAGATCAAGTCCATAAGCTGGTAGATGCGGTTGAACAGCATTTCGGTAATATTAACGTCCTCGTTAACAATGCTGCGGGTAATTTCATTAGTCCTACGGAACGACTGTCCCATCGAGGCGTAGATGCAGTGCTGAACATCGTGCTTCACGGTACCTTTTATATGACGTTAGAAATAGGTAAGCGCTGGATTGAACAAGGTGTTTCCGGAACAGTACTTAATATCGTCACAACCTATGCTTCAACAGGATCCGGTTATGTTGTCCCTTCTGCAGCCGCAAAAGCAGGTGTACTCGCCTTAACTCGCTCCCTTGCTGTAGAGTGGGCTCGGTACGGCATACGGCATGTCGCGATCGCGCCCGGGCCGTTTCCAACGGAAGGAGCATGGTCCAGGTTATCTCCTACTCCGGAATTCGAGGAGAAGATGATCAATCGTGTACCTCTTGCCCGAGTAGGCGATAAAGAAGAACTAGGCAATCTGGCCGCCTACCTTATATCCGATTACGCCGGTTACATTAATGGAGATGTTATTACAATTGATGGAGGTGAATGGCTCCAAGGTGCTGGTCAATTTAACGAACTTGCCGAAATCACTGCAGAACAGTGGGATGAACTTGGTACACTAACACGACGTGGTAAATAGATGGCTTCATTTGCACATAATGAAATAATCCCTACCCATCAACAAACCTCTTTCTCAAACAACCTAAAATTACAGGGATGAGAAAGAGGCTATTCGATGAATATATTCCTATTTAATAAGATTTGGGATTGGTTTAAAGTCATCTACAATAAGTGCGTATACAATACCAGGTCCATGAACACCAATCGTTAAATCATTCTCAATATCGGCAGAGCGACTAGGACCCGATATGAAATGAATACCGGCAGGGAGTCTTTCATTTTCATTACCATCGAAATGCACCAGAATTTCTCCAAGTCGTGTCATCAACCGTTCAACAGGAATAATTGCAATAAGTACCGTTGGCAGCAGACTAACAGATCTCCCTTTTGTAGGAGAGGACGTAACGACCATTGAGCCCGTATATGCTGCAGCATAGTCTGCAACAACAATCCCGAAATCTGCTTCTGCTGCTTTAGAACGCAAATTCGTCTCAGCGGTATCACTCCATACCGTGATTTCAGTATTTGGAAGATCACTCTCCAGATTTAGCCAAGCAAGCTCTTCTTGATTTTGACGTATAATTCGGCTTGCTCTCATCTCTGCTGCTTTTGATGTAATAAACTGTCTCACATTCTCCATATCTGATAAATGAACTACATGACCGCCTGCAGCTTCTATATTTAATGTAAATTGATTCATACGCTCTTCAGGAGTCCATGTAAACTCTTTCCAGAAGTCCGGAGCTCCACGGTAGGGGTGAGCTGGCTTCTCAAGCACACGCGGCCTATTCAGCTTGCTTGCGATCCCATTCATAAATGATTCTTGCTTCTTCTTAGACTTCAACTCTAGCTCAGCAAGCCACTCCTGATGAGATTGTTGTTTACTCATGCTGCCCGCCACCCTTTCCTCTGTCATCTAAGATTTGCTTCAGCCTCTTAACTGTTCCCGCTTCCATTTCCTTCATTCCATGTCTAATCTCTTGCTCAAGTGTTGGCCACTGATCCCGAAAAGACTCTTTAGGCAAACTTGGTGTAACACGGTACGAGTTCCAGCCTTTTAGCGGTCCGACTTTCGTTCGGATTTCTCCATCGCGAACAACTAGCTTCTGACCAATCTTTCCGATTCTTACCACTGCTCTAAAGCGTTTAGAATTCCCCATTACCGCAGCAAAACCCGTCATTCCAGCTCCCTCTAGTCTATTCCCTCTTCCCGCCTCTACTTTGCGCCGACGTAGAGATACTAGCATATCGTGGAGAGGGATTTTCACAGGACAAGCTTCATAACAAGCACCACATAGACTTGAAGCATTCGCGATATCATCCCATTCGGCGACATTCTTCTTCAGTGCTGGCGTAAGAACTGCTCCAATTGGACCACTGTAAGTGCCTCCATATGCGTGTCCCCCAATCTGACGGTAGACAGGACATGCATTAAGACAGGCGCCGCAGCGAATACAGTTAAGAAGCTCTTGGAACTCAGGATCTCCAAGCTGCAGTGAACGCCCATTATCAATGATGATGATATGCATTTCCTCTGGACCGTCTCCATCTTGCTCTCTTCGTGGTCCCGTAATTCCGGACATGTATACTGTCAATTTCTGACCAGTTGCTGAACGAGGAAGTAACGTTGCCATAACTTCAAGATCGGACCAGGATGGAATAATCCGTTCCATTCCCATCAGTGTAATTTGTGTCTTAGGCAGAGTAGTTACCATTCGACCGTTGCCTTCATTTTCGAACAAGACCATTGAACCCGTTTCGGCGATTGCAAAATTACAGCCTGTCATTCCAATATCCGCGTCCAGAAATTTCTCTCTGAGTTTATTTCTCACGAATCCCGCCAAGATGGATGTATCTGGCGGAAGAGTTTCTCCCGCCTCCTTCGATAACAAATCCGCGATCTGATAACGATTCTTGTGAATAGCAGGAATGATGATATGCGAAGGGGTCTCGTCGGCAAGTTGAATAATATACTCTCCTAAATCCGTTTCGATAGCTTCCACGCCAATCGATTCAAGTGCCTTATTGAGATGCAATTCTTCTGATACCATGGACTTTGATTTCACGACCGATTTAGCCGACTTCCGTTCAGCAATCTGGAGCGATATGTCCACAGCTTCTTCTGCAGTATCAGCAAAATGAACATGAACCCCATTAGCTCGGGCGTTATCTGCGAAAAGATTCAAGTAATAATCAAGATTAGCAATCGTATGCAGCCGAATTTGTCGTCCACGTTCTCGCCATGTATCCCAGTTTCCGTGATCTGAGGATGCCTGTAATTTTCCATTCCGCAGCCTTTCGGTTGTAAATCGTACAGCACTTCGCAAGAAATCATTGTTTAGTGCCAGACGAGAACGTTCTTTGACATTCATTTTTTTCGAACCTGCTCCACTCATGCCTTCACCCCTTCATATAGAAGCTCGGCTAAATGCATTACCCTTACTTGCTCACCGCGATACCTGAGGTTCCCAGCAATATTCATTAAGCACGCCATATCAAGACCGACCAATACAGATGCTTCAGTCTCAACGACATGATCTGCTTTCTCAGTAACCATAGCTCCTGAAATATCCGCCATCTTAACAGCGAAAGTACCGCCAAAGCCACAGCAGTCTTCTGCAAAAGGCAACGGTACAAATTCAAGCCCCTTAACCTGCTGGAGTAGCTCCATCGGTTCGTCCTTAATTCCTAACAGACGACTGCCATGACAGGATGGATGATAAGTTACTTTATGTGGAAATGTCGCCCCAAGATGAGTTACACCAAGAACTTTGACGAGAAACTGTGTGAATTCATAAGTTTTCTGTTGTAAATCCTTGGCCTTTTTCAAATAAATAGGATCTTCCTTAAACAAATCTGTATAGTGATGGATCATATAAGTGCAGGAACCAGAAGGAGAAACGACAAAGTCACTATCCTCAAAGGCATCCAGGATGGTCTTCGCACTTTTCCGCGCCTCATCCCAATAACCGCTATTGTAGGCAGGCTGTCCACAGCAAGTCTGAATATCAGGGAACTCCAGTCTTACACCATAACGTGCCAAGAGCCGAACCATTGCCTCAGATACTCGAGGAAACAATGCATCACTTAAACATGTTACAAACAAGGATATCTTCATAAGTAGCACCCCGCTTACTTTTCAGTTAGACATTACATTTTAAGAAAAAATAGATTGTCGGTAGCGTTTACACAATGGTTAAAAAGAACCCCCGTAACCGGGGGTAGAGGTTCATTCTAAACGGAGATCACCTTGATCCCTCGCTTGATATATGGTTCTGCATCTTCTGACGAAAGACGCTGATCGGTAATAATTGTTTCAACACGTTCAAGATCCGCTACTTGAGTAAAAGCTTGCACACCGAATTTACTTGCATCTGCTAGAAGGATTACCTGATCCGCCATTCCGATCATTTTATGTTTAATTCTCGCTTGAAGCTCGTTGGATTCGCTAAGCCCTCTCTTTAAATGAATCCCTTTAAAAGATAAAAATGCTTTATCCACATGATATGAATCCAATGAGCGTTCAGCTAACGGCCCCACAAAAGATAATGAACGATGTGCCATTATGCCACCGGTGGTAATGACCTCAATCTTCTCCTTACCGGCAAGCTCAGCCGCAACTTTGATAGAATTGGTCAATACCGTTAAAGGATAATCAGGGATCAGACGTGCCATATACCATGCAGTGGAGCTTGCATCCAGTAAAATCCGTTGATTCGGCTCAATCAGCTTTACAGCTTCTTCAGCAATCCGTTGCTTCTCTTCGGAGTGCATAATCTCACGTTCTGTAAAAGGGACTTCAGGTTGTGAACGCCATGAAAAAGGTTGATCTTTAACACTAACCGCGCCTCCGTGAGAACGGCGAAGACGTTTTGAATCCTCTAGACGGTCTAAATCCCGGCGAATGGTCTCCTCCGTCACCCCGCAAATCTCACTTAACTCGGTTACCCGGATACTTCCTCTTTCGTTGACCAACTGTACAATTTTTTCATAACGTTCCGCAACCAACATAAATCTCTACACCCTTACTATAATATTTTTGGAGTCAAATTAATGATTTGACGAATTCCTTCATAAGTCACAAGTCACTCTGTCTTTTGTTATGGTTCATATACTTTAACTCCTATTGAATGCCTTATCAACCTAACATTCTTAACCATTTCGAGAAAGGAAGTTATTAAACCTCTTTCATTCAAATATTGGTTTTTATCGAGTGAATGCTGCAGGGACCCCTCCGTCAATCGTAAGCATACAGCCTGTCGTCTTTTCGGAACGCGAGGAGGCAAAGAATGCGATGCCTTCTGCAATATCTCTTGGATAGATATTAACAAGCAGTGTTGTCCGCTTACGGTAATATTCTTCAAGCTCATCCGGCTCAATACCGTAAGCAGCAGCGCGTTCATTACGCCAATTAGAATTCCAGATTGCAGAGCCTTGCAGGATCGCATCTGGAAGAACTGTATTAACACGAATACCGAATTGGCCGCCTTCGGCTGCAATGCAGCGCGCCAAATGTGCTTCCAGTGCTTTCACAGAGCTGTACGCAGACGCATTCTTTCCTGCATAGACAGAGTTTTTAGAACCAACAAATACCATGCTGCCTCCAATACTTTGCTGCTTCATAATCTTGAACGCTTCACGTGCCACCAGGAAATAGCCCGTTCCGAGAACGTTCATATTGAGGTTCCATTCTTTCAGTGTTGTTTCATCAAATGGGCTGGATGTTGCCAAGCCTGCATTGTTGACGATGATGTCGACACCACCATACGTAATAGAAGATGCCTGATAAGCCGAGTATACCGCTTCTTCATCTGTCACATCCATTTTAACAGCGATAGCCCGGTTTTCACCGTACTTCTCATTAATTTCTTCTGCTACCTTCTCTGCACCTTCAAGATTCAGGTCAGCAAGCACAACATGCGCTCCGTCAGATACGAGTCGGCGTGCTGTCTCACTACCAATGCCACCGGCTCCCCCGGTAATAAAGGCAACTTGACGGGAAAATTCAGCTTCCTTCGGTGCCAAGGTCAATTTATACAGCTCCAAAGGCCAATATTCTACATTATAAGATTCGTTCTCGCTCAGTGAGACGAACTTCCCAAGTGCCGTTGCTCCACGCATAACCGCTATCGCCCGGTGATAGAGCGCTCCACTCACTTTCGAGTTCGACCAACTTTTTCCTGAGTTGATCATACCCACGCCTGGAATCAGTATTACCCGAGGAGCAGCTTCAAACATCACATCTCCCTCATGCTTGTTACGGTCGAAATAAGCTTGATATTGTTCTTTATATGAAGAAATGCCTTCTTGAAGCTTCTCCTTCAGACCTTCCACATCGTCGGCATCAGGGGTCCAATCAATAAAGAGAGGCACCATTTTGGTATGTACGAGATGATCTGGGCATGCTGCACCCACTTGTGATAATTCAGCAGAATCTCTTCCACCAACAAAGGCCAGGATATCTTCCTCATCATCGAAGGATAGAATCATTTTCTTCACGTCGCTGACTGCACCCCGAACCGATGGCATCACCTCTGCAGCAATACGTTTGCGGACTTCCTCAGGAAGGGCTTTATGCTTCACACCACCAAATAATTGATCCTGTTTAAATTTACTTTCAATAAAAGCTTCTGCTTCACTAATGATCTTGATCGTTTGGGCATAGCATGCTTCTGATGTATCCCCCCATGTTACAAGTCCGTGTTTCTCCATAAGAACCAGTTCAGCATTCGGGTTACTCAGAACACCTTCAGCAATCATTTTTGACAATGTGAAGCCCGGTCTTACATACGGAACCCATACATAACGGTCACCAAAGATTTCCTCAGCTAATTCTCTACCGTTGTCTGCACAGCACAGGCTGATAATAGAATCGGGATGCGTATGATCGACATGTTTAAACGGAAGGAAGGCATGGAGTAAGGTTTCAATGGAGGCTCTTGGATCTTTTGCATCAATCATACAGTGTGCCAGGTACGCTACCATCTCTTCGTCCGGCATGGCATCACGTTCAAACAGCGGTCTGATATCATCCATCCGAAGCCCGGTGAAATTGCCCGCTTTCATCGAAGCAAGGTCTGATCCGCTTCCTTTAACATACATTACTTCCACATCACGTCCGCGGAAATCCTTCACTGTTGTTTTGCTAGATGTGTTACCACCGCCCCAGTTACAAACACGGCGGTCTGCACCAATAATATTAGAGCGATATACGAGTTCATCCAAGGTGTTATTCGCCTGATCAGCTTTTGTTTTGTCCCACAAACTTTGAACCATGAAACAGTCTCCTTCCGAGATCGGATAATTTTGGATTATACCAATTAAAAACATAATAACATGCCCGTTTATGATTGAATACACTTATTTCAAAAATAAACGGGCATAATTTTAATCTTATTCAATTATTTTGTTTCAAATATGCCTAATCCAAGTTAAAGGCTACTTTAAGATCTTCAATCTTTGCATCATCGATATGCTGTACCTGACCTAATACGAATGTATCTATAAATGCTTTGGCGCTGTATTCTGCTACTTCAAGCCTATCAAACGCATTAAGCAAAGATGAACCTGTCACGATAACGCAGTCATTTTCGGCTATTGCTAGCGGTGTGTTTTTCTTGAAGTATGCTGCGGCTTCTTCAGCTTGATGGACAACCATACCAAATGGAAGCTTTGGCATATCTCTAAGCAAAATATAACTTTCTGGAATAGTACGTGAGTCAAAGTCTGTATCAGTCACAGCAAATGCCATAATGTTCGGCGGATGTGCAATAATAATTGATTTGACATGCGGTTGTGTTTTATAGATTAGATCATGAAATTGAACCGAACGGCTTGGGATTTTACCTGCCTCATGTCGGCCCTCTTGAACACGAACCAAGTCACTTGGCTGTAAATACTTCCGATCATCTCCATAAGGAGTAATCACAAAAGATCCATCTGACATACGCTGAGAGAAAGTTCCTTGAGTGCTGGTGAATAAGCTCTGATCATACGCTCTCGATATAAGCAAGCACATTTCTCTCCGTATTTCACGTTCCTCCGTCGTGTAACTCTCTGCTTGAAACTCCTCCATTGTCACCTGCGGTTTATCTCTATTAACTGCTTTCAGCGTAATCGGGGTACCGATCCGATTCGCATTAATCTGGAGTCTTGCACAGAATTCCAATGTTTCAAATGCCCTGAAAGCTTCAAACAAATTGGTACCGCCTACAACAACACCATGATTCTCGAGCATCACGCTGTTAATGCCTTTCCCAAATACGGCAGCTATATTCTCACCAAGCTTTTCACTTCCTGGGAGCGCATATTCTGCAATTCCTACTTCACCAACAATAAGTTCCTCGTTGGGAAGGAGTTTTGTGTTCGGAATTTTTCTTACAATACTAAATGATACTAACGCTGGCGGATGTGCATGTACAACGGCCTTTAAATCAGGACGTGTAGTATAAATCAAACGATGAAATGGATACTCACTTGAAGGTTTATGATGACCTGAAACGCTTCCATCTGCTTTAACACATACGATGTCGCTTCTGGTTAATGCTCCCTTATCAACTCCAGCAGGCGTGATCCAAATATCCCCATTCTCATCCTTAATGGATAAATTACCTCCCGATGTCGTCGTCATTCCATAACCATAAATCCGTTCCATCATCATCAATAATTGATCTGCTGGGTGAAGCAATGCCGTTTGCATATTATCCGCCTCCAAATAACAAACATTTTCAATTATCTTCAACGTTTGTTTTCTTTTGTTTTTCTTTCTTTGAGTTTACTTCACATAAAACCATTAGGCAATGATTTATCACACGTATTAAACTAATAAAAAACTGTCCCTTAAACAGAATCATCTGTTTAAGAGACAGCCTACTCATACCTAATAAGGAACTACGGTGTATTATAGGGTGGATACATTCACTAGAATTAGCGAGCCTGCTCCGTTTTTGCAATTCCTTCAATTAATGCATCACGAAATGAAATCTCCTCATCATTTATGTATCCTTTAAATACCAGTTCAGTTATATCCTTATGGTTAAAAAAGATATTTGAATCCTTCGTTAAGTTCCCATGAGGATAAAAGCATGCAACATAGTCCCATCTCTTGAGAGTCTTAGAATCATTCTGCATTCTGCCATAGATCATTAACGTTTGATCCCAGTCTTTAAATTTCACGACCGATCCGATCGGTAATAATTCTTTTTGTATGGGTTCCAAGTACAATCATCCTTTCATCATTTTCTTTCCAACAAAATATACGGCCGTAACGACGAGCGGGATACAGATAAGGAAGGTAATACTAACAACCGCTTTCTCCGCTGTCGTTGAACTGGAATCCAGTAGGTTCGGAATAATAGAGCCTAGAACACCAACGATGGCAATGGCGATCATAATCTGCTTAAACCTGGTCTGTTTATCGCTCAAACTTCATACTCCTCTCTGTATAAACAATGCTCACTCTATTGTTACACTGCCACCAACACCAACTAGACTCGCACCCGGTCCGAGTGGAATATGGAATTTCACTCCACTCTTCCCAATCTCAGCTGATCCACCAACTACACCAAGAGAAGCAGATCCGCCAATATTCAGTTCTTTATCCGTGAAAGGCAATGGGATTTTCACTCCGCCTTCGTATTTATTGAGCGTAGCTTCCGCTCCAACACTTAAATTGCCGTCTTTTATTGCTGCCTCTACTTCTGCCTTACCCACGCTAACGGAACCCTCTACATAATCATTGGAGTATCCACCTTCTACGATGGTAGCTTCCGCGTGCGCTCCAGAGGTCAGACCGGCTCCAGCTTCACCAGAAATCGCTTTTACATAGAGTCCATTCTCTTCATGTTCAACCACACTGCCACTGACCTCAACACCATCAATCATTTTATCCATCAAGCTTTTATTATCCTTTACCTTCGCTGTATCCAGAGCTCCTGCAGCACCCGCAGCTCCTGCTCCGGCTGCTATAACTCCAGCACCTGCTCCAGCAAAAAACCCACTACTCGATATCGATGCCCCTGCAGCAGAACCCGTGATGGATTCATCGGTACTTTTAAATTTCACAGAAATCTGTTTAAGTTCTGTTGACACCGTATGTAAGCATTCTACAAATTTATTCATAGTGACCCGCGCCTGCTGGTATTCTCCGTAAAACCTTTCACGGGTTATTCCTTCCCATTGCCCCTCCATTTGCTGTATACACTGTTGAAGTCGCTGGACAATCTGGCTGCTCTGCTGACCAGACTGAGCAAATTGTTGTGATACCAGATCGATTTTCTCAGGCGTAACCAAAATACGATTAGACATACAAAAACGCTCCTTCTCTTTATTATCCTAAATATTACGAAATTTAGGATGCAGACTTCGACTAATAAACTATTAACCACACTTTGAATTGTTGTAACCACATTTTTCTATTTTAAATTTTAGACAACAAAATTCACAATGAATCTTTAGATTCAATTCAGGAATGAGTCACCTATTAGGGGTCGGTCTATAGTCTCAAATTCGTATATCAAGTTATTTTTATAGTAAAAAAAGCAGCTCTAGATCAGAGCTGCTGAATAATTGATATTGTTTTTTATATAAATGCGAATGGTATTAGGAACAACAACGCTATAGACGCCCACGCCAATGCGGCTCCTGGATATCCAAAACCATACCCGTATCCGTATCCTGGACCAAAAGCAGAGGTTTCTGCTTTCTTTATCATTGAGTTTATCTGTTTCTTAGCCTTAGCTGGCTTAGTCGACAATATAAAAGCACTCGGATATCCTTCTTCAAACTCCAGTCCTCTTTCACTTACGCCTTTAAGGGTTCCTGTTATATGTCTACCATCATGGAGTACCGCACAAACCTGACGACCAATATAAGGCTTACATGTATCTACTGAAAGTGGATAAATGTTATGCACCGTTCATCCTCCTCACCCATCGAATTGATTCATTCTATTCCACTAGGTGAGTTCCTGACAGATATAAATGTCTACTTTTTACAGATTACTTTATGTATATGAACAGCGTTAACGAGATTTCTCATAGGCTTTGATCATGATGTTATGATCAATAGCTCCCTGAAATCGGTCTGTAATGATCCCTTGTGAATTCAGTACATATGTTGTAGGGTATGCAATGATTTGATACTCATCCGTCACCTGTCCTTTGTGATCATACACCGTCGGAAAAGTAACACCTACCTCATTAAGAAATGCTTCCACATCATCTGAGTTTTTCTCCAAATGTGTCATATTTACCGCCAATACAACCGTATTCTTATCCTTGTATTCCTCATAAAAATCCTGCA
Source organism: Paenibacillus sp. GCM10028914 (assembly GCF_042666275.1). NCBI lineage: Bacteria > Bacillati > Bacillota > Bacilli > Caryophanales > Paenibacillaceae > Paenibacillus > Paenibacillus sp. GCM10028914. The sequence goes on from NZ_JBHTFO010000012.1 coordinate 137,788, forward strand.
TATAAGGCATTTCGATTTTACAAGGGGGGCACCAAGAGGCCCAGAAATTCAGCAAAACCGTCTGTCCACGATAATCCGAAAGGTTCACCAACTGTCCATCAGACGTTTGAAGCGTAAACTCAGGCGCCCTGTTTCCAACCTTAAGTCCTTCCGGGATCGATAGATCAACATCTCTATTACCATTGTCCTCTGATACCTGATTAGCATCTTTCTTGTTGACATAATCGTATATGCCCCAGGAAACCAAGCCTAGTAATATCAAAATAGCAATCCAGTTTTTTCTCATAGACATTGCCTCCCTCACATTGTTAAAGATCATTCATCCGTTTTTGTGTTGTTGGGGTTTGCCAATGATCATATCCACAATCAAGACGGCAATGGCTATAATGCCGAAGGCAATCTGTACAGCAGAAAATCCTGCCACGACAGCGTATCGGTCCTGGTCAAAAAAAGGAATGAATACAGAGCCGATGCTGTACCACAAAATAAATGACCCGAATACGCGAATGGATGCATCGTATTTCATCCAAACCCATACAGAAAAGAATCCATGGAACAGTATGTACATAACGCCAATCATACCCAACGCATCATCCAATAGCCATAATAAGATGTATTTTATAAAGCTTGTGGTTACAAAAGCTAATAGCGATGCCTTCGCTAAGGGAATGACCCACGACCGTTTCTTGTTCAATCGAATCCCAATATATAACAAGGCTAACGCGGTACCAAGCAGTATTCCTTTATCGCCACCTGTAAAATACAGCAGTGATAATGGATTTTGAATCGTTCGTACGGGATCAAATATGATAATACTAAATTTCCATACAACAAATCCGATGATCAATGCGTTAACATAAGTATCCATAATCCAGCCTGATTCTTCCCGGCCACGAAGACGCATTTTAAGAACAATGAAACCAGTGATAGCGGATATTAGAAACACCAAAATGTCTGCCCGGATAACCAGTGGACCTAAAGCTATGGCACTCAAATAATTCCCTCCTTAACGCAGCACTCATCTTACTATTTGTTATCACCCCAAATTACCCATAGGGGTATATATTGTATCTTAGATAGATTCTTAGAACATGTCAACAAACATCTTCATTATCTTTTTCCCGAGAGAACATATCAACTTCTACGTTTGAAGTAAGTAATCGTTCCACTCTGTTAATTTATTCAAAATAGGATTGTGATAGCAGTAGACCATTGTTTTAAATTGCCTATTATTGTTTTAAACTGATATAACACCTTTTAACAGAAAGGGATGGATTAGTGGTGAATAATAGGGGAAAAATGCTATCTATATGTCTGTCATTACTATTTCCGGGAATGGGGCTTATCTACAATCGTCGCTGGTTCACAGGCATTTTGTTTGGATGTATACATATCCTCTTGTCGTTTTTCTTATTGAGATACTTCGTTAACTATTTGGCTTATCATGTTACTGTTGCAGATGGTGTGATGGGTGATGCACCTATGGTGTTTGGGGTTTTAATGATAGGAATACTACTTAACTTGCTTATAAGTACTCTCCTAAGCTCCCAGAGTGCTCAGGAATAGGTAAGAAAAGGGCCCTCTGAATTTCGGAAGGCCCTCTTGGTCTTTCGCATAAGTTGTCTGCGGTTCGTCAGCACTAACGCATCACCGCATTCATTCTTATCATTTTATCGCTTCAAATGTATACATATGTTCGGAACTGCTAGGTTCTTGACCGTACTTATAATTCTCAGAAACAGTGATTTGACGGAATCCAATCTTCTCCAGCAGCAGTTCAAATTCATAGCGTCCATACCAGCTTAGTGGAAATCTCTGAAGTTCCGATTGAAGCAGTCGGCCTTCCTTCCACTTTTCATATTTTAACAACGATACCATCCGCTGCTCAAGCAAATTAACCTCAATCCGTTTCTCTTCAAGTGTAAGGACTTCTCCGGCTTCATTATCCCATGTCCTTGTCGAGACAGATTTCGTATCGAAATCATTGGGAAGGAATAAATCTAATATTATCCTTCCTCCAACAGCTAGATGATTATATATATTTTGAAGTGCTGCGATGGCTATTTCTCGACCTTCAAGCAGTTGAAAAGAACCCGCAGGTATAATTATGGCATCATACTGTTTCTCTTCTAATTGAAAATTATGCATTTCCGTCTTATACAGCAGCGGTGATAATCCAAGCTCATTACATCTGCTACGACATGACTCTAACATTTCCTCAGAATTGTCTAGTCCCTCCACCAGATAACCCGCTTGTACCAAAGGAATGAGCACACGTCCCGAGCCGCAGCCGACTTCCAGTACTTTTCCCTGAATATCTTTTAAACGTTCCTTATAATATTCCACATCGCCAAAAGAAAACCCTAATGGCTTACTAAGATCATAGACTTCTGTACAAAGACTTCCATAATATTCGTGCACGTTATCTCAATCCTTTACAATTTAATAGATCTTACAAGTTAACCTTCTGTAGTACCATCCACCACTTCGGATCAAAACCTGGCAACTCTATTTCCTGCAGCCCGAGATTCGCCTCACCAATCCATTCTCTAGCAAGCTCAATATAGTTACTGTGGAACTCAGAGCTGTAGCCCATGCTTTCATAACCAGCGTATGTACAGTTATCAAAAATAAAGTACCCATCTTCTTTAAGCAACTTCATGCAAGTTTCAATAATATGAATGAACTCATCGTAAGCTGCACTCTTAAGTTCTCTTCGGTTATGATAAGCCATTACCGCCTGCAGCATCTGTGGTTCTGCCGTCCACCAATCTACCTGAATGGTATCGATCCCTTCGCGCTGAGCAATAATGGTCTGTATAATATCATTCATCGCGTGGTGAAATACGACGACATCCATAGATCCTTGTCCACAGTAATTCAATATATTTACACCATCATCCTCAATAACCTGAATTTCAATATCTAACACTGAAGCTTTTTCCTTGAAGCCACGAGATAAATTTGTGTTGAGATTGGCCGTAACGTATTTTGCTCCTAGTTCAGCGTGAGCGTTCAGTGCTTTAGGAATAAAAATAGTGTCGCCTGCAGCGATTTCGAAGAGTTTAGCATCCTTAGGAACGTTTAAGGTTTCCAGTAGATATACATAGGAGGAAGTGTAATAAAACTCGATTAATTCTGAATCGGTATGGTCTCTTAATATAATGGGGAAATTTATTATACCGTCTAATTTCTCCTGTAGTGCCTCATCAGACAAACTTGTAAGCATACCTATCGTTTCAGCAGAAAACCCTTGTATAAGCTGTTCTATCTGGCTGCGATACCTATGAGATTCCATACGGTTCATTCCTGTCACTCTCCCTCTACTTGGATACACGGTAACATTAGAGTGTGATCATATCGATATGTTCCTGACCGTGATTCGGATATTCACAATTCCATATTCGGACTTAATATACCATACTATTCCAAATGATATAAGCTTCATGATTATCATTTCAGAAACCGCAAAAAAACAACCTGTCTGGATTAAATCCAAACAGGTTGATGCTAAACCTCTTTTATTATATGAAACAATCACTTTGATGATGGTCACTCCATACCAAGTTGATCCTTAGTCATTAAACCATGCTTCAGCGCATAGTTCCCCCAATGTGGCTTTCTTCCATCCACGTCGATAAATCCATATTCGTCGGATAATCTCCAGCTACTAAGAGATTTGCCCGATTTTGAAAAAACCTCTGGATCTGCAGCAAGTGCCGCCACCGCTTGTCCCACAAAATATGGAGTTTCGGATTCTATATAATGCGGTTCCTTCTCCACAGCATCGCGCCAGTTCTCTTCCGCCACCCCATAATACTCGAGCATCTGTTCAGATCGTAGAAAGCCTGGCGTTACAGCCACAGCGGTTATATTGAATGGGCGAAGATCTTCCGCCATAGCGGTAGCTAAGTGAATTGGAGATATTTTAGCCAAACTGTAATATAACTGTCCTCGGTAACTGTACCCGACACCATCTGTCATTTCTATAATGATTCCCTGCTTACGTCTTATCATGAGAGGGGCACCGTAATAGCTCGTAATGAGATGTGCACGGACAGATCGTTCTTGTAGCAGCAAACCATCTGTAAGCGAATGTTCCCAAAATGGGACTCCCCATTGTACATATTGCTCACCACCCCATATATCATTAACAAGAATGTCCAGCTGTCCATTTTGCTCTTCATCCACACGTTTAAATAGCGCTTCAACTTCATGCTCTTGCGTATGATCAACCCGAACCGGAATACCCACACCTCCACGTGCAGTGACCATTTCAGCTGTTTCTTCGATCGTCTCAGGACGGTTAAGATCTGAACGGCCCTCTCTTGTGCTCCTTCCCGTACAATAAACAGTAGCTCCCGCAGCGCCTAACATTACAGCTATACCACGTCCTGCTCCTCTTGTTGCGCCCGCCACGACCGCTACTTTTCCTGTTAAAGGTTTCGTATCCATACTTATATTCCTCCTGTTTCATCATAATAAACAAATCGATGTAATCAGTGTAGCAAACCATATATGACATCCTTTGTCTTATTTCCATGTTAAAATTACTATAATATCTTGTTTAAGTGAGGGGTGAACATCATCAAAGCTGACCGACTTCTGTCTATTCTTCTAATCTTACAGAACCAAGGCAAAATGACCTCGCGTAATCTCGCTGAAAAGCTTGAAGTATCGGAAAGAACAATTAATCGCGATATGGAGGCACTAAGTGCCGCAGGTATCCCCGTTTATGCAGAACGCGGACTACACGGAGGATGGCGTCTATCCGATCAATACCAGACCAAATTGACAGGTATGAAGAAAGAAGAGCTGATGTCGCTGCTCCTCTCTAATCAGGACCATCTGCTGATGGATTTAGGGATCCGGCAGCATTATGAATCTGCTTTTCAGAAATTATTAGCCTCCTCTCCGGATTCCATCCGTAAAGATGCCGAAATCGTAAGATCACGTATTCATATCGACGGAGCAGGCTGGAGCCCATCTCATGATTCCGTATCGTGGTTAAATACGGTACAAGAGGCGGTGTGGAGCGAACGAAAACTGACAATTCAGTACCAACGCGAGGATAAAATCGTCGAACGAATCATACATCCTCTCGGACTAATCGCTAAACGGAATGTATGGTATGTAGTCGCTGAAACTGACGGCGATCTACGCACTTACCGGATATCCCGATTTCTGGACGCCAAAATACTCGAAGAAACTTTCGAGAGACCAACTGACTTTGATTTAGCGAAGTGCTGGGAATCATCTATTAACGAGTTCAAGCAGAACTTACCACGTTATCCTGCTACGATATTTATCGAGGAATCAAGGTTATCCAGACTTGAGCGTGAGCGCTATGTTGGAATCATGAACAAGTCGCCCTATAAACCTAATTGGCTAATAGCAGAAGTGCAGTTTGATACGCTGGAGTCAGCCTGTGAGATTATTTTGTCCCACGGTCCCGCTATTCGCGTCCACAGCCCAGAAGAACTTAAAGAGCGAGTACTGAACCAGGCACAACAAATTGCCGCACAATATGAAACCGTTAATGAAGAATAGACCTAATTCGATGAAATGAACGGAGGAATCTGAGTGTCACAGACTTCAAGCCCGACCCCCAAGAGTATCAAAATTGCACCACCCAAAATTCCTAAATCACTTGATTCCATCTTATTGTCAGATATCGGGATCGAGGATGAAGCTAGCTTTAGGCAGGTTGTCATTCAAGACGAACAAGTTTCTTATCTGAATGCAAATAAAGTACTTTTTGATCAGACGGTGTTTAATAACGTTACTTTTGAACATGTTTCTCTCAAGCATGTGGAACTGACAGACGTTGTATTTAACCACTGTGACTTATCCAATATTGATTTAAGTGAGGCCATCATTCACAGGACGCAGTTTAATCATTGCAAAATACTTGGTATGGATCTCACCGCAGCAACAATTCGAAATGCAGTCTTTCATCATTGTGGTGGAGAGTACGCTACTATGCGTTTTGCAAATTTAAAGCAAGTGTCCTTTCGTTCGTCTTCACTAGTCAAATCGGATTTCTATCATTCCGAATTATCCAAAGTTGAGTTTGATGAGACCAATATCGATCAAGCACAGTTCTCAGGCACAAAATTAGCTGGAATCGATCTAAGCAAAACAGAGTTTCATAATTTAGGCTGTACCTTAGAGGATCTACAGGGTTGTATTATTTCACCATCACAAGCCATTCTATTCACCAAAATATTCGGCTTAGTTGTTAAGGAGTAACCCCCTGTCACTTCGCGTTATAGGCAAAAAGAAGACAAGCTACTGTCCCATCAAGAGCAGAAGCTTGTCTTCTTTTATCGTCTATTGAACACTAAACCGATTTACTTCAATCCTCATAAATATGTTTAATGATACTATAAACATATTTATGAGCATTATAAGCCACCTCGATCGAAGGCTCGCCTTCCTTTACAAATAGGTAACTACCTGGGTTTTTCTTGTCAACAGTCACGCTGTAACTCGTAACATCTATCCCTAATATATTATTAATTAAAGGGGCTGCTTGTTCCTTAACCGTATTTTCATCCTTGACATAAGTGCTGCTCTGGGCAGTTCCTCCTAAAGACCAATCACTAACCTGAACGATTTCTTTTTGATTGAGTTCGTAATAGACAGTGGCATCTTCACCATAATGCAGTTCAAGAACATGATGACCAAGGCTGAAATAATTAATTTCGAACGATTCCGTTAATGGAGGAATCTCTTCTTGACCGCGAAGCTTTTTGAGTGCTGTATCCGCTGCTTGTTTCGCTTCTAATGGTACATCATCAATGCTCTTAGATAACCATACCGACTCCATTTCACCATTGGAAAAATCAACTTTGGCATCCTCACTCTTAAGTGATGTAAGAACAGTGTTCTGAGTATCGCTATCCATTTTATACAGTACATGGCGTCCTACGGAGTAATCAAATTGTCCTTTGTAACCGAGCTTTTCCAATTCAATTTCTGCTTTATCCTCAAATGAAGCTACAGATTCTTTAGGCAAGTCCGCAGTGGAAATGGTTCGAACCAATTCGTTTGAAGCTATGTCTATCCATAAATTCGCAAAATCATCGCCTTCGCCACGGAAAGTCAGAAGCATTTGATTGTCATCCAGCTTCTCACTACTTTCGAACTTCATTTCTTTACCTACCACTTTATGCATTGCTGATCTGGCTGTGTTCCATACAGCATCAGTCACACCGTTTGGAGGAACGTCTGTCAGAATGGTCTGCGCCTGATATGTTGGATTTGTGTTGACTAATTCTGAATTCCATAACCAACCCGCTGCCACTAAAGCTAATATTGCCACTGCAGTGTATCCCCAATACATTCTTTTACGGTTGCCATTCGTATATCTAGACCTAGATGAGGATGATTTACGTTCTTGAATTTTCACCATGACTGCATGCTTATGATTAGCTGTAAACCCTTTTTTCTCAAACGGTCCTTCTTTAGCCTTTTCATACCACTCTGGTCTTGTTTCATTCATCACTCCAACCCCCTCAGCTTTTCCTGAACTTTTTTTCTAGCTCTGTAAAGTCTCGATTTTACTGTTCCTCCTGCAATTCCCATTAATTCACTAATCTCCGCAACGGACATATCGAACTTCAAATCTAGAACCAGCACCTCGCGCAACTTGTCAGGCAGCTTCATAATGACATCCCATATTTCATTAACATGTTCACGGGCTAAGTATTCGCTCTCTGCAGAAGCAGCATTTGAACGTTGATCCATTAACGTCTGTGAATCCTGCAAATGAAATAATTCCATTAAGCTCCTGGAACGAAAATAACGCGACTTTCGGTATGTAAATGTCGTGTTTCTAGTGATTGTAAGAAGCCAAGTTTTTAAAGTACTTCTTCCTTTAAAACTCCCAATACTCTTGTAGCATTTAATGAATACCTCCTGCGAAATATCATCGGCCATCTCGGTATCCTTTGTTAAAAAATAAGCATAATTCCACACATCCGTTCCATACTGATCCATCACTTCTTCTAATGATAGATTGTCCATCTCCGTTGTATACTGTAAATAATTCAAATCTACATCCAATTCATTCACCTCAAACAATAAGACTACAATATTCTGTACCCGGTTCCCTTCTCACGAAAAAATCCGAATAATAAAAAAAGCAGTCTGGACGAATGAGTTAATTTACTCATACTCAGCTGTCCTGACGCTTATTATATCAAGTTTATATACAGTTATTTTTTCACCCTGTTTTATTCTAACTTCTCAGGAATTTCCTCCATACTTATGTCTCTATCTTCAATTACTTGTCGCTTAGGGACATTCGTAATCCCTTCAGATTGCTGCACCCAATGTTCGATATTACGGTATAATTCAGCGTATGACTGCTCCAGCACCTCTTCAGGAATATGTTCTGCACTTACAAATACATCCGGCTCCTGTTCTTCCATAAACAAATATCGCACCTCCTGAACATTCAAAATAAATGTAACCCTTCCGCCTGCCACGCATCATTAATATTGATGATGACCCCTAATTTTATACTCAAATAAAAAAACGAAAGCATAGCATTGAACATGCCATTACTTTCGTTTTTATTAATGCAAAACCCTGTTCAAAAAAGCGCGGGTTCGTTCCACTTTCGGACGATTGAATATTTGTTCGGGTGTACCGGACTCGATGACTTCTCCGTTATCCATAAAGATAACACGGTCAGCCACATCTCTTGCAAAGCCCATCTCATGCGTTACAATGAGCATCGTCATATTTTCTTCGGCAATCTGCTTGATGACCTGCAGCACCTCTCCTGTTAGCTCTGGATCCAAAGCTGAGGTAGGCTCATCAAACAGTAAAATATCAGGGTTCATCATAAGCGCCCGCGCTATAGCTACACGCTGCTTCTGCCCACCAGAGAGCTTGCCTGGATGTACGTCAGCCTTGTCTGCAAGGCCTACCTTCTTTAGCAACTCAGCACTTTTTTGACGTACGAGCTCTTCTGATTCCCCTTTAACATATTTCGGTGCCAGTTCAAGATTCTTCGCTACAGTCAGATGAGGAAATAGATTGAAGTGCTGAAACACCATTCCCATACGTGCCGTGATTTGTTTGAGCTTTTTATTGCTGGGATACACACCACTCTGGACAAGGAACTCATCCTGTATCCGAATCGTCCCGTCATTCACTTCTTCTAAATGAACAAGACTGCGCAACATCGTGCTCTTCCCTGATCCTGAGGGGCCTATGATTGCGATAACCTCACCTTTATTAACTTCAAAGGATACATTTTTCAGTACATCTAAATCGCCGAATGATTTTTTTAAGTTAGAAACTTCGATGATAGCCATTTCTTCGACAGTCCTTTATTCAAATTTGAACTTTCGTTCAAGATACTTAAACAATAACGTCAATACTAAAGTCATAAGTAAAAAGATAATCCCCGCTACAAAGAAAGGTAGCAACTTAAAATCCCGATTAACAGCCGTTTGAGCAAAGTGTAATATTTCCGGAACTGCCACCGCATATAAAAGCGCCGTATCTTTCACTAACGTTATCGACTCATTGGCTACGGACGGAAGGGCAACACGGAACATCTGCGGCAAAATAACTCGCGTTGTCGTCTGCCAGCGACTTAACCCTAGCACCTGAGATGCTTCATACTGGCCTTTATCAATAGCGAGTAAGCCTCCACGAAAAATCTCAGCAAAGTAAGCCGCATAGTTCAGCACAAACGCCAGACTGGCTGCTACAAAACGGTCCATTACTAAGTACTCACCTATAACAGGTAAGATTGGCAGTCCATATACAAAAAACAGGAGCTGCAGCAACAACGGTGTTCCTCGCATGACGTAAATATAAGTATTCGCGAACCATACGAGCGGCTTAATCGCGCTATTTACCATTAATGTAAAACAAAAGCCTAAAGGAATGGAAGCAAGAATGGCGATAATAAACAGCAATATCGTCTTTTGTGCTCCCTCCAACATCGGAATCGTGATGTCAATTAGATAATTTATGTCCATAATTTCATGCTCCCATAAGAAAAACATTTAGTGGCATGGCTTCAAAAAGACAGTCCACATTTTTTTAGATGATATGCTCGTGCCTTACTTTATTTCAGAACTTTGTCTTCACCAAACCACTTCGTGGATATTTCAGCCGATGTCCCATCTGAGTTGAGGGCGTCCAAAGCTGTCTGAAGCTCTTTCAGGAGATCTTCTCTTCCCTTCTTGACTCCGATGCCGTACTCTTCCGGAGCAAGTGAATCCTCCAGCAATTTATAAGTACCTTCTTCTTTCGCCATGTAGTAATTAATAACAACTTCATCAATAATAACTGCATCCACACGGCCATTCTTCAAGTCACTTAGTGCGAGTACATTGTCGGCAAATTCAGTAACACTTTTAATTTGAGATTTGATCTCATTCGCATCGAGTGCGTCAGCAGCAGAAGAAAGACCCTGAAGACCTACGTTCTTGCCTGCTAAATCGCTGATTTTATGGATATCAGAATCCGCCTTAACTGCGACGACCTGACTGTTCTTTAAGTATGGTTTTGAGAACAACACTTTCTCTACACGATCTTCTGTAATGGTGTAGCCATTCCAGATCAGATCAATCCGGCCACTCATTAACTCCGATTCTTTAGTCTTCCAATCAATCGGTTGAAACTTCACTTTATAACCCATCTTCTCAACAGTAGCACGTGCATAATCAATATCGAATCCGACGATTTCATTCTTCTCGTCACGGAATCCCATTGGCGCAAATTTATCATCAATGCCAACGATCAACTCTTTTTCACCACTCGCTGATTTGTCAGCGGTGGAACACCCGATGACCGATAATAATAGCAGTATGCTCATCATAAATAACAACGTCTTTCTCATCCCAATGTCCCCCTATGCGGTTGACTGATTCAACAAAATAACCAGCCTTCTCTTTTTCGCTTTACCACGTTATCAGGGTTCCATGATACCACATTAGAAGACAGAAGTCGACGTAATTCAACACCGTAGCTTTGGTAACTTTTATATTTTCAGCAAAAATTAAGGATGATTTCAGATTAACCGGAAACACTGATGGATAGAAACATGAACAACAATGAGAGGCGGTAGACTGATTTGAGAATGAATAATCTATGGTTCAAAAGGCTCCTAATCCTCACTTTGACCTTCACAATCTCCATGTCATGCTACGGAGTATCCCATGCGGATGAAGCAAATAAGGATAACGGTACAATAAGGGAAAAACATTCCCACCACGGAAGCGGAATGCTTAAGGAACTCGCAACATATCTCAAACTTGATCCAAAGACAATGAATGACAAACTTCAGACAGAATCACTTGCCGATATAGCAAAAGAGCAAGGCATCGATCGAACTGAGCTGAAGGCTAAAGTGATAGAAATGATGAAGGCTCGTGTAGCTGACAAACCTGCACCATTGGGAAAAACAATGGACTTCTCCGCAGCAGCGGACAAACTGATCGATAACAAAGGCGGTTGGCATCACTCACCTAAACGGCGCCATGGCCGACTGGTTCATGCTGATGAATTGGCTGCAATTTTGAAAGTAACACCCGATCAGCTTAAAGAATATCTTCATTCAGGCAAAACGCTGGCCAATATCGCGAATGAGAATGGTGTCAGTGTTAAGTCTGTAATCGATCAACAAGTTAAAGCGATCACAGACCATTTAGACCACCGACTGGCAGAAGGAAAGCTCTCACAAGAGCAGTATGCGGAGCGTAAAGCGAAGGTTAAAGAGTTCGTAACAGATTTTGTTTACGGTCGAAATTCGAAAACGAAGAAGGAAACAACAAGTAGTTCTCAACAGTAATACGTCCAATGACAAAAAGACGATCTGCTTCTTAGCAGATCGTCTTAATCAATTTATGGAGTATACTGTTGGATGATCTTAACGACTGTTCCATCTTCAACGGTAACATGGTAAGGAAACCATTTCATATCGATAATATCATCTTTATTAAATACAGATACGAATTTATTCAGGCTAACCGCTTGATTCCAAAAAATCTGAGCGTCTTCTACACGTCCTGTATGGTCATATAACTGCAATTGTACCTCAGCGTCATCAGCAACCTTCAGCACTACCTGTTCTTCTGTATCGTTCACAATGTAATAACCATCCGGTGCTTCCGTCATTTCAGGATCCTGCTCACGTTCACGAAATACTTCGTTCGCTTCTTCTCCTTCATACCACTCAATCGGATCAACATTCAGATATACATTGCCATCTTTTATTTCTATAGAATGAATGAACACAGCTTCTTGATTAGATGCTTTTACTACAGGCGTATATTCTTCATTACCTGAGGCTACTCCAATGCTCGTCATCATAACCATTACCATCAACAATACTGTCGTCATTTTCCAAACCGATTTTTTCATAACTAATCATCGCTCCCTTATGTATTGAGTGGAGAACGGACATCTATATAATAATTACCCTCATAGATGGATCTTAAAACCATTTCATTAGGTATACATTACTTTCTTTGTCGTTCTTATATTTCTATTATAGAAAGATCGTTAACAAAAAGGGTTTCAAATCGTCTTTAAATCATTACAATAATTCAACCTTCAGCATGCAAAAAACCCGCATATCACACAATTGTGTAACAAACGGGTTTAATAAACTGCTATTTTCTATATATTACTTGTTAAATGATTCAGTCAAAACAGGAACGATCTGCGACTTACGGGATACAACACCCTTCAAGAACGCTTGATTATTATTCAAAGTTACATTATAAGCCTTCTCTACTGCTTGTGCTTCTTGACCAAGTGCAAGAGCGATGGAATCATTGTTCAGGATATCCGTTACAACAAACACGAATAGGTCTAATTTTTTCTCGTCAATAATAGCAGAAATAGCTTCTTCTAATTCAGCTTGACGGGAAAGAACATCATTCGTATCTACCGCATTCACCTGAGCGATCTCTACCTTTGCACCACCCATTTGGAATTCTTTAGCGTCGAGAGAAATTAGTTGAGCAATGGATTTATCGCTTAGATCCGCTCCAGCTTTCAGCATGTCCAATCCGTAAGCATCAGCATCAACACCAGCAATTTCAGCCAGTTCACGTGCTGCTGCTACATCTTCTTCTGTGCAGGTAGGAGACTTAAACAACAAGGAATCCGAAATGATTGCAGACAACATCAAACCTGCGATCTCTTTACGAATAGCCACGCCTTTTTCCTTATAAATCTTGTTCAGGATCGTAGCTGTGCATCCAACCGGCTCAGCTCGATAATATAATGGATGGCTTGTCTCAAAGTTAGCAATACGGTGATGGTCAATAACTTCCACTACACGAACTTGATCAATGTCACTCGCACTTTGCTGACGTTCATTATGGTCAACCAAAATAACGTCTTTTGCTTCATTAGCAACGCTCTCAACAAAGCGTGGAGCATCAACTTTAAAGTATTCAAGTGCAAAACGGGTTTCGCCGTTGATATCACCCAGGCGAACAGCTTCAGCTTGAAGACCCAGTTCTTTCTTAAGTTCAGCGTACGCAATTGCTGAACAAATTGTATCCGTATCCGGATTTTTGTGTCCAAAAATTAAAGTTTTTTCCATAATAAATACCCTCCGTCGATTGTTATCTTAACTCCTGCGAAACGTCTGTAGGTATAATTCTATCTGATTATATCGTTAAATTCTACTTATTCCAATTACTTTACAATGATTTTAATAAAATACATCATACGAGTACAATTTCCGGCTCTGGAACAAAGCCAAACTTTCTCTCAATTGCTTCTGTAATTACATCCATCAGATACAGAATATCAGAAGCCTTTGCTTGGTTCTGGTTCAAAATCATATTTCCATGATGAGGAGATATAATTGCTCCACCATGTTCTAATCCTTTTAGATTAAGCTGCTCTACCAGCGATCCAGTCGCAACTCCATAATCGTAATTGTTCTTAAATACAGATCCGCAAGAAGGGTAGTCGAAATGCCGTTTACCTGTTCTGTATTTAATAACATCTAGCATTGATTGAGGTGTTGCAAAACCATTTCCTGCCAGCGCATGCACTTCCCCTAAGAAAAAAGAGAAAAAGTGCGGTAATGAAGAAGGATGATTTCCTCTGTCTTTCCATACAGGTACTAACGAAGACATATATTGAATCTGCTCTTCAGATTGAACAGGAACACTCAGATCCGCTCCTACAATAATCCATGGATGATGCTGAAAAATAGATTGCTTATAGGCAAAATCACAGGCTGATGAGTGAATCGATTGAACAGACAAAGACGGCGAAGATAGATCTATATAATATACGGTATCGATAATATCGCAGATTTGCCCTTGATTGTACTTGGCATTCATATAAATACCGGCCCCAAGACATCCTGGAAGTAAAAAAGTAAAGTCTAGCAAATCTGTCCCGCCACTAAGTCCCATAAGAGAAAGCATTGACATTGGAGTTCCAGCGGACACAAACCATTTACCACGATCCACTTTCAGTTCAGTAAATCTCTTAAGTGATATAAACACCATGTCTTTTGATGGTTGATCAGGAAATAATATATTGGATCCCATACCAAAGGTATACCACGGGAGCCCTTTTTGCTTGCAGTCCTGGTACAAAGCTGTCAGATCATCTATTGTTTCTGGCAGCGCCACATAGTTAGCTGCTCCTCCAATGCCATACGTAGAGTAGCTTGACAGCGGTATATCACGTAAGCATAACCGCTCTACAGCGGATGTATGTAAACTCATCGTTGCCATGTCACTCCTCTATCATTAATCGTGTTCAACGCGTTAAGATCATCATGATGATATCTATTCACGTTTCATAATTATGATGGAATCCCTTGACCCATGTCAATTCATTCTACCGCAGTTTTCATTGTCAATAAAAAACAGTCCCTTGAAATGAGCATCAAAGCTGCCCAGCCTTCAAGGAACTGCAGTTTAGGAAATGTTATGATTTAGGGGTGGAAATATCTCTCCATTCGACAACAAACTCTTCGTGGTCTGCACCCTCGTATTGACTATGCTCTTCTAATGCGTTCCCACATTCACAAGAGATTTGATCTGAGCCGTAATTATCTGTACCGAAAACGATTTGTTCCTTGCGATAATGCCGTTTCCCAGGCAGAACTGAATGTTCAGCTCCGCATTGCAAACATGTAATCAGAAATCCAGGTTTCATAACGTTTCAGCCTCCGCCTCATCAATTTAGTCAAGAACGGTACAAGACTATTCCAGAAAATCTTTTAAACGTTTGCTACGACTAGGATGTCTTAATTTGCGAAGTGCCTTCGCTTCAATTTGACGAATACGTTCACGAGTTACACCAAACACTTGACCTACCTCTTCTAGTGTCCGGGTTCTGCCGTCCTCAAGTCCAAAGCGGAGACGCAGTACATTCTCCTCACGCTCGGTCAATGTATCAAGCACTTCTTCCAATTGCTCTTTCAACAATTCAAAAGCCGCAGCGTCCGCAGGAGCGAGTGCATCATGGTCTTCAATGAAATCACCTAAATTCGAATCACTTTCTTCACCAACCGGAGTTTCAAGCGATACAGGTTCCTGTGAAACTTTGAGGATTTCTCTTACTTTTTCTGGACTAATGTCCATCTCTTTACCAATCTCTTCTGGCGTTGGTTCGCGTCCAAGATCCTGTAGAAGCTGACGTGAAATTCTTACGAGCTTGTTGATTGTTTCAACCATATGCACTGGTATACGTATAGTTCTAGCCTGGTCGGCAATCGAACGTGTGATAGCTTGTCGGATCCACCAAGTAGCATACGTACTGAATTTAAAACCTTTAGAATAATCAAATTTCTCTACAGCCTTGATCAGACCCATGTTACCTTCTTGAATAAGATCCAAGAATTGCATGCCTCGCCCAGCATAGCGTCTTGCTATGCTGACAACAAGTCGCAAATTCGCTTCAGCCAAACGACGTTTAGCCTCTTCATCACCATTATTAATTCTTTTTGCCAGTTCGATTTCTTCATCTGCTGAAAGAAGAGGTACACGACCAATTTCTTTCAAATACATACGAACCGGATCACTGATCTTAATACCTGGAGGAAGCGTTAGGTCGTCGTGTACCGAAAAATCTTCCGAAGGAGAACTCACTTTTTTCTCCGGTTCCGCAGCCTCACGTTCTATTGCGAAATCCGCATCGTGACGGTTTTCCATTCTATGCCCCCCTGTTGACATTTCTGATATTTTATGCTAATCTTAATTTAGATTATTATGACTTTAAGCCTATAATTATTTATCCGTCATTCTATCATATTAAAACTATGATTTCAACTTCTAGTTTATGTAAAGCCAACCGATCTCTTAAGAGATCGGTTTTTTTTGTTGACCTCAACCCGCTTTCAACCAAAAAACTGATCAATGACATCTACGAGCATAGCTCTCTTGATTGGCTTGCTAATATATTCATCCATACCAGCGGCAATACAGTGCTCCCTGTCGCCCTTAAGTGCATTAGCTGTGACCGCAACGATCACAGGAGCCTCATCCGAAGGAAACATCTTCTTGATCGCTTTCGTAGCCTCTAGTCCGTTTACTTCCGGCATCTGAACATCCATGAAGATAAGATCATAATGATTATACTGAACCTTTTCAAGCACTTCCATACCACTTGATGCAATATCTACTTGATGACCATCCTTCTCCAACATTTTTAGAATAACAACCTGATTCGTCTCGTTATCTTCACCAACCAAAATACGAAGATTCTTTCTCCGATCAGGAATAGAAACACCACAAGTAGTGTCAGTATATTGCATATCTTCTTTGGCACGATCAAACATCACTGTAAATTTAAAGGTTGCACCTGGCTTCGTGCTAGGCTCTAACCAAACTTGCCCATCCATTAACTCCACTAGTTTCCGGCTGATCGCTAAGCCCAGCCCCGTACCCTCATGCTTTCGAGTCATAAAGTGATCTAGTTGATAAAATGGCTGGAATAAGCCGCTTGCCTTTTCCTCCGGTATACCAATGCCTGTATCTTGGATTGTAAACTTCAATTGAACTCGATTATTAAACGACTCTCCCTCTTCAACACGAATGTTGACTCCACCAGAAAACGTAAACTTCAACGCATTTCCAATGAGGTTTATTAACACTTGCTTCAATCTGCCGGCATCACCAATCAGCACCTTCGGTATTTCTGGTGCTACCGTACATACCATGTCCAATTTCTTCTGAACAGCTTTAGGATTTAATAAGTCCAAAATTTCTCCAACCACTTCCTCCAGACGGAAAGGTTCATGTGCCAGTACAGTTTTACCGGATTCGATCTTCGAGAAATCTAGAATATCATTAATAATACTCAGCAACGACTCTCCGCTCTTCCGAATAATCTGAACATACTCTTTTTGCTCATCATCAAGTCCCGGGGAGTCCATCAGCAAATCTGTCATTCCGATAACTCCATTCATCGGAGTTCTAATCTCATGACTCATCATAGCCAGAAATGCACTCTTCGCACGATTTGTACTCTCTGCAGCTTCCTTCGCAATGAGTAATTTCTTCTGTTCTGTAATATCTTTTGCTATCACATAGAAGCCCACATTTTCACTATTAATGATAATTGGCGCTATCGTAGTCATCACTTCGATCAAATGACCATCCCGATGTTTAAAATAATTAATATAATTATCTTTTGGCATATCATTTAGTGAATTCTTAATAATTTTATTCAAGTTATGAACCCCTACAAAATGCGTCAAACTCATACCTGCCATCTCTTGAATACTAAATCCGGTAAGCTTCTCAGCCATCATGTTTCCATGTACGATATTCCCATTCAGATCAAGAGATATAACTGCGTCATGATTGTATTTTTTCAGAGAAGTATATCGTTCCACCGTTTCTTGGAGTTTAAGCTCCATTTCAATGCGCTCAGTAATATCTTGAATCGTGCCTATCATTTTTTCAGGTTTACCGTTTTCGTTATAAGACACGATTCCTTTGAGATGAAAATACTGAATTGTATTGTCATCGTGAAGCAAACGATATTGATAATTAAATGAACCCGCTGTCAACGCTCGGCGAAGCGCTCTCTCTAATTCTGCCCGGTCACTTTCAGCAACAAAATCGAAGATATTAAATGCGCTTAAATCAAGCTTGTCCGGGTCTATCTTACAAATACGATAAACTTGATCAGATAACTTAATCTGTTTAAGTTTCACATCCCATTCCCAGCTGCCAATCGCCGCGATCCGTTCCGCTTCATTCAATATATCTTCATTTCGTTTTCGTTTTGTAATATTAATAATATTGCTAATGTAATATAATGGTTCGTCTGAATCATCACGGACAAGAGACAAATAAAGCGATGCAACCATTTCTGACCCATCTTTACAAATAAAACGCTGTTCAATCTCATCATTTATGATATTGCAGTTATTTAAGCCGAACATATTATCTATACGATCCCTATCTTCAGGTGGAGAGATATCTTCAAATGAAATTCGCTGCAGCTCTGACTCCGAATAACCGAGCATTCGACACAAAGCAGGATTTACTTTCAGCCATTTGCCTTCCAAGGAGACGATGGCGACACCGATAGGCGCGTGTTGATACAAATATTTAAATATGTTGTTATGATCAATGGCTTCGCCGTTCATAAGCTACCTCCGTCCCTTTAGTTCAGTCTATCATTTATTTCAAAAGACGACTCTTATTTAAGTATTACGGTTTCAACCTACTCATTAACTGCTGAGCATCCTCATTCAGTTGCGTCACATCAGGACCTTTCACTGGATTATCATTGATGTTGTATTTATGTTTCAGACGTAATATGGTGAGCACCCGTTCATCTAAAATTTCCTCTGGGATCCGATTATTGTTTACAGCCTTTAGTAGAGATCTAATTACAGCTTCTTCCTTATCATATTCATGGCCAACAAGAACAATATTAGTCCCCGCTAAAATAGATCGAACTGCTGCCTCGCCTACGGTTATCTTACCATTATTAACAGCTCCCATGATCATATCATCGGTAATGACAACTCCCTTAAACCCGAGCTCTTCTCTTAAAAGATCTGTAATAACTGGTTTCGAATAAGAAGCAGGAGTGTCAGAGTCGATCTTCGACATTAGCAAATGGCCAACCATAACAACGTCAGCACCTTGGTCAATTGCCTTCTGAAACGGAACAAGCTCCAGCGTACGGAGTCGATTCAGGTCATAGTCTACTACGGGCAAGCCAAAATGGGAATCTACAGATGTATCACCATGTCCAGGAAAATGTTTGACAACGGAAACCACACCCGTTTCCTGAATCCCTTTCATTGCAGCTATGCCTAACTTTCCTACACGATCTGCGCTATTTCCAAATGCACGATCACCAATTACAGGATTGTCGGGATTGCTATTGACATCGAGCACAGGAGCAAATGCCATATTCAAACCAAAGCCCGTCAGCCTTAGCCCGATATGCTTGCCTATTTCTGTAGCTATTGCAGGATCATTCTGTTTACCAACGAGTCCGCTGGATGGCAAACGCGGAAATGATTCCGGCATTCGCGTAACTCGTCCTCCCTCTTCATCGATACTCATCCAGAGCGGAACCGGATTATCCGAATTTGCTTTCTTTAGGCCATTAAACAACTTAACCGCTTGATTAGTATCTTCTATATTATCTTTGAAAAAGATAAATCCACCAACATGATATGTATCAATCAGTTTACGTGAAGAATGATCCACCGAGGTGCCCTCCATGCCTACGATGACCAGTTGACCCACTTTCTCTTCCAAAGTAAGCTCTTCGAGCAGCTTAAGTTCTGGATCATTCACTAAATCGGTTTCATTGCTCGTTGAGCTCTCTATTACTACTTCTTCTGAGTCTTCGTGCAACTCCTTAGGATCATTGCTTGTGTCTGTCTGGGTCGGTACCAGTGTATCTTTAGCACCCGTATCATAGCCATCTTCACAACCGGTGATTAATACAATCAGTAAACCCATAAACAATAAAATATATGTATATCCCTTCATGCCACACATTCCTTCCTCACATCTAATCCGAAGAAAAGCCGCATTCTGATGCGGCTGCAATGGGTTATTGTATCAAACCAAGCTCTCTAGCCTGCTCTTCAGTTAAAATAAACTGCTCATTGTCCCACAATTCATCATCTTTATTCAAACCAAACATGATCATAATCTCATCCCAAACTTTTTTCTCCATCGCTTCATGTTGACTGATCATAATCTTCATAATGTAACTCCCTCTAGCTCCATGTATCCTTGATGTGCAACTCGCATTTCATCGCCTCCTATTACACATACAACACATATCCTAAGTTAGAAACGACCATTTCATGTATACTACCATAAAATCATCTGCCCTCTCTCTAAATACAGATAAAAAAAACAGCCCGACAGAAGTATGCAGGCTGCTTAGGGGTTGTATTTAGATGTATTTAAGAAAAAGAAGGCTGGTTTTTGATCCATGACATGGCAATCGTTCCTTCGCCTGCTAGAAGACCAACAACAGGTATAAATGTCATGACCTCAGTCTTCAGTAATGGATGTAATTCTGTTAGTTCTTTTTCTATAATTCTTGCCTCTTCTATGTTATTCGCATGCATGATACATACCTTTTTAATTTTCTGAATATCTTCTTTTACAATATCCACCATTTTTTGTCTAGCCTTCTTGAAGGTCCGTATTTTTTCCTCAACGATAACTTTCCCTTCTTCAAAACGCAGTAACAAATGGATTCGCAGCAAATTACTCAATAGTAATTGTGTACCCGACACTCGACCGCTGCTGTGCAGACGGTTTAGACTTGCCGGTATAACATAAAAAGACGTACTTTGGATAATTTCTTCAATCTTTTCCTTAATCTCTTGAGCTGAATGTCCCATCTTATGCCACTCTATACCAGCAAGAACCATTTCACGTAAAGGGAACGCTCCGAATTTCGAATCAATCCCAATCACAGGAACTTCAGCAATCACCGCTGCCTGTATCGATGTATTAAAAGTTCCGCTTAACTCTGAAGAGCAATGGATTGCAATAACATCATCATATTTGTCTTTTAATGACTCATAAAGCTCAATAAATTCACCAATGGGTGGTTGAGAGCTGCTCACTTTAGACTCGTGGCGCATTTTTTCATAGAAGTCATCTGCCGATACATCAACACTTTCTCTATACGTATCTTGGCCAAGAATAAGGCGCAAAGGCACAATATAGATGTGATTTTTTTTGGCAAACTCTGGGTCTATGGTACTTGTGCTGTCAGTAACCCATGCTATGGATCTCATTTCTGATCACGTCTCACTTTCGTGTAGTTCAAACATTAATGTTAGTAAATATAGTAACCGTTACTCAGAATAATATATCAACCTCATCCACTCATGCAAATGGAAGTAATTATCCATTTACTATTCCCCTTATTTCCATGTTCATCACAAAAACTTTGATGAATATGCTACAGGTGATCCTCAAGCTTAAAGTATAAGTGGGAATGTCGTTAATCGATATGCTTAATGACGTTGAAAATACGGACAAAAATAGTCCTTAAGCATTAATTTAACATAAATAAGAGCTTCCCTCCAATCTGATAAAGACTGAAGAGAAGCTCTAATAACTTAATCGTTTTTATTTGGGCTTAACTGGATTATAACCATGTTCTCCAAAAGGTTGTAATTCCGAAATCCAGTGTTCTTCCCTTTTACTCACCACATCTTTCAGATTATAAAAAGGATCTTCCTCAGGTTTGATGACTTCTAGAACTTCAAATACAAAAGCATCTTCCCCATATTCATTCCACTCTTTCTGCATAACTTTGTTATAGCTTGTTCCCATCTGAAGCTCAAATCGCTTACCATTCATCGTCTTAAGATTAGGTGTGCCTACAACCAAAATTTTACCGTTTTTCGTATTCTTAATCTGATAAACACCTGCTTCAATTTTGACTTCCTTGTACATCTGAATTAATTCTTCTCTCCGGTTCTTCATTATTTCTCCTCCTGGTCATAAAAAGTTACGATATCAGCCAGTACTTACTACCGTCCGGTTCCCGGTCGATAAAACCGTACTCGATTAAGAAACGTCTGACCGTAACATAATCATCGTAGGCACCCTTTAATATTTCGTTTATTTCTGGCTCTGTATAAGTTTTCCCTGGCTGAAGCCTCTTTGCGATTTCACGTAAAACGACATAACGCTGCTTCTCTTTCAAATTAAACTTCAACAGCTTTCCGTTCGTACCCGAAGGAAACAGTTTACTCAAAATGGAAGCTTGTTCTTCCTCCGTGACATTGTATCTATCATCAATCATTTTGGCGGTTTTGTGCAAAGGGACAAAGGAGGGGGCGTGTTCATCTCTTTCCTTCAGCAGCTCCATCAGCGTTAACAGCACCTTGGCTTGCCGCTCCTTCTCTTTTAACGCAAAACGATGATTACGGATGGTTGATGCACTTCCAATCCCCGTTTCTTGCTGTACCTCAGCATCGCTTTTCCCTTGATAGAATAATTGCAATAATCGACTCTGATGATCTGTAAGACCTGTTAACTTTTTATCCAAGCCAGTCAAGTATTCAAAGACAGATCCGTGCTCACGTTCCACGTGCAGCGCCATATACCGTTGTGATTCATACAATTTATCGTTGTCCGGATAAATGATTCCTTTCTCGATCCCGCTTCCGCAGAGCAGACATACCCAGCCATGCTCTTCCTCAATATAGCCACGCTTCAATTCTTCAATTGATGCGTTCCAAAAACGATCATGCAGCTCCATTAACAAGACAACTCCCAGTTTTGTTTGTTATTTTATAGATATTTTATTATTCCGTCTATAAAATGTCAAACATGTTACAATGGAAACGATATTTTCTCATCATCGTTTGCTTTAAGTAGATGTTTCTTTGATCGAAGATCGGGTATTTCTTATACATACCGAACAATATTACATTTAGAGAACATACTTTGAAGGAGGTAATCAAAATGAGGAAAGCTCTTTGGACCGCTGCAGGGGTAGGAGCAGCGTATCTGTTACGTAACAAAGACAGTCGCCAAAAATTGATGGACCAATTTCAAACGCTTAAAGGTAAATACTTGTCAGATAAAACTAAAACTAGAACCACGAATCAACCAGAGGTCTAATTAAAGATAGTTGTTTAAATGTAAATGAGCCTTTCCGTAAAGCGGAAAGGCTCATTTTGTGTATGCTCCAACGTATTGTAAACGCTTATTATCTAGAAGATTTATCCTTTATAGGCAGCTAATAAACTGCTAGAATATAGAGGTTGCTGCTGAAAAGGAGGTATTTGCGTGCGAATCATACAACAGTCAGCAAAAGAATGGAGAAATTGGCCAAGAAACATCAAGCTTTTTTTTCTAGCTAATGTGCTGTACCAGGTGGGTACCGGTATGTTTGGTGTTCTATACAATTTATACATAAAAGGTTTAGGTTACGCCGATTCCATGAATGGAACCGTCGTCAGTGTCCAATCTTTAGCAACAGCACTTTTGTTTATTCCTATTGGTTTTTTGGGTGACCGAGGAAGTCGAAAAAAAATCCTTGTGATGGGTGCCCTCCTTAGTGGTATTGGGCTAATGGCCCGATCTTTATTGGAATCAGAATTTAGTATGCTTGGCCTTGCCGTATTTACAGGATTATTCTCTTCCTTCTTTCAGGTCTTAGCCATTCCTTTTCTGGCCGAGAATACCGTAAAATCTGCACGCATGCGAATTTTTAGCTTTCACGCTTCTCTCGTACTTGCAGCTCAAGTCCTTGGAGGTATGGGGGGAGGATTTTTGGCAGACTTCATACAATTATTCGGTGTAGAGCAGGTGCTAAGCCTTAAAATTGTGTTGATGATCGGCGGAGCTAGTACTTTTGCTGCGTTTATCCCGTTGCTATTCACTAACGATTCCAAATTACAGGATAACGTGAAGCTTGAACCAGTAGTGATTCCAGAGAAGAAAAATACTGGTAATCTTCGATCTGATTTTAAGATAATTGGTCAATTCGCCTTGGCTCAGCTTTTGATTGGGTTAGGTTCCGGTCTGGTGGTTCCTTATCTTAACCTGTATTTTACGAACCGTTTCTCGGTATCTATATCTGCTGTAGGCATTCTTATCTCGCTGGGACAAGTGATGACCATTGTATCTATGCTGATCGGTCCTTTCCTTGTAAATAGAGTTGGAGCAGTTCGGGCTGTTGTCAGTTTTCAGATTCTGTCGCTGCCATTTTTACTGCTGACGGGTTTCACAAACATTTTTGGTGTCGCAGCGATCGGTTTCTTATTCCGGCAAGCATTGATGAATGCAGCTAACCCAATTCAATCTTCCATACTTATCGACCGGGTTCCTGATCACCGAAGGGGGATTGCCAACTCGTTCACACAGACTGCCTTTATGCTAGGGTGGGCAACTATGGGACCTGTACAAGCAATGCTTGTCACCAACTACGGAAATTACTGGGGCTATGCCATTACATTTTGTATAACAGGAACACTGTATGTGGCTTCGTCTCTCCTTTACTTCTGGATGTTCAGAGAACGTAAACAAAAAAGTATTGCACCAATATCTCCTGCACTTTAAATAGAAAAAAGCGGACTGACTTATGTCAATCCGCTTTTTTTTTGCAATTCCCCTATTCTTCCGATTACCGCACCCATCTAAGTTATGAATTAAGGAGTAAATATTTTACTCCAGAAGTGTTATCGCTATATTAACTTTCAGTTTTCTTTCAGGTGTTCTTAAGAAAGAAATCAGGAACGGCTGTTAGTATGAACTCCATGACAAGCACTATGGTCCAGGATGAACGATCCATAGTGTACATTTTAAAGAGAAAACGAGGTGAATTAATGAAAACGAAACTGAAGTATCGAAATGAGTTGAAATTTTTTGTGAATCAACATCAACATCAGATTATCTCCAAACGTCTGAGAAATTTGGTATCTGCTGATAAGCATGCAGGTCCTTCAGGTGAATATCATATCCGCAGCTTATATTTTGATGATATTAACAATAAGGCCCTTCATGAGAAACTAGGCGGAATTAGAGACCGGGCGAAGTATCGAATCCGAATCTACAATGTCGAGGATACCACGATTCATTTCGAGAAAAAAATTAAGTTCAAAGACTTTATTGCTAAGGTCAAAGAGCCCCTCACTCGGGAGTTGACCGATCAGATTATCGCAGGCAATTTCGAAGGCTTGTATCAGCCGGACAAGCCTCTTTTTATGGAAATTTACCATGAAATGAAAACGAATCTGCTAAGACCAAAGGTCATTGTGGACTATGTACGGGAGCCTTATGTTTGTCACCACGGAAATGTAAGAATCACATTTGATAAAGAGCTCCGGAGCGGGCTTCACTCCGTTGACCTATTCAATAAAAATTTGGATCCTGTGCGGGCGATTGATGAGAATCTCATGATTATGGAAGTCAAATACGACGAATATTTACCCGATTATATCAAAGTGGCGCTGCAGCTAGAGGGACTGAATAGGCAATCCGCTAGCAAGTACGTCATCTGCAGAAAATTTCTGAAATATAACACTTGGGAGGATTATTAAAATCAATGAACACCACTACCAATGAAACAACAACTAATTTTTCTGATATTCTAAAAAAATCAGTAATGGAAAATTTCGTATCTGATATTAGCATATCCAAGATTCTAATTACACTTGGTATTGCTTTTGTAATTGGTCTCTTTATCTATCTACTATATAAACGTGTATTCAGTGGCGTATTGTATTCCAAAAGCTTTAATGTATCCCTAATCGGTATGACGATGATCACAGCTATGGTCATCATTGCTATCAACTCTAACCTCGTACTGTCTCTCGGTATGGTCGGTGCATTGTCTATTGTTCGTTTCAGAACACCTATTAAAGACCCAACAGACCTTATCTTCTTATTCTGGGCTGCAGTTGCTGGTATTGTGACAGGCGCAGGTTTCTATACTTTGGCAGCCGTAGGCTCCATTATTATCG
Source organism: Paenibacillus sp. GCM10028914 (assembly GCF_042666275.1). Classification (NCBI taxonomy): domain Bacteria; kingdom Bacillati; phylum Bacillota; class Bacilli; order Caryophanales; family Paenibacillaceae; genus Paenibacillus; species Paenibacillus sp. GCM10028914. The sequence continues at coordinate 163,739 of NZ_JBHTFO010000012.1, forward strand.
GTTTAATTCTGTTCTTCTTTATTAAGAAAGCTTCCGTAGAAACACCTTACCTGCTTGTCATAAATTGTGACAATGATTCCAGTGAACAAGAAGTTCATAAACAGATAAGTAAAGTAGTTAAGCGTTACAATGTGAAACAAAAAACGGTAACAAGAGATAACATTGAAATCACGCTGGAAGTTCGTCTTCAGGACGAGGAAGGCCGCTTTGTAAATCAAATTTCGGAGCTGGGCGGTGTTAAGAACGCAGTACTGATCAGCTACAGCGGCGATTATGTATCCTAAGACAGGCGGTGTCAGGACGATGAAATCCAAATTTAAACCCGTTCTTATGGGCTTCTGCAGCCTGCTGCTTCTGTTTAATATAACGGGCTGTAGCTCAAGTGTTGCAGGGACAAACACGGACGATACAGGTACCGTTTCTAATGAAACAATGAAACTTCAAGAGGTATTTCCGAAGGACAAAGTTATTGATGTAAAAATAACTATAGATGAAGCTGATTTTCAGGACATGCTGGATAACGCAAGCAAAGAGGAATATAAGGAAGCTTCCGTCAATTACAACGGACAACAATTTGATCATATTGGTATCCGTACTAAAGGGAATTTGAGCCTTCGAAGTGTAGTGGGTTCAGACTCTGATCGATACAGCTTCAAACTTTCTTTTGACGAGTATGTAAACCAGCAATTCAATGGCATCAGTAAAATTAACCTTAATAACAATTACAGTGATGCCTCATACATGCGTGAATTCTTGACTTATGAACTAGCAGAGTCAGTCGGTCTTCCGACACCTGGTTACTCATTCGTCAATGTATATGTGAACGACGAACTCTGGGGCTTTTACTTAGCCGTTGAACAGATCGATGAAGCATATCTCAATCGAAACTTTGGAAATTCAACAGGTGCTTTGTACAAGGCTGAAATGACCGGTAGCGGTAGTGATTTAAGCTGGCTTGGAGATGATATCGATTCGTATACTGGACTTGTTATGAAGTCCGAAAAATCGAATAATGATATCTTGATCGATATGCTGGATGAGCTGAATAACGGCACAGATTATGAAAAGGTATTAAATGTGGACAATGCCTTGAAATATATCGCATTAAACGTAGCAGCCTCCAATATGGACAGTTACCTCGGATCCAACAAACAGAACTACTATCTGTATGAGGATAACGGTATTTTTAATGTTCTTCCTTGGGATTATAATATGGCTTTCGGTGGTTTCGGAGGTTCTAATATCTTAATAGACGAGCCAACACAAGGCGCTGTAGCTGAACGCCCTCTCATCGCTAAGCTTCTGGCTGTAGATGAGTATAAGGAACAATATCATCAGATACTCAGTGAAATGATTAATGGATATTTGAAAGAAGATACTATTACTGCAAGAATTCAGGAATTGAAAGAACTGATTTCTTCCCATGTAAAAAATGATCCGAGACCATTCTACTCTTATGAAGAATATGAAAAAGCTATTCCTACACTCACCAATTTTATAGTAAGCAATAATGAAAGCATTGAAAAACAATTGGATGGAACCAGCCCCTCCTCAGGAGACGGCAGTGGTAGCGGTGGCGGAATGGGGTTTGGTGGTGGAAACCGTGGCATGGGTAAGGGCATGAACGGAGATCGCGCCACAGGCGGCAATACAAATAACCAATCCAATACCAACAATGCCGCTAGTGCTCCTGGAGATGCTAATACTGCTGGTACAAACGTATCGAATGAGAACGCGGATGCTAATGGTCAGACAAATCCGCCTACGCCACCAGAAGGTATGCCAACAGGAGAGATGCCTTCAGGGGATATGCCTCCTGAAGATATGCCTTCAGGAGATGCTCCAACTGGGAATGCTCCAACAGGAGATATACCAACTGATGCCAATGGCACACCACAGATGCCTACAGGTGGAAATACAGGTACTGAACAGAATAATAACGCTGATTCAAACACAGCGAATAACTCAACTTCAACTACCACACCTAACGCGGCTGAAAATCAAACAGAGAATTCGCAAACCGGACAGCAGAACGATCAAACAGATCCGTTCGGTGGTAACATGGGCAACATGAATATGGGGCAAATGGGCGGCCAAAGACCCGAAGGAGGATTTGGTGGCGGCGGGGGCTTTAGACCTGATGGTTTTGGCCCCGATGGAACAGAACAACAAGGAAGCACTCAAGAAGCCATTTATACGGGAATCGCAATAATCCTACTTCTTTTGTCTGGCCTGTTTGTCACTCTGTACAAACGTAAACGACTATAAATTTAAATCACATGTATTAAAAAGAAGAATCTCCTCAATCATTGGGGAGATTCTTCTTTGTTTACAACTATGTAATCCTTATTCACTACAAATTCACGAAGCCTATCATCAGACCATTCCGATAAGACAAGCAATTGCTCATACGGATCACCATCTAAGCCAAGCATCTTAGCAAATGCTGGTTCTGTCTTGATTCCGGATCGTTTAAGTTTAATAATGCTGTGACGAGCTTCATCACCAAGAATGGATAAAATACGGTGCTCTACAACCATATGCCTATATCCATTCTGCAGCTTAGTTGAAATAGGCTGAGCAAACAACTCAAAGGGCCATTCTTTATAAGTGAATTGAACAACTAGGCTTTCTAAGTCATCATTTGAGGAATAAGAAAAATGCAACTTGTGTGTATCACCTAATCGTTCTTTTATCACTTCCCTGAAGTATCTCAAATCCGATACGTAACAAATAACGTCCAGATCACTCTCCGGCAGATCAATCGCTAAAGGTATAGTCCCTACCAAAATCGGATCGAACTCGCGCAGCTTTTCCATGAGTTGCAACTCTGTCATGATCTTATACACTTCCTGCTGCTTCTGATTACCAAACTTTAAATAAGTAAGCTCATTAAAATTCACATTATTTATATTCATTAACCCCTTTCAGTCCATGTTGTTCTCACATACCCCAGCTTCATTCCTACCCTATCCATATTGCGATGGCTCTGAGATAGGAATGCACATTGACTTACAGCGAGCCGGCAGTTTTTCATTACAGCCTCTGTCAGACGTTTTCTGAGTAGTGCCTGCTGTAAACCTTTCCGTCTATGGTCAGGTACAGTAGCAGCAAAGGTTAAAGAAGCTATTTCACCCTCGATATACATCACTCCAGTTGCAACAGGCTCGCCATTGGTATAAACCATATAGAACTTCCATCCTGGGCGATCGTATAGCACTTCGTTGTTTCTTGCTACAGAAGGAATGCCCTGCAGAGGCAATCCCGTCCCAATACAATGAACAGCAGCATACTTCTCAAACTCCCCTTGTTCGATTGGAACGATATCAATACTGGGATCCACTTCTTCTGTTCCCAATTCTATCTGCTTATACATTGAAGTATGAAAGCCAGAGTGATATAAGCCTTTCTCAGCTAATACCTTCAACAACTCCGAATCGACAAGAGAAGGTACAATTTCAATCTGAAATTTACGTTCCTTCGATTTATAAAATCGAAGGATCTCCTCAATGTATGGGATATCGGCAGTTCGAATTCCTTTCACCGTGTTAAACGAAGTCCATGGCATCGTTTTACTATATAAACATACAGCATTGCCTATTCGCTCGATCTCAACACCTTCCGGATTATGATCTCTTTCTTTAATAGCTGTCATGCGATCTATCATGTAATTCATTTCAGAAGACTCGATATCAAGTATAAGCTGCTCTGTCGGGACTGATAGTAACTTCATTCGTATTCAGCTCCTTCGATTAAGATACATATTAAACAGGCGACTCGGAGGATTCATCCAGTAGTCGCCTGTTTTCATATTCTCAAGTATATCTATACACTAAAGCAAGCTTATCTTTAAGATTTTGAAGGAATATCGCAAGAACCGTCAGTACATGCACCCGCGCTGTTGTCATCCTCATTAACAAGGATTAATGGCTTTTCTTCACCGTATGCTTTTTCTAGAGCATCCATAAACACCTCTTCCGGTTGGGCTCCTGATACGGCATATTTACCACCCAATACGAAGAACGGTACACCTCGAACTCCGATACGATGGGCGGCTTCTTCATCCGCACGAACCTCAGCCGAGAATGCATCTCCCTTTAGAACGGAAGTGGCCTCCTCATGTGAAAGTCCTACTTCAGCAGCTAAGTCAGCCAACAGTTCCTTATCCTCAAGGTTTCTTGCCTCCGTAAAATAAGCGTAAAAGAGTCGTTCTGTCATTTCCTTCATTTTGCCATGTTGTGATGCAAAGTGAACCAAACGGTGTGCATCAAAAGAATTACCATGAAGAATCTTATCCAGATGATAGGTGAGTCCCAATTGCGCAGCTTGACGGGTAATATTATCGTTCGAAGCTTGTGCTTGTTCTACGCTCATTCCATATTTGACAGACAACAGCTCAGCCATGGATACACCTGGTTTATAAGCTGCATTCGGATCTAACTCAAAACTGCGATAAATTACTTCGATGTCATCTTTTTGCGGAAAACGATTTAGAGCCGCCTCAAAGCGACGTTTACCAATATAACAGAATGGACACATAAAGTCCGACCAAATCTCTACCTTCATGTTAGATAAACCCCCTACGGTATAATTGCAACTTACTTATTGTAACCTGCATTCGATAATTCTTCAAGCTTATCATGTAATCATACTTTATGCACATTCTGTATCAAAATCTCTCTAGCCTCTATTAACCAAGGATGAACAACTTTCATATGTTCCCGGTTTTTCCATACATGATTCAAATAGACCACTGCCGCCGCATCCAACGATTCTGAAGCCTTTATTCTCATTTCTTTGATATATGGCGCTGCATCCGCATTATCCCAGCTCAGTTTATCCGCAACAAAAAGCACCTTATCCATCGTGCTCATATCGTTCTTTAATGTGGTATGACATTCGATTGCATTAAGCAACAGTGAATTTGAAAGTCCAAACACTTGAACTGTCATCTCCCTTGATAACTTTTGATGCAAAATATATGGAAACACCTGCTCCTCATCAAGCACCGAAATATTCAGATCTTTACATAAACGCACCTTGTCATCATTTGGCACCACCGTCCCGATATCATGCAGCCAGCCTGCTTGTTCAGCGATTACAGGTTCAACGTCATAAGTAGCAGCAAGCCGTCTCGCTTCTGTAGCTACCTTCTGACAATGCTCCCATGTGTCCAAGCTATGATGCAGGGTATAGAATGTTTCCAAATATGAGAACAAGCCTTCACTCTCGTTATAGTGATCGAAATATGGAGTTAGAGCATTATGATGATTCATATTATTCCTCCCTTAACATAGCAAGCCATATGTATACTTGTGATTTCATTTATATCTTCGATTAATTACATTCCCCGACTTCTCATTACAATCCACTTAAGAAGCATTTCTGTTCCTTTATATTTACCTGCTGACCCGTTCATAATGAAATCAGCATACCACTTCGTTGGTTCTACATATTTGTCATGTCGATAACGAACTAAATCCAAATACTCACTCATGATATCGTCATAAATGTAACCCTTTTCAACAAACCAAGCTGTTCTGCGGATCATCCGTTCATCAGCTCTAACATCGATATAAACCTTTAAATCCAGCGCTTTTCGTAGCTCTGGAAAATGAAATAATAAAAAACCTTCTATAATAATGACATCAAAAGTTTGACTTTGAACAGCTGTTAATAATTCATTATAAAGTTTCGTGATATCCACTGCATCAGGATGATTAAAATCCTCATATTCTTTTTCCGAAAAGGGAGCTTTAACAAACGGCCTCACCGACTTATAGTATCGGTCCATATGAAAAACTTTCACAACAAGAGGACTTAACTGTTCTTCAAGATACAAGCTAAGCCTGGTCTTGCCGCTACCTGACCCTCCTGCAATACCTATCGTCTGTACATGATTACGCTTCATAAGCTGTCACACAAGAGGTGTCATAGCAAGTCCATTGGAACAATCAAATTACCTCCTCTTTAACTAATCTCTTATGTAAAAACTTCCTATCATCACTGATGTGTATTCCATAATTATACAACGGAAGGAAGGTTATTGATAGTTCAGCATCGTTGTCACGATTCTCCCCATCTGAATATACCAAAAAGACGAGTAACCTAGCCGGAATGGCTAAATTACTCGCCCTGATTAATTTACTCTGTAGGGCTCGGACCTTCTCCCTCGCCTTTCTCTGCCTCTGGCTCCCGAATCCAGCTTCGAATCATCGACAGCAATTGTGCACTGTTAACAGGTTTCGTAATGTAATCGGAGGCTCCAGCTTCAAGGCATTCCTCACGATCACCTTTCATTGCCTTAGCTGTCAACGCAATAATCGGAAGATCACTGAATTGTGGTTTCTGACGAATTGCCCGTGTCGTTTCATAACCATCCATGACCGGCATCATAATATCCATGAGAACGATATCTATATCAGGTGTTTGATCCAGTATATTCAAAGCCTCATGTCCATTCTCCGCAGGAATAACCTTCATATTATGACGCTCCAGAATCGTTGTCAGCGCAAAAATGTTACGGATATCATCGTCTACAACCAGAACGTTCTTGAATTCAATCATCTCATCGGATTGATGCAATTTCACAAGTGTCTCCCTTGGTCCTTCAGGAAGATTCTCGGACTTGCGATGCAAATATAATGCGGTCTCATCAATAATTTGAATAGGAGATTTCACTTCTTTAATTACCGCATATTTGGACAACTCTTCAAGTTCGTTCTCTTCTTCTGCATTCCATTTTTTGCTCCGATTCAAAACAATTGGCATATGTTTATGCTTCGCATTTTTCTGAATCTCTCTTATGAAGGACAAGACACCCATATCCGACAGATCGTTGTCTATCATAATACAATCATATTGTTTCGTATTAAGTTGATTCAGTGCTTTCTTAGCTGTCTCTACCGCAGTTATATTAAGATCCTTGTTATCGATCATCTTCACTACTTCTTTGCGTCTTGAGTCATCGCTCACGACAACAAGGAGTTGATGAACAGCTTGCTTCGCATAATTGCTTAATTGATCAATTGCATTTTCCAGATCCTCATTAGATACCGGTTTGCACACATAATCAAAGACGCCTTTTTGCTTCAAGCCAACTTCATCTTCCTCAATCGTAATGACACATACCGGAATGTGACGAACACTAAGATCGTTCTTCAAATGCTCAATTACAAGCCATCCATCCATGTCATCCAACCGCAGATCTAACGTAATGGCTGCAGGTTTATATTTCCGAGCCATTTCCAGTGCATTTGATCCCATAGAAGTAATGACTGCTTTAATACCTTTTCTATGCAAAATATTAAGTAAGATTTCACTAAACACCAAATCATCTTCAATAATAAGAAAAACTTGATCTCCTGGCTGAATATTATTACGATCGTCAACAATGCTCTTTTGCATCGTTCGAGTAAATGAGCGTGTTCGTAACGGAGGCGCCACATCTATCACTTCAGGCTCATACTTCGGCTTAGGGTCAGGTCCGGAGAGCTCCTCATTAAATGGTAAATAAAGAGTGAATGTGCTTCCCTTGCTCTGAACACTGAATAAAGTAATCTCACCACCCAGAAGTGCCGCAATCTCACGGGAGATCGCGAGTCCTAGTCCGGTTCCACCATACTCTCGGTTCGTACTTCCATCTGCTTGCTGAAACGCCTCAAATATAATCTGTTGCTTTTCTTTTGGAATACCAATGCCTGTATCATTTACGATAAAACTAAGCACCGTCTTCGCTCCGTTTAATGCCTCATTATCGCGGCTCCACCCCTCTGTAGCAGGTGCAATATACAAGGAGACCTCGCCCTCTTCTGTAAATTTAAAAGCATTGGACAGGAGATTCTTCATAATTTGCTGCAGGCGTTTAAAATCCGTAATAATCTTATTCGGCACTCCCGATTCAACTGTAAGACTATAACCAATTCCTTTATCCTCAGCGATATGCCTGAAACTGCGATCTAAACCATCAATCAATTCGCTGATTTGGATTTCATTATAATCAGGTGTGACGGTTCCCGATTCAATTTTTGACAGATCTAATATATCGTTTATTAAATTCAATAGCTCAATACCAGAATCCTGAATTGTTTTAGCGAACTTCACTTGATTTGTGGTCAGATTTGAGTCTGGATTTTCTGCCAGCTGCTCTGCAAGAAGTAATAAAGAATTGAGTGGTGTTCGCAGCTCGTGAGACATGTTGGCCAAAAATTCGGATTTATACTTGGAAGTCAGTGCGAGTTGTTCCGCTTTTTCTTCCAAGAAACGTTTCGCCAGTTCAATCTCATCATTCTTACTCTCGACCTCAGCCTTCTGAATCACAAGAAGCTTCGCTTTATCTTCCAGTTCTTCATTCGTATGCTGAAGTTCTTGCTGCTGGTATTGCAGCTCTTCGGTAAGAGATTGAGATTGAACCAACAACTCTTCGGTTCTACGATTAACTTGCATTGTATTGATAACGATTCCTATAGATTCTGTTAATTGATCCAGGAAGGCAAGATCAATATCGCTGAACGTACGGAATGAAGCCAGTTCCAGCACTGCAAGTACTTGATCTTCAAAAATAATAGGAAGCAGCACAATGTTCAGAGGCGTAGCCTCTCCTAGCCCAGATGAGATAACAACATAATCGGACGGAACATTCGTCAGCAATATGCGTTGCTTTTCGACCAGGCACTGTCCAACCAAGCCTTCTCCTGCACGAAACTCATTCGAAAGATGTTTGCGCTGCTGATATCCATAACTAGAGAACAATCTTAACAGCGGTGTACCATTGATTTCCTCATTCAGATAAAAAACACCGTGCTGAGCAGATACTAGCGGAGCAAGCTCCGACAAGATCATTCGGCTGACCGCATTCAGATCACGCTGTCCCTGCAACATTCTTGAAAACTTAGCGAGATTCGTCTTAAGCCAATCCTGCTCCGTATTAATTCGAGTCGTTTCTTTCAGATTACGAATCATTTCGTTCACATTGTCTTTCAGTGCTGCTACCTCTCCGGCAGCCGCTACATCGATTGAACGGGATAAATCCCCCTTCGTAACCGCTGTGGCAACATTCGTTATCGCTCGAACCTGTGTTGTAAGCGTACTCGCCATATAGTTAACGTTATCTGTCAGATCACGCCACGTTCCGGCTGCACCTGGTACATTCGCTTGGCCACCAAGCTTCCCTTCGGCTCCGACCTCACGGGCTACAGTCGTTACTTGATCCGCAAACGTCGCAAGTGTATCAATCATGTTATTGATGGTATCGGTCAATTCCGCGATTTCACCTTTAGCTTCGACCGTAAGCTTTTGTTTCAAATTCCCGTTAGCAACAGCCGTAACTACCTTCGCGATGCCACGGACCTGGTCTGTAAGATTGGAGCCCATCGTATTCACGTTATCTGTTAAGTCTTTCCAGATGCCACCAACTCCACGTACAGTGGCCTGTCCTCCCAGCTTACCGTCCGTACCAACTTCACGAGCCACCCGAGTAACCTCGGAGGCGAAGGAGTTTAGCTGATCCACCATGGTATTGATCGTATTCTTTAATTCAAGCAGTTCACCTTTTACATCAACCGTAATTTTTTTGGATAGGTCTCCATTCGCAACGGCTGTTGTTACACCTGCAATGTTACGCATCTGAATCGTCAAATTGCTAGCCATAAAGTTAACGGTATCCGTCAGATCTTTCCAGGTTCCCGATACATCTTTAACCTCTGCTTGAGCACCGAGCTTTCCTTCGGTTCCGACTTCCCTCGCTACGCGTGTGACCTCTGAAGCGAAATTACTGAGCTGATCCACCATCGTATTCATTGTATTTTTCAGCTCCAGAATTTCTCCCTTCACGTCAACCGTAATTTTCTTGGTCAAGTCACCATTCGCTACAGCGGTAGTTACGTCAGCAATGTTTCGAACTTGATCCGTCAGGTTCCGAGCCATACTATTTACACCTTCAGTCAAGTCCTTCCATGTTCCGCCTACCCCTTTAACCTCTGCTTGTCCGCCCAATTTACCTTCCTCGCCAACCTCACGCGATACACGAGTAACCTCGGAAGCAAACGTACTGAGCTGATCCACCATCGTATTGATCGTATTTTTCAGTTCCAGAATTTCACCTTGTACATCCGCCGTGATTTTCTTCGACAGGTCACCATTCGCGACTGCTGTGGTCACGACAGCGATATTACGAACCTGATTCGTCAAGTTGGAAGCCATGTAATTAACACTCTCGGTTAGATCTCGCCATGTACCGGCAACACCTTTTACCTGAGCTTGTCCACCTAACATGCCTAATGTACCAACCTCACGAGCTACCCGCGTTACCTCGGACGCAAATGTGCTGAGCTGATCCACCATCGTATTAATGGTATTTTTCAGCTCTAGAATTTCACCTCTTGCGTTTACCGTAATATGCTTCGAGAGATCGCCGCGAGCAACAGCGGTTGTCACCTCTGCAATGTTCCGTACTTGATCGGTTAACGTGCTAGCCATGTAATTCACATTATCAGTCAGGTCTTTCCAAGTACCAGATACATCCTTTACATCTGCTCGTCCACCAAGCTTACCCTCAGTTGAAACTTCGCGCGCAACGCGCGTCACCTCAGATGCAAAATTGCTGAGCTGATCCACCATTGTATTAATGGTGCTTTTCAGCTGGAAGATCTCTCCTTTGGCATCCACCGTTATTTTTTTCGATAGATCCCCTTTCGCAACTGCTGTCGTTACCTCTGCTATATTACGCACCTGATTCGTGAGGTTACTCGCCATATCATTTACACTTTCAGTCAGATCACGCCAAGTGCCAGCTACGCCAGTAACCTCTGCCTGACCGCCGAGTATGCCTTCAGTACCCACTTCACGAGCCATCCGTGTGACCTCGGAAGCAAATGTGCTGAGCTGATCCACCATCGTGTTGATTGTATTTTTCAGTTCTAGAATTTCACCTTGTACATCAGCGGTAATCTTCTTGGATAGATCGCCATTCGCAACAGCCGTAGTTACCACAGCAATATTACGTACCTGCTCCGTCAAATTACTAGCCATGTCGTTAACGCTTTCAGTCAGATCACGCCAAGTACCCGACACACCTTTCACATTCGCTTGTCCGCCAAGCTTTCCTTCCGTGCCTACCTCACGCGCCATCCGCGTGACCTCGGAAGCAAATGTGCTAAGCTGGTCCACCATCGTGTTGATCGTATCCTTAAGTTCCAGAATCTCGCCTTTAGCATTTACAGTAATCTGTTTAGACAGATCACCTTTAGCCACTGCAGTAGTAACTGCTGCTATACTACGAACCTGATCCGTCAGGTTATTTGCCATATTATTAACACTATCCGTTAAATCTTTCCATGTTCCAGAAACGCCTTTTACATCTGCTTGTCCACCAAGAATCCCCTCTGTTCCCACCTCACGGGCAACTCGGTTCACCTCGGATGCAAACGTACTCAGCTGTGTTACCATTTGATTTATGTTATTAGCAGTTCTGAGGAATTCACCAGTAAGCGGACGACCGTCAATCTCCATCTCTACTTTTTGTGACAAATTACCTTGGGCCACTGCATTAATAACCCGTACCATTTCATTGGTCGGTTGAATAAGATTGCTTACTAGCCCGTTCAATGACTCCACCATGGTACCCCATGATCCGCCATTATTTTTATGTACAAAACGCCGATTCAGCTTACCTTCTTTCCCCACTACCTTGGCAACTGTTTTTACCTCAGTGACCAAGCTTTCCTGCATGTCCATGATCTCATTAAACGAATCCGCAACTTTACCGGCAACGCCCGTCCATTCATAAGGCATTCTGTAGGAGAAATCTCCTTTTTTCAAGGCCATTAAAGCGTTCAACAGTAAACCTACGTCTAATTGGTCCTCAGAAAAATCTTGTACGCGTGTTTGATCAGACATGGTCATATCCCTTTCATGAATAAAGTGATAAGTATGAATACTAATTTATATTAAATTTTATTATCTTACTTATTTTACTATTAATTTAAATATATGTCATTCTATTCATTTCGACTTCAAATGACTTTTTGTATGAAAACAGACGACTGAAAAGCCGTCTGGTTATTTGAACTTACGCCAATCCATCCCGCTGTTCTCCAGGAGATGCCCGAAATCGTTATCTAGTTTTTTCTGTTCTGCTTTTCTTGCTTCTTCCCGCTTGAGACGCTCTTCTTCAATTCTTTTAGCTTCATCAGCCTTTAACGAGTCTGCCTTTGCTTTTAGTTGTTCGATCACTTGTGGATTCAATAGATCCTTAAGTGTGGCTGGTTTCTCTGAAGACTCGTTCTTAGGAGCTACAGCTTTACCTTTTTTCTTAGCCATTATATATCACCTCAATCTTCCTATATTATAACATTTTCGACACTTTACAACACCAGGGCCTTATGTATCATACAAAAGCATAACTAATATACACCATGATCAGGAGTCCTATTATAAATGAATAGGTTGAAGGTCGCTCATAGCCATGTCCATGGCTTTCCGGTATTAGTTCTTTGTAAACGATAAACATCATTGCACCTGCTGCAAAAGCTAATCCGTAACTAATCAATGATGCAATGTAACTAGCAGTAAAATATCCAATGACAGCCGAAATAAGCTCCATCATTCCAGTCAGGAAGACTATCATAAACGCTTTAAACTTGTCAACGCGAGAATTAATTAGAAACACAGCCAATATTAATCCTTCAGGCATGTTTTGAGCACCAATCGAAATGGCGACCATTGGACCTAGCCCAACATTTTGACTTGCATAACTAAAACCTGTGCTGAGGCCTTCTGGAATGTTATGAATGAACAAGGCGACAATAACTAATAATGACTTGGAATCAAACGATCGTATCTTCGACTGATTCTCCACATCAATATGCGGAATGTTCTTCTCGATCAGATCGAGAATTATAATTCCAAGTAGCAACCCAATCGTAAGCGGTATTATCCCGCCCTCTTGAAGTGATTGAGGCATTAGACCAAAAGTCGATGCCGACACCATGATACCCGCAGTAAAAGCAATCAGAATATCTTTCCACTTCTCAGACAATGTCTTTACGAACAATAATGGTACCGCGCCTAAAACCGTTGCCATTGCGGAGATAAAACTTCCCAATAGTGCCGCTTCCATATCTTGATGTCTCCTTTTTTTAGTTATCAACTAAGCATGTTCTGTTATTTATATAAACATCGTTTCAGGAAAATGAAAATGGGAAGGATTACCATAGTGGATAAAACCTAGACCAATTCATATTATCCTTGTTATTATTTTACTTTATTCGTGGAACAACGATGTTGCAATAAGATCTCTTAACTAACCTAGACTAAAGTCCAGTTTTGCCAATACCTACAGACGGAGGACATATTTTACACCTCATGATAAACTCATTTTAATGAGTACATTGGAGAGGGGATAGTTTTATTATGAAACGGACCATTTTTGCACCGCTATTGATCTTGCTTGGTATTTATTTATTGTTAAATCAAGGGGGTTCGCTAGGTGCTGGATCAATATTCGCCACATTCTGGCCAACGCTCTTTGTCATTCCACTCGGATTATTCTTCCATTGGATGTACTTTTCCATGGTTGGACGCAAAGGGATCGGACTTCTCATTCCTGGTGGGATTTTGCTCGTGGCAGGAATAGTCAGCCAGATTGCTAGTTTATTTGATAACTGGGAAACGATGTGGCCTGGTTACATTCTAGCTGTCGCTGCAGGCCTCTTCGAATTTTACTGGTTTGGAACACGCAATAAATGGATGCTTATACCCATTAACATTTTAAGTATTCTGTCCCTCCTATTTTTCATCGTTTTCTCGATTGGACCTGTTCTTAACTATTTCTCCTTCGTTCAGCCCCTGATCGCAATTTTACTCGTTCTAGGCGGCGTGTGGCTAATCGCCGGTCGAAAAAAACTCAGATGATATTTCTGATGTGTGTATACATAAAGAAAAGGGAGAGCCAGAAGGCTCTCCCTTTTCTTTAAAAAAACGTCAATACTGCATATGAGGGCGATCGATGGGACTTGAACCCACGAATGCCGGAGCCACAGACCGGTGCGTTAACCCCTTCGCCACGACCGCCATATCCATCAGCGACTTTTATAATTTAACATACACTTACAACCTCATGCAAGTTGTAACTTTTTCCAGAGAATAAGGGGAACAATGACTTCCTCCATCTTCATAATAGATTTAGTAGTTCATCCGTTCCCCGTTCCAATAAATAGGACGATTTCGTACATAATGGATTGCTCACACAGTCCCTACCTCATACTTAGGATCATACAGTAATCCAGTATTTGCATATTCCATCTGAAATATCACTTAACTTGCCCCCAAGGCCCTCGATAACACGGCGAGAAGTACTGTTTTTCATATCACAGGTTAATAACACTTCTGGAATCTGTTTCTCTCTTGCCTTCTTCAACAATTCCTGCAAGATGAGTTTACCATACCCTTTTCCTCGTTCCGAAGGCCGTATGATATAGCCGATATGACCACCTTTCTCCAGCAGATTTGCATTAAGATGATGCCTTAGTTTTCCGTAACCTACAGGCACACCGTTGGCATACATCCAATACACCGTCTGAGGAACATATCCCTCCGGAAGATCAATCCCAGCTGCAGTCTGGTGATTCCACTCCAACTTCCTCTGAAAACTATCGATATCATCCGAATACAAGCTGTTTACAAAACCATTTTCCCCGTGCCCGATTTCTTGAATCATCTCATATATTTCACGGTTTCCCCGAGGCTTTAGCTCCCTTAGTTCCACCTGTAGTAATTCGTCTACTTGAAAAATCGAATCCACAATGATCGGCAAGTTATCACGTACAGAAACAGCGCCCAATACGGAGCGAGCATGATTTCCATTTTCTCCGAACACTTCAAGCAATAAATCGGAGTATCCGTTTAATACCATATGGTGCTCATCAAAATCGGAAGTTGCGTTAACAAAACCTTGAATTTTCACGACGCGCTTCACCTTATCAAGCGAACCTAAGACGTCTTGAAGTACAGCTAATACCTCGATCCCTGCCTGACGAGCAAACTCGTACCCTTGTTCGGTTGTGAATTCTTCGCCCAGCTTTCCGCGACAGGGTCCAGATGGCCCTTTACCTGACACATACAAGAGACCGTTAACCAATACAGCATTTGCATACTTTGCTGCCGGTCCACTTGCCGCAGGAAGAGTGATACCGAGTTTATCCAATCGATCACTAATCAAGTTTGCCATAAATCAAGCCTCCCAGTTCCTTTTGATATCAATCGAAGCCTGACTACGCTGAATTTATGGTACATTGTACCATAAATTCATTGTTCTGTATGAACAAAAAAAGTGTGTGCCGAACTGGACACACACTTTTTAAACCGAAAATCAAATATCAAATTCGAAGCTCTGATATCGTCTCATATTTCTAACAGCCTGCCATATATCAGGTGTTTCTGATCCAGGATACCAATAAGCGACTCCTGCCGTTTGACGATCCATTACTAACTTATGTTTGACTGATAATGAACGAGCGTCTTCAGTCCATATTTTATGTTTCAATCCAGATTGTATATAACTCGCTTCATATTGACCAATTAAATCATTCCATACTATGGAAGCTGATTGATTCCGAATCCGTATCCCTTGCTCGATTAAACTGATGTCTTCCGAAGTCAATGATGGATGTAAACTCCAATCCCGAGTATAGAGCGGGAGAGCAATCACCGCCTTCGAAGCAGGGACTTGAGTTAATAACTTATCTATAGCAGATGAAAGCCAAGGAAGTGAAGAAACAGATCCCGCTTGAGGTGATCCTCCCCAGTGCTCATCGTAACCCATTAACACTACAAAATCGGCGTATTCACCTAAAGCAGCATAATCGAATGCCTCCGTCCAATCCGAATTTAAATCTGGAGATACATCAATGGATAAAACCGTTCCCCGGTGCTGCAATTCAGAAGATAATTCACGAATAAATGAAGTTAAATCATAGCGATCTTCAGGAATAACATTCTCAAAATCCACATTAATACCGTCAAGCTTATACTTTTCCACATATCCAACTAGTGACTTAACAACCGATTGTCTCATCTTTGAATCATTAAGCATTTTGTGAGTTACTTCGGCATTCGAACGATTACCTAACATCGCCCAGACCTTACGACCTTCATGTTTAGCCCATTCCAGTAGATCCAGATCTGTTCTGTCTGACACGACTCCGCTGCTCTCGATATAATACCATCTTGGTGAAAGTGTATTTAACCCTGCAGTCTTCGCATAAGAGATGTATTGTTTCGTTGTTCCGTCATACAACCATCCCATCCTAATATCCGATATTTCGGATTCATAATCCTTATCCAGCACAGCCATTACATTACCATAATGCAAAATACGATCCAACAGCACAGCTGTTTCCTCGCGCGTTATATAATCATTCGGTCGAAAATATCCTCCACTTCCCTGCACCCAGCCTTTAGAAGTAGCCGTAGCTACCTCGGCACTTGCCCAAGGTGCTATATTCCCAGCATCTTTATACCATTCAGATAGGTCCTGATGCTCCTGATGATCTGCTAGTTTCATAGCACGAACAACCATTACTGCAGCTTCCTGTCTAGTAACACAGTCCAGAGGCTTAAACAGTCTCGCTCCTTTTCCGCTTACCATCCCTAGATTGGTTCCAGTGTGAACAGAACCATAGTACCAGGCAAGCTTCGACACATCCCGATAAGCAGAAAGATCGTTATTGACAGGCTCCATCTTGAGCATCCTACTTACCATTGACACAAATTCCGCGCGATTCACCTTGCCACGAGGCAAAAAAGCCCCTGCGCCATTACCGCTCACGATATTTCTCTTAGCCAAGCGTAGAATTGCTTCTTGCGCATAACTGGTAGAGATATCATTAAAAACGGTCTGGCTCGATGCCTTATTGGCCTCCACAGGGGTAAATCTGCTTGAAGTAAGCATCAAGCAGACCAAAATAGAGAATATATACTTTTTCACATACACGCCTCAATTCTTTCGTCACCTTATTCATCAGCATATCAGACGAAAGATATTTCAGGCACTAATCATTTGCTGGTAATTCCAGCGTTCATATGAACAATCTAGTGTCGGCATGCTAGAACGACTGTCCCAATTCCATCAACTTTAATGGTCTGATCTGTTAGCATTTCAACACACTCCTCACCGAACAATAAATGCCATGAACCAAGATTGGGAAGCTTCACTTCCACTGCATCTCTACCGGCATAATGAATTACATACAGATGCTTCTCAGGTTCTCCGTTCGCATGATCACGAATGGTAAATGCAACGGCTTGTTCAGGGGCTTCCTCAAAAAACAAATGATTTCGTATAGAATCAGCTTCCATCATTCTGAACCCAGGATGCTCCTTACGAAGCTTAATGAGCCGGCGCATAAAAGCTGTTCCTTCTCTATGCTCTGCAGCCCTTTCCCAATCCAATTGGTTCACTGGATCCCCTAGGTTGTAACTGTTGTCTTTGCCTCCCTTAGAACGGTAAAACTCTTGACCTGCATGAATGAAGGGGATGCCCTGACTGGTCAACACCATAGAAGATGCAAGTCTGCACATTGCGCGGCGCAGATCATCACTCTCACCTACGTTAGAAAGCTCGATTTTGTCCCAAAGGGTATGGTTATCGTGACATTCCACGAAGTTCACAGTTTGGCAGGGTTCAGCTGCAAATGATCTAAGCTCATCGTTATAATGAATGCCCGCTACAATACCTTTTTTCACAGAGGATTCAAGAGATTTCCCACCGCTAACAAACCCCTTCCTATCAAAGACAAAAATGTCACCCTTAACAGCATCCCTAAACCCATCGTTAAATTGAGCAATACGCGGCATTTCAACTGCATGATGCTGATTTGCACGCTTCTCTTGAGCAAGCGCGGTTTCCATTACCCAACCTTCACCAATCGTTATAATTGAAGGATCAATCTCATCAAGACGCTTGCGTATTTCGTTCATTGTTTCTTTGTCCATAAGGCCCATTAGATCAAACCGGAATCCATCGATATGATATTCTTTCACCCAGTGAAGAATCGAATCAATAATAAATTTCCTCATCATCTTTCTTTCGCTCGCCACATCATTTCCGCACCCAGATCCATTTGAGAATTGCCGATCTGCCGTATATCGGAGATAATATCCAGGAACTAGCTTCGTAAAATGAATCAAGTAACCATTATATACATGGTTATAGACCACATCCATAATGACCCGAAGTCCTTCATCATGCAAAGTCTGAATCATCTGTTTAAACTCACGGATTCTTACTTCTGGCAGGTAAGGATTCGTAGAATAAGATCCTTCCGGAACATTATAATTCTTGGGATCATAACCCCAGTTATACTGTGGTTCATCTAGACGGGTCTCATCAACACTTTCCGTAGCAAAATCAAAAATGGGGAGCAGCTGTACATGTGTCACGCCTAGCTCTTGGATATGGTCAAGCCCTGTCGTGATTCCGTTAGATCCGCGTGTCCCTTTCTCTGCGAGCCCCAAATATTTACCTCTGTTCTGTACGCCACTTCCAGAATGAATGGTATAGTCCCGAACATGCAGCTCATAAATAATAGCGTCAGTCGCATTCCCATAATGAGGTTTATTCTCAGTCCAACGTTCTGGATGCGTTTCGCTTAGATTAATTATCGCTCCCCGATCTCCATTAACGCCTACAGCCTTAGCGTAGGGATCGATAGCTTCATTCCATTGACTACCGATCCGCACAAGATAGGTATAGTACATTCCTGCCATTTCACCTTCAATTTGGGCGATCCACGTCCCTTTCGCATCTCGCTGCATCTGAACTTTTTTGCCACTCGGACTGTTCCAATCCTCATAGAGCATAATGAAAGCTTCGCTTGCTGTAGGAGCCCATAAGCGGAATTTAGACCATTTATTAGTATACGTTAGCCCTAAGTCCTGCCCTTCATAATAAAAGTCCTCGTCAAATTGTTCAGAAAAAACTGAAACTCCACCCGTTACAGAAAGATCTCCATAATCAATATTGCTATTACTGTCTTTCGGCACAGACACGCGGACCACTCCTTATTTGCGTTTTAATTCGTTTAGCTTGTCACTCCATTCTTCATCCCGAATCGGAAGGTGGCCGTATCTAGCTTGTTCGTACAATTGAAGGAGCTCATCGGAAATGGACTCATCTGTTTCTTTCCATAACATCATGTCTCGTTTCGTCTCCCGTGGTGTTCTGGAAGCCTTCCATTTGTATCCTTCCCGAATTTTACGGGTCAATATTCTTCTGTATAACCGCCTAATTTTTGCAGCGTTATCCTCGGGTTCACTTGTTGGTTGCCTAAATCCATTCTTTCGTGCGTTAGTAAGGAGGCGCCTTAAGCGGCCAGCTGCTTTTTCATGCTCAATCTCTATTTCCTCATCTTCGTACCCGAGAACTGCTTCATCTATTGTATGACGAGACATCAAGCGATTCATCCATGCAGATATTTTCTTATACAGGCTCGGCATCTTCTTAACAAAGCCATAGAGAAGGAAGAGAATCAAAACAGCGGCTCCAATGTAAACCATGTAAAATGCTAGCTTTTCGAGAATTATAGCCCATACAGCGGGTTCTGATGTTTCATCGGGAAATGGCATTTCCCCCACTTCAATCGCTTCGGGTTCAGGCGCTTCAGGGTTCCCAGAAGATGTTTTTAATAAACTGCCAAGCCAAGAAGCAATGCTTCTTCCCAAATAAGCTATCCACCGCTGCAGTTGAGGCAGAAGAACAATAATCCCGATCAAGAGCAACAAAATCACAATCATTCCTTTATTTTGTCGAAGCACCCGCCGTTCAACAACAGGCCGCTCGGAACCGGGAAGTGTCTGCTGTTCAACATAATTCCTATTGACGATAAATAAAGTAAGGATTAAGGCACCAGCGCCCGCAATAGTCATTACGATAATATATGGCTCAAATGAATCGATAAAACCTAAAACTAAACTGCTGATCCCATAAATAGCTAAGCCAATTAAGAAATACTGCCCCGAATACATATATGAAAAGCCGATATGCTCCATGCGTATTCCTCGAAAGCATGTTACAAATAAACTGGGAATAGCAATGAGTAATGCAATATCTCTCCCGAATAAAACGTAAGATATACCTACTGCAACAAAAACAGCCCAAAGAAACGCCTTTACATACGTATTTAATCGTAGCAGCTTACTCCCTGCAAAACCGATAGCATATCCCAGCACTACGAACAGTGGCCAAATTCTCACGAGGAGTGAATCTGGAAGGAAATAAACCATGGGAATATAGAGCACTGGAAAGTACATTAATACTTCTACAAAACCCGTTACAAGAGCACGAGGAAGATCCTTCAGCATCCCGTTCATGCAGATACCTCCTTATGTCCTTGTCCTATGTCTTCAAGAAGAGTGACTTGTACACGGTGTCCATGATCCTGAAAACGGTGCAGCATCGATTGCAATCGATCGCTAACATAGGTGCTTACTATCAGGATGTCATACCTTTCCTCTAATCGGTTAAGCTCCTGTTCCAAATAATCATGAAATGAAAGAACCCGACTTAGCTCCAATCTAGCAAGCGCATCAAAAATCGAATGGATCTGTTCTCTCCCACCAGCTACGGGAAGATCTATCATTACATTAGGCTCCTCTACTAGACAGCCATTCGAGCCAAGCCCTAGCTCCATACCTTGAGACAATAAATGAGCTGCAATTCCAGCAGTTAACCGAATGCCATATTCCACAGATTCCGGGCGGGTAGCTTTACTCCACATTTGTTCATGATCTTCAATGTTCAGATATACTTTTATACGGCAATCAGCCGTCGCATCACGTCTGCGCACCTGCAGCGAACCACTTCGTGCACTTGCCTTCCAATGAATATCCTTTAACGGATCGCCATCTTGGTATTGCCTGACTCCAGATACCAGAAAAGGGTCTTCCACAATCCATCGTCGGACAATCATATCTCCCATCCATGTCTGCACAGGCAGACTCATGTCAGAAACATCAAGTGGTTCAGGATAAACAGTCAACCCGCCTTCAAGCGGAAAACTGCTTACATCAGAACTACTACCGAGAAGATCACCTGAGGTCATCGAAACGGTACCAAGACGGTAAAATCCTCTGTGAATAGCTGTCACATGATGTCTCCTAACAATCTTAGTCCAAGGCATAAGACTGAAAAAGCTTTTGTGATTCTGGTAATACTGACCTTCACTAATATCCAAATTGTGTTGTCCCCGAAACGCAATGCCTGTTCGAAATTGAGATTCCACTCTCAGCCAAGGCACAGGAAGAATCTTACGATTCTCAATCACCTCAACAAGTTCCAGTGCATCCCCTTCAAAACATGTAGGCACTTTAAATGATCGACTATACGTGATTCGTTTAAGGGCGAAACGCCGAAATAGGCTTGCTTGCAGCACGATTACAACCACGGCCACTAGTAGTATCCAGTATGCTCCCATATGCATTCCTCCTATGGCGAAACGCTTTCTTCTGTCGGCACCTGTACTTCCTGTAAGATGCGCTCAATGACCGCTCCTGCCGCGCCTGCCCCGCCTCGTGTACGTAGTGTGCCCTTAAGGAGTATTCGGTGTGCCCACGTATGGGATGCTAAATATTTAATATCATCAGGTGTTACAAAATCTCTTCCTTTCAGTATAGCTTGAACCTGTGCTGCTTTAAGCAAGGCCTGGCAGCCCCTCGGGCTGACTCCCGAAGCTACAGATTCATCCTTACGGGTTTGCTCTGCAAGATCGATAATATATTTGAGAACATCGTCGCTGACATGAACCTTCGCGGCTGTTTCTCTCGCTTTTAACAATGCCTGAATGGAAGCAGCTGCTTCTAGTTGCTCTAATGGCTGCTCCTCTTTAAAACGCTTTAAAATATGAACACTTTCTTCAGGACTCGGATAACCCATGCTAAGCTTGAACAAGAATCGATCTAACTGAGCTTCAGGCAGTGGAAAAGTTCCTTGCTGTTCCAAAGGATTCTGGGTAGCTATTACAAGAAAAGGATTCTCCAAATGATGGGTAACACCATCGATGCTCATCTGCCTTTCCTCCATACACTCAAGCAAACTCGATTGTGTTCGAGGTGTGGCACGATTAATTTCATCTGCAAGCAGGATATGCGTAAATAATGGTCCCGGACGAAATTCAAATTCGGACACCTTTTGATTGAAATAATAAATGCCGCTTAAATCAGACGGTAAGAGATCCGGAGTAAACTGAACTCTTTTAAATGTGCAATCCACGGACTTCGCAAGTGATTTCGCAAGCAATGTCTTCCCTGTACCCGGAACATCCTCCAAGAGGACATGACCTGCGGTTACCAGAGCTATGAATAGTTTATCGATAAGCTCCTCTTTACCCACAATGACTTTACCTATATTTGTACGTATCTGACCGGCCAATTCGCGAACTTCGTTATAATTCGAGATGGGAATCACTCCTTGTCCATATATTTATAATCTTATAAAATTCGGCAAATCATCATAAAAAACCTGTTTATCTTGCTTTTTATGTCACATAAATCAAAAAAACTCCGATTCCACTGGGGGAACAGGAGTTTATGTTTTATAAACGCTGGAGCCAAGAATATACTGCTTCATTGAATTTGGCCGGTTGTTCTAGGTTTGGAAGATGTCCTGTGTCATGAAGCTGAATCAATATTGAATTCTTAATACTCTTCTCAAGCATTTTACAAGTCGTTTTATTGAATGGAAGGTCATCCACCGGTTCAATAATCAGTGTAGGTACTTGTATTTCTGATAAACGACTGCTTGCAGGAGGTTGTAATTTCTTAGCTAAATTCATGTTCCATGTATAGAAAGCTTTGTTCGCCTTATAAATGTCCATAAACTTTTGTCTCTTGTCAGACTGTTTAGGTATGAAATAACTCCAGTATCGGTTTTGCTCGAATTTCGCAGCTGCCGTATGTATGCCCTTCTTCTTCGCTGTGATATAATTTTTCATGCTTTCCACATTCATTCTGAATGGAATTTTCTTTCCACTTACTGCTGGTCCTGCAAGAACTAATGCTTTAACTTGGTCTGGATACTTTAACGTAAAATCAATCGCTACACTCCCACCAAAGGAAGCCCCCACAAATATCGCCTTATCGACATCGAAATGATTCAATATGTTTCTTAAATCTTCTTCATAAGAAAAAGGCTTTGATGGTGTATCTGTATGCCCATATCCCCGCTGATCATAAGCAATAACTCTGTAATGCTGAACAAAATATGCAATTTGATCTTCCCAGATATCAAGATTGGTGTGCCCACCATGCAGCAAAACCATCGTTTCTCCCGCTCCGGCAACGTTCAATCTATAGTTAATACCGTTTATATCACACATTTCTGATATGATCACCAGCATACACCCCATTCTTAATCATCACGTCATGGATCAGTAACTTTCCCTGCCTCACCGCTCCACAATTCGCGTTCATATTCTCTGCCGCCCACGCGGATATCGATATAGTGCTTTACACTAGGTTCCGGGTCATAATAAGGCTGTAAGAGTTCGACCCATTCCTTATATTCTGGTGATTGACGAAAACCGATAGCGTGATCCTTAATTGTATTCCAGCGAATCAGCAAAATATATTCATCTCTATTCTCAACACATTTGTAGAGCTCATGACCGAGGTACCCTCTCATTGTGGATATTATACCGTATGCAGATCGAAGTGTACTCTCAAATTCGTTGATAGCTCCAGGTTTTATATACAGTGTGGCTGCTTCTAAGATCATATAAAGTCCCTCACCTTCATATGGAAATATGTTTATGGTAGTACTGCAACTATATATATGCTGATATAATAGGAAAGAATACTGAAACGGAGTGGAAGCAACCATGGCATTCGGCATCTCGAAACAAGAATTAAGAGAATGGAAAAAAGCAGTAGCCCGTGGTGAGATTGCGTTTCTAACCCATTACTGGTATGACGCAAGATTTCCACAGTATAAAACGGTAACCAAAGTCGGCTGCAGCAATCTGGACCGTCTTGAACAATGGTGCTTCGATCATGGGCTCGATCCTAAGTATATTCATCACCGCATGCCCTATCCTCATTTTGATCTGATCGGTCCTAAACAGGTCGAGTTACTTCACGAAGCACGGCTAGACAATCACATACAACGTTTTCGCCTTTAGAGCAGTATGAACACGAATAACCCACCGCCATATCATCAACATAATCATGATATAGCGGTGGGTTTTAATACTGTATTATTTCATAGCCTTCAACGCTTTGTTAATCCATATCGCAGCGGTTACTCCATCTCCCATTGCGACAGTTGCCTGTTCGGCGTGAACACCAAGATCGCCAGCAACCCATACATTCGGCACATTGGTCATCTTCGATCTTGGGTCCGCCTTCACATGCTTATTATGCTCAAGCTCAGCCCCAAGTTGGGCTGCTAAATCAGAATGGACCAAGTTTCCGCCAAAAGATATGAATCCTCGCTCAGCCTTAATCTCCATTCCGTCTTCCAGCCTCAAGCTTTGGATCATTCCGTCCTTATGACACTCCACTTCAATAATTTCCTTCTCCATATACTCTATGCCTTTTTCCTTTAACTGCTCTTGTAATTCATCATCCACAGGCGTTTTCTCGTGATTAACATACGTTAAATCTTTAGTTCTTTCGGACAATAGGATGGCCATATTAGCTCCAGCATTACCTGCACCCAGAACAGCTGTTTTACGATTTTGTATTTCGTACCCATCGCAATCGGGACATATATAAACACTGCACCCGAGTGTAGGTACAAGTCCGGGTATGTCTGGAAAACGATCCGTAAGCCCTGTGGCAAGTAGTATGGTTCTCCCACGATATATTTCCCCACTCTTACCAGTAAGCCGGAATGATCCATCATGCTGAACAACCTTGTCCGCCGTGTCATGGATGAAACGAACGCCCAGCGACTCTGCCTGACGTCTTCCACGCGCACGAAGCTCATCCCCAGATATCCCTTCTGGGAAGCCCAAAATATTGTGATAATTCCGGCAAATAGTCGAACGTCCATTTTCATTATCAATCACAAGAACATGGTGTACACTATAACGCCCTAATTGAATCGCAGCTTGTAAACCTGCAATACCTCCGCCAACAATAATACAATCATTCATAAGTTCACTTCCACTTCCTTAGTCTTGATCTTTAGTTCCATGGCTTCCGTATACATTAAACAAAATCTAACGATTTCACCCAAAATTTAGTGTTTCCATTTTTTTGCTTCGTCATAAAAAAAACGTTGATGTCACAACACCAACGATTGATACATGAAAGTATGAATACTTCTATCGTTCATTATAAGAATAAATATCCTGCCAAGGCTCCAACAACAACTACTAACCATGGTGGAAGCTTCCATAGAACCAGCAAAACAAACAAACCTGAGGCCACAATAAATTCAGTGGTCGAGGTGATTGAAGAAGTCCAGATCGGATCATATAAAGCTGCGAACAATATACCAACAACTGCTGCATTCATTCCGATCATCGCGCCCTGAAGTTTAACGTTACTTCTTATATGGTTCCAGAATGGCATAGCTCCAATAACGAGTAAAAATCCCGGTAGAAATACCGCCAGAACAGCCAATACAGCCCCAGGGATTCCCTGAATTAACACACCCAAATAAGCGGCAAAAGTAAAAAGAGGTCCAGGTACAGCTTGTGCAGCTCCATATCCTGCTATAAAATCCTCTTTACTCATCCATTCATTAAGCATCGTCTCCGTCTCTAGCAAGGGGAGGACAACATGACCCCCTCCGAACACCAGTGATCCCGTACGATAAAAGCTGTCCATGATGGCTATCCACTCATTCTCCAAAAATAATCGAGCAATCGGTAACCCAATCAACAAGGTAACAAACAATAATAGACATATAAGGCCGGTCTTATATCCTATCCGAATCGATTGTTTTAGAATTTCTAAAGGTCGATCCTGTTTTATGAACAACATTCCGACTAGGCCTGCAACTACAATAACTGCAACTTGTATCCAGGGAACTTGCCAGAGTAACACAGCCGCCAATGAACCAAAAGCTAGACTTGCCCGAAGCCTTCCTGTTGCCAGCTTGCTTGACATTCCCAGTACAGCTTGAGCCACAACAGCAACCGCAACAAGCTTTAGACCATAAAGCCATCCTGAGGAGCTAACATCAAAACTATTGATCATGTACGCAAATGAAATAAGGAACAGCACCGATGGCAAAGTGAATCCAAGCCATGCAATGATTGCCCCGATCACCCCCGCTCTCATGGCACCTATACCAATTCCAACCTGGCTGCTGGCCGGTCCTGGAAGGAACTGACACAAAGCGACTAGATCAGCATATGACTTCTCATCAAGCCATTTTTTTCGGATTACATAAGTTTCGTGGAAATAACCCAGATGAGCAATTGGACCACCGAACGAGGTTAAGCCTAGCTTTAAGGCCGTCCACCAAACACTCCATAGTTCTTTTCGCACGTTATTTGAAGACCGCTTTGCTAACGATATAGGTTTCTCAGATTGATTTGATGACAAATACGTCCCTCCTCTTCCATTCTTGAACCAGATTATTATAGATGACTGTCTCAAGATACCTGTCTTTGTAAAATCTATGTAAACACCATGTTAAATTTATGACAAAAAAAGAGAGTCGTCCGCATCATGGACAACTCTCATTTGGATAAACAAATGATCAATAATATTAAACTGAATGATCAACGCCTACTTAAACTGTTTCGGTTGACTTTACCTCTTCCGATGTATATCCCGGTTTTGCCGCACCGAAACCGAATAAAAACATGATTACTACTACACCTGCCAAAATCATCAGCGGAACGCTCCACCCGTTCGTAGAGTCATGCATATACCCGATCAACATGGGCCCAATAGCTGCAAGTAAATAGCCCAAAGACTGTGCCATACCCGACAATGCTGCTGATTCACCCACGGTTCGAGTTCGAAGTGTGAAGAACATAAGCGATAAGCTAAAGTTTGCACCACCCGCGATTCCGATCAAAATCACCCATAAAATGTTTAATGACTGAAGGCCAGCTAACAAACCTATATAACCAGTGAGCATGCAGACTGCTGAAATAAACACGAGCAGACGCTGACTCGGCTTACGACCCGCAAGCACCGGAATGATAAAGGAGAATGGTAGACTAACGAATTGTAGGATCGAGAGCATCCATCCAGCTGCTGTATAATCCAGACCCTGACTGTGTAGTATTTCAGGAAGCCAGGAGATATTTACGTAAAAGGTAAATGATTGGAGGCCCATAAATAATGTTATTTGCCAAGCGAGTTTTGATTTCATCATACTCCCGCTCTTCTGAGCAGAGCTTACCTTGCTAACAGTGACTGGACTGCAACGACGCTGTGTGGCCCATACGATGCTGGCAAACAAAGATAACGCAGACCAGATGATAAGTGAACCTTGCCAACCGAGAGTTGGGATCGCTGCGAGCGGTATGCTAATTCCTGATGCAATAGCTGCGAGCATATTCATAGACATGGAATAGGCTCCAGTCATCAGCCCGATATTTCGAGGGAAATCCCTTTTTACGAGACTTGGAAGCAGTACATTACCAATAGCAATCGCCATTCCGAGCAGCGCAGTCCCAAGCATTATAGTCCATGGGGAAGAGACAGAACGAATCCATATGCCAACGGTCAGAACGACCATGCTTAGAAACAGAACGGTCTCAATACCGAACCTTCTCGATAGAGCTGGAGCCACTGGAGACAATATAGCAAATGCTAATAAGGGTAAAGTCGTGAGCATCCCGGCCAATGCATTCGATATCCCTGTATCATCCCGAATAATTCCAATCAATGGACCAACGGACGTAAGAGCTGCCCGTAAGTTCACCGCAATTAAGATGATGCCAACAAAAAGAAGCCACTTGCGTGTCTCCGATGGTTGGTTTGATTCTAAACTTGTTGTACTTGAAGCCATGTTGCAAACCCCTCACTATTAATAAGTCTAAACTTTCATATGTTCATAAAAACAAACTTATCACATTTGAAAGCATTCCAGCAAACACCATATCAAGTAAAAAAACCGCATCTAATCGATACGGTTCTTCATTACATTCTATTTTCTTTAATTTATTACAGGTTCAGGAAACGCGGTCCAGCATCATCCCAGAACAAGCCGGTCATCAGACAGCTTATGTCCACTAATCTGTTCAAATTCACCCAGCAGCTGCTCAACGGTCAAATCCTTCTTGCGTTCTTCATTCACGTCTAGAATAATCCGACCTTTATCCATCATAATGAGACGATTGCCCAGACGTATGGCTTGCTCCATATTATGTGTGACCATCAACGTTGTAAGCTTAAGTTCACTAACAATTTCTTGTGTAAGTCTTGTTATCAGTTCTGCACGTGCTGGATCAAGTGCAGCCGTATGCTCGTCCAGAAGCAGGATCTGCGGCTGTGTGAACGTTGCCATCAATAGACTCAGTGCTTGACGCTCACCTCCAGACAGCATACCAACCTTTGCTCGTAAACGGTTCTCAAGACCAATACCGAGCCGTACGAGTTGTTCTTTGAACATTTTCCGCTTATTAGCCGTTACCCCTATACTTAACCCACGAGATTGTCCCCGACGATAGGCCATCGCAAGATTTTCCTCAATCGTCATATGCGGAGCCGTACCTGCCATGGGATCTTGGAACACCCTTCCAATCCAGCGACTTCGCTTAAATTCCGGCAAATGACCAATGGAGTTACCATCAATGCACACTTCTCCAGCATCAGGCTTCATAACCCCAGAAATAATGTTCATGAGTGTAGATTTCCCTGCACCGTTACTACCTATCACAGTTACGAAGTCGCCAGGATTTAAATGAAGATTAATGTCCATAAGCGCCACTTTCTCATCTACGGTACCTGGATTAAACAACTTAGATACATGATTCATCTGCAGCATCAGAATGCACCTCCATGAGGTTTGCCCTGGTCTAATAACTGAGCGGAACGCTTGCGTGCCTGGGAACGCTGTTTCATAGATCTGCGAATGGTTGGAACAACCAAAGCAATAATAACAATGATCGCCGTGATCAGCTTCAGATCAGATGCTTCAAGCCATTTAATCTCATATGCGAGTGCAACTACGATGCGATAAATAATAGAACCCAAGATAACTGCTGCGGTCGTACGAAAGACAGATCCAGTGCCGAGTATCGCTTCACCGATAATAACAGAAGCCAAACCAATAACGATCATTCCGATCCCTGATCCAATATCAGCAAAACCAGAATGCTGCGCAACAACCGCACCCGAAAGAGCAACCAGACCGTTTGAAATACTCAATCCAAGTATAGTTGTTGTATCGGTATTTACGCCAAAGCTTCGGATCATTCGCTTGTTGTCTCCAGTAGCGCGGAGTGATAATCCAAGATCCGTGCGGAAGAAGGCATCTAGCAACAGCTTCCCGATAATGACGATGACAAGCATTACGTAAATGGGGTCTAGGCTTGCGAAGATCGTCTCTCCGTCGCCTATTGATACATTCGGCTTGCCTAAAATTCTCATGTTAATGGAATAAAGCGCGATCATCATAATAATCCCGGACAATAGTCCATTAATTCTTCCTTTTGTATGAAGTAAGCCTGTACATACTCCGGCAAGCATTCCACCGGCTAATGCACCTAATGTAGCGAGCCATGGAGCAGCCCCATTCGTGATAAGAACAGCTGCTACAGCACCACCTGTTGTAAAGCTTCCATCAACAGTCAAGTCTGGGAAATCCAAGATTCTAAATGTAATATAGACACCTAGAGCCATTAGAGCATATAAAAGTCCTAATTCAATGGGACTATCTATGTTTTTGATAAAATCAATCAGGAATTCAAACATGCGTTACCCTCCTATAAGATTAAGCAAAGGCGCGGGCAGTGATGTCCGCGCCTTACTGTTACTGAATGATGTTGTTATCCGGGTCTTTGACTTCCTGCTTCATGGCATCCGTTACTTCAATTCCATAGTCCGCAGCTGCCTTAACATTCATAATCAAATCCAGTTTATCGGGAATTGTGATCTTCATATCAGCTGGTTTCTTACCGTTCTTGAGAATATCCACGGCCATTTGCCCAACTTGATATCCATGGTCATAGTATTTGAAACCTACGGTAGCAAATGCACCTTTCTCGACCGTATCACGGTCACTTGAGAAGAATGGAATCTTATTCGCTTTTGCAGTACTGATGATCGCATCTGCGCCGCTAACCACTCGGTTATCCAACGTGATATAGAAAGCATCCACCTTACCTACTAATGATTCAGCCGCTTGTTTTACCTCAGAAGTATTCGTTATTGAAGCTTTTACAAGCTCAATTCTATGTTCTTTCAGCGCAGCCTCTGCTGTCTTCGACATTACAACTGCATTAGCCTCACCTTCATCAATAATAAGACCAACCTTCTTCACGTTAGGAAAATGAGTGCTAACGAAATTCATGAGTTGTGTTGTTGCTTCCGGGTTCGTATCCGATGCCCCGGTTACGTTACCGCCTGGTTTCTCCAGATCGCTTACCAGTTTAGCGTCAACAGGGTCAGTAACCGCTGCAAATAATACCGGAGTTTCCTTCACATTTTTTACAATTGCTTGAGCTGAAGGTGTAGCAATTGCAATGATTAGATCATTCTTATCATTTTTCAACTTTTGTCCGATCGTCAGATTGTTGGTCGAATCGGCTTGAGCATTGTTATAATCTAGCTCCATATTATCCTTCTCAATAATTCCGCCATCTTTAAGCGCTGCTATAATTCCCTCACGCGTTGCATCTAGGGATGGATGTTCAACATATTGCGAGATAGCAATCTTGTACGACTTCTTCTCCGCATCTCCACCAGAAGCATTTGATGAACCATTTCCTTCAGGCTTACTTCCACAGCCGACAGATGTCAGCAGAAGTGCTGACAATGTTAATGACAACCACATTTTTCTCTTCAATGTATTAACCCCTCTCTTTATCTAACCATTTAGTAATCGACATAAAGCGACACCGCTTAAACGCTTTCACCTAAAAAAGCATTAGAGCAAAAAAATATAAAATTTGAACAGCGGTATATTATGGATATTTTATATGTAGGTTGATGGTTACGTCAATTGTGATTTTTAAGATTTATAGTAAAAACTTACTTGATTTATATTCTTTTAGTCAGAGATGACTTATACTGATTTATTCTTTACATTAATTAGAAATTACAAGAATGATTTACCACTAATTGCTGTCATCCATGCTTCTGAGATTAACGCGTGTCCCGCTGCTGTTGGATGTATTCCATCCGGTGCATAATAGGTCATATCATGCTGCGTAATTGCTGCAGCAAATAATCCATCGAGCGGAACATAGAGTGTATTAAATTCCCGAGCAAGCTCACGAACCGCTTGAATTTTAGGATCTAAATCCTCGCGCCATTGTTTTGTAACATCGTCCACAGGAAGTAAAAATGGCTCCATCAAAATGATTTTTGCTCCTGTTTTTTCAATCGTCTGAACTAACAGCTCCTTGTACCCTTCATAATAAGCCTCGGTTGACGTAGGCTCTCCTTGTTTGTATTTTCTGCCCACCTCATTAATCCCTACCATGATCGATACCCAAGAAGGATTCAGACGAATACAATCCTCCTCCCACCGAGCTCTTAAATCGACTACTAGATTCCCGCTGATTCCTCGATTAAGAAAACGAATTTTCTTTTCGGGATACGTAAGACCAAGCTTTCCTGATATCATCAATGCGTAACCGCTTCCAAGATTGTCCTTATCATTATAATTTCTCCCGCAATCTGTAATACTGTCTCCTTGAAACAGCAATACTTTCTCTACGTTTGGCCCTGCCATTGCTGAACACCCCTCAAGATTATTTGATAAATTGGCTCTCACTTCATTTAACCTATCATAAACGCTTTCTCTTGTTCTTCCAACCATAGAATTTAGGATACAACCGGATCCTTTGAAGTACGATCAATGGAGAACTTTTTATACATTCATGTTGACTAAGTGGTAAGAATTCACTACAATTTTATAAGTATGCGTTTGTACAGAAATCCCGAAAGAGAACAGGTGATTATAGATGACCGAACAACAGCAGTCCTATCAAATATTATTATATTATAAATTCGTCCAAATCGACGATCCCGAAACGTTCAAGAACGAGCATTTGCAATATTGCAAAGATCTCGGACTTAAAGGACGTATTCTTGTTGCATCGGAAGGTATCAATGGTACGGTATCCGGTACAATTGAACAGACAGAGCAGTATATGAAAGATATGAAAGCAAATCCTTTGTTTGCTGATATGGTATTCAAGGTAGATCCATCTGAAGGACATGCATTCCACAAAATGTTCGTTCGTCACCGTACAGAACTCGTTACATTCCGTGTAGAAGATGAACTTGATCCAAATGTGATCAGTGGGAAACGACTATCACCTGAACAATTTTACGAACAGTTGCAGCAAGAAGATGTCATCGTACTCGACGGGCGTACAGACTACGAATATGATATCGGTCATTTTAGAAACGCAATCCGCCCAGATGTAGAATCTTTCCGCGAGTTCCCAGAGTGGATCCGTGAAAATATGAGTCAATATAAAGATAAGACAATCCTTACTTACTGCACCGGTGGTATCCGTTGTGAGAAACTTACTGGCTTCATGTTAAAGGAAGGCTTCCAAGATGTTGCACAATTAGATGGAGGCATTGTAACCTACGGTAAGGACCCAGAAGTACAAGGTCGTCTCTTTGACGGAAAATGCTATGTATTTGATGAGCGTATTTCTGTACCCATCAATCGCACAGATGAAGATATTATTGTAGGTAAATGTTATCACTGCGGCGAACCTGAAGACCGCTATATCAACTGTGCCAACGACGCTTGTCATCTACAGCATGTTTGCTGTGAAAAGTGTCTTGAACTGCATCACGGATTCTGTTCCGATACATGCGAAGAAACAGTTGCTGCTGGTTAAGCTAGCTGAGGCAAATGTAAAGGGGGTGTCCCATTCAGCCATTCATGGCTTGTGGGACACCCCCTTTTGATATAAAAAATCTAGCGGCTGACATTAACCTTCGTGAAAGACAGCTAGTTCAGCTTCAATAGCAGCTTTGATGCTTTCAACACACTCTTCTGTCGTCTTGCCAAATACGCGCTTATTATTGACCAGAGCATAAGGACGAAGCTTACACAAACCGCATAGATTCATACAGTCTGCTCGGAGAACAGCAATTTCAGGGTATAATTCCTCCAAATGCTCAAGATCTAAGGCGCTCATTAAATTGCTATCGCACACTTCTACTACAACGATCCCCATCATCTTGATCACCTGAATTCTTAATAATAAACATGTTCGTTTATTATGATGAAATCCGTTGTTTTTGTCAAATACGATGTCTAATGCAGCAATGATTCTGCTCCATCGATATAGACTTCCGTTCCCGTAATATGGGATGAATCATCTGATGCCAGAAACAGGACAAGCTTAGCCACTTGTAATGGCTGACCAGGCCCGTTTGCTAACGGCTGATCTCCTTCTGGGTATTCAATCGGTATCGTCACTTCATTCAACTCCGGTGTTTCTTCCGTAGTTTCATCAATATTCGTTGATATAGCACCTGGACAAATGGCATTCACGCGAATTTTGAATTGTGCCAGCTCCAGTGCAGCCATTTTCATAAAAGCAACCTGTCCCGCCTTGGTTGTACTATAAGCTGAGAATCCAAAACTTGTATAGACCCGGTTCCCGTTAATAGAACTCGTAATAATAATGCTGCCACCCTTATTCTTCAGAAAAGGTATGGCATACTTAACCGTGGCAAATGTTCCGCGTAAATTCGTCTGAATCGTTTTGTCCCAATCTTCCAGCTCCATTTTTTCAATTGGGGTTTTAGCGCCATTAATCCCTGCATTGGCAAAAACAATATCGATGGTCCCCCACTGCTCGGCAGCCTGTTTATAGCATTCTACTAAGGATTCTGGCTTAGATATATCACAATTGCCTGCTAAAGCCACTCCACCCTCTTGAATGATCTTGGCTTTCACCTTCTCTACTCGATCGCGATCAATATCTATAAGCAGCACTTTTGCTCCGTGTTCAGCCATTAGAAGGGCTGTTGCACGTCCAATTCCTGATCCCGCACCTGTTATAATAGCAACTTTTCCATCCAAACGTTTTTCTGATGACATCGGCACACCCTCCTAGTTAAGTTAGCTTGGTATAAACTACTTATACCCTAACTTTTCAGGCGGTGAATCCACTAAATAAAAAACAAATTCAAGCTCTACTTTAAAAGCAAAGGGGTCTCAAGCAGCCATTACATGGCTGCAGAGCCCCCTATTTTAATAATATATTCGAATATTCTCCCTAGAATACAGCAGGTTTAACACATACCGGTTTCGACTGTTCTGTAGTCTTGCCTGTAAACTGAAGCGTACCCTTCTCAGGGTCAATCTTGAATAGTACAAGATTGTTACCATCCCTGTTCGCCACAATCATAAAATTACCGTCAGGCATCAATGAGAAATGACGTGGATGTCCACCTTCTGTTGAAATAAACTGAATAGGATTTAATTCCCCCGTGCTTTCATCAACAGAAAAGACAACAATGCTGTCGTGCCCACGATTAGATCCATAAACGGTACGTCCATCTTCAGAGACTGCAATTTCGGCACAATAGCTCTCGCCATCAAAATCTGCTGGCAGCGTGGATAAGGTTTGAATTGACTCTAGTCGTCCCCCATCAGAGATGTAACGGAATACCGTGACCGTTGAATTCAATTCATTGATTACATAAGCATATTTACCACTTGGATGGAAAGCCAAATGTCGTGGACCCGAACCTGATTCGAGTAATGTCTCACCATGAAACTCAAGCTTATTATCCAGTTTATTAATCTGATAAGCTATAATTTTATCTAAGCCTAAATCTTGTACGAACACATATTTACCATCCGGACTGAAAAAAGCTGAATGAGCTCTTGGCTGTTGTTCCGCATTTGAACGATGACTATCGTGATATTGCTCGTCGAGCAGTTTAACAGCTACCCCGTTATCATCGAGCGATATTAATCCTACTCTTCCTCCGTGATAGCTGGACACGATCAGATATTGATCTTCAGGGTCACGCTGAATATGACATGTTGAGCTGCTGCTTCCTTCGATGCGGCTTAGCTCTTGTAAAGCTCCGGAAGCAGGGTTGATTTCAAAGGTAATAACTTCGCCAATTTTCCCATTATGATCCGAAACCTCTCCAATTGCATACAAACGATTTGTTTCTGTATTCACATTAAGGAATGTTGGATTCTTGATTCCAGATACTTGATTCAAAAGCGTAAGATCCCCATTGTCTTGATTAAATGAGTACACACAAATACCATGTTCACTTGTTTCTGCATAAGATCCTGTAAAAACTAACGTTGTATTGTTCGTTGAAGTTTCCATTTATGTACCTCTCCTTTTATTCTGCCATCTTACGATGAGAAAATGTTTATCTTATTTACTCATGTTACACTTGTCAGTTCTATGAAATCAATCCCACTTAACGAATTCTTTCCATGTTTGCCATCCGTTGAAACCGGGTATTAAGTTCTTGTGCAGACATAAACAAAGGAGGAATTCACATGACGCATTCATCCGGAGATGAAGTAAGAAACCATCAAAATACAGAAACGGACTCCAAGGAACAGCGAGATAAAGTGAAGAAGGGTCAGGATGTAGAGCCTCAAGCCGAAGAATGGAACCCTCGCTCCGACTCTGAAGTGAATAACGACTCAAAAAATGAAAAGTGAATCCCGAAGAAAGAGGCGCTCCTTAACCAGGGGCGCCTTTTTGATTAACCCATAAGAAAAAAAGCTGCCTTGTGGCAGAATGTGCTTCTGCCCAGGCAGCCTTAATACTTTAGTTGTTAACCTTCCAGCAAGAGAGACTCCGGATCTTCAAGCAATTCCTTAACAGTAACTAGGAATCTCACAGCTTCCGCTCCATCTACGATACGGTGATCGTAGGACAGGGCGATGTACATCATTGGCCGATTCTCCGAACGTTCCGCATCAATCGCTACAGGACGAAGCTGGATCTTATGCATACCCAGAATACCGACCTGAGGCGTGTTTAATATCGGAGTCGAGAGAAGTGAACCAAATACACCACCGTTCGTAATTGTAAAGGTGCCTCCTTGAAGTTCCGATAAAGAAAGGGTATTATTGCGAGCTTTACCTGCAAGATCAACGATTTCTTTCTCGATCTGAGCAAAGCCCAGTCGATCAGCATCACGAACCACAGGCACAACCAAACCTTCTTTAGCGGAAACGGCGATTCCGATATCATAAAACTTCTTAAGAATGATATCGTCCCCGTCAATCTCGGCGTTCAGAAGCGGATAACGCTTCAGAGCACCAACGACAGCTTTCGTAAAGAAAGACATGAATCCAAGACCTACATCATGCTTCTCTTTAAATGCGTCTTTACGACGTTTACGAACATCAAGGATAGCCGTCATGTCCACTTCATTAAACGTTGTGAGCATTGCTGCTGTATGCTGTGCTTCTACCAAACGATTCGCAATGGTCTGACGGCGACGAGACATGCGTGTACGTTCTATAGGTTTACCCACATTCTCTACTGTAGCGGATGGGGCAGCCTGAGGCGCTGGTTTTTCCGAAGCAACCGGTTTGCTTGCTACATTTCCGCCGTGGTTCTTCACATCTTCATGATAGATACGACCGATTGGGTCACGGCCCTGTACCTGGTCCAGATCAATCCCGCGTTCACGCGCAAGTTTCCGTGCAGCAGGTGAAGCTTGAGGGGTTGCCCCCTCTCCACTCTCTGCCGGTGGTGCTGGCGATTTAGGCTGTGGAGCAGCCTTGGCTTCTGGTTGTGCAGATGCAGGAGCTTCTGCCTTCGAAGCCTCAGGCTCGTTGCCCACTCCTTCTTCTGGGGAAATTTGACCGATAACTTCTCCGATCGTTACATTGTCCCCTTCTTGGCGAAGGATTTTTTGAATAACGCCGCTTGCCTCCGCGCTAATTTCAAGATTGACTTTATCCGTTTCTAACTCGAGCAGCACATCACCGATGTTAACGCTATCCCCTTCTTTAACATGCCATTTAAATATCGTTCCTTCGGTGATGGATTCGCCCATAGCTGGTACAGTTATTTCGTTCACAGCCGCTTACCTCCCCAATGAGATATGTTGATTTATAGTTTTGCGATTAAGGGCAAAAGAAATGATTGTCTGTTGTTCATAAATATGCACATCCTGATATCCGCTCGCAGGGCTTGAACGTTCCGGACGCCCGCTATAACGAATTTCGGTTCCCTTAGGTGCAATTTCACGAATTCTCGGTTCCATATAACTCCAAGCGCCCATATTCTGAGGCTCTTCCTGTACCCAAAGGATCTCTTTCACATTCGGATACTTGCTCATAATCCGAGTAATTTCCTCTTTCGGGAAAGGATACAACTGCTCCACTCGGATTACATGCAGCCAAGC
The DNA here is from genome assembly GCF_042666275.1 of Paenibacillus sp. GCM10028914. Classification (NCBI taxonomy): domain Bacteria; kingdom Bacillati; phylum Bacillota; class Bacilli; order Caryophanales; family Paenibacillaceae; genus Paenibacillus; species Paenibacillus sp. GCM10028914. The sequence continues at coordinate 201,251 of NZ_JBHTFO010000012.1, forward strand.
ATAATCCTCATCCGTTTGCTTCTCGATCGCATCTTCGAGATCAATAGCCACTTTACCAGAGCAGAGAACAAGACGTTCAACCTTCTTAGGTGCTTTCCCTAGACCAGGTTGTTCAATAACCTCTTGGAAAGATCCCTCACTGAAAGCTGTAGCCGGTGATGCTACTCGCGGATTCCGAATGAGACTCTTAGGAGCCATCAGAACAAGTGGACGCGCATCTTCCGTATTTACAATGGAAGCCTGACGACGAAGAAGATGGAAATATTGAGCTGAACTAGTCAAATTAGCAACTGTCCAGTTATCCTCACCGCCGAGTTGCAGGAATCTTTCCAATCTAGCGCTCGAATGTTCAGGACCTTGGCCTTCATAACCGTGTGGAAGCATCATTACGAGACTAGATTTCTGTCTCCATTTTGAGCTACCAGAAGTAATGAACTGGTCAATAATAACCTGGGCGCAGTTCGTAAAGTCACCATACTGAGCTTCCCAAATAACAAGCGTTTCAGGCGAATATACGTTATACCCGTATTCAAAACCCAATACCGATGCTTCGGAAAGAGGGCTGTTGTATATTGCAAATGAAGCTTTTGCTTGTGGCAAAGTATGAAGCGGGCAGAATGTTGATCCATCGACAGCGTCATGCAAAACGAGGTTACGATGTGCAAACGTAGCCCGTTCGGCATCCTGACCTGTAATACGAATCGGTTGACCCTCAGATAGAATGGTAGCGAATGCTAATGTCTCTGCATGTCCCCAGTCTACCTTCTCACCATCTTGAAGCGCAGTGCTGCGACGTTCAAGAATACGCTGAAGTTTAGGATATACCGTAAATCCTTCTGGCCACTTTAAAAGCTCTGTATTAATAGCGTTAAGGGTTGCAACAGGTACACCTGTCTTTGCCTTCGGCTTGCTATTTTCGTTAGATGGATTCAATCCAAGCAATACATGATCTACAGGCTCCTTGGATTTAACACTATCATAGGCTTCCTTCAATCCATTAAGAACTTTTGCCTTCAGTTCATCAGCTTCAGCTTGACTGATTTCATTACCACTAACAAGTCTATTCATGTACAGGTTAGCAACAGTGGCATGCTTCTTCACTTTCTGATAGATGAGTGGTTGTGTCGTTTCTGGATCATCCGTTTCGTTATGACCATAACGACGATACCCCACGAGATCAATCAGGAAGTCTTTCTTAAACTTATTGCGATACTCACTTGCAAGACGCGCGGCAGCCATGCATGCTTCCGGATCATCCGCGTTCACATGCACTATAGGGATTTCATATCCTTTGGCGAGATCACTTGCATAATGAGTAGAACGTGAATCTTTCCCTTCTGTAGTAAAACCGATCCGGTTGTTAACGATAATATGAATCGTACCGCCATTACGGAATCCAGGAAGCTTATTAAAGTTCAACGTCTCAGCAACGATTCCTTCACCAGGGAATGCAGAATCACCATGAATCAGAATGGTTGCCGCTTTATTCACATCTTGCTGAGGATAGCCAGGAGCACTGCGGTCCTCTTGAGCAGCACGAGCAAACCCTTCTACTACCGGGTTCACAAACTCCAAGTGACTTGGGTTATTAGCAAGTGTTATACGAACCTCACGAGCATCTTCCTTCTTCAGGAAACGATCTGCACCGAGGTGATATTTCACATCACCGGTCCAGCCGTAATTGATACCCATGGAACCCTCAGATGGAACAAGATGTTTATTCGGAGAGTTTAGAAACTCCGAGAAGATTTTGCTGTACGATTTGCCGAGAACATGAGCAAGAACATTCAAGCGTCCACGGTGAGCCATCCCCATCAGAATGGAACTGACATCTGCATGGGCCATTTCTCTTACGATTTCATCCAGCAATGGAATGAGCGCATCATTTCCTTCAACAGAGAAGCGTTTAGCCCCTACAAAAGTACGATGCAAGAACTCTTCAAACTGCTCTGCCTCAAGCAATCTCTTCAGCAGATGTTTCTTCTCTTCTACATTCAAAGGAGCCGGGTTGGTTCCGGACTCAGCTTGGCTGTTCAGCCAGTTACGTTCTTCCTCTTCATGCACATGACTAAATTCATAGGCGATCGTTCCCGTATATATTTGATGCAGCCTTTGGATCGCCTCCCACCCGTTCTTAACATCGCTAGGAGCTTCCTCCCATACGACTTCTGCAGGCAGGGCAGTTAAATCCGCTTGGCTGAGTTGGTATGTTTCTGGTTGAAGAAGACGAGTGTCTACTTCCGTTCCGATGCCAATCGGATCAATGTCTGCAGCAAGATGGCCGTAAGTTCTGATGTTCCACACCAGCTTACCGGCATTCACGCCTTTTTTCAGTAATCCGCGATCAACCGTTCCATTAGACACCTGCGTATCCGCTTTCTTTTCTTTGTTTGGCAAAGATGGAGGAGATCCCCAGCTAGCAAACAAATCTCGATATGCGGGTTCCACAGATTGCGGATCCTCTAAAAACTTTTCGTACTGGTCTTGAATGTACCCTAAATTCGGACCGTGATATTTCTGCCATGGTCCCTCTGTCATTCTGTCAAGGGTCTTCATCGCTGACTCCCTCCGTCAGATTATTTTGATAGTTCATGGACGGAATTTCTAATTACAAATTCATTATAATACACTTATGCACCTTACCGAAAATAGCCTTTTTATATAATAATCATCTCATAAACAGATGAATTTGCGAATTTTTCGTGACAATTCTGTTATCAAAGAGCAAACAAGCTAAATAATAACCCATTAATAGGATTATAACCTATTATTTTCTACTGTTATTCCCATTCTAACTGCCTTACTGGTTCTGGGCCACTCTCTAAACCGAAAAGTTTCATCAATTGCTTTGCGTTGTCCGCTGCATCCCCACCGGAATTATTATTAAAGATGAGCCAACATTCTTCTGTGCTGTTTAACAAAAGAAGAATATTTCGTCTCCACTCCTCCAATTCTTCGGCATTGTAACGATACAAGTATCTTACTTCACGCCAATTCGATTGTCCGCTTGCATGCCAACCCGATGCATTTCGTCCATGTAGACGGATCATAGTCGCATGAGACTGAGTTGATTCTAGAATGACCGGTATAGAACCAACTCCAGCATCCGGCTCGTCAGCTATGCTATGAATCCATCCTTCATCCCGCATCAACTGTAATGCCTTCTCCCGGTATTCTGGCAAAAACCAACTCCGATGACGAAATTCCAGCGCAACGGGAAATCCGTCCATCCACTCCCTAGTCCGCTTTAAAATTTCGACATTTTTCCGCTCACATTCAAACCAAGGTGGATACTGGAACAAAACCGCCTTTAGTTTATCCTGCTTACCTAGTACATCAGCTGACTCCTTAAATACATTAAACATCGTTCTCATATCCGAAAATGGAATTTTGCCACGCGAATGCCCGGTCATGCCCTGATAAGCTTTGACAATAAAACCAAAATTGTCAGGGGTTTGCATACTCCATTTGTTCATTTTGTTCGGAGATGGGATCGCATAAAACGAATTATCCATCTCAATAATAGGAAAATGCTGTGTATACACTTTCAACTTGTCAGCCGGCTTCGTTCCCTTAACGTACAGATCATCATGGTCTCCCCAACCTGATAATCCAACATAGATACGGTCACTGACCGTTTCTCTTCCAGACATGTTTAACCTCCAAATTTCTGATATAAGAAACGTCGTCTTTCTCTATTAACCTATTCAACACATTTTAAAAATCATGGACTCCAAACTAAAGCACCCTTTTCTTCTGCCTTTTTTACAATAAGCTCACATAAACGATGGGTTTCAAGCGCTTCCTCCATGGAAGGATATTGCTTCATCTCTCCAGATACACATTTCAAAAAGCTTGTAATAATATCATCAAATCCTCGCCGTTTCAGCACAGGTACCCAATCTCCATATGAGTGATGCTTCTCTTCTCCTTCACTGAAATAAATCGTGGAGTTGAGACCACGCACTACGTGCTTTTGACCTGAACCGATCATTTCAATATGTTCCTCCGTCATACCACTATCACGGTTCATCAAACCGACAGCCGTATAGTTGTCACCTTCGAGCTTTAGCATCACTTGGTACAACATCCCGTTTTGAACTTGTGCAGAAATCGAAAGATCACGCACTTCACCAGACGATAGATATGAAATGCTATCTACCACGTGAATAAAATCATCAAATATAAATCTTCGAGCATAATCCGGATGATAAACTCTATTTTTCTCCATATAAATATAGCTTGGGTCTTTCACTTCTTTCAGGGCAGAAACCATGGGTGCATATCGACGGTTAAAACCCGTCATAAGTACACATTTATTTAACTGTGCGAGCTCTGTTAAAGCTTTAGCTTGTTCATAATGATACGCAATGGGTTTATCCACATAAACATGAATGCCTGCTTGAAGCAACGATTCGATAATTGTTGGATGAGACTCTGTTGATGTATGTATAAAAGCTGCACATATACCCGTCTCGATCAGCTTCTCGATGGTAGGTGCAGTCTCTGTAAATCGATACTTCGCTTTCATTTTCTCCAGAACAGCTTCATTTCTTGTGGAAAGTACCCAATCCACTTCATGGATGCCTGCCATGATCGGCAAATAAGCTTTCTGGGCAATATCTCCTAGACCAATCACGCCAACTTTCATCTGCATCTCTCCGATCTGCTAATGTTTATGATCATAATATACATGCCGAGCATAAATTTCTCCGCTTTCAATCTCGATTATTCCATAAGAGTATTGAGACTGTCGCCGCTTATCCGTGGGTGATCCAGGATTGAACAGAAGGACTCCACCCACTTCTTTAAGTAAAGGGATATGCGAATGACCAAATATGATGCAGTCCACATTTTGAGAGGTAAAAGCACTGAGCGCTCTTTTCTCTGTTGTTCCCTTATTACCGTGACCATGTACCACCCCGATTCGGCAACCTTCAATGAGAAGAAGCTTACTCAACCCAAGCCTCTCCTGGATCTCCTTACCATCTGCATTTCCTGCTACACCTTCTACAGGTGCTAGCTCTCGCAATGCTTCATATACCGACCAATCCGACCAGTCTCCAGCATGTATGATTAAATCCGAGTTTTCCAAACCTTTAAGAAGTTCGTATGGCAATTTCTTAGCCATTCTAGGCATATGCGTATCAGAAAGGACACCCACTTTATATGGTCTTAACATCATACCCCTCCTTCTCTTGTCTATCATACAGAGCCTACCCAATTCTGCAAATTTATACAATCAAAGAAACATAAAAACCGCACAAGAAGTGCGGTGAGTGCGGTCTATGAAACCAATTTTTCATTGGTTAGGTGATACATTAAGCTCTGCGTGAATACAATGTGTACAAGCATTTATTCAAGAATTACATGATCCACGATTTAGAATGGGAGTGAATACATGAGTCTGTTTTTAAGTTATGTTTTTCTCGGCCTATCTTTATCCGCACCTATCGGACCGATCAACGCTGCGCAGTTGGACAAGGGAATCAAGAAAGGCTTTTGGCATGCCTGGTTATTCGGGCTTGGAGCAGTTCTGGCAGACATCCTTTACATGGTCCTTGTTTATCTGGGTGTAGTTCACTTCCTTAGTACACCATTCATGCAAACTTTTCTATGGTTATTCGGCGCCTTTGTTCTCATGTACACCGGAATTGAAAGTTTAATAAATGCTCGTAAAATCACCATCAGTAATCAAAAGAAAGATGACACATTACTTTCTTCTATATTCTCTGGTTTCCTTATGTCACTCTCTAATCCAATGAGCATCTTATTCTGGCTTGGAATCTATGGTTCCGTACTCGTTAAAACAGCATCGGATTATGGAACAGCTGATCTCTTTGTATTCAGTTTCGCAATTATTCTCGGTGTGTTGATATGGGATTTTACGATGGCCGGGATGGCAAGTATTTTCCGTAAATATTTTAGTAATCGGGCTATAACCTTCATTTCAGTCATATCTGGACTATCCCTAATTGGATTCGGGCTTTATTTCGGCATACGAGCACTAAAATTGTTGATTTTTTAATTCGATTTTTCTTTATAGGGGATTATTATTTTGCAGGTTTAACTCGATATTTTGAACGTTTAGCTATATCTTCACTTTCTTCTTCTTTATCTGATTTACGCCATTTGGACTGCATCATTAGCACGACAGCCGTTATAATCACTATAAAACCCAGGCTAATCCAGAAACCTGGACGACTCGTTTTATGAAACAACGTTCCACTGACTGCAAGCAGGATGATAATCATACCGGTAAACCTTTTAATTTGCCCCCATACCGACAACTCCAAGTTGCGACCAGCAGATATCAGAATAAAGAACCAATTATATAGAAGCATAAGCCCTGCTGCGGTTGTTAAATACTCATATATCTTCCCTGGCATCAGCAGTGACAATACAATAGAAACAATAAGCCCTGCAGCTGTTAAACCAAGAGCGTACATTGGTGTTTTACGTTTAAACATTTTTTTTGAAAATAGTTTAGGAGCATCGTGGTCCTCAGACAATGTCACAAGCATCGTAGTGGTTGCATAAAGAGAAGCAGCCATCGTTGAAAAGCCGGCAATAATTAATACGGCGTTAAATACGTGAGGGACAAATGGCAAATGATAGGTTTTCAGTGCAACGATAAACGGGCTTTCTGTCGTTGAGAACTTATCCCATGGAAGCATGGTAAGAGCAACTCCTAAAGAGAGAACATAGATAACAACAAGAAGCAATATCATGACCCGACCTGCTTTTGGTGCATCTTTCGGATCTTTCAGTCGAATGGCCATGACACCCATAACCTCAATACCCCCAAAAGCATAGAACGCAAATATGAGTGAAGACCATAATCCAAGCGCACCCGTTGGAAAAAACGAATAAGAGATCCCAGGTACACCCGCTTGAATCCCTCCCTTAATCCAACCCATTAGGGCAATAAATGCAATGATTAAGAACATCAAGATTGCTGCTACTTTAAGAACAGCAAGTATATTTTCCAATCGATCAAATCCCTTGTTACCAATCCATATAACTAACAGTCCCAACACAGCATATCCAGCTGCAAAAATCCACATTGGAACTGATGGAAACCAAAACCGGGAAAATATAGAAAGTGCCGTCATCTGGCTGCCCATGATGAGCACCTCTGCGCACCAATACATCCAGCCTGTAGAAAAACCTGCCCATCGCCCATGGGCTTTTTTTGCATAAGTTCGAAAGGAACCTTCTTGAGGATCTTCCGCTGTCATTCGAGCCAGAACATCGTACACGATAAATGTGCCTATCGCAGCAAGAAGAAAAGAAATCAAAATCGCCGGACCACCTAGTTTGATGCCCAGACCTGAACCTAGGAAAAAGCCAGTCCCAATCGTTGATGCTACGCCAAGAAGCGATAGCTGCCACCATTTCAGGGTTGCTTCTTTCTTGCCCCCTGATTCCTGTGAAGCTGCCCTGCTAATGGGAATCTCCTCCTCAACTCTGTTCGATTTTCTTCATTCATCAGCGCAAAATTGAACTGATAATACTGGACATTCTTCAGTATGTGCTGAACTAACGGTGCATAATCCCCCCTCTATTCGTGAAAGTTATCCTTATACACCGTATTTTGGGGGGATCTGTTTGACAGCGAGTCGTGGTATTCCGATATCTCAAGGATTCATGTTGTTGATGCTGACAGCAGGGTTAACGAATCACGTTATGATTATCCCAGTTGTGCTGGAGAAATCTGAACGTAATGCCTGGATAACCGTAGCAGTGGCGGGTGTTCTCTTTATCCCTTGGGTTCTTCTAGCTTTTCGGACAATGAAGAAGATAGGAACACGAACAATCAGTAAAGCTGTAGAAGAAAGCTCAGGTAAATTTGCCAGAATTCTAATTACCAGCATGATTGCCGTATATTTAATATCTTTTGCTTTTTACACATTAAAGGAAGTTATAGATTGGACGAAGTCAACTTACCTGCTACAAACTCCTATTCTCGTTACTTCATTCTGTCTTATTGCCCTATGCCTAGTTACGGCTGTAAGTGGTATGACTACAATTGGAATTACTGCTGGTATATTGCTTCCAATCGTCGTGATACTTGGTATATTCGTGGCAACCGTCAATGTGAAATATAAAGATTATTCATTTTTATTCCCCATACTAGAGGACGGTTTTGGGCCTATATTTAAAGGGCTCCCTGTCGTTTTCGGGGGACTAACCCAGTTTATTCTTGCTCTGTTTATCATCCCTCATACCAAAGGTAACGTGAAACTGCGAACAGCCTTGTTATTCCATGTGGTGCTTGTCATTCTTACTCTTGGTCCCACGATCGCGGGCATAACTGAATTTGGAGCTGAGGAAATGAAGATGCAGCGTTATCCCGCCTACGAGCAATGGAGGCTTGTAAAATTGGGAAGGTTTATTGAACATGTGGATTTCCTATCGATTTTTCAATGGTTAAGCGGTGCATATCTTTCCATCAGCCTGTGTAAGTATCTTGCAGCTGAAGCGCTTTTCATGAAAAAAAACCGGGTTTCAGGAATGATTCTATTCTCCATACTTCTTGTCATTTTGTGCGCTTCTCCAATCAGTAACCTGAAAATGTACTTCTGGATGAGGGATTTCTTCATACCCGGCTCCGCTGTGTATACTACTGTCCTGCTACTGCTGATGACATTCCTGATCCGGAGTCCTAGTAACCATCCAAAGAAAGGAGATGAAGTACGACCATGTCCCTCACCCCACAAAGCTTGAGAGAACATTTTAATGAATGTGAAGACGTAAAATTCAAAATATATCCCGAGCAAAGCACTGCTTCCGAGCAACAACCTTGGGGTATGGTTGTGTACGATTGGATGATGTGCGATTCCACCCAATTATCTGAAACACTGCTGCCTGCTGTCAGCGATGAGTGGAATAGATCATGCTCGGAGAACCGCAAACCCGATCCAGCCAATCTCGAATCTGTACTATCTTTACAGAGAATAACCGCTGACATGAATACACTTATAGAAAATGTATTCTCCGGGATGGCTGTCATCATTCTATCAGGTGAAAATCAGTTTCTCGCTTACAACGCAGCAGCAGATGTAAACCGTTCACCAGAAGATACCAATACAGAGATCGCGATCAAAGGTGCTAGGGACGGTTTTGTTGAGAGTCTAGAAACGAATATATCGTTGATACGGAAAAGACTTAAAACAACGAATATGGTGTATACATCATTCAGCGTAGGCAATATTTCACCTACAAAAATCGGAATGGTTTATTTAAAGGATAAAGTTGTGACTGAAGCTGTTACAGCTATAACCGATAAGCTTAACAAATATTGCGGGGATTCACCTGCTGGTCCCGGAGAACTCATTGAACATATATCACCGTATAAGTTCTCTATACTGCCGGTTTTTGACTATACCGGTCGCCCTGATTATATTCTGGATTCTCTCATGAGAGGGAGATTGGCTCTTCTTATTGATGGCAGTCCGATTGCAATTATTGCTCCATCCAGCCTTATGCAGTTTCTGTTTTCAGCCGAAGACCCAACACTTCCATATTATTTCGCGTTTCCCTGGAGAATATTAAGACTGATCGGTATCATTTTTGCTGTTCTGTTGCCGGGATTCTATATTGCACTAATGTCTTACCATCAGGACCAGATACCTTTTCCATTGCTTGCAACAGTAGCTAATACCAGGCTTGGACTACCATTTCCCGGGCTGTTTGAGATGATAATTTTGCTATTCCTTCTCTCTTTACTTAGAGAAGCTGGCATTCGTATGCCTGCTCCAGTAGGATCTACTATTACAGTCGTATCTGGCATTATCATTGGTGATGCCGCGATAAGAGGCGGACTTTTCTCCCCCACACTCACCGTGATTGGGGCAATGTCCTTTGTTGCCGGAGCTACCATTTCAAATCAGGATTTAGCGATATCAACTACTTTAGGGCGATATTTTGTTCTTATTCTGTCAGGGGTATTGGGATTGTTTGGTTTTTTCATTGCATTGTTTTTTGTAATTCAATACTCCGCTTCACACCGTCCATTCGGCCAACCTTTTTTCGCCCCCTTCTCCCCCTTCTCATGGCCCAAAATCTTTCGAAATTTCATGAGATTTCCGGGAAAAAACAAAAGAGGCGGTTCCCTATGAGACGATTGATTCGGATGTCCCTAATCGTAGCTATTTCCTTGTCGCTCCTTCCGGGATGTTGGGATATACGAGAAATACAAGAGATAAACTATATCACTGCACTTGGAATTGATTTTCGGGATGGAGAATATATGGTATACGCCCAGATGCTTGATTTCTCCAGTGTAGCAAAGCAAGAAAGCGGAAAAGCAACAGAACAAATTCCCATTTGGGTCGGAAGAGGGACGGGTAAAACTTTATCTGAAGCGATCACGGACATTTATACGACGAATCAGCAGCAGCTTTCTTGGGGGCATGTAACTGCACTGGTACTTACAGAACCCGTATTGACCGCTGAGCGCATGAATCAGGTGTTTGACCTAACCAATCGATCACAGGAAATACGTTATACAAAATGGATATACGGGACACAAAACCGATTAGAGGAACTGTTCACTACGACTCCGTTCTTCCAGTTGTCTCCCCTACATTCACTGCTGCATGAACCGCAAGAGAGCTTTAAACAATTTTCATTTGTGCGGCCCATTCAATTCAATCAATTTATTATACGCTACCGTGAGAAAGGAGCTACCGTTGTGCTACCGTCCATACACATATCAAGTGCCAACTGGTCGGAAAACATGCGGCAGCATCCGCTAATGGAGTTAAGTGGAGCTTTTTTTATTCAAGGTCAGAAAAACAAAGGATGGATGAGTCGGGAAGATATTTCAGGAATAAGGTGGCTGGCAAGCAGATCAGCAAGGGCAACAATAGAGATCAAGAAAGAGGGAGACTCAGTAGGCAGTATTTTATTTGAAGCACCACAACCCGCTATTGAAGTCATTCGCCAAAATGATGTAGTCACCTACCGCGTAAAATTAAATGTGAATGCCATGGTTCAACATATGCATCGAAAAATAAGTTTGGAAGAGATGAATAAATTAGCAAAACAAGCCTTAAGCGATGAAATAGTCCAAACATTCCAAAAAGCATCAAGAAAAAATATTGACCCCTATCAACTATCCCTTCATTTATACCGCAAAAACCCCGAACTTTGGAAAAAGCTGAATGCGGAAGGCAAGGATGTTACCGATGAATCATTGCAGGATGTTGAAGTATCAATCAGGTTACGATTCTGGGGTCAGCGTAAAAATATGGAGAACTGATACAACATAACATAATAAAAGGGTATTTCAACTGACGTTGAAATACCCTTTTCCATGAAATACTATAGCGGTATTATACCGCTTCTATTAATATAGGCTGACGATTACAACATTTTCTTGATCTCTTCTTTAATGGATTCAGCTTGTGGTCCAAATACAACCTGTACTGCACCCTGTCCAAGTCTCATTACACCGGAAGCACCTAATTTCTTCAGTTCATTATCCTTCACGGCTTTATCGTCTTTCACTACGAGGCGTAAGCGTGTGATACACGCATCAATACTTGTGATATTCTCAGCTCCACCTATGTTCGCGAGCACTTTAGCCGCTTTTGTGTCACCCGATGTAGCAGTGGTAGAATTTCCGACAGACGCATCTTCAGCCGCTTCCTCCTCATCTTCTTCACGCCCAGGTGTCTTCAAGTTCAACTTCACAATAATAATGCGGAAGAGGAAGTAATATAGTACTCCGAACGCAAGCCCTACCGGTATCAGCAACCACGGATTAGTCGATAACTTCAAGTTTACCAGGTAGTCAATCAGTCCGGCAGAGAATGTAAATCCTAGATGGACATCCAGAGTATACATGATCAATCCAGAAAGACCAGTTAGAATCGCATGCACCACATAAAGAACAGGGGCAATAAACATGAACGAGAATTCAAGTGGTTCTGTAATACCTGTTAAGAACGATGCAATTGCCGAACCTATAAAAATGGAACCTACGAGTTTACGCTTTGAAGGCTTCGCTGTATGAATGAACGCCAGTGCTGCAGCAGGCATTGCGAACATCATGATTGGGAAGAAACCTGTCATAAACATACCTGCTGATTTATCACCAGCGAAGAAACGATACAAGTCACCTTGTACGATCTCACCTGCAGCGTTCGTAAATGTACCAATTTGGAACCAAGCGATTGAGTTCAAAACGTGGTGCAATCCTAAAGGAATTAAGAGACGGTTTGCTGTTCCGAAGATAAACGCTCCGATCCCTCCCAAACTCACAACCCAGTTTCCGAAGTCTGCAATTACATTTTGAATCGGATACCAAATCATTCCAATCAGAACTGCCAGCACCATGGTGGTGAAAGCAGTAACGATCGGAACAAAGCGTTTACCTGCAAAGAAGCCAAGCCAATCAGGCATTTTAATATCATGATACTTGTTATACAAATATGCGGACCAAGCACCAACAAAGATACCTCCAAGTACCCCCATATTCAGTTTTACATCGTCAGCGATAAATGGCATTTGTTTTGGAACCGCAGCCAAGATACTAATTAGCACCTGATACGAGATAAGCGCGGATAGTGCAGCAACCGCATCTCCAGCAAATCCAATCGCAACCCCGATGGCAAAGATCAATGCCAGATTATCAAGAATCGCCAAAGCGCCTGAAGTCATAAACGGTGTTACATATTGATTTAGAAATTCACCAACAGCTCCTAGGGGAATGTCCTTTTGATAATCAATCATCCCGAGCCCTTGCAAAATCCCTGCTGCAGGCAGAGTTGCAACGGGTAACATGAGCGATTTACCAAGTCTTTGTAATTTTGCCAGCATATTTATCATCCTTTCAACAACTATAATTTAACATCTTACTGAAAACGTTTACATGATGCATCACATGAATATCCATTTTGTTCCTACTATCCACAAACAAGCCGAGTATGATTTCCCCCCTATACTCAAGTGCTGTAATTAGCATTTCAATGAAGCAAAATTATTGTTTAAGACAACAAAAAAAGCCAAGAAGAATAATGGCTGTATTTCTACAGTCTATTTTCTTCTTGGCTCATGCCCATATGCATGGTAACACGCCTAAAATTATTCATTTAATGATGATATCTTAATTCAGTACTTAAAAATTGTCAATCATTAATATTCTCAATTAGGATTTAAAAGTGATACTAAGAACAGGATCCGTACCTGCAATCACACTTCCTGAATGCCCTTCTACATCTGAAGCGAATTCATCAGCATTTGTAACGATGATTGGAGTCACTGTTGGGTAACCCGCTGCTTTAATAGCGTCAATATCAAACTCGATCAGCGTCTGACCAACTTTTACTTTATCACCCACACTAACGTGGCTCGTATACCCTTCTCCTTTTAAGCCGACCGTATTAATCCCAATATGAAATAAATATTGCAGACCGGTTTCCTTTTCCTCCAGCATAACAGCATGCTTTGTTTTGATAACATGAGCAACTGTGCCATCAAACGGTGCAATCAAACGCCCTTCAGATGGTTCAATTGCAATACCTTTACCCATATGCCCAGCTGCAAATGCCTCATCCGGCACCTGAGACAACGGAACAGCCTTACCTGTTAACGGTGCTTTAACCTCTTTTTTAGCTGCTGTTTTTTTTCTCCAACGTTCAAACATTTAAATTTCCTCCTTAGCTTTGCTGCTGTGTAGTGCGTCCTCTGAATAATCTGTATAAATGCATAGCCAAGAAACATACTTCAGCTTCAGGAATAGACCTTCCGAGATCTATTTCCATTACTTCGGCGAGGCGCTTAGCCAAACCGTATTCATCCGTAAAGTTAGTTTTGATCTGTTCTTCAAAAGGGTTATCTACTTTGACAGATTGATTTAATATCCGATCCACGGAGAATCGTAAATGCATTAAAAGACGAACATGGTCCATGCTGCCATTCTTAAACGCAATCCCTCGTTCATGTTCAATAATTCCAACAAGGCGTCCCACCATATTGGAAGCTTTGACAAGCTGACCAACTGGAACATGACTTACAGCAGAATACACATGGTATGTTAGAAACCCTACTTCATCCTCCGGAACCTCTATGTCAAAAGTACGGCCTATCATTTCAGCCGCTTTCATGGCTATTTCATACTCTTTCGGAAAACTGATCTTCGTTTCCTCAAGAAATGGATTAATAATATCCATTCCATTACGGATGCGATAAATCGTAAACTGAATGTGACTTGGCAGTGCAAGATATACTTTATCGTTTAGTTTACCCGGAAATTCTTTAGTGATGCTGTTTAAAATCTCATCTGTGATATCAAGCACTTGATCATCAAAATCCTCTAACAAATGATGATGTTGGCTCCATTGTTCACGATCCTCCAACTTAAACAGCTTCTCGATGCGGGGATCATCCGATGTAATCGTTCCGCCAATCTTCGCACCAAAACCGATTCCTTTGCCAAGTATTACATACTCATATTCCTTTTTTCCGCTTTGGACCATAACGACATTGTTACCAATCACCCGGATGACCTTAAACGTTTCCGTCCCGCTCATGTACATCCCCCTTTCTTATTAACTTAAACCGATTTTGGTTGAAGAATTCAATAAAAATAGAAAAGCCAAGGAAGACCTTTATAACAAAGGCTTTCCTTGGCTCATGCCCGTAAACGGTAACACGCCACTCCAATGATGCAAATGCGGTTAATTAAATTAATCATAATGCAAATCAAATCCACCGTCAACCTGGGCCTAACGAAACACCTTCCACTCTCGTACCAGCTTATTCTTCATAGAAAGAAGATACAAGCGATTTACGAATTTACATCTAATAATGATACCCGAATCGCTGCAACCACATCGCCCAATTGTGCAGGTTTACTCATATATCCGCTGGCACCAGCTGCTAAACATTTATCCTTATCTTCCTTCATTGCTTTTGCTGTTAAAACGATAACAGGAAGGGATTCAAACTCTTGATGTTCCCTTATTCTCTTCAATGTCTCGTAGCCATCCATTTCAGGCATCATAATGTCGAGCAGAACTACATCAATATCCGGTTCCGTTTCGAGAATCTCCAAACATTCATAACCATTTTGAGCTGTTAGCACCTTCATCTTGACCTTTTCAAGTGCATTCGTAAGACCATATACATTTCGAATATCATCATCTACAAGCAAGACTGTGCGACCTTCCAGCTGAAGAGATTGATCCCATTCTTGGAAATCATCATCTAGAAGAGAGCTTATGCTCCAACGAGGATGTTTCTCTATCGTTGCTGCAACCTCAGGAACAATGAATAGACTTTCATCCTGGATTGAATTAGCGCGAGAAGGAAGATAGAGTGTAAATCTACTACCTTTTCCTTCCTTACTCTCGACTGTAATATGCCCTCCTAATAATTTTGCAAGCTGCAAAGATATGGACAAGCCGAGACCCGTTCCTCCGAACTTACGCGCTGTTGCCCCATCTCCTTGTCGAAAAGCTTCAAAGATCGGTTTTAAATTCTCTTCTGATATCCCGATACCAGTATCTTCCACCCTAAATGAAATCATTTCTGAGTTCGAGGAATATTCATCACACTTTACGGATTGTATCTTACTAATGGTCAGTTTTACTTTACCCTCGTCAGTAAATTTGATCGCATTGGATAATAAATTACGCAAAATCTGGTGAAGCCGCATACCATCACTATAGATCGTATCTGGAACTGCCGAATCCATTTCAATCTCAAATTTCAAATTTTTATTCTCGGCAGATTTGCTGAAATAACCCATCATCACTTCCGGTAGTTCCGTCAAATTAACCATATCCATATCGACCTGCATTTTTCCGGCTTCAACTTTCGACAAATCTAAAATATCGTTGATTAAATTAAGCAGCTCACTACCTGATTTATGAATCACCGAAGCATAATTTTCTTCTTCTTCGGATAAATTGCCTTGTTTATTTTCCGATAAAATCTGTGACAGAATCAACATGCTATTCAGAGGTGTCCGCAACTCATGTGACATGTTAGCCAGAAACTGAGATTTGTATCTAGAGCTTTGCTCTACCTGCTCCGCATATTTTTCTAATTCTTTTGCCGTAAGCTCGGCAGCGGCTTTTTTGGCCTCCAACCGTTCGTTCAGCAATTGTGTTTCTTCCGCATGTATCTGAAGTTCTTCGGTCTGTGCTTGCAGCTCTTCGGTCTGTGACTGAAGTTCTTCTGACTGGACCTGCAGCTCCTCATTCAAAGCCTGTGATTCACGGTATAACTGCTGAATTTCCATCTTATGAAAGATAGAATTTAATGTAACACCAAGTAATTGAAGAAATTGCTCAAGTAGTTGTACTTTCTCTAAATCAAGTGGTTTGAACATCCCCATCTCGATAACTGCCAGCACTTTACCCTCAAACATAGCTGGTGCTACTACTAAGCTTGAAGGTTCTGCGTCTCCCAATCCAGATTCAATTCGGACATAATTCGGTGGTATATCATCAAACTGAATAGTACGCTTCTCAAGCATGCATTGACCCACAAGTCCCTCTCCAGGTGAGAATCGGTCTCTTACTTTATCCCATGGTTCGCCAATTGGATCTGCAAATGCCGCAGCTTTGACCAACTCCGTGTCATTTCTATTAATAAACAGTGCCGCGTAAGGAACACCCATAACACCGGCTGTTTTATGTATGAAAAAACGAGATAATGTATCCAACCGATCAGCACTTTGAAGTAAAGTTGACATCACCGTTATCTGGTCCTTCATCCAGGTTTGGCGGCTTACATTGTAGAGCAGTTTGTTGGTGTTTTCAGCTAAATCAAAAACCTCATCATGCGTATTTACTTGAATTCGTTTAGACAGATTACCTCCATCGGCTACACCTTCAGCTATATCTGAAATCATATCCGTTACTTTACGTATCGGTTTAACGATACTTTTCGAGATAAACCAAGCAGTCAGAATAGTAGCTAACGCAACGGCGGCCAAAAGTGAATACATACTAATCATAAGATTAGTGTTACTCTTCTTCATCAGTGCAATGCGTTCCGATGTCAGCTCTCTCTCCGTATTACGGAATGTTGTAAATTGATTGTGGATCGTTTTCATCGCTAACTGGCCAGGATCGTCGATAAAAAATTGCAGTGCTTCTTCATCCTGTCCGACTTGCTTCAACCGAACAGCTGGTTGACCAGCGATCTCAATCCATTTTACGATATTACCCTTGATATTCTCTAGATTCTTCACTTGAAGATTATTGTCGATAATTAGTTGATATAAGCTATTATAATTTGTTTCCCATGCCGACAAAGCTTGCTCATACGGTTGTAAATATACTGGATCACCCGTAATGACAAAACCACGCTGGCCTGTCTCGAGCTCTAGCATGTTTTTCTCAATTTCGTGTGTAAGACTATGAACTTCTATATCATGTTTTTCAATAAAGTCAGCTTCTTGTTGGAGTGAAGATAACCGCCCCGAAACGACGAATAGAAACATTCCAAGACAAAATAACACGAGTAAGTAGCCTAGTATAATCTTTGTTCGTATTTTTACTTTTAGGTTGTTAGGCAAGTGGCAACCTCCCTGTGCTATCAATTTTTTCCTTATTATTATAGTAATTGTTATGAAAATACATTACAAGGATAAAGGTGTTTCTACTATCTCTTCGTGACTTTTGTCGTAGGTCATCACACACGGTACCCGAGATAAATCTCTGCCACAGGTTAGATCTTTCCTGAATTACAACAAATCAAGCAGATTACAAAATCATTACGCATACAATAAGACGAACTATTTCATCTATACCGGAAAGGCGGTTATCCAATATGACTTTTTCAGCTTTGAACCGAACTGACGGTCTCTATAACACCACCTTGGTATGGAATTTGCATCAGCATGCAAAAACCTGTTCAACTGGCTCTCAATCAGACCTTACGTCAAATATGATTCCTCTGCTGAGTTCAATGTCCATGACGGAGTATGAAATACAGCGTGGTCAAACCATTCCTTCGCATTGGCATACGGATGCTGATGAACTCTGTTATGTTCTGAACGGCGAATTCACGATTAGCATTACCCGCCCACAGGCAACAACCTCTTTCAACTCTCTCTATCTGACTACAGGGTGTGTTGCTTACATTCCAGCAGGCTGGCTACATGAAATAATTTCACTCCGTGACCAATCAAAGTTGATCTCCATTTACAACAAAGAAAATCCACATTTGATAACGGGTCTTGATGCATTCAACCTTGTAATGGAAAATAATCAACCCTTCGATGCTCAACTTACCCCACAACCTGTGTTCAGTCGTAACATTCCATCCTCAACAGCACATAACGAGCTAAAGCGCTCCTCCTCACCTGCACCTCCATTCTTAAAGATCAGAACTTAAAGGCAGAAACAAAAGCCGCGATTCTCCCTGACGGAAGAATCGCGGCTTTTATGTAAGTAAACTAAAAACACTATGTTAATCGATGTAAAATTGCTGTTCAGGACGTATTTTTTTCTTAAGTATTGCTAGGTCAGCTTCAAGCTTCACAACGATTTCCTCAATCGCAGAAGGATCAATGACTGGGTGCTCCGGTTCAGGACGGATACCAGCTTTCAAATCACGAATCATGATCTGTTGTTCCTGCCATTTATCCATTAGATCGGAAATCGTCGCGTAGAATCGTTCATAATCCTTGATGACATCATCCAGGAATGAATCGACTTCCTCCGCATCGTAACCTCTTAATTTGTTTGTAAACTCTTTTTCATGGATAGACAAAGCGTCCAGTTGAATGCCAAGCTGTCTAAAAAGTTTCTTTTGTTTATCCAATCGGCGTTTCATGTGTTCATCCATTATCGTATACCTCCAAATATTGGTACAGCACCCGCTCTATAGTCCTGCTCCTTTCTTTTTTATATCATATTCGATGGGGTGTTTAAAACCGTCTGTTGATTTTTTGGAGAATGTTCCAAAATCGTTCGAACGACTTGCAATTCTATCAATTGATTGCTTATATGCGGATTCGGGTAAGGAATTTACATAACGTTACTCATCAGGCGTCTAAGAAGGGAGATTAATTTATATGAAACATTTAACGGATCAGCAGCTAAAAGAGCTGAAACATATGCTAACAGAAGAGAAAAAACAGCTCGAGAATCATTTTGAACTTAACGATAAAGGGAATGATATGCAAACAAGTGATTCACTACGTGAATCAACGGGTGAGCTTAGCTCCGCAGATAATCATCCCGCTGATATTGGTACTGAAACGTACGAACGTGAAAGGGATCATGCGATTGATGGTACACTTGATAATCAATTAGAACAAATTCAGAGTGCATTAGATAGAATTGAAGAAGGTACCTATGGGACTTGTGTAGTGTGCAACAAAGAGATTCCATTTGAAAGATTAGAGGCTTTGCCCTACACCTCTTATTGCATCGATCATGCGTCGGATCAGAGTATAAGTGACTACCGTCCAGTTGAAGAAGATGTAATGACACCTCCCCCATCTGGAGCAGGCGTTAACCGCCAAAAAGCGGATGGTCGATTTGATGATGCAGGTGCTTGGGATGCAGTTGAGGAGTATGGCACCGCGACGTCCCCAGCTATGTCAATCGAACCAGGAAAAGATGATTATAAAAAGGACGTATAAGTTTCACGTCCAAAAACAAGACAGAGCGGACACCGAACAATCGATCGGTGCCCGCTCTTTATTTTAATCCATTTCATTACGAATAATGGTCGAAAAAAATTCATAAGATCGATACTCTTTATCCTTCTTTTTCTCTGAGTATTTCTCACTCATCTTCACGACTTCCTTAAAGAAAAGACGTGCCTCTTCGTCTGTCATATAAAGCGTATTATTCGTTATGCTGGCATGTGGCTTATCTGAGTTCTTTACCTGTTTGAAGAAACGCTCTTTATTCTGCTCATATAATTCTGATAGTAATTTATACATTTCAGAGCGCATCAGCTCATCGGCAGAAGGTTCGTAATGTGCATCCTGACGATTGATTTCTATCGTACCTAAGAAGGGCAAATAATACTTAGCGACAATGCCATTAATCTCTTTGGTCGATACAAGATGAACCAAGCCAATCTTCTCCAGCTTCTTCACATGATAGTGAACCTTCGCAGGCACTTCACCCATTTCATCAGCTACTTCTTTTACCGTGGCCGGTCGATCCAGCTTATGAAATATATTTAAAATCTTAAGTCGGTAGGGATCAGAATAAACTTTTATTTCTTCGAGTGTTGACAGTACTTTAGTCTCCACAACCGGACACCTCAATTTCACGATTCAAATAGTATGCTTTTATTATAGGCCGGAAGGGTTGAAAACACAAAGTACTTCTAAATTGCTCGAAAGTTCTTTTTGCCGAAAAGAAATATAACTGGAACAGCTACAAGTAAACCCATGACAAAAAATAAAATAGCTGGAGTACTATTTTGAGCCGCTAACCCAGTTAAAAAGCTCCCCAGCGGCATCGCAGCTGTGCACATCACACCAAGCAACGCACCAATACGACCGAGCATCTCTCTCGGCGTAACTTCCATGAGATACGTAGAAACCGGCGTGCTTGCAACTGTAACGGCAAAACCATTTATAAACATACTAACAACTGCAACTTCCATTCGCATAGCTGGCAAGATCGCCGGCAAACTCATGAGCATGTATCCAGCCACAAGCAGGAGTGTCCCAAATAGAATAAGTGAACTTTTTCGAAACTTCCCCCCGTAATTTCCTAACCATAAACCTCCAAGTATCATACCAATCAGTAATCCGGTTCCAAGCAAGCTCATACCTCCTGCATCACCGCCTAAAATTTCACGAACGTAAACAGGTTGAAGCACATTCAGAGGGGTTAGACAAAAATTAATAAAAGCAGCTAAACAAGTCGTAGTTAGCAGAAGTGAATGCTTCCCTATAAAGGTTAACGCCTCCTTAATATCTCCCAGCACAGATTTAGAGTCGGTCTTCAAATTGTGAGAATCTTGTTTATTCGCATCAGGACTTTCGTCACTTTCCGGATTCGAAATGAAGGCAATGATGATCGCGGAGATAAGAAATGTTAATGCATCAATTGCTATAGTACCGGCCATTCCTAAGAGAGCTATAAGTGCTCCAGCTATAGAAATACCTATCAGTTCAGCCGTTCTACTCATCGATGAAGCGAATGAATTACCTGTAAGCAATTTCTCCTTAGGAAGCAGTCTTGGGATTAATGACACTTCTGCTGGACGTGAGAAGCACTCCAAAGTGGAGTTCATGAATGTAATCACAAATAAATGCCAAACCTGAAGTTGGTCCATTGCATATAAAATCGCCGTAATAGTTACAAAGATAGCTCGCCCTGTATACGTAAGTACGAGGACAAGCTTCTTGGACCACCGATCCACAAAAACGCCTGTAAACATACTGAAAATTAACCCCGGAAGATAGTTAAAGGCAAAAAGCGAACCCATCAGCAGTTCCGAGCCTGTTAAAGTGTATGCCAACCAGCTGTATGCGATTGAGTCTACCGAATCTCCGAATCTGGATATCACCTGAGCAAGCATATACATCATGTATGAACGAACCTTGATGAGCCCTCGAAATCCTTGTTTTTCACTAACCGCCGCCGTTTGCATGTCATTTCCCCTATTCATTAAAATTTCTATATCGTTAAAATATTTTTAACGTTAATTTTATTTTAACGATATTCCATTATATTGCAATAGGCAAAAAAAAATAAACCGCTTAAGAAGAGCGGTTTATTGAAGTTTACAACTCATTATTTTATTTTCAATAAATCATATCTTAGGTCTGACCGATTACAACTCGCTTCGAAGTGCGTACTGATTCGAGACATGCATCAATTACACGCATATTGTACATTGCATCCTCAGGGCTAAACGGTAGAGGAACACCATCCATAACTGCTGCTGCCATTGCATCCACCTGAAGTGCAAAGTGATTATGAGCACCAAGACGTTCTTCACGGGTACCTTTAGCAGTGTGAATTAATATCTGGGCTTGATCCTCCATTCGTTCCCAACCAAATGCTGATGGCAATTCGATCCTTCCCTCACTCCCGGAAATCTCCAAGGAACATTTCGAATATGTCCACATTCCGCATTCAAAGGTCAACCCTAACCCATGATCAAATTCAAGCAGCCCATGTGCCATCATATCCACATTATCATGCTCAGCAGAGTAGGACGCATATGCCGTAATGGCGCACGGTTCTTGGCCATAGATCATCCGTGCCGCTGAAATGGGATAACACCCGACGTCATAGATCGAACCTCCACCCATTTCCTTGCTATAACGGACATTCCCTTTATCCGCAGCAAAGTTAGAGGTAAAGCTTCCATGTATACTACGGATTTCACCAATTTCACCATTGTCAATCAGCTCTCGCACACGTGCATGCTTCGGATGATATCGATACATAAAGGCTTCGGCAAATACAACCTTGTGCTCCCGTGCCGCATCAACCATTTGACGTACATCCACTTCACTAAGCGCAGCAGGCTTTTCACATAAGACATGCTTTCCAGCTTTGATAGCTTTGATAGTCCAGGGTTTATGCAAATGATTAGGGAGCGGTATATAGACTGCGTCTATCTCAGGATCATCGAGCAATTCTTCATAGGATCCATAATACGTTTGAATGTTAAATTGTTTGGCAACTTCTGCGGCCTTCTCCTTATTTCGGCTCGCAATGGCGGCTACCTCACAGCGTTCTGATTTTATGATGCCAGGTATCATAGAATTCCTTGCTATTCTCGCTGTCCCCATAATACCAAAGCGTAGTTTGTTGCCCATGAAGTAACTCCTCCTTTGATCTCCTCAATAATTATCTATTACCGCTTTATTGAGTATCCCTAAACAGCGATCGAGATCATTTTTCACTTGTTTCTTATAAAGTTCAGCCTTTTCCGCACCCTCATCGGTAAAATGATATAGGACGATCTCCTGAAAGTCGACTTTAGGATCATTCCCCTTCAACTGCTTCGTCCGATAGAAAACACCTTCCTGTACCAGTTCATGAAGTGCGCGGTAAATTTCACTTTGCGGAGGAGAGTAGCCATACTTCTTAAATTCTTGTCGCATTTCTTCCAGCATCTGATAACCGTATCCGCGTTGCTGCTCAACCATCGTAATTAGATAAACTTTAATAAATGCCCTTTGAGCGATCATAAAAGCCATACTACCGCCCCCTTCCTTAGAATCTTGATTTCACTATATATACCATTATAAACCACGGCTTTCATTTTGCATAAAAGGGGGTAGACTCGCTTTTTTCACATTCTTGAAGTGAATAGGTACGTTGATAGTATGATGATGAAATGAATGAGGAGGAACGCTGATTTATTTGTTTATTGTTATGAATTTTTCATATGTTGAAATTATTATATATGGGATGTGTTATTCGCTAATTACAAAAAAACCGCCCATAGGCGGTTAAGGTTGTTACATCTGTGCTGTTGTATTCGATTCGCGCTTGGTTGTAGCCTGTTTCAGGCTGCGCCCTCCGGGCACGCCTGTCAACCATTTGCCAAACGGCAGTAATGAAAATAATCGTGCTCCTAAATAAGCTAATAATACACTAATCACCCAAGAAGAAGTTATTCGGATCCATGAAGGTGCCCCGATTAACATACTTTCATCCACGACATAGCTAATTCGAAGTGTCAACAAATGCATAAGGTATGCACCAAACGAATATAGTCCAATCGATGATAAAAGCACGTTTAGTCTCCGGCCTCCTTTGAGACAAATCCATCTCGCAACATCATACATTGCGAATATTGAGCTAATAAGAAACACTGCCATCCATGGACTAAGTAGTGACAGCGAATAAAATGTAATTCGTTCTCCTTCAGCCAATCGAATTTCTTGTATTCCTTTCAAGAGAAGGAAACCAAACATGAAGCAGAATAAAGTCCAATAGAGAGGTCTAGCACGCGAAATCCATGTGGTCCACACTTGGGGATTCATTCCAGCAGCGGCCCCTAAAATAAAGTAAAATGAGAAATAAAGTGCATTTCGATCTGCATATGTCGTAAACAAATCACTCCATACTGGGATCTGAAGATTTCCCATCCATCGACCAATGTCTGATATATTAGCCGTCATTACAATAAACAGAATTCCTACTGCAACGAGCAGTAATATGTTCATTCGAGGTTTAAGACGTTTAACGATTCCTTGGATCAACGAACGGTAAACTGGATACAGAAGATAGAATTGAAATAGCATAATAATATACCATAGATGCGTACTTGCCTTTCCGGTAATAAGCATGCGTCCAAGATCAGTCCATCCCTCCAGGGATCCGAATTGAATGCTATGATTTATTACAACATGGATAATGGTCCATATCGCAAATGGGATATATATATCACTTATTCGTTTTTTGATAAAGATACCGTATTGGAATCGATCTGAATCATTATAAAAAAGAACCATCCCTGTAATAAAAATAAAAACAGGTACCGCAAATTTAGATGCCATAAGAAGAACAGCCATCAGTATGCCATCATTCATTGTCATTCCAGATGCCACTGAATAATGGGCAATGGAGTGCTGTAAAACGACAGCCAAGAACGCCAAACCCCGAAGGCGTTCAATTTCTAGTATTCTCTCCTTACGCATTCTCTCTCCCCATTCTTAATAAACTATCCTCTATTATATTATAGCGTTCTAGAAAGTGGACAGACCATCCGTTATTTAGTATAAAACAACGTTTTATCGGGACTAAGCGGACTCAGTTTCCGTTATTTACTCAAAACACACCTGATTTTTTACTGATTGTAAGTATTAGCGGATTCTCTGTCCTCTTACGTTCTAAAAGTGACATTTTTACAGAAATAACGGAACGTCAGTCCGCAAACAAATCAGGTTTCCTCCATAACCGCAATATGCTATTCATAATCGACAAAGGAGCTCAATTACCACTTTTGAACTGTGATAATTGAGCTCCTTTGTCTAACTATTGGGAATGTTCACATTTGTACGAACACTTATGAGACATCCTCCCGTACTTCACCATTATTCTAACAACGAACGAAATTACAAAATCGTACCACGCGGCGGTAGGTCATTATCTATTCTACCTTCGTAGCTACCATATCTGTCTGCATTTAAGGATCGATGCGTACGGAAAATATCATAAATATCGACATCCTGTCTGCCCGCTTCTACAAGAACAAGAATACGACCTTGTTCAACATAAGATTCATACTCTTTTGCTTCGTCTTCCGGAATACCAAGACCGATCAATCCACCAACCAGACCGCCAGCTCCAGCCCCGACAGCTGCACCAGCTAAAGTAGCCGCTATAGGCCCAGCAGCGAGGATCGGACCTACTCCTGGAATGGCTAATGCTCCGATTCCAGCCAATAATCCCGCTACCCCGCCGAGCACACCTCCCGTTGCTGCGCCTGTTGCCACACCTTCTGGCGCCTTTGTTCCTGTTTCACCTGTTACCGTTTCAACATCTCGATCATCTTTGGCAATAATGGAAATAGCATCAGTAGGAACTCCTCTGCGTTGCAACTCCGTGATCGCTTGAGACGCTTCCTGATCGGTTTCGAATACACCTACTATTTTCTTTTCCATGATAATTCCTCCTACAATCGTTATGAGATACCCCTCATTACCCGGTTCATAGGAGATCCAAACCTTACATCTTTGCACGTGTCCGATTTGTAGGTACAGCCTCTAGTGGATTATCCGGCCAATAATGTTTGGGATAACGTCCCTTTAAATCTTTTTTCACTTCGAAATACCCATTACTCCAGAAGCTGGACAAATCGGATGTAACCTGGACCGGTCTTTGCGCTGGGGAGAGCAGGTGAATGGTTAAAGCTACTCTTCCACCTGCAATACGTGGCGTTTCTGGAAGACCGAACATTTCTTGCAGTCGGACAGCCAAGAAAGGCTGGGAGGGATCCTGATAATTGATTGGAATGGAGGAACCGCTCGGCACTTTAATATGCGTCGGTGCCTCCTTATGCAGCAGCTGACGCTGTTCCCAGGATAATAAATTCTCAAGCATCGCAGCTATGTTCAGTTTTTGTAAAGATTGACGGTTACGAGAACCTTCAAGATAAGGCTCTAGCCACTCTTCAAGCTGGTTCAGAAGCGCTTCATCCGAAACGTCCGGCCATTCCGGGTAATGAAGCTTCATAAACAATAAACGCTGTCTCATTTGAATTGCTTGTTTCGTCCATGAAAGAAGTGATAAACCTTCCCTGCGGATTCCTTCCAAGACTGCTGACGTTAACTCTTCCGTCTGAGGTTGATCATAGAACTGTTCTTTTACGACAATGGCTCCAAACATATGCTTGATACGTGCCCGTACAGCCCCAGCCGATGAATCCCAAACAACTTCTTTTACATTAGCAATATCTTCTCCATAATAACGCCAAATCAAAGAATCATCGAAGGAGGATGCTAATTGAACACTTCCTTCTGCACCTTTATCATCCACAGCCGCAACAACGATATATTCTGCCCTGCTTAAAGGCTGTACCTTTTTCAATACAACCCCTCGTCCACTACGTAACAGGAAGCTACCACCGCCACGGTTCTTAGCAATTCGATCTGGATATGCAAAAGAAAGAAGCAAGCCGCAAGTCTGTAAATCATACTGTGTATTTCTACTTATCCCCAGCTGATGACACAGAGTATGAATCTCATGGATTATACGCTTTATAGTACCTTCTTTCCCCTCCATTCCACTTGATTTATACCGTCCCTGCTCCATAAACTGTAAACGTTCTACTCTAGTCCGTATATCGCAATCAAGAGCTGCCTCTGATCCGCCCATAAGATCTCTTTCTTGAAGAAGTACTGCAAGCCTGCATGCTAGAGCCCCTTGTCCATCTTCCGTTCCTTTAAGTAACATATGAGCAAGTCTCGGATGCATTCCTAGCTCAGACATCTGTCGCCCATGATTGGTTACAGTGCCATCATGATCTATCGCCCCCAACTGACGGAGCAGCTCACGCCCCTGTTCAAAAGCAGCTGAAGGAGGTGTATCAAGCCAAGATAATTCCTGTGGATCTCTCACACCCCAAACTGCTAGTTCAAGCGCAAGCGATGTAAGGTCAGTTTGCCGGATATCCGGTATATTCATCTCAGGCAGATACGAGTGCTCCATCTCACTCCAGAGCCGATAGCATACACCTGGCGCAAGTCTCCCAGCTCTTCCCCGCCGCTGATCTGCTGATGCCTTGGAGACCCTTTTTGTAATGAGCTGTGGTAGTCCAGTGCTTGGTGAGAATACTTCCGAACGCATTAAACCACAGTCCACAACAATCCGAATCCCTTCAATGGTCAGACTCGTCTCAGCAATCGAGGTCGCTAGTACTATCTTTCGTTTTCCTTCTTCAGCAGGATGTATTGCCTCATCTTGTTTTTCTGCTGAAAGCTGCCCATAAAGCTCATGTATGACGATATTCTCTTGCAAACCAAGCCCAGAACGTGTTAGTTCCTGAGCAGTTCTACGAATTTCAGCTACTCCCGGTAAGAAGACTAAAATATCACCTTCTTCTTCCAGAAGTGCACGTCTAATTACACTAGAACAAGCTTGCTCCAATCGCTGAGATCCGGCAGGTACATAAATGGTCTCAACGGGAAAACTTCTCCCCGTACAGTGAATAACAGGAGCATTGTCCAAGAGAGCAGCGACTGGTTCTGCATCCAGCGTTGCTGACATAATCAGCAGTTTTAAATCCTCCCTAAATACAGATTGAGACTCAAGTACAAGTGCAAGCCCCGTATCTGCATGAATACTTCGCTCATGAAATTCATCAAATATTATCATCGCTACATTCGATAACTCTGGATCGTTTTGCAGCATTCGGGTAAGAATCCCTTCAGTAACAACCTCTATAACCGTCTCTTCGCTTACTCTGGTTTCCATTCTGACGCGGTATCCGATAGTTTTACCAACAGGTTCTCCAATTGAGGCAGCCATATAAGATGCCGCTGAGCGAGCTGCTATCCTTCTAGGCTCAAGCATGATTATTTTCTTCCCTTTGAGCCACGGCTGATCTAAAAGAGCAAGTGGGGTTTGAGTTGTTTTTCCCGCTCCGGGCTCTGCGATTAGTACAACCGAATTGTGCTTACAGAACGTTTCCTTTATTAACGGTAAAACTTGAAGAATAGGGAGCTTATTGTTATTCATATTTTTATCCATATTTCTATTCCTGTCATGTAGATTTCTTATTCAATATTTACTTTAAGTTAATCAAAAGCGCCTGCAAGCCTACCGTCTAGATTCAGGTACGCGCAGACGCTTGTTTGTTCTTCACATCATGAATACGTAATAGAGTACCCTACGATCCACTGAACTCAATCAGTCAATCGCTCTTTAATCTGCACCTCATATTGTTGAAATGCTCCACTTGTTCCCAGCCCTCGCTGTTCCAGCAGTAACTGAAGACGCAATCTTTTCTCGTTCAGGAGCTTCTGGTTCTGTTCTTTCTCGCTAGCATTACTGCATGCATGTATTAAGTCATATAATCGGACACATTCTTTGTGAAGGACAATTTCCTCAGGTATATACCCGGAGTTTTTCAGCAGACGATATGACATGCGCAGGTCCTCCGGAATATGAGACAGATCATCTATAGGCAAAGGCTTGCCCGCATAAGGTGTATGATCAAGCTCACCATTTCGGATAGCTTCCTCAATCTTCTGTTCAGCCAAACGGGAAAATATGCTCAAGGGAAGGCCTCCTCCTAATACATTCGTTATGTCTATCATAAAGGAATCAGCGTTCAAAAGAAAATATTGTTCATTAAAAAAGACCGTTCCAAGTGAACGGTCTTTGGATAACGACAAATTACCGAAGTAGGGATTCAGCTCCATCGATAAAAATTTGTGAACCCGTGATATGTCGTGATTCATCCGATGCTAGAAATGCTACCAGATCAGCAACCTCATCCGCTGTACCAGGACCATCTTCAAGCGGCTGGCCACCTTCCGGATATTCAATTGGAATCACAATATCCTCTAAATTCCCTTGTTTATCCGTGCTTTGATCAATATTCGTTGAAATGGCTCCTGGACAAATAACGTTTACTCGAATTTTGAACTTGGCGAGCTCGAGTGCTGCCATTTTGGCAAAGGCCACTTGTCCAGCCTTCGTTGTACTATAGGCAATCATACCAAAACCTGTGAACACTCGGGTACCATTTACAGAACTTGTGATGATAATGCTGCCTTGTCCTCTTTTTTTCAAGTGAGGAATTGCGTATTTGACGGTCAGGAAAGTCCCGTTCAAATTAATATTCAACGTCTTCTCCCAATCCTCCAGCTTCAATTCTTCAATGGGAGCGAGAACCCCGTTTATTCCTGCATTCGCAAACACAATGTCGATTCCCCCGAATATTTCAACAG
This sequence comes from Paenibacillus sp. GCM10028914, assembly GCF_042666275.1. NCBI lineage: Bacteria > Bacillati > Bacillota > Bacilli > Caryophanales > Paenibacillaceae > Paenibacillus > Paenibacillus sp. GCM10028914. The sequence continues at coordinate 230,619 of NZ_JBHTFO010000012.1, forward strand.
CTTCGAGCACCGCTCTTTCAATGCGATCAGGATTAGAAGTATCCACGTCAAAAGCCCGGGCACAGCCTTCACGGATTCCATTAAGCTCCTCTTCTACTTCTTTAGTACGTGTATCCTTTAAATCAAATAGAGCGACATTAGCGCCTTCCCTAGCAAGCTTTAACGCTGCAGCTTTACCGATCCCGGAACCTGCACCTGTAATAATTGCTGTTCTCCCAGAAAATCGGTTGTCTCTGTTACTCATTAATACGCATCTCCTTTTCCGTCACATTGTGAGTCTGTCTGTCACAAGATTACCCAAAAGGAAGAGGATTATAATCACTTGTATCATTTTTTCGAATAAACCAAAGAAGATCACCCGAGTAATTACTCAAAGTGACCTTCTGTAACATTTTTATATAAATAAAAAGTTATTATAACCTATGCGTTACCACATAATTTCAAGAAAGGAAGCATCATCTTCCAAGCCTCCTGTATGAAGTGCATTCATCAACACCTGTACTTCATCGTCGGGCACGATTTGCGAAATCGGATCCAAATCATTTAAGCCATCACTATACATAAGCAGACGGTAACCAGAAAGATTATCAAATCTGCATTGATAAACATGCGGTTTCCCTCCCACGGATCCATTCCGTGTAGACCAACGTTCAGCTGTCCGAAAATGATCTCCAAATCGATGTGAGAGTTCCTTATGGTCGTGAAATAATCGGAGTCGGGAGTCACCTTGCCAGGCAAGCCACAGTTTACCTTTTCGCTGAAAACGGTTGGGAAGCTCAATTCTTCCGCATATGTACATGCTCTCACTGCCAAGCCGCTGTTTCTCCAACAGAACTTCCTTTAGAAGTTGAGGTGTATTATCTTCCACACGATATAAATCAGCCTCTTGAGTGGATGCCACAGTTAGTTCATGCAATTTATGTTCTAGGTGGTGTGCCGAAAGCTCGTTACCCTGCCTCAGCCATGCAAGCAAGTTGCTGCCTAAAAACTTTGATGCAAAATCCCCTCTGTAGCTCAATCCAACACCATCGCAAAGGACAAAACTGCATATACCGCCATCCACAGCAAATCCCATATAATCTTGCCCCTTCTCGGATTGCATTACGGTTTCAGCCGCTCTTCCATACGCATACCTGCACTTAAAACCCTGGTGAACGCTGGAAATGGGCTGCTCTCCCGACTGCTTGCTCTCATAAAAATAAGAAGGAGATGATTTCAATCTGTCATATTCTCTCGACTCATGACCCGCATTCAAACATCTCATATGCTCTACCTGACCGGTGTTGCGGCCGACATCTGAAACCCGATTGATACTAGTTCAGCACATGTTCCAGGCAGCATCATCAATGCTCCAGGGCTTAACTGGTAATCGGCTTCGACCAACATCTCACGGTAACTTTCCGGTAATACAGATGACATCATTTTTAATTTATGGGCATGTTCATCTTCAAGTGTTGTTTCGGAGAGAATACCCTTCCAACGTCTGGGCTCACTCACTGGTTTACTCATTAAATGATCAGAGATAAAAATATTCTCAACCAGCACATTCCCATCCGGCACACTCATATTCATAATTCTCCTAGCTATAGGCTCTGGATCTTCCCCTGTTGCAACGCCATCTGTCATATGACATACAAGAGGTGCGGGGCAATCTTGCATATTAGGTATTTCAGTCTGCAATATTTTCTCCGCTTGAAGAAAAGCCTTCGCTGAATCGGAAAAACGCTTTGGGGTAAGATCAGGCAGCGTCCCTACTGCTGCAATTTCATCAATCCCCTTTATCCCGTTTAACAAGTCGAACACATCGTCACTATATGCTAATATCGCAATACGATATCGGGGAGTAAGACGGTTTCCTTTGGTCGAGCGAAAGACCATCTGCCGAATAGCAAGTGAAAGAGCATCATAGACAACATCAATCCGCCTGCGTCCTTCCATCAACATATTCATGGATGCACTAATGTCAATCAGATAGATTATGAGCGCTGGCGTACGCTGTGAAGCTTGTATTGTGTAATTCACATGAAACACCCCTGCATTTTCGTTATGTCAAATATTCGGCAGCCAATAACTGCTGTTATCAATAAATTTATTTATGCTTTTTGCTCGCGTGCTCATATGACCAACGTTGTTGTAATAAGAAGCATCCTTATTATACAAATTCGCAAAACTTCTAGCATAGTTCTTCGCTCGATCCGTATTGCCGGCAATCTGAGCGTTATAGGCCCTGTCATAAAATGCGATGAGTTGCACTACATTCTGAGCACGTTGTTTTTTTAATTGCTGAGCTTTCGCTGCTTCTTTCTCAGCCTGTGCTTTACGTGCTGCTTCTTTCTGGGCTTGTGCTTTACGTGCCGCTTCCTGTCTCGCCGCTTCTGCTGCTGCAGCAGCAGCCTCACGCTTCTTCTTCTCCTCTACTTCTGCCAAATATGCTTCATATTTGGCTTGCTTCTCATACTTCTCCTGAAGCTGTGCTTTTTCAGCGGCAAGCTTAGCTTTCTTAGCTTCTTCAGCTTTAGCAGCGGCTTCCGCCTTTTTGCGGTCTTCCTCCTGCTTAGCTTTATCTAATCGAGCTTGTTCTTGCTGACGAGCTACTTCTGCCGCTTTTTCTTCAGCCTCTTTCTTTAGGCGGGCTTCTTCCGCCTCTTGAGCTTCTTTAGCAGCGACGAGCTGAGCTGCTTCCCTGCTTTCGGCTTTATCGGCTAAAATCTGATTTACCGTAATTGCGGATCCTGCCAGAATAGCAATGACAGCTGCTGACGTAATCATAAACTTTTTAGAACTTATTAACGCCCTCCAGCCATGCTTCCCTGTAGCCGGTGGATATAGCTTCTGTTCCAGTTCCTGAATTGCAGCCGCTAACTCCACTTCCAGAGGACTGTCTTTCTTAACAAAATGGTAAGCAGAGCGGAAGATTTCCAATGCTCCAAGTAGGTTGCCCGCACTTTCAAGATCTCGAGCTTGATGGAATAAACGACCGACCACATTTTCATTAACTTCTCGGTTGCCTGGAGTAATACCTAGGAGCCCATCATCAGTTTCAGGCCCCTTAGACGGGAGCGGAGCTGCCTTCGTTTCAGATCCTGCGGCAGACAATACTGCTGCATCTGTATTGTCGGTTTCCTCTTCTTTTATCTCTTCCTCGGACATCGTCGAAAGAACAACCAGCCATTCCCCAAAAGTAGGGCAGCTACTCAAATCCTGACTGTCCCAAGCCCTGCTGAACAGATCTGACAACCCTGTTCCCCATCGGTTACTTAAAGATTTTTTAAGTAAGAAATATCGTTCACAAGGTGTTTGCATCTCATGCTGATCAAAGAAACTTTCACCCCAAGCCTTAGATACGATCAATTGGTCGCTCCAGCCTAGCATCTCAGCAATAATTACAGCCCCTGCAAAACGATCCGCATATGCACTCCATAAACCACTGTGTACCGTACGGTGAGCTGCATAGCCCGGTGACCCTGCCAGAAGCACATCAGGACGATCCATCTTAGGACTATAGATCTGTTCCACGTCTACAAGTTCTACGGCTGCAGAACCTTCAGGAAGCTTCACTTCCGAAAAAAACGGAAGCATGACGTTTGGTGCAGACAAATCGCAGTGGGCCAATCCACGCTGCTCCATACTCGAACCGATCGCAGCCAGAGCTTTTGCCAACATAAGGCTTTCGCCTCGACCGAGAGTACGTTGATCGCTAACGACATCGAACCACGTAAACCCATGAATCCATGGCATTAGAACGGCATAAAGAAGGTCCGGGTATTCTGCAATCAAATCTCCGTTTCTTTCGGGAGTAAGCACATCACGACTGCACACTTTCAATCCGGGAACTTCCCGGTAATTAGCCATATGTTCTGATTGATAAACCATCGCGGGGATCCTAAACTTTGGGAAAAACACTTTTAAGGCTTTCGCCTCATGTATCTCTCCATTTTTCGGAAGCAATTGATATACAATTCCCTGCCTTCCCGCTTGAGCATAAGCTAGACCTGGGGCGGCAGGGTGCTGTCCCACTGTATAGGCCGTTCCGTTTATGATAATTTCATCGCCCGGATTCGGCTGATAAGTCATGAACATCCCCCTCTCTCATGGAATCAGGATTATTATAGTAAATTTGTATAAGTCATCTAAGATTGCAAGAAAACCGGGAGTCAGATTGAACACCCGGTTTCCTAGTCTATGAACTTATTATATAGCAAAATAGCCCAATTAGAAATTAACGAGATTCGTCTGCCATGCGGAATTTTTGTGCGATAGCTTTAAGTTCCATGCTGATGCTGTCAAGCGTTTGAACGAAAGAATTCATCAAGCGGCTGGCTTCCTGGAACTCCTGAAAGAAGCGTTGCTTCGTCATACCGTCCCATTGACCTTCCATACCATTTACAGATTGAGTCAAGCTGTTAACGATTTGTTGACTCTGTTCACCGCTTTGTTTAAATTGATTTGCTACTTGTTCAACTTGTTCCGGCGTAATTAAAATGCGACCTGCCATGTATGTACCCTCCTTTGGTTTATCGGTTCTGATTTTCATTTGTTATGTTAGCCGAAGATGGAAGTATTTTCAAAATGTCCTCAGACCTAATTTCCAATTACCCCCAACGACCCAGTGTGAAACTGGGTCTTGTTCTTTATTTTGGAGTTAGTTAGCGATACTCAAGCTTGATGGATCGGTAAAGGTCCATCCTTGGCCATTTAGAGCAGCCTCCTTGACGGAAGAAATGCCGTCTTCACTGCTCATGCCAACTGCAGCTGCTGCTGAACTTGGGTTCGAAATGACAGATCCCGAAGTGCCGGATTCCGGTAAGATAGAGTTAACCCCTTCATGCTTCGAGGCAGCAAACAAAGCTGTAGGAGACACGCCGCCTATCATTGCATGTTCAAGAATCGTACGATATTGATGATCAACCTCCTGAAATTGATCGGCTTTCGTTTGTAAATGCTTGCCCATTTGTGACAATAGAGCTCCCAAATGCTCACCAAGCTTCTGAGCTGACTGCCATTCATCAATTACCGCCGCTTTCATTGATGTTTCCCAAACGAGCGAACTAATCGCCTGATTAAGTTGATTAGTTATAGTTAAAAACTGTTCGCTGGATTGCTGAAACTGACGGCTTAATGCCCGGAGTAACTCCGGTTCGACAGATATACGCATAGGTCCTCACCTTTCATACGGGCTCCTCTACTGTTTCAGCCACATGAGAAGCATATGATGAAACTGCTCCTTTGTTGCAGGTGCTGCGGTCAGCCAATCCTGATCGCCTTGAAGACTCATTCGCAGCAGCCAGTTCATGGAATCATTCACAATAAACGCTGCATTTTGACTCTCCCAGTTATACCCGTTCCATTTTGACAGCTGAAGTTCCCCTGAAGAAACCCTATTTTTCAAACATTTTGCCAGTGCAATTGAACCTTCGACATCGTCGGTCAACTTTGCCAATCTGTCGCTGATCTCATCACTGTTCATATCCGAAGCACAAGTATAAATATCTGAAAATTCTTTACGGCTAAGCAGCAGGGCAGGAATTTCACCTAGTGACTGTTCACTAAGAGCTAGATCTTCCACCAGCTTATTGCATGTATTTTCAATCGATCCAAGTTCACTAAGCATATAACAACGACCATTGTCATCACATTTACGAACTTGTACTACTTGTTCTTCTGTTACATGTAGATATCCTTCAAATGCTTTTTCATTGTTCTCATATTTCAACCAACAGGCACGCTCTGCGAGGCCAGCTATCGCCACACGCGAGAATACTTCAGGCGGAATTGACAATTCTCCACTCTCTTCACGTATTAGATAGCTTTTCTCAAGAAGTGAAACTTTCGATGCTTCCCATTCATTTGCGATCTCCTCCGTTAAATATCCACTGAAAGGATCTTCAACCCCGAGCAGACGATCTGAACCGAGAATGCCAGCCAAAAAGAAAAACTCTTTTTCATTTAGTGTTACGGTGTCCTGTTTGGAAGCTTGAATCGTCAACATTATGAGCCACCTCCCCTCAAACTACAACATGCCATCGGTCACGAATTTCTGTGATCCATTTTTGGGCGTTCCATTGCTCATCGTACGGAACTGCTACTTTAATTCTGGAAAACTTCCGTTTAACGTAGTACCCTTGACCTGGCGGTAATATTTTTAGTCCTCCTGGACTATTTGTGGATTCCGAAAAAGGGATTCTAAAGAACGATAAATCATTAGAATCTAGCGTGCCAAATAAAAATCCAGATTGTGACGCTTTGACGTCAGTAAACCAATCTACACCATATGTTGGAAAATCAGCTGGCACACCAGAAAGCACAACATGCACTTTACGGTCCCTACCGAGCCGCACAATTGAAGACAATTGTTCCTTTATCGTAAAATCATTTAGCTGCTTACTCATCACATCTGCATCATCAATCAACAAAAGAATCGCAGGATCATCACTCTCTTTTGTACGACTTTGTACTTTTTCGTATATTTCTGAAATGAACGGAGCCATATCCTCTTCATTCTCAGCGTAACCTTTTACATGTGGCAGATGACTTAATCTACTGAGTCCACTGCTTCCATATCTTGTATCAACCGTATATATTTCTAATTCATCTGGCGACGAATGATATGCAAGTGACAACATCCAACTCAGAAGAAATGCGGTTTTCCCGCCTTCCATCGGACTTGCTACGATAAAATGGGGCCCTTCCTGCAGATTAACTAAGAACGGTGCCAGATCATCTGTTGAGAGTCCAATGGGAACCTGGTACCTTGCGGATCTGCTAATGTGTTCATATGGCTGATCCATTTTTAGAAGTTCAGACAAAGCAATTTTCTCCGGCAGCGGATCGATAGAAGCAGCGACCTCACCACTCCAGGTGCCTTTCATTTGAGCAATCAAACGGCGCAATTCAGACGAGCGTTGCCCTTCATCCTGCCCTGAGGCCGATAAAGCTGTCTGAAATTCGAGCGGCGGAACTTGACCTTTGATAAGCCCTCTTCCTGGTGGGAGCTGGCTTGGGGCTCGAGAAGGACGTCCTACAGCGTAATAATAGTCTGCAGGATCCGCAAGTTCAAAAGATACCGCTTGGGATATATTGCTTCGAACTTTTTCAAACATATCCGAAATTCGGTTAGCCGAAATTACAAAAGTCATGCCCAAGCTTCCTACTTCACGAAGCAGATACTCAAGCATATCATTCTCGTCCGGATATGTATTCCGAAAATTGAGATATCCATCAATAACAATCAACAATTGAGGAACATGAAGAGACATTGCTCGACGATAGGCGGCAATGGTCTTCACGCCCGCGTCAGCAATGAGATCTTTTCTTGAACCAGCTGTTTTCGTTAAAAATCGGAATAAACGTTTGATACGATCCTCTTCCTCAGCAGTCATAACACTACCGATATGCGGTAAACCAGAAAAATCGCGCATCATTCGTCCCATATCGATTATATATCCATGCCATTGATCAGGGGTATGCTGTCTCGCTAGTGACATTAGAAGCGTCTGAATAAAGGTTGTTTTCCCTAATCCCGGCATACCATACACTGCAAAGTGTCCCTGTTCCATATTCAATATAAGTGGTCTCTGAGATTGGTTTGGCAAATCATCAACCAATCCCACATGAGCAATAAGGGGTACTTCTCCAAACGTAGACACCGAAGAATCCTCAGTCGAAGATAGAACGTCATCTAAATCTAAAATATCTGGTAATGGCGGAAGCCAAGGTCCTTGCAATCTCTCGATCCCTTCTTCTTGTGCAATTTTCGAGACTCGGTCGATAAATACTTGTAGTTGCTTTGGAACCTCATCATGATGAACTCCTAAATCGTTCACACGGGCAAGCATCGGTTCTTGCTTTCCGTTTAATCGTACTTCCCGGATGTCAATCAAACCTTCAGTATCTTGCTCTTCTATATAAGGAGCTCCGCTCCAAGCAAACTGCATTTCTTCAAATACCTCGTCGCTTCCGACCTGAAAATAACCGCGACCAGGCTTATTAATCCATGCTGCATTGGGGATCTTCAGCATATCACGGCTGTCTCCCTCACTTTGAACACGCAAACAAATTCGGAAACGTGAGTTACTCCAAATCTTGTCATCGACCACACCTGCAGGCTTTTGAGTAGCCAATATTAAGTGTACTCCGAGAGTACGTCCAATGGCAGCAATACTAATCAACTCATCCATGAACTCTGGCTGATCCTTTTTAAGTTGTGCAAACTCATCAATGATAATAACTAGATGCGGAAGCGGTTTGGCAGGGCGATTTCTAAGAACTTTATAATATTCGTCAATATGCTGCAGATTTCCTGCATCATTTAATATTTTTTGACGACGAACCAATTCTGCCTTTAATGAAATCTTAGCTCTCTCGATCAGGTTGTTATCCAAGTTTGTAATCGTACCTACAACATGCGGTAAATGAAGGAATGTATTGGACATGCCTCCACCCTTATAGTCAATCAGCATGAATGCTAGATCGTGAGGATGATACTCTGCAGCAAGAGAAGCGACGATAGATTGAATAACTTCACTTTTGCCCGATCCAGTCGTACCGGCTATTAATCCATGCGGCCCGTGACCATGACGTTCAATCTTATCATGCAGATTCAAATTTATCTTCTTGTTCCCTGCTCTAACACCCATCGGAACAGGCAAAGTATCAGGGTACCGATTCTTCTGCCAACGTCCTTTGACATCCAGTTCTGAAATATTGTCTATATCCATCATCTCAAACAAGGTAAGTACCGCAGGAATATCTGAAGCGGATGAACGTTTAAGACGAATTGGTGCCATATAACGAGTCAACGCTTCCATCTGTTCACGACTAATGCAGTCGTTCTTAAACACCTGTTGTAAAGCGGATCCATTCTTTTTAATTGTATAAGTCGATTGCTCTCTCTCCACCTCAACAATTAGCTGGCAATGCATCGGCAGATTCTCTTTGCGATCTGACAATATAATCGTGACCGCGTCTACCGCTTCACCATCTTCAAGCAGAAGTGGCAAAAGAGGTTCTTCCTCAATCAACTGACTGCTCGACAAAACAACAATATAAGCCGGTATTTCAATCGATTTACTGCCGTAATTCGAGTTATTGTTCTTACGACGGTACAATTGCATAAAAATTTCATCAGCAAGCTGATGGGCACTGCTGCGTCGATCAGCTAAATATCTGGAAGTACGATCATCATCCCATGTATGAGGAAGCCAGCGCAGCCATTCCCATTCATGGGCTTCCTTTTCTTCATAAAACGCAGCTATTTTCACTTCATCAGGAGAGTGACGGACAGCCGTTTGAGTCATCATCACGCGTAATGTATTTAAAACATTCTCTCTTCCCCCAACGACACCGATAACTTTAGATTCAAATAGAGGAAGTGTAATTGAAGCATCATCAACTGTTTGAAAATCATCAGCAAGCTCTTGCGCTGCTTCAATTAGTGGATCTTTCTCGTATCCGTCAGCTCTGGGTGCCCGCACTTGTACATGAAACTTTACCATTCCCTTACCTACTCGAACATCAAGAAAATCAGTCTCTTCCGGTGACCTTTCCCATAGAGAGCTGCTTCGGTTCTTCACGATCTGAAAACACACATCAGGATCTCCGTGGATCTCATACATGATTTCCACTTGATTATGCTGGCGTTCTTTCAATTCCTCACGGTGTAAATCAAGCTGAGTTCGATATTTAAGGTTTCGCTCTGCTAGTTTTTGTTTATACACTTTCTTATTGCTTAAATACATAAAGAAGGGCAAAGTATAGGAGGTCAACATCATAAAAATGGACAGCATTTGAAACATCATGAAGACGTTTTGGCCCATTTTGCCACTTATATTCAAATAGACGTAAAAGCTAATCGTAACTACCGTCATGATAATCGGAATGATAATCGAAATCATTGAAAATGAAGGTTTATTAGGTTCAGAAGGGGGTCTAAGTATCTCCATCTCTTCTATTTGTAAAGCTGGTTTTATCCGTGGCGAACGTTGATACAAGACGTTCATCTTGGCCCTCCCCTTTTATACTAAACATCAAGTGAAATTCACTATGTATTTGATTTTCATAGAAACCAATAGACTACTTACCCACTTCTATGTCTCTTGAAACAATATTCTTCGTCCATAGACTGGAGCTTCTTCTGTCGTTGTTGAGAAAGCACGCTGCAATCTGATATATGATCCTTCTCTTATCCCTGCCTCAACAATTCCCGCTCCCTCTTTCACCGTAAACCACAAACCTTCAGGAAATTTTGCTTCCAATATATATTGTACTCCTGGACTGGACGGTTCATTAAAGAGTCGTATTCCAAGCAACTCATTCAACCGGGTAACCGAACAGTCGTCCGGAACTTCAATGTCAAACCAATCGCCTTCATTGCGACCGCAAATCACTGTAATAATCATATTACCTTTCCTGCCCTTCTAAATATCGTAATGGTAGAGTATTCCCTATGAAAGAGCCGAACACCTATAGCATATGATTGAAAAATAGTTACAGTATTGTAACTGTATCACTACCAAGTCTATCCTGTCAATTTGTGTCATAATACCTATTTCCTATTCTATTAGCTATAAATGTAGTTAAAAAGAACCAAAAAATGAATTTATTACGGAAAAACAGCTCTGAATTTCACGAAAAGCACAAATATTTACGCATAAAAAAGAGAGTTCACAAAAATGTCACTCTCGTAAATTACTATTTTGATTAATTATTTGATTTTAAGGTTATTTTAAGATTGGCAGTTTATAATGCAATTATCATGAAACAAGACTTTTCGTGAGGTGATTTGATGAAAGCACTCATTATGTTTCAAAACAAACCAGTACCTGTATATTTTACAACAGAGAACAAACAACCGGTACAAAAAGTATTGAAGCTCTTAACTAGCGCACTTGATCATAAAATAAGAAATGGTAAAAAGGCGCTGCAAAAATGCCTGAACTCACTCATAAGCATTGAAATTGAGGGGTCCGAGGCAATTCTTCACAGCAAAAGTGAAAACGACTCTCTTGCGCTATCTCTCTTTTAAAGGGGGATAGCCCTTTTTTGTTTTCATATAAACTCATTGTTTCTTTATTCATGCTCTAGTCTTCCATAAGAATGAGATAATAACGTTTCCTCAGCCGTTTGGGCTTTGTAGATCCGAATCTGAAACAGTCTGACCAAATTAAGACGAGTGTGCATTTCCTCGCAGCTGTCCAGCTTCTTTAATATAAAGCGATCAATGGACATGCCGTTCACTCCTTTTTTAAAAGTAGAATAAGAAATAATTCCCCTTCCCTCCGTAATTTCTATTAACCTCACCCATTTTAAGTTAAACGTTGAAATACCATAATATTCCGGATGTGTCGATTGCTTGCAAACTTCAGATAATAACGACTTTCCATGTGAATTGAATAAAAAATGGTGTTCAGTACCTTGCATTAATCAGTACCATATGATATTCTCAAACCAACTAATGAATAATGATTAGTACTGTTCACTATTCAATTCCTAACGCAGATCGGAGGTACCGTCTTTGGAAGTCAGTATTCAGTTTAAAAAAGGTGTTCTTGAGTTATGTGTGCTAGTGCTAATCCATCGCAAGGACCAATACGGTTATGAACTAGCTCAGTCCGTTTCGAGACACATCGAAGTTGCCGAAGGCGCGCTCTATCCTCTCTTGCGCAGACTTGTAAACGAAGGTTACTGCAAGACATATCTTCAGGAATCTTCCGAAGGCCCCCCTCGTAAATATTACAAACTGACAGACAGCGGAGAGATTTACATGAACGCTATGATTAAAGAATGGAAAGCATTTGTAAGTAATGTCACTAATTTAATTGAGGAAGGACAGACGCATGAATAAAAAACAATTTTTATCCATTTTAGAAACGAGGCTTAGACCACTTCAGCCGGATGAACGCAATGAGCTACTAAATGATGTGGAATCCCACTTTCAGTTTGGTTTGCAAAATGGTCGCACTGAAGAAGAAATTGCCCGTGAACTCGGTGACCCATTTGAAATAGCTCGAGAAGCTCTCGGTGTTCGAATTACAGATACGCCTGTTCTAAATCAGCGCGAGCATGGAGCATTAGGGCGTATATTTATTGGGATTGGTCTATTTTTCTGTGGACTTGTAGCCTTTCCCTTTTTAATCGCTCTTTGTACTGGAGGAGTTGCCTTAGCAGTTGGTAGTGCAGCAACTATATTAAGCCCGATACTCGTGTTACTTGATTATTTATATAATGGAACCTATTATCCTGCAAAACTGTTCATGTCGATATCCTTCATAGGTGTCGGTATCTTGCTCACTTATGTTGTGCGCTGGGTTTTCATCGGTCTATGGGTAATGATTCGAGGGTATTTCAAGTGGAATATTCACATGTTGAAAGGACGGTCCCTGTAATGAAACATAAACTTCTGTTAACAACGGCAATTGTTTTTATTCTAGTCGGGGTTGTCGGTATGGCTGCTTATAAATTCAAGTTCTCCGATGCTTATCCTGAACACAATCAGACCTGGGCACTTCAGGCAAATGAATTGAAGAAGCTATCAATTATTAGTGATTACAAAATGGATATTTCATTCACAACTGGCAGCAGTAATGAGGGGTATGTGAAATTCCAAGGAAATATGCATCCTGAAGTCATTGAGCGTCTTAATAGCTTGACCCTGGGTGGCTCTGAATTCTCCATTGATCTGACTCCTCCGAATACTTCTGAATTCTTCAGCGTAAATTTCAATTCTCCGAAGGGTAAAATTGATGTAATGCTCCCGCAAGGATCAGAGCTAGACCTTCTAGATATTACCACCTATTCAGCGGATATCTCGTTACACAACGCCTCCTCTAAAAACATGAAGATTTCCTCTGCATCAGGTGACATCAAGGCTTCTGACCTTTTAGCGAATGAAATAAAGCTGGAATCTATGTCTGGAAATATTGAGGGTAGTAATCTCATTGCTGGCATTCACGTAATAAATCGCTCCGGAAATGTCGATCTAACACAAACAGAAGGGGATGTAACGATTGAGAACCTTTCAGGTAATATTTCAGTAGGACAGCATGGTTTATCATCAATCATTGCAACTTCAATATCAGGCAATATCGATATAGCAGCTGATCCAGAGTTTAATGGTTTATATCAAGCACGTTCTCTATCCGGTTCAGTGAATACGCCGATATCCCTGAATGAAAGTAAACAAAAGATTACCGCAGACACGAAATCGGGAGATATTGATGTTCGTCTTTCTAAAAAATAATTAATCTGTAGCATATGATGAAAACCACCTTCCTGTTTTGGTCTAAAAACCATTCCAAGAAGGTGGTTTATACTATTTTACCTCTTCCCATTTGCTCCACATCTCCTGTGGATTTAGAACATAAACCCCGTTATCCCTGTACATAAATTGATGCATGATAAACTCGCGACGGATCGTTGCATAGTCTTCATGAAACTGCTGAATAAAATGGTTAATCTCCTTCTCTTGATATTGCTTCCCAGGCTGGAGTTTCTGAACTAAATGCTCGAGCACAATTAGCTTTTTCTTGTATTGTGCCGGCAAATGATTTAGCTTGCCATTTTCTTTAAAGAAGTTGTTAATGACAGACGTCTTCAGTTTCGTATCTATTGTCTCCAATGCTTGTTCCTCTCCTTCCTTACCAAATATAAACGTGACAGACGCTTCGTGAACTTGCTGTATGAATTCTGTATTAAGCGTAAAATAAATTGTATTCTTGTCCCTTCGCTCACAAATTAATGAAGCATTACGAAGCTTTGAGATATGGTGTGTAACCGTAGGCTGTGACAGGCTCAACTTCTCAGCTAAAGCTTGCCCGTGCAGTTCCCCTCTTCCTAGCAGCATTAAAATTCTCATCCGGTTTGGATCACCAAGCACTTTATGGACATTGACGATCTTCTCTAGCTGCATCAAGAAACCTTCCTTTCTGTAATTAGAATTAAGATGCAAATCTAATTTGACGAACATCTAATTTGATGATAATCAAATTGGAAAATCAAGTCAATGTTTATTTGGGAAAATATGAATCATAAGACAGCAGCCGCTGCATTGTGGATTTATCTTCATAATTGCGGTAGGATTATTATTGCTGATTATCAACACATACGCTTATTACATAAGGAGGTTCATCATGCAAGATGTTCTCATTATCGGTGCAGGCCCATGTGGATTGTCCGCAGCTATCGAATGCGGTAAGCGGGGACTGTCTACAGAAATAATCGATAAACATAATCTAGTTCACTCCATTTATCTGTATCCAACACATATGCAGTTTTTCAGCACAGCTGAAATGCTTGAAATCGGAGATGTCCCATTCGCATTATCAAACGATAAACCGTATCGGGACGAAGCGCTCGCATATTATCGCAAAGTTGCAGAGCATTATAAACTAAACATCTCACCGTATGAGGAAGCTACCTCGATTGAGAAGCTTCCAGACGGAACATTCCGAGTGCATACTCGCAAACGAAGCGGTACAGAAAGCTATCGCGAAGCTAAAAATGTCGTGATCTCTACTGGATATTTTGATCATCCGAATTATATTGGCATTCCAGGTGAAGACTTGGAAAAAGTAACTCATTATTTCCGGGAGGCTCATCCATATGCGGGTATGAAAACTGCCATCATTGGTGGGAGCAATTCAGCCGTGGATGCGGCAATGGAATTAATTCGAGTAGGCGCAGAAGTAACTGTTATTTACCGTGGCAAGGAGGTTTCCGAGAACATTAAGCCATGGGTAAGACCTCTTTTCGAAGCCATGGTAAATAAAGGCCGGATTAAGCTTCATATGGAGTCTAGCGTAACGGAAATTCGGGAAAACTCTATTACTATTGCGTCACAAGACGGAACTGAGCAATTCATTGAGAATGATTTCGTCCTAGCATTAACAGGATTCCGGCCAGATCGTAAGCTTCTTGCTTCTTCTGGTGTAGAACTTGACGAAGAGATGGAGAAGCCGCGTTTCAATCCTGAAACAATGGAAACGACTGTACCCGGTCTGTATGTTGCTGGAGTTATTGCATCCGGACGAAATGCGAATGAAGTATTTATCGAAACCGGACGAATACATGGTCGTTTAATCGCCGAACATCTTGTGACCAAGTCGTCATAACGCATATTTATTAACTCATCAAAGGAGTTGGCGTACACAATGGATGTCACCTCACTCATCCTCTTGGGTTTGGCCGCACTCGGAATTATAAGTAGTAACACAACTATAACCATCGCCATGATAGCCCTGCTGCTCATCCGAGTAACGGGCTTTCAGCAAGCTTTCCCTTGGTTAGAGAAGTACGGGCTTACCATTGGTATCATTATTCTGACTATTGGCGTAATGTCTCCTCTCGCCAGCGGAAAAATGAGCCTTCAAGTCATAGGAGAGTCCTTCCTTAACTGGAAGTCCCTGCTCGCAATCGGCGTAGGTATGCTTGTGGCATACTTAGGTGGTCGAGGAGTCACATTGATGGGGGCTAACCCCACAATTGTTGCCGGTCTATTAGTTGGAACAGTACTGGGCGTTGCACTCTTCCGCGGTGTTCCTGTCGGGCCTCTTATTGCAGCTGGAATCTTATCACTATTGATCGGAAAATCTTAAAAGCGTAAAAAGCATGAGGTTATCCCGATAGGTCTTCCAAGACCTAAGAGGATAGCCTCTTATTCATTACTTATCCATTTATGATATGATAACAAGGATATTTGGAAAATCATCTTAAATATCCATATATAAATAACATATTATGCAGTTAATAGGAGGCTTCAAACGTGCACCACCCCAATAGTAAATCTGTTAGAAAATCAGCGTTTAATCAACAAACGCCAATGCTGTTATTGAAGCAGTTGAGACCAAAGCAATGGACAAAAAACCTGCTTATTTTCGCTGCTCCATTATTTTCATTTGAAACAGTTAATGCAGCTACGCTTATTCATACGATCGCAGGATTTTTCCTACTCTGCTTCATATCCGGTTGTGTTTACATTATAAATGATTACTGCGACCGTGAAGCCGACCGCAATCACCCTGTAAAACAGCATCGTCCCATGGCATCAGGTCAATTGAATCCAAACCTTGCTCTCATATTTGGTGCGATACTATTAATTGGCTCACTGGCAGCCTCAGCACTGTTAAATCCGCTGTTTACCGTACTCCTCGGATGTTATTTTTTGATGAATGTTGCCTATTCATTTCGTTTAAAGCACGTTGTCATTATTGATATCATGATCATCGCAGCAGGATTTGTACTCAGAGCGATTGCAGGTGGCTTAGTCATTCACGTACCATTTACACCCTGGTTCTTATTGTGTACGATGCTGCTCTCCCTCTTTCTTGCCATTGGCAAGAGACGACACGAGCTTGTACTATTGCAAGAAGATAAAGGCTCCCACCGAAAAGTACTGGATCACTATTCCCTCGAATTGCTCGATCAATTTAGTGGAATCGTAACGACCGCAACCATCATCAGTTATTCGCTCTTCACCTTCACATCAGGCAGAACCATCCATCTCATGTGGACCATTCCGCTTGTTATATATGGGATGTTTCGTTATCTCTATCTGATTCATATTGAGAAAAAAGGCGGCGCCCCTGACCGTGTGTTGTTTGAGGACAGACATATATTAGTGACAGTACTCATTTACGTTATATGCGTGATCGGGATTCTGGCTTATTTTGAATAAATAACGAATGAGGTATGAACTATGACCCAAAAGATCGCTTTATTTGATGTAGACAAAACGATTATTCATAAGGATTCGATGTTTCAATTTATACGATATGGCCTAAAAAAGAAACCTTCTTCCGTTTATCATTTATTTCTCATCGTTATCTATTCCGTGTTATATAAGCTGAAGTTGATGAAAGCTGAAACAGCAAAGAGCTCCTATTTTCGATTTATTAAGTATATGAATGAACAGGATTTGAGAGACTTCTTCGATACGATGATTAAGCCTTATATTTACCCAGAAGCTCTGGCAGAAATGATGAACAAAAAAAAGGAAGGATATCATATCCTCCTCGTTACAGCTTCACCCTACGCATATATGAAATATTTTGAAGAGCTTGATGTTGTGGATGGTGTCATTGGTACCAAGTTGACGATGCAAGGCGAACGATTCACTCATGTAATCGAAGGGAACAATTGTAAGGGCGAAGAAAAGGTAGCTCGCATCAAAGAATATTTGACAGAAAAAGGTATAACAGTCGATTATGAACATTCCTGCGCATACTCCGACTCCATATCTGATATGCCCATGCTGGAATTAGTGAACCAAAAGTATATGATTAATTGTTATAAACATACAGCGGGATGTGAGGGTTTAACATGGAGCTTGTAAACCAAGGTAAGCACCGCCATATCGGTAAATGGCTAATGATTGTGTCTGCGTTTCTGACAGCCACTGGCCAACTGTTCTGGAAATGGGGACATAGCAACCTGATCTATATGGCTATCGGCTTTATATGC
Source organism: Paenibacillus sp. GCM10028914 (assembly GCF_042666275.1). NCBI lineage: Bacteria > Bacillati > Bacillota > Bacilli > Caryophanales > Paenibacillaceae > Paenibacillus > Paenibacillus sp. GCM10028914. The sequence continues at coordinate 248,073 of NZ_JBHTFO010000012.1, forward strand.
TATGGATTAGGAGCTATATTCATGATCAAATCATTAGCGCTCGAAAAACTCTCTGTTGCTTACCCGCTAATGTGCATAAGTTATATTGTTGCTTTATTTTACGGGGACCTGTTTCTTGGAGAGCCCATTACGATTAAAAAGACGGCGGCGGTTGTCCTCCTAGGAATCGGGGTGACTTTAACCTCTTATGAAAAATGATCCTCTATTGTATACACTTCTGCTTGTGATGACATTGTTCGGCTCATTAGGCAGTGTGTTTTTCAAAGGATATACTTCTAAGAAGAAAATCCCTCTGCTGCTCACCGGTTTTGCATCTTATGGAATCGGCGCTTTGCTAAATATTTATTTATTAAAAGAGCTGCCCTACACCATCGTTATGCCGGCTAATGCCCTAACTTTTCTCTGGGCTTTGTTATTTGCCAAAGTCATTTTCAAAGAATCGATTGGCATTATTAAAATTACAGGTGTTTTCTTTATTATGTCCGGATTATTACTCTTGATCTGGTAGATTCTTAAAAATTCGGAGACTGGTGGTTAAACATGACTTTTAACAGCTATTTTTTTAGAGACAAGAAAGATAATTATATCGCGCTCTTTTTATGGTTCATTTTCTGTCTATTCTACATTTGCCTGAACATGCCTTATGTACAATACATAAAAGATAACGCAGATGTGTTAAGTGTCTATAGTCCATTTTACGGCGCACCCTTTTCGTTAAATCTATTTAATTTTGATCCATCCATGGAATATGGAAATGCGACAGGAACGATCATTCATCCGTTCTACAACTTCCTTTCCGGCCCGATGACATACTTATCAAGTCAATCTTTAGGTAATATGCTATTTCTGCTGCTGCAATCTGCGATTAACGCACTTACGACCATCCTTGTATTTTTCATGTTGCGCAGAAGCGGTTCAGATCGGGTAGTCTCACTATTGTTCTCAGCTTTTTTCGGAGTTAGTTCGTACAGTATCTTTACATCTTTCATCCCAGACTCCTACCCGTATGCTCAATTTGTGATCGTTCTATCAGCTGCATATTTACAGAAGTGCCGGGCTGAAGAGTCGTTTCCTATGATTCCAAATGCCTCTTTTACGCTACTTAATTTCGGGATCACATCCACGAATGTGGTTACATTTGCTGGTGCACTATTCCTTAGTCTTTTTAATCGTATTCATAAGAAAAGAACCTTCCGGCGATTTATGTCGATTATGATCAGCGCACTACTGATGATCATCGGATTCACTGCAGTGCAATATTTACTATTCTCAGGGAAAACTTGGGTGTCTAATGTGTTTAGCGGACTATCAAATGGCGCTCTAGGATATGTGACTTCATTTTCATTCGCCCACCATGCTAAAGCATTTTATATGCTGATCATCAGTCCTATTTTGACACCAGACATTGCCTTAATCGATCCAGGCTTGTCAGCCTTCGCTACGGATTTAAGCAAACCTTATCCCGTGTATGTCAGTGTTGTCGGCATTGGACTTATCTTGATGTCGGTGCTTGGATTTATTAAAGGAATCAAATCTCGGGAGACATGGTCCATATCCACCTACATACTGTTCGCGTTGCTTCTACATATTGTTGTGGGCTTCGGACTGAGCGCTTACGCATATGACTTATATCTTTATGCTGGCCATTATCTATTCGCATTCTTTATTCTTGCAGCAAGTTTCGTTTCTGGTATACGAAACACAACTATGAAAAGAATTTTAATTGGAATCGTCGCTATCTTCCTGCTCGTTACTTTAGCGAACAACATCGTAAAACATATTTCAAGTCTAGATTATATCCAATCCTCATATACGAATGTACTACCGAAGCTGGAGAAATAAATTTTATGAATTAACTTGTAATTCAAACTTCAGATATACAAAAAAAATCGCTTTTGATCGAGTGGACATGATCAACGTCCATCACAATCAAAGGCGATTTTTCTATTTCATACATACGAGAAAGTTATTCTATGATTCTAGATGCTGCACATTATACAGCCTTGCATAACTTCCGTTACGTTCCATCAATTCAATATGCGTTCCCTGCTCAGTAATTTGTCCGTTCTCAAGCACAACGATCATGTCCGCATGGGTGATGGTAGATAAACGGTGAGCCACGATCAACGTCGTCCGGTCTGTTGATAACGACTGAAGTGCTTGCTGAATTAGATGCTCCGATTCCAAATCAAGCGCTGAAGTTGCCTCATCCAAAACCAAAATATCTGGATCCTTCAGAAATACACGCGCGATCGCCAGACGTTGCTTCTGTCCACCAGATAACTTCACGCCCCGCTCTCCAACTTCGGTATCGTACCCTTGTGGCAAATTCATTATAAATTCATGAGCGTTCGCTGACATCGCTGCAGCTTCGATCTCTTCTTCCGTCGCATCTGGATTACCGAATAAAATGTTTTCACGGACAGATCCGCTAAACAGGAAGTTGTCCTGCAGAACCATTCCTACAGAGCCTCGAAGACTATCCAGTGTTACTTCTCTTACATCCTCACCATTAATCTTAACATTGCCTTCTTGAACATCGTAAAACCTTGGAATAAGACCGATCAGAGAGGATTTACCTCCACCGCTCATCCCTACAAAAGCAACGGTCTGCCCCTTCTCAATCGTTAGGTTAATATCTTTAAGTACCCAGTCCGCTTGTTCATTATATTTAAACCACACATGATCAAACTCGATCCGTCCTGCCGATGATAATGTTCTGGCATTTGGCGCGTCCACGATATCATACGGTTCATCGAGCAATTCCTTTACACGCTCCAATGAAGCTGTTGCTTGGGTTAGTACAGTCGATGAATTGATCAGCCGGCGTAAAGGAGCATAAAGTCGATCCAAATAACCGAAAAACGCAACAAAGGTACCCAGCGTAAGATCACCTTGAATAACTCGATAACCACCATAACCGATGACAAGAATCGGTGCGATATCGGTTAGGGTGTTAATAATTGAGAATGTCAAAGCGTTCCAGCGAGTTTGTGCCATCGCTTTTTTCAGGAAATTTCCGTTAATGCTCTCGAATTTCTTCTGATCGTAGCGCTCGAGCGTAAAACTTCGGATGACCGATATCCCTTGTATCCGTTCATGCAGATAAGCCTGTATTCCCGCAAGTGCTTGGGATCTATCTTTGGTCAATTTTTTGAGTCGCTTATATAAAAGGTTAACCGCAATCGCATATAGCGGCAAAACCGAAATAGCAACGAGAGTCAAGATCGGATTCATAAAGAACATAACAATCAGGACAAATATCAGGGTAAACATATCGAGCCAGATGTTCATCATTCCGACTTCGACGAGGTTCTTCGACTGTTCCACGTCATTAATAAACCTAGAAATCGCTTCTCCCACTTTTGTATTCTGATAATATCGGAGTGATAATCGCTGAAGATGAGCATACAGTCGATTTCTCATATCAAACAAGATTCGACTCGTAATAAACTGGGCAAAGTACTGCCGCAAGTATTCCACCGGACCACGTACAACAATAAATAAAACTAATGTTCCCCCGAGAATAAGCATCAGCTGGTCCAATTTCTGTTGTATGTCCATCTGAGAGTTAATAAGAAGATCATCAACCACGTATTTCATAATCATCGGCAGCAACAGTGGAATCGTGAATTTGATCATCCCGATGAAGAGCGTTAGTATGATCCACTTGAGATAAGGTTTAACAAAAGGATAATAAATTTTCCATGACTTCAATAGCAATAACGACTCCTTCCTTACGCATCCTTCTAGCTGCGGTATGTAAGATTCAACCTGTTCAAAAGCCTACACCTTTATTACCCGTAACTTACCTACTTGTTGACTTTTCCCTGCTTCAGTGCTTTATTATCTTTAAACTCATTAATAAATGTAGTACCCGCAGGAGGAATAACATGTCCACTATTTTTGTCACCGAAGCTGTCATGCTTGCGATTTATGGTCAGCTTCTATTACCAGCACAACCCGTAGAATACATCATCCCATATAAGACTGTCTTGGAACTGTACGAGCTCAAGAGCAGTGAGGAACCGCTCATGCATACCCCTCCAGATGATCATCATGTTCGAACTAAAATCAATGAGCTTATTCGGTATTTCGAAGAGCCGCTTAACAAGAAGAAAATTGATCGTGCATTACAAGTGCCATGGGCGAAAAGTCCTTCTATACCACTGACTGAAACAACACTAGTAACGATACTTAACGCGATGGACACAGCACCATATGGTGAATTATTCGATCCTGTGGAAACAGAGCTTCTAATGACAGCTCAGCGCATCCAAGCTCCTGTTCTTACAGATCAATATGAATTCATTCAACGAATTATTGATTCATCTATCCCCATTCAAGTTTACGACATCGATGATTTCGACTTTGCTTTAGAACAGTCAAGCTCATAAAACCTTGACCGATATCAGGGGTATTTTGCACGAAAAAAAATTCCCCTTACGGGGAACCTCAGCCGCCTGAAGGAATTGCCGTCAAACAGATCACTTCTTGAGATCTATCTGTTTTTTGATCGTATCCATCAAGATGACAGAAATCTTATCCATGGTCGGCAAATTGTCCACATCACAGTATTTTAAAGATATTTCACTATCAACAGGCAGATCGATCGCACTGCGGAGCCCTTGGGCTTCATAAACACCGATTACAAAATACACTTCGTCCCCGCCTCGATGTTTTTTGACATACTGTGGGCCTGATAACAGATCCAGTAACCGCATATCATCCGCAATAAGACCGCTTTCTTCCCAAAGCTCTCTGGATGCAGTGTCCTGCATCGATTCGCCGGGTTTCATACTGCCTATTGGAACGCCCCATTCGTCTCTTCCATGACGTTTCAGAAGCAAAATCTCTCCATTGTCGTTCAGTACGATTACAGCCGCCTTTACACCTATCGAACTCTTCTTGGCAATGTACTGACGAACATCACGGTGATATACGCTCATCCTGGGAACCTCCTTTCCCCTAGATAGCGTGCGCCGAATTCTTGGATCTCGTTATTTCGCTGCACCCTCTTCTTTATACACATATGAAATATCATCTAAGGATTCTTCATATTCTACATGAAGATTGTATCCCCGCAAATACCACATGTCGTGTTCTTCCATGTAAAATGTTACATCTTCTGCCTGCTCCGTAATCCCAGGATCATGCGGTTCTTCCACGGAAATACCAAGTGAAAAACCAGGATGCAGTCCGCCCCCGGAGCTGTAACGCGGAAAGAAACGAACAAACATACCGGCGTTCAGATCCAATTCTTTCTTGTACCAACGCGCCGCCTCATTGCTGACTTCAATTATCATGCTAATACACTCCCCTTTGAGGTATTTGTCTAGTTCCCAGGTCAATGACTTTAGGTTTTATAAGTATCATAACGCATATTTGTACAGGGTTACAATTCTTTTCGAAATAAACGGCTAACATGTTATTTTTGCTTGTCTTCCTTTCATTACCAAATTTAGGTTTGACAATTTCCGGTTATCGGTGTTAAAATTCAGTCCATACGAGTTCTTCAATATATTGTAAATTCAAAACGAAAGGGTGGTTATGGTGTTCAATCTGTTCATTGTCTATGCTCATCGTCCTATGGATAATTTCTTACAACTGAATACTGATGACACCCAGCCGGTGCCCCCTCAATTCTGACGTATGTTCACAGAATTTATGTTGAACTATACGTATCTCTTCCGCACGGTTGTCGTCACTAGACCGCGCGAATGATAGTTAATGATTGAAGCATATCGTCCGTTTTCGGGATGATATGCTTTTTTTGGTTTAACTTGCGAACTGAGTTTACCCGGCTTTACGAAAGGAAGGGATTATTTTGTTTGCTGTACTTAAAAATTTGGGATGGTTCTTCAAGCTCGAGAAGAAAAGATACCTCATCGGTCTATTCTTCCTCATTTTTTGCGGCTTGCTTGAGCTGCTTCCGCCGCTCCTGCTCGGAAATGCCATTGATGATATCGTAAGCAGTTCGATATCATGGGCATCACTTGCAAAATATTTGCTTATGATTATGGGAATCGTCGCTGTCATCTATCTAGCTACATACATATGGATGCACCGTATTTTTGGAGGCGCCAACCTAGTAGAACGCTTACTCCGCACACGTTATATGAATCATCTACTTGGTATGCTTCCACCATTCTTTGAGAAGAACAGAACCGGGGACTTGATGGCAAAAGCAACCAATGACCTCCGCTCCGTTGCTGCGACAGCAGGCTTCGGCATGCTGGTCATGACCGATTCAACGATTTATCTTGTTGTCATATTATTCGCAATGGGATTTATCATTAGCTGGAAGCTTACGTTGGCAGCTATATTACCACTTCCGATTATTGCAATTGGTATGGTCATTTACGGTAAAGCAATACATAAACGATATACAGCTGCTCAAGATGCTTTCGGTGTCATGAATGACCAGGTACTGGAGTCCGTTGCCGGGATCCGTGTTGTCCGTGCCTATGTTCAAGAACGTGAGGATCAACGCCGTTTTCAAGAAATAACCGACGATGTATATCGTAAGAATCTAGCTGTTGCAAAGGTTGACGCATTATTCGAGCCCACGATTAACTTTTCTATCGGCATGAGCTATGTAATTGGGTTATCTTATGGTGTTTACATGGTATTCCAGAATCAAATTACCCTTGGAGATCTCGTATCCTTCAATATGTATCTCGGAATGATGATCTGGCCTATGTTCGCCATTGGAGAACTGATAAACATAATGCAACGTGGTAACGCTTCACTAGACCGTGTGAATGACACGCTCTCAGTTCCACCGGATGTTATAGACCCCACAGAACCTGTGGATATAACAAGTCCAGATTCTATTCAGTTCAGAGGAGTTACCTTTCGATATCCAACTTCAACCGTCGATAATCTGAACAATGTCTCTCTTACACTTCATAAAGGTCAAACGCTTGGAGTAGTAGGCAGAACCGGTAGCGGTAAATCAACGCTCTTGAAACAGTTGTTGCACGAATACCCTATGGGCTCAGGAGAGATTCTTATTTCGGGAGTACCAGTCGAAATGTTATCGAAAGACCGCTTGCACAGCTGGATAGGTTACGTCCCGCAAGAACAAATTTTGTTCTCCAAAACCGTCAGACAAAATATTCAGTTCGGGAAAAAAGACGCCACTGACGATGTCATTATGGATGCAATTTCAACAGCTGCATTCGATCGGGATTTAAACACCCTCTCTGATGGACTCGATACTCTCGTTGGAGAAAAGGGTGTCGCTCTGTCTGGCGGTCAGAAACAGCGTGTGTCACTTGCTCGGGCCTTCATTTCCGATCCGGAAATTTTAATTTTGGACGATGCGCTTTCCGCGGTCGATGCCCGTACAGAGGCACGAATTATTGATAACATTCGAAGCAAACGTGCTGGAAAAACAACATTGATATCTACTCACCGTTTATCCGCTGTTCAGCATGCAGACTGGATCGTTGTGCTGGACGAAGGAAGTGTCATTGAGCAAGGTACACATGAACAGCTCCTAGAGCATAACGGTTGGTACCGTGAACAATATGAACGTCAGCAAGTGGAAAACAATCTGACCTCTGAGGAGGTGTCTTAATTGACTCCGACCGATCAAACGATATCTAGTGAATCCGGTATTGCCAAACGGCTATTCCGGTACGCATTAACGGCTAAAGGAACATTTATAGCCGCATTGATCATGCTTACGATCGGTGTAGCCGCTGAGCTAGCTGGTCCATTCATTGCCAAGAACATGATCGACAATCATATATTAGGTATTGAAAAACCTTATTTCGAAACATCATCTACCGAACAATCTGTCTCCTATAACGGAAAGCATTATAAACGTGGGGATCGCTTTGAGCAGGGAGAAAATCAAGGACAGGAGGTTCGTATCCTCCAAACCGGAAGAAGTTTTTATTTCATTAACGAACAAGTGATACGCTCAGAAGGAGAACGCTCTTTCCAGGACGGGGTATTTACAATAGCTTATCGAAATGATCATGCAGAATACCCTGCTGTCAAGATGTCAACTTCAGAGGTATTTGCTTTCTACGAGCCTGAATTGCCTGGCATTTACAAGCTGGTGCAGCTCTTTCTCATCGCATTAGTTATATCTATGATCACTGTATTCGCTCGCACGTACTGGCTACAATCCGCTGCCAACCGGGTTATTCAAAAGCTGCGTACTGATGTATACGCTCATATCCAGCGATTACCGGTATATTTTTTCGATAATCTGCCAGCAGGAAAAGTCGTATCCCGGGTGACGAATGACACAGAGGGTGTCAAAGATTTATTTGTCGCCGTACTTGCTAACTTCAGTTCAGGAATGGTCTACATTACCGGGGTTTATGTTGCACTATTCCTTCTGGATGTAAAGCTTGGACTGATCAGTTTGTTTATCATTCCTATGCTTGTTATCTGGACCGTTCTCTATCGTAAATTTGCAACCAAATATAACATCATCATTCGATCTCGTTTAAGTGAGATTAACGCAATTATTAACGAATCCATTCAAGGAATGCCAATTATTCGTGTCTTCCGCCGCCAGAAAGCGACTCAGGAAGAGTTTGAAGCACTAAATGAAGATTATATGGCACATCAAAACAAGATGCTGAATTTGAATTCCCTAACCACTCATAACCTGGTTAACGTGCTTCGAAATCTATCTTTTGTCGTCATATTGTGGTATTTCGGAGCTGGTTCTCTGGATGGTGCTGGCATCGTATCGATTGGAGTACTTTACGCCTTTGTAGATCTTATGGGCCGTATGTTCCAGCCGATTACAGGCATGGTCAATCAACTCGCCGCACTGGATTCATCTATTGTATCTGCTAAACGTGTATTCGAGCTTATGGATGAAACCGGAGAAAAAGTTACGGACGGCTCAATGCCACGCTATTTAGGAAACGTAGAGTTTAATAATGTATCTTTTGCTTACAAAAAAGATTTTGTTCTGAAAGATATCACTTTTGAAGCGAAGCAAGGACAAACGATCGCCCTGGTAGGACACACGGGTTCAGGTAAAAGCTCCATTATCAACTTGCTGTTCCGCTTCTACGACCCGCAAAAAGGAACCATTACTATTGACGGCCAGCCCGTTACGGATATCCCGAAGCAGTGGCTCAGACAGCATATGGGAATCGTACTACAGGATCCCTATTTGTTTACTGGCACAATCGCTTCCAACGTAAGCCTGGGAGACTCTCGAATCACGCGAGATCAGATTAATAAAGCTCTTTGTGATGTGGGAGCAGACAGACTTCTCGGACATCTTCCTCTGGGCTTTGACGAACCTGTCATTGAAAAAGGTAGTACGTTATCTGCAGGACAACGCCAGCTCATCTCTTTCGCCCGGGCATTGGCGTTTAATCCAGCGATCCTGATCCTGGATGAAGCAACCGCTAATATCGATACCGAGACAGAGGCGCTCATTCAAGATGCACTGGAGGTTCTTAAGAAAGGCCGCACCACATTTATTATCGCGCACAGGCTATCAACGATCCGGAGCGCAGATCAGATTCTCGTTCTCCATCGCGGTGAGATTGTAGAGAGAGGATCTCATGATGAGCTTATGGAGTTACGTGGACGCTACTATAAGATGTATCAACTACAGCAAGGTTCACAGGCTCCATCTCAACAGTCGTTGAGTGAAAGAGAACCTGTCGCGACAGGTGTAGCTGTAAAATTTGCAGGTGAAGCCACTTAATATTATTCTGATATGATATTTTGATTCATTAACGAACAAAGAGGGAGTCAAAGGTCAATTACCTTTGACTCCCTCTTCATATCCACTTAACAATTAGTTTTGCATCATCGGAATTCTAGCGATGCGCTCCACATTAAATTACTGTATGGCTTTAACTTTGACTTGATATTTAGATGGTACGAAAGTCTCTGCCGATGATTTTGAAATGACTTGAGGATACGACATGTCTGGATCCGGCTGAATGATTTTATAATAAACGACCGCTTCCTTGTCGCTTACAAAGTCAATCGAAGTAACAGCTATACCATAACCCGGATGTGGAAGATTATCCTTCGTAATGACAATCTTATTTACCTCAGCATTAACTTTCACCGTTTGGACAGAAATATTCTCGTCTGTCGGTTGTAATTTATCAATGTCCACTTGCTTGTGATTGCCAATAAACTGCATTGCAGCATGAGTCATCTCAGCAGCTTCCATTCTCGTCAACGCTTGTTTTGGATGGAATTTATCATTCTTATCGAGCTCTGCGATTTTGGTGAGCAGCAAAAATTGTACAGACCCTCGAGTTTTTTCTTTCATCAGGTTCTCATCTGCAACATGAATATACATCGCAATAAGAGGATAGTCCCCTGTTTTCTGAACCGCAGTAGCTACTAGATTTGCAAAATCCTCCCGATTCATCGGCTCGTTCCACTTCGTATCGGCCGTAACAGGTAAGCCGTGCTGGGCCGCAATGTTGACTGCATCCGCATACCACGCTTCATCCGGAACCGTACTGAACGATTTCCCGCTAAAATTCGGAAGCATCTTCAAACCTGTTGCTTTTACAACCATTTGGACAGCCTCTGCTGACGTAATGGTTTTCTGTGGAGCAAATTTATCAGCTGTAATACCTCGCACTATTCCTTGAGACTGCAAAGAATTCACAATCTTTAGCTGAGCGCTGTCCTGAACATCAGAGAAGGCCGCTGCTGATCCAGCTCCTAAGCCAAGGATGGAAGATGAGATGAGTAACGCTGAGAATAACTTTATCGGTTTTGTCATAACTTGCACCTCCTACTCACTCTGACGCATCCCGGGTGGAAAATGTTACATGATCATCCTGTACTGATTAGAATTCGGGACCCTTTTCTCCTTCTAATCCTAATTTGATATACATCTCCCTGGAATATCCCTGTAATTTCTGTTCAAGTGCTTGAGCCTGGTCCTTAAAGGCTGTTAATTCGCGGATCATTCTTGATCGTCCGGCAGGACTGAAGGTTTCGTGAATTCGTTCTTTAAAATAATCATGCACGATATGATTTCGCTGTTTCCATACTTCTTTCAGCTGTAGCGTTTCTTCTTCGGAAAAGGGAAAATAATGCTGTATTTCCTGAACCAACTGACCTAAGGAGCTGCTCAGTTTACGTTGATACAATTGTGCAATATCCTCTTCCGATAGTACCTTACCCTTCGACAACTTTATGAGCATCAGCAAATTGGCTAACTGTTGCTCCAATGCCTGAGAGTAGTATACCGCCAATCCGAAATAGGCAAACAGCTCTTTGGAGTGGTCACTGTCCAGCAGTCGCGTCTGTTTCATCATTTCCTCCTGTTAGATAAGCTGCCTTTTTCGTGTTCACCTTTCCTTCTCTTTATGGTATAGGAAGATTCATCCTTCATCAACCCGATTTTCTAATTATTTCCGCCGCATCCTTCGAACAGGCTATTTTTAAATAAATCAAGAGGATAACAGCCGTATAAATGTATGTATAAAGTAGCATGATTGCGCCGCTAGCCAAACCACGTTCATCTGTGTTCATTAGCATATCAATCACGAGCGAGGCCGGAGGAAGGATATATGCTACGACGATAAAAGCGTCCGGAAGCGAATCTCCCACAGATAACCCTGCAATTGACATAACAATAAGTATTAATAGGAGACCTATCGATCTACCCTGATTTTCAATCCATCCCGACTGGAAATATAGTGAAATCACTGCGCCAAGTAAAGATAGAGATAGATGAGACAATAGGGCCAGTGTGAAACGTTCAATGCCTACAGGCTCGTCGAACATTCCTGTCAGTACGGGATAAACAACCGCAAGGACACTGAGTACAAACCCCATCACAATGAGCGCCGCATACTGAGTCGCATAGAACGCTCTCGCACTTCCGGTATGTAAAATAAGTAGAACTGTCTGTCGTCCTTGATCATGATTAAGAAAATTCATACCGAGCCAAGCACAACCGATAAACAGCAGTGTTGACGTTACGGCATAACTGTCCATTACAGGATTCGGCTTGTACGAATATAACAGCAATAAGGTAATGATCATAAACGCTATTGGAGCAAAATAGCGATAAGACCGTGTATAACTTGCAAATAAATAACGAAGAAGCTGCCATTTTATTATCATCTCATCACCTGTTGTAACTCATTCAATGTACAATTGCCCCGCTCCACTTGTTCATCTGTCATCGTTTGCAAAGAAATGACGGAACCGCCTGCAGTAAGAACAAATAATAAAATATGATCCGAGTAATTTCTATCGATTACCACTTCAGCAGGTGTACCTCTCGATACCCAGTACATAAAGCCATTCAATTTCTCCAATTTCATCATCGCTTCAGGCGAGATGTTATGAAAAATGAGTCTTATGCCTTGATATGTTTCTTTCCGCTCATTGAGTGCATCACGTATCATTCTTCCTTGCTTCAAAACGATAATTCTATCTGCTAAAGCAGCAATCAGAAGGGGTTCATGCACAGACATTACAATAGCAGTTCCCTGATGTTTGATTTCTCCTAAGACTGAGACCATTTCATGCTGTGATGCCTCATCCAGTCCGGATAACGGCTCGTCGAGCAATAACAAGTCAGGGGCCGATATCATGGCTTGCATGAGATTTACTTTCTGCAGCATTCCTTTAGAGAAATGATGCATACTGCGTTCAGCATACTGCTGCATTTGAAACAGAGACATCATACCTTCTATACTCCGAATAGCCGACTGGGTATTCATCCCTTGAATTTGAGAAATATGTAATAAATATTGCTGAGGGGAAAAACGTAGACTCGGAAATCTTTCGGGGACGTATCCAATCCGAAGATTGCTAAACTTCACAATTCTCTTCCCACGACTTGGTAGAGCTAGACCAGCAATCAAGTGTAAAAAGGTGCTTTTACCCGACCCGTTAGTTCCAGTGACAGCAACACACTCCCCGCGGCTAATGTGACATGTCACCTCAAGGATCGCTGAATGTTGTCCAAAAGTTTTACTTACTTTGTCCAGCACGACTAATTCCTCCACCAGAGCATCCTCCTGAATCGTTCTTTTAACACATTGTACTTGTTTATTCCAGAAAAATACAACACCCCCGTTTCCATGACGGGGGTGAGAGTAAGCTATCATATGATTCGATATCTCAGCTGTCTTATTCTAAACACTAACACGATGTATTTCATTATCGGATACAAGCTTCCAATCGATCCAATGATTTGCTTCCATTAATTCTACAAATTTGGCCAAACGGGGAATAAGTGGCTCTGCAGCTTCATCAAACTGAGCATGTAGAGCTTCAGCGATGTCGGAAATGGTATGATTCCCATCGCATCTTGATATCACCGCAGCCCCAAGACTATCCAGCTTTACCTGAATGACCGCAGGCTGTTTCAGAAAGCGAACAGCTTGACGCTCAATCCATGACTGACGAGATACAAATACAGTCATCTCATCATTACTTTGTTGTAATGATAGTCCTTCTTTTAGTACTGGAACCATCTGGAGCAGATTCTGACCTTCTTGTTCTCTTGGTTTTTTTTTGAAAACCATGCTTCTCACTCCTAATTACTTTGTTACTGTTGTTTTTTTGCTGGCTAACGAGCCCCATGTCAATATCATGGTGACGATCAGGAATACAAGAAGCGGAAGCCAGTTATTCTCAATCAGTGTACTGCCCGGTATGTCTACATTCATCCAGATAAGCACTGCAATAATAACACCAATCAAAGACTCGCCGGCAATTAAGCCCGAAGCAAGCAATGTACCTGTCTCTATTCTTGATTTTAGTTGCTCTTCGTTCTTATGAGACATTTTCTCAATAAACCAACGTACCAAACCGCCGACCATAATTGGAGTGCTTACATGAATCGGTAAATAAACACCCACAGCTACAGTTAAAGAGTTAAGACCGAGGAGTTCGAAGACCACCGCGGAAGCAGCGCCAATGAAGATTAAATCCCATGGTAAATTACCAGCCATAATTCCTTCCACAATAATTCGCATCAATACTGCTTTCGGTGCCGGGAGATCCTCTGAACCTAATCCGTAACTTTCATTCAATACAGACAAAATAAACCCAATAACGAGACCCGATACAAGCACACCAATCATCATCGCTACCTGCTGTTTCCAAGGTGTACCGCCAACCAAATATCCGGTTTTCAAATCCTGTGAAATATCACCTGATACCGCCAAAGCGACACATACAATTGCCCCTACAGTCAATGAAGCAATCATACCGTTCATCCCTGTCATACCTGTCATTTTGAACACAAATGTTACGATAAGCAGTGTCGCAATCGTCATACCTGATACTGGGGAAGAGGAACTCCCCACAAGACCAACAATACGAGAAGCTACCGTAACAAAGAGAAAACCAAAAATGGCAATAGCTAATGCTCCTATAATACCGACATCGGTTAACGGAGCAAATGCAATAATTATGATGAGCACAGCGATCATCGTAAATACCCATATGCCTGGGATGTCGTAATCTGTGCGTTGAAGCGTTACCTTGTGACTGTCCTTTTTTTGCAGTCCACGCAGTGTTGCCGATAATGAGCCAAACAGCATAGGAAGTGTCTTTACAAGCGTAATTAAACCGCCTGCCGCAACCGCGCCCGCTCCAATGTAACGGATGTAATCGCTCCATATCCCCCATGCATCCAATACTCCAATCGGGCTCTCGGATGGAATGACGATTGCTTCGCTTCCTGCCCCTATAAAGCCAATAACAGGGATAAGGACCAGCCAGGCAAGAACTCCCCCTGCTAACATTTGTCCAGCAATCCTTGGTCCTATAATGTAACCCACACCTAACAACGCTGGGAAAATATCCATTCCGACTACTGCATTTTTAAAACGGAAAACCGTACTCTCAATCTCGGTTCGGAACCATTTGAATCCATCCCCCATCGCTTTAACGGCACCACCGATCAAGAAGCCATACACGACCATTTTCGCACTTTTACCACCCGTGTCTCCAGACATTAGTACTTCGGCACAAGCGGTTCCTTCCGGGTAGGGAAGTGTCGCATGTTCATTCACAATTAGAAGTCTACGAAGTGGTACCATCATCGCCACGCCTAGAAAACCTCCGACCAGCACGATAAAGCTGATGGTAGCCATAGATGGTATGTGATTCCACATGTACAAGGCTGGCAATGTAAAAATAGCGCCTGCTGCAACTGCTTCCCCGGCGGTCGTCATTGTCTGAACGATGTTGTTCTCAAGAATTGACTTACGTCGAAAGATCCCTCTTAGAACACCTAGAGATATGACCGCTGCCGGGATGGAAGCACTCACTGTTAAACCGATTTTCAGTCCCAGATAAGCATTGGCCGCGGCAAAAACAACTGCCAGCACAATCCCCAGTACGATCGCAAAAGCTGTCATTTCAGCCATTGATTTCGAAGCAGGTATGTAGGGAACAAATCCTGAAGAATTGTCCTTGTCATTTGGTTTGTGCATTCCGTTCTCTCCTCTAAGTTGCAAGATTTTAGTGCAGATTAGAAAACAAACCTTATATTTCCCCACCACTTTGTTGTTCAACCAATCCATCATTATCATTGTTCGTTGAATACGAAGAAAATATTAAATTTTCAACACAAAAAAACCTGCTGAGCAAGATATCGGCATCTTGTTTAGCAGGCTTTTATATATAAAACATTGATATTTAAGCTACACAACACATTTCACGGCACACTTGAGCACATTTTCTGCAAGCTTCAGCACATTGTTTACAATGTTCTTGGTTATGCTTCTCACATTCTTCCGCACAGGATTCACACATCTTAATGCATAGTTCACAAATTTCAAACGCGTACGGGCTCATTCTTGTCATGGCTTCTGCTGCAAATGATGAAATTTCTGCACATTCCCGAGTCAACGTTATACATTCACGCAGCATGGCAATATCGTATTCTTTTAGACAAGATATGTAACATACATTACAAGCATTCATGGTTTCGATACATGCCTCAATACAATCATTATATTGTAGTTCGTTATACATTCTCATTTCCTCCTATGCACTTTGTCGCTATGCCTATGTATTAAACCTCTATACACAGACTGAACCAACTCATATGACTAAAGTAACATATTAACGAGGAACCCTTCTATTTCCAAAAACAGTACAGAACTTAAGATTACTATGGAGTTTCCGTTTCTTGGTCTAGCTCAAGCAGACGTTCATGTATCCACGATTGGTTGAAATGCTCACCGATAAACACAACAACATCCGATATTTTGCCTTGAGGATTGATCTTCATAAAATCGGATTCCCTATAGGCATATTGAAACAAGAAACGACTTGCCGTGTCACTAAACGTGAGAATCCCCTTCGCCCGATAAATATCCCGCGGCAACTCTGAGATTAAAGCTTCAAAAGCATGACTATTCACAGGACCTTTAAAATAATAAGTATATGACATGACATGATCGTGGGAATGATGATTGTGATTATGCTCCTTATGACAAGACGATTCAGGATGATGATCAGTAGTACGCTCAACCTTTCTATCTTCGAGCAATACTACAGGATCCACATCACACCGAACCGCTGGGATTATTGGTGCAAATGAATTCCATCCTCTTACAATATTAGCTGCATCCTTTTGCTCATCTGCATGAATTCGGTCGATTTTGTTTAAAATCAGTAGAGAAGCACAACGGATCTGCTCTTGCATTAAGCGATATGTTTTCCCCTTCTGCTCAGCATGCAAGTGGAGTAGGTGCGCCGAATCCACAACCGTGATCAAATTTTTAACGTCGATTTTGATGTATAAAGATGCTTCGGCAACACCATCCAAAATTTCCATAGGATTTGCTGCTCCAGTAGCTTCAATTACAATTACATCCGGCTTCTCATTTTGGATCAAGAGCGCTAGCTCAGAAGTGAGATCAGCTCGGATCGAACAGCAGATGCACCCGCTCAGCATTTCTGCGGTAGGAACCTCCTGACCGGCTATCATACCATCGATATTAACTTCGCCAATCTCATTCATTACAATTGCAGGTTTTAAACCTTGCTCTTTCCCGTATGCAATCATTCTCGATAGGAGAGTCGTTTTACCACTGCCTAAAAAACCTGATAATATATATACGGGTGTTACTTCATTGTTCATGTATATCGCCCTTCCACAAATGTTCTTATGTTTTATCATAACTTATAAAATCACAAATTTATACGATTGGAGTTGTAGATATGAATGCTGTTGAAGAACATCGGAGCCTGGCTCCGACAACGGTAACCTGTATAATTGTTACGGTATCCGATACGAGAACACCAGAAACCGATGAAAGTGGTCTTTTGATGAAAACCATGCTGCAAGAATCAGGTTATCATGTAGTGGATCACCTTATCATCAAAGATGAATATGAATTAATCCGTGAAACCATTCATGAAGTATCCAGTAAACATGAAGTTCAAGCACTTCTATTTACAGGAGGCACGGGAATCTCAAAACGTGATTGTACATATGAAGCAGTTTCCTCTCTTCTGGACAAAGAATTAACTGGATTTGGTGAAATATTCCGCTTTTTAAGTTATGAAGAGATCGGGGCTGCTGCCATCCTAAGTCGAGCAATTGGAGGAACCGTCGGTACAACAGCCGTATTTTCTATGCCTGGATCACGAAATGCGGTCCGGTTAGCCATGGAAAAGATACTAATCCCGGAATTACGACATATTGTAAGAGAATTGAACAAACATTCCTAAAATAACATTACCTCTTGACCATACAAACGGAAATGAACACGTAGAAGACGGGCAATGAAATGAATTTCATTCGCCCGTCTTCTACGATGGCATGTATTCATTTTGGCTTATTATAGGATCGATGAGGCACATTCTTCAATACCTCTAATCCCACTTTTTTCACCTGATCGGTATACTGATCTTTCTTCGTTCCTCCAGATGTATATACTAAGGCAGCATCCTTATATCCGATAATCATATTGTTAGCTTTCGCAGTGTTCTTTGTACCATCTGTTCCATACATATGCTTCATGCCATTAACTCTTGTAAGCTCATCATTAAAAATATATACCGTAATAATTTGACTAGAATCATTATTTATTCGATATTGATATGACATATTTCCAGCAGCATCTTCTGTAAATGTTTCATTCGTTAGCTGAATATTCATATCCTTAAATATTTTTTGCATCGTATCAAGGAACTGACCGTTACGCCCTCGGCCTTGTGTTTCAGCCTCTTTATTCCCCTCTTGATATGCTTGCATGTTATACTTTCGCATTTCTTCCTTAGACGTGTTTCTAGTACAGCCCATTAAACCAGCCAACAGTGTAGCTGCAATCAGCCCAATCACGATGCGTTTCGCCATCATGCATCCTTCCTTTCCAATCATACAATAGCTGTATGACTTTTAAGGTTAGCATGCCAGCCAATGTTGCTGATTATGCGAAGAAGCTTCTTTAGAGAGAGATAATACTTCGCCCCGTAGCTTTGCCTTCTAGAATATCCCCAAGTATCACGGGAAGCTCATTCAGCGTGTGGACGTGAATTCCTGACTCTAGCGCCGAATCCGGTTTCCATTCGTTAGCCAGCTTGCACCATATCTCTTTACGGGTCTTCATTTCACAAAAAACAGAGTCGATTCCAAGAAGCTTTACACCTCTCAGGATAAACGGGTACACAGTAGCGTCGAAACCTCCACCCCCCGTTAAGCCAGACAAGGCAATAGCTCCGTTATATTTAACATGCTTCAGTAAAGCACTTAGTTGGGCGCCTCCAACGGGGTCTATAACAGCAGCCCATTTTTCGGTTGAAAGCACACCCTTGGTTTCCACAGCAGCTTCTTCCCTTGTGATAACTTTGTGAGCTCCGATCTTTTTTAACCAGTTGCCTTGAGTTGATGCTTTCCCCGTAGCTGCAACGACCTCAAATCCAAGCTTCGAAAGAATAGACACAGAGAAGCTTCCTACGCCACCTGTAGCGCCTGTTACCAGTACCGGCCCATCTTCAGGTGTAATACCATTCTGTAGCAGGCTCGCAACAGATAGTGCGGCAGTAAAGCCAGCTGTGCCAATCCCCATCGCTTCCTGTAAGGTTAGACCCTTTGGCAAAGGCAGAAGCCAATCCCCGTTTAGCCGGGCATACTGACTATATCCTCCTTCATGCGAAACACCTAAATTATAGCCTGTACATAACACCGCATCGCCTTCTTTATAGGAGGGGTGAGAGGATTCTACGACTGTACCTGCCAGATCAATCCCTGGGATAAAAGGATATCGTCGAACGATTTTCCCTTTTGGAGTACTTGCAAGACCATCTTTATAATTAACACCACTGTATAGAACTCGGATCGTTACATTTCCATCAGGCAGTTGATCCATCCGCAAAGATTCAACCCCACTTCGAAAACCTTGTTCATCATTTCTAACTACAAATGCATCAAAAACTATATCTGTATTCATCCATATCCTCCTTTCTTCTTCATATTAAATACTAACCGATCTAAAGTGCTATTAAAAATATCCGAGTATCGAAGAGAGTGACAATGTATCATCTTTTGTCGTCTCCTGCGCTTTCCCGAGAAATAATCTATTCTCAATATCAAAAGGCAGGCCAAGAAGGTGCTCTTGTCCTGCCTTTAGGTTATGATTCCTTTACAATACGAAGAACTAACTACTTCTAATCTTCGTGATTTTCTTCATGATGTTCTTCCATGTATTCCGCGATGAGTTTTTGTTTCATATCCCATACCTTCTCGCTTAAATTCACACGGTAAATTTCCGGATTAAGTTTTCTTAAATATTCCGGCCAGAACTGCTTCAGCTGACTATTATGATATTCGCGGATTTCTTCCAGCGTTGGAAGTTCATAAACCAATTCACCATTCTCATAAATAGGTGTAAGCATTGACACCGCATCGAAGTCACGCACATTTTTGCGCATATAGGGATGCAGTGGGTTAAATAACTTCAACTTACCGTTTTCTGGAGGCATTTTTTCTTCCGGAAAACTGATATAATCCGCAATCGCCTTGCCGCTACCCTTAGACACAATACGATAGACGTTCTTTTTACCTGGAGTGGATACTTTTTCTGGGTTTCCAGAAATTTTGATCGTAGGAACCATAACACCATCCACTTCTCGTTCCACCAGCTTATACACGCCGCCAAGCGCTGGTTGATCCGCAGCAGTAATGAGCTGAGTACCTACTCCCCAAGTATCTATACGCGCTCCCTGTGCCTTAAGATCAAGAATCGTACCTTCATCCAGATCATTGGATGCTACAATCTTAACGTAATCGAGTCCAGCCTCGTCAAGCATTTTACGGGCTTGAATCGACAAATAAGCAAGGTCACCGCTGTCGAGACGAATCGCATTCATACGTTTGCCTTGAGCCTCCAGCTTTTTCGCTGTTTGGATCGCATGGGGTACCCCACTTTCCAATGTATCATACGTATCCACCAGAAGAGTAACCTGATCCGGCATCACTTTCGCAAAAATATCAAATGCTTCCTGCTCATTTCTGAATGTTTGGACCCAGGAATGCGCATGTGTCCCCTTAGTCGGAATCCCGAACATTTCACCTGCGAGCATATTAGATGTGGCATGGAATCCAGCCAAATACGCTGCTCTAGCCCCCCAAACCGCTGCATCTGCTTCCTGAGCACGGCGAGTACCAAACTCCAGCAATATATCGTTGCCTGCTACTTGCCGAATACGCGAGGCCTTCGTCGCAATGAGCGTCTGGAAATTCATGAAGTTAAGTATTGCCGTTTCAACAAGCTGGGTTTCGAAAATGGTACCTTCCACCCGAATTAAAGGTTCATTCGGAAATACAAGTGACCCTTCTTTCATGGCATGAATGTTTCCTTCGAAACGGAATCGGCGCAGTTCATCCAAAAATGCCTTATCATAATTTTCCTCTTGTTTCGAGAGGAACTCAATATTCTCTTCCGTAAAATGGAGTCCTTTGATATAATTCACAATACGTTCGAGTCCAGCAAACACGGCATAGCCATTACCAAAAGGTAGCTTGCGGAAATAAGCCTCAAACACCGCCTTGGTATGATAAGAACCGTTAATCCAGTGCGCGTACATCATATTAATTTGGTATTTATCTGTATGTAAAGCCAGTCCTGCTGTCAACATGATGATCCTCCTCCTGTCATCCGGCTAAATTACCGAACACATCAAGCTGTCAATTATCTCCACTCTGAACAACGCACGCACCCAAGCTGCCTTTAAAATGACTAAGCGCCCAGTGGTGGCCTTCCGGATTAAAGCTCGCTACCGCATCCTCATATATTTTGAGGGAATATCCACGGTTGTATGCGTCAACTGCTGTATGAAGCACACAGATATCGGTGCATACTCCAATAAGATGAATCTCACTGATTCCGCGTTCCCGCAGCTTCACATCAAGATCTGTTCCACAAAAGGCGCTGTAACGTGTCTTATCCATCCAGTAAATCTTATCTTTACGAGCCTCATATACTTCTTCTAATTCACCGTACAATTGACGTCCACGTGTATTACGGATGTTATGAGGGGGAAACAGCTTCGCCTCAGGATGATACAAATCTCCTTCTTCATGCAAATCTACTGCCATCACAACAAAATCACCGCGGTCAGCATACGCTTTAGTCAACTCGGCAACCGTATGTTGAATTTCAACGGCAGGTTCACCTACTGGTAAGTTCCCGTCTACGAAGTCGTTTGTAAAATCAACAACAATCAACGCTTTCATACGCGCTACACTCCCTTTGATTTAAGTCATTGGTCTAACATCATCATCAGGTATAGATTGAAAGCAACGGGGCGTGATCTGTAAAACGGTACAACTGAGCAGGCCGCTGAGAGTATTGATTTGAATTCAGCAGTTTCCCTTCCTTATCCCGTACTTCCTCCAAAATGCCTTGTCGGCTTCTGGTAGAAGTGATTTTGCGGATAAAGTTAGGTTCCTTAAATTCAGGCACCACCGTCTGAATAACCTGATACAGCTCACTTAGTGTAAAATGTTTTGGTAAAAACTGTTTTGCAATGGTAGTTTGCAGCATCTGATGTTGGATTTTTCGATAAGCATCCAAAATGATGTCTCGGTGGTCAAAAGCAAGCTCCAATTCTTCGAGTGCCTCATCGATAGTAAACAACCCTACCTCTTCTGCATCGTCTGCTGCCTGTCTGTGCTCCAGCATCCATTCCTCTACGAGAGCATAGAAAGCCTGACTGATAATCCAGCCTCTTGGATCGCGACCAGGAGCACTGTATACACCAAGATATTCCAGATGACCACCATCTACACCTGTCTCTTCCTTCAGCTCACGCTTTGCCGCATCATAGATAGACTCACTCTCCCGGCAAAATCCGCCTGGCAGTGCCCACATCCCGGCACAAGGCCACGATCTACGGCGGATGAGCATGACTTTTAATTCTCTGATTGGAAGTGTCTTCGTTACCGTCTTCCTTTCCCGCTTCGTCAGTGTAAACATAACGATATCGGCAGGAACTCCGTCCGGTGTTCTGTACTTTTTAACATGATCTTTCGGCTTCTGATCATTCTCCGTCATATTCATCACCATTATTATTCATTTTGATAATATCATTATGACATATTGATTTAGGATGTCAAGTTTTTGCTTATGTTATTTCTCTATAATGTACCCAGTAATATTCTTTTATGAATCCAACAGAAAAGGCGCGGATGTTAATCCGCACCTTTTCTTATCCGCAGCTACTAGGTGGTGTATCTTTACCAGTCTCTACATTTACTTTTTGTGAAACGGTATCGTGAATAACGGAAACAACGAGTTGCAGCAAATAATTTATATCGCTTTGGCTTTGTTGGAACTCAACAACGAGTGGAATACCATCAATCTCGTCCTGAAGTTCTTCGATCTCACGCTCGATTTTAGCAACCATATCTTTGTTCTGGAATGTCTCAAACGCAACAATTTCCTTTTGTTTTTTCTTAATCGTCTTGATGAGATCTTGAACGCGCTCATGATTGCGGATTTTCTCTTCCGCCTGCTGAAACATTTTCACTTCTTCACTTGTGGAAATCAGTTCTGCAAGTTCTCCTGCTTTAGCCATAATATCATCACGAATGATCAAATCACGAGAATTATATGACGGCATTCCATACTTATTTACACGACTCTGCTCCTGTGTCACGTTCATCGCTCCCAATTTAGCATAATGAATAGCATTTATGAGTTAAACCGCGTCTGTTGCCATGCTCGGATCTGTAATCATCTCACCTTTAATGTACCAGGTCATAGGATCTGTAATCCGCACATGAACAAAACTACCGATCAAATCAGCCGAACCTTCAAAATGAACCAACTTGTTAGAACGTGTACGCCCTGACAGCATGGAATCATTGTTCTTACTTACTCCTTCAACAAGTACCTCTACCGTTGCACCAAGCAGACGGTCATTGCTTTTCCGGCTTTGCTCGTTGATTAAAGCGTTCAAACGCTGAAGACGTTCGCTTTTCACTTCCATTGGAACATTATCTTCCATAACAGCTGCTGGTGTACCTTCACGTGGTGAGTAAATATAAGTGTAAGCAAAGTCATAGCCTACCTCACGCACAAGAGACAATGTTTCCTCGAACTGCTCGTCTGTCTCCCCAGGAAAACCAACGATAAAATCCGATGTCAATACAACGTCAGGAATGGCTTCCTTAATCTTACGAGCTAGTTCCAGATACTTTTCACGCGTATATTTACGACTCATCTTCTTAAGCACTTCACTGCTTCCCGACTGTACTGGAAGATGAATATGTTCCACCAGATTTCCACCCTTCGCCAGAACCTCGATTAAGTGATCATCGAAATCCCTTGGATGAGAAGTGGTAAACCTTACACGTGGAATATCAATCTTACGAATATCGTCCATCAAATTCGCAAAACTGTACTTTATATCAGTAAAGTCCTTACCATAAGCATTCACGTTCTGCCCAAGCAGCGTAATCTCCTTGAAACCTTGACGCGCAAGCTCTCGAACCTCAGAAATTACATCCTCTGGCCTACGGCTACGTTCCTTACCCCGTGTGAATGGTACGATACAATACGTGCAGAACTTGTCACAACCGTACATAATATTAACCCAACCGCGAAGGCCTTCCCGTTTCTTAGGCAAGTTCTCAACAATGTCGCCTTCTTTAGACCATACTTCAACGACCATTTCCTTACTGAAGAGCGCTTCTTGGATGAGATGAGGAAGACGGTGAATATTATGCGTTCCGAACACCAGATCTACGAAACCATGCTTCGATAAAATCCGTTTAACAACGCCTTCTTCCTGAGACATACATCCGCAAACACCAAGCAGCATATCAGGCTTCTCGGTCTTCAAATGTTTCAAATGCCCCAATTCACCAAACACTTTATCCTCTGCATTCTCACGAATAGCACATGTATTCAGTAGAATAATATCCGCTTCCATACGGTCTTCTGTCGGTTTATATCCCATTTGCTCCAGCATTCCCTTGATTGTTTCGGAATCATGCTCATTCATCTGGCATCCGAAGGTGTATACAAGGTAGAATTTCCCTAGCCCAATTGTTTTGAAATCCTCAGGTAAAGCGGTATCGTACAGTACTTGAACATCCTGTTTACCGCGTTGTTTTTCTTGTCTATGGTTAGGCTCCGATAGAATGTTGATTTCCCGTCCCCGGATCCGGATTCTCTTTCCGTTCTCGTCCTCAGACAAAATCTTGGCATCCGAAAAATCAAAATACTTCGAGTAGTCCTTCTGTTCTTTGGACATTCGCTCGGTCACTCCTTAAAATCCGCTATAAATCGATGTTTATTTCTCAACTACTGCTATATAGGCACTGTTTTTAATTATATCATGATCTTTCTTCCTAATCTACTATCAGAAGATTATCTCTGACCACTCCATTTTGTAAAAAGAGCCCGGCACGTTCTTTCAAAAAACACTATGCAAGTTTGCGCATCACTACGAATGTGGAATCAATCTTCCAAGGCTCGGGATAATGGTTAAACTTCGGCCTTTGTTTCGATGACATAAAAAATGCATCCCCTAGAATTACATCAGATTTACCCAAGGGTTCTTCCAATGTCTATTCTAAGGGATGCAGTTCATTTAACCTATGCCTGGTTCTTCAGAATTTCAATATTAATCAAGGATTTCTGCAGTATCTCCAGTTTTAGCACCAGCTGCATTCGCTTCATCTGTATCAATGTGCATATCCAGTGCAAAGTTATCGGATACGCGTGCAATAACATTCTCAAGTACGAGTCCACGCTCTCCGCCTAGACGTACTTTCAGCATTTGCTTGTCTTGAATGCCCCATTTCTCAGCATCCGAAGTATGGAAGTGAATATGGCGAGCTGCCACAATTACACCTTTATCAAGGGTAACTTCGCCGGCAGGACCTTTGATTGTTACGCCTGGTGTATCTTCAATGTTTCCGGATTCGCGAACAGGAGCCTTAACACCAATCGCAAATGAATCCGTGCGGGAAATTTCAAGCTGAGAAGCTGGACGTGCAGGTCCCAAAATTCTAACTTTATCGAATTGTCCTTTTGTGCCGATTACAGCCACTGTTTCGTTCGCTGCGAATTGTCCTGGTTGGGACAACGGTTTAAACTCGGTCAATTGATACCCGGGTCCGAATAATGCTTCAATATGTTCTTGAGTTAAATGAATATGGCGGGCCGAAACACCCACAGGTACAGTTTTACTCATGTGTCTCACTCCTCATTTTCTCTATAAGCTGTACATGCCAATATCTATTATACTCCCTATTACCCAAAAATAAAAAGGCAGTACGGTTTTCCCGCCTGCCTTTATCTAATTTATTTGAATTCTGCTACAAGATTGTCAAATTGTTCTGGCGTTAACTGCAGCTCCTGATGAGCAAGTGGTGTGTCCTGAAATCCGGAAATTTGATTTTCGTAGCTCTTACGATTTTTATCTTGATAAATCAATCCTGTAACAAGCCCATTCGTTTCCATTAATTTGGTCATGGCACCGATTCTATTTGTAGGATCGTACTCAGGGAAGCTGTCCAAATTCACGATATTCTCTTTGAACCACTCATAAGTGTTTACTTTATTAAAAGTCACACACGGGCTGAATACATTAATGATAGAGAAGCCTTCGTGTTTAATACCTTCCTCGATTAAAGCTGTCAGTTGTTTAATATCACTCGAGAACGACTGAGCAACAAATGTAGCACCTGCTGAAAGAGCCAGCTCTAATGGCGACAGAGTCGTCTCGATTGATCCTTCAGGAGTACTCTTCGTAACAAAACCTTCTGCACTTCTCGGAGAAGTTTGACCTTTCGTCAGGCCATAAATCTGATTATCCATAACGATGTACGTAATATTGATGTTTCTGCGGATTGCATGGATGGTATGTCCCATACCAATGGCAAAACCATCACCATCGCCACCAGATGCAATAACCGTCAAATCGCGGTTTGCGAGTTTCACACCTTGTGCGATCGGTAAGGCTCGTCCATGAATACTATGAAGACCATAGGCATGAATATAACCGGAGATACGACCGGAACAACCAATACCCGAGATTACAGCAAGCTGATCCGGTTCTAATCCGCAACTAGCCGCTGCGCGCTGAATTGCAGCCTGGATAGAAAAATCGCCACAGCCGGGGCACCAGTTCGGTTTGAGATTGTTCCGAAAATCTTTAAACGTAGCCATCTTTATACCAGCTCCTTGCTGTCTACATTAATACTTTTGCATTCATTATAAATGATAGACGGCAAGAATGGGTTTCCGTCATATTTAAGCACACTTCTCAGCTTTTCACTACTGCCAACATGCAGTTTAACGAGATTGGCCAGTTGTGCTGTTGCATTATTCTCTACAACGACTACCTGTCTTGCTCCATCTATATAAGGCTTGATCTCTTCTGCAGGGAATGGGTGAAGAAGACGAACCGTCACGTGATTTGTACTGATACCATCCTTTTCAAGCAACTCCCGCGCCTGATCAATCGTTCCTCCTGTAGAACCCATACCAATGATAAGAAGGTCAGGATTATCGTATGGTGCATCTTTCAAGATTGGATTGGTAACAACCATATGTTTCAACTTACCCAGTCGTTTATCCATCATTTGCTTGCGATTATCCGCAGACTCTGAAGGACGTCCTGTTTCATCATGCTCTACACCAGTAACGTGATGAATTCCATTCTTCACGCCCGGAAGAACACGAGGGGATATCCCGTTGTCAGTTAATTCATATCTCTTAAAGAGAGCTTTCTCCTCTTGTTCCGCTACATTGCTTACAAGATTTCCTCGATCAATAACGATGCGGTTATAATCCAGAGGCTCACAGGATTGCTTTCCAAGTGACAACTGCAAGTCTGTCACAATAATAACGGGCACTTGATACTGCTCTGACAAGTTGAACGCCTCAATCGTATCGTAGAAGCATTCTTCAATGGAGCTTGGCGCAAGTACAATCTTTGGTATTTCACCATGTGTTCCGTGAATCATAGCATTAATATCGCTCTGCTCCTGCTTGGTAGGAAGACCTGTGCTTGGACCACCACGCTGGGTATCCACAATAACGACTGGTGTTTCCGTCATGCCGGCTAATCCGATCGCTTCCATCATGAGGGACAGTCCAGGTCCCGCCGATGCGGTCATCGTGCGGACACCGGCATAGTTAGCGCCAATAGCCATTGTTACAGCAGCAATTTCATCCTCTGTCTGAACGACAGTTCCGCCGAATTTCGGAAGTTTTTTGATCAGATATTCCATAATCTCGGAAGCAGGTGTAATCGGATAAGCGCTCATTAAACGACAGCCTGCTGCTACGGCACCCAAACCGATTGCATCATTACCGATCATAAATAACTTTTGTTTACCGTCTGCTGGCATCAGCTTAAACTCATCAAGCGGACCACCGGCAAGATCTAATACATAATCAGCTCCACGCTTTACCGCTTCTAGGTTCTTCTCAACAACGGCTGGACCTTTACGTCCAAATTCCTCTTCAACCGCCTTATTGAATACATCTAGCGGGAGTCCAAGCAATGCCCATGACGCACCTGATGCAACCATATTCTTCATAAGGGAAGTGCCCAGCTCTTCAGCGATGGCTGTAATGGGTACCGCAAATAAACGAATCTCAGCACCCTCTGGAACGACAGGATTAAATTTAGCATCTGCTACAACCACGCCACCCGGACGAAGTTCATGCGCATTCAGGTCTATGCTTTCTTGATCAAACGCAACCAGTATGTCCAAATCATCAGCAATTGACCTGATCGGACTCGTGCTGATACGAATTTTATTATTAGTATGACCGCCTTTAATACGGGAAGAAAAATGGCGGTAACCATATAGATAATAACCCAGACGGTTTAAAGCTGTAGAGAAAATACGGTCTGTACTCTCGACCCCTTCACCTTGTTGACCCCCGATTTTCCATGATAATTGACTGATCAAGCTCTCCACTCCCTTTTTACTATAAAAACAAATAAACTTCTTACTAAATAGCAACTATAAATATCATAAGGATAATTTCATTAAATCACGATAAAGTTTATCGGCATAATAGTGAAATAGCAAGAAATATTTTCTAGTTCTATTTTCGAAAAATAGATCAAGAAAGAACGGTAGGTTGTTTAGGTAGATGTTTCTGCAGAAAATCCAGTGCATGGCCTGACATCCACCCCTGAACCAATTCTTCAGGATAATGCTTTAATAGTATATTCACCCATTCCTGATATCTTCTCGGGCTTTCTAAGCCATCTACCCATTGATCAATCCCGTCAAAATCAGATCCGAACATCATGTGGTGTGCTCCACCTAACGAACAGATCCGTTCAATATGCGGAAGTAAATCTTCCGTTTTTACCGGATGTTGATCCCGTCGAATGAACCAAGGAACAAACGTAAGACCAATACGACCGTCCATAGCAATAATCGCACGAATTTGTTCATCCTTCAAGTTCCGCGGGTGAGGACATACCTCAAATACATTCGAGTGAGAAGCGATAACAGGTTTAGAAACAAGTTCGGCTAGCTCCCAAAATCCAGCAATAGACAAATGAGATACGTCCAATAGAATGCCGAGTTCATTACATAACCTTATCATCTCACGGCCCTTGTCCGTTAGTCCACCCCCACGTTTCTCCATAATACCATCAGCAGCCCAGTTCGCGTGATTCCAAGTCAGCCCCATAAACCTTACACCCAGCTCGTAGCAAAGCCGAACATAAAATAAATTGCCTTCCAGCCCGTCCACCCCTTCAAGAGATAGCAGACCCCATCGTTTCCCAGCACTTTTCACTTCATTAACCTGTTCGCGCCACTTGAGCCAACTCAAATGTCCTGACTGTATTAATTGATTCCGGAATATTTCGATTTGGGCCATCACACGCTCAAACGAAGCACGGCCATAACGTTCAGACAAAAATATAGCAAACACTTGTAGTGCTACATCACCTTCTTGCATCGTCTGTAATGTTACATCCAATTCGGGACTATTGGCAAAGGAAACCTTCGGATTTTCCCACAGCTTACTTAAAGCATCACAATGAAAATCTACAACCTTCATTCTAGCCATCCCCTCTCAGCATTTCCACAGCAAAAAGCCTGTTTACTTAGATCGGTAAACAGGCTAACCCTCAACATTCCATCGTTATCTAGGTTCTACGATTAACTTTATCGCTGTCCGGTCTTCGCCATCAATCACAATATCCGTAAAAGCAGGGACACAGATTAAATCAACCCCGCTTGGTGCAACAAATCCCCGAGCTATAGCTACTGCCTTAACAGCTTGGTTCAGTGCTCCGGCTCCAATTGCTTGCAGCTCAGCTCCGCCACGTTCACGGAGAACGCCTGCTAGCGCACCTGCAACTGAGTTTGGATTGGATTTTGCTGAAACTTTTAATACTTCCATGGTAAGTACCTCCCCTGGGAATGTTGAGTGATGGTTTGCTTCCGTTTATTAGATGTTATTCATGAGCGAGAAATTAATTCCTTCTTTTTTCCAAAACGCTCCATATTATCTCTTAAACCGCTTCGCGCATTTTTAATCCATCCGCCACTCATCTTCGTAGAGACGTATTTTTTCGATTTTTTTCGCTTTGCCGGTCGTATCGTCCAGCTGCACGTAAACTGCATGGAAGTGCCACTTGCCTTCATCAACTTGGAACCGGGCCGGCAGCTGTGTCTTGAACTTGTAAAGAACGGCTTCACGCTGCATACCGAGCACCCCTTCTTTAGAGCCAACCATCCCCGTATCCGTCAAATAAGCTGTTCCATTCGGCAGAATTGTATCATCGTTACTCTGTACATGTGTATGAGTACCTACAACGATTGAGGCACGTCCATCCAAATGCCATCCCATAGCAATCTTTTCAGATGTAGCCTCTGCGTGAAAATCAACCAAAATATGCTTATGCTTCTTTCGAAGCTCGTCTACAATTTCATCTGCTGCTCTAAAAGGACAATCGATCGCAGGTAAAAAAGTCCGCCCCATTAAATTGACAATAGCCAGTTCCTTTCCGTTCGCTTTAATAACAGTAGATCCTAGCCCTGGCGTACCTGGCGGATAATTAGCTGGTCGTACCATGCGGGGTTCATGATCAATAAACTCAAAGATATCACGATTATCCCATGTATGGTTACCCATTGTTATACCGTGAATACCCCAATTGAAGAACTCATTAGCGATCGCGGATGTGATCCCACGTCCAGATGCTGCATTCTCTCCGTTAGCTATTATAATATGCGGGTTATACTTAGACTTCAGTTCCGGTAATGATGCTTTAAGAGCCTTTCTGCCTGTGCTTCCGACTATATCGCCTATGAATAAAACGTTGATGCCAACCCACTCCTCTATCGTTAACAAATTATGAAATTGCTTTACGTACAAAGATAAAAAGTGGCCAAGAAGCGGCCACTTTTTATCTGGAACATTATTTCGCGTAATCAACCGCTCTTGTTTCACGGATGACCGTGACTTTGATATGACCAGGATAGTCCAGTTCATTCTCAATGGTTTTGGTAATGTCACGCGCCAAGCGGAATGCTTCAGCATCATCGATCTTATCAGGTTGTACCATCACGCGGACTTCGCGTCCTGCTTGGATAGCATATGATTTCTCAACACCTTCAAAGGATTCAGTGATCGCTTCCAGCTTCTCAAGACGTTTAATGTAAGTCTCCAGTGTCTCTCTGCGAGCTCCAGGTCTAGCAGCGGACAATGCGTCAGCCGCACCAACAAGCATAGCAATGACTGAAGTTGCCTCACAATCACCATGGTGCGAAGCGATGCTGTTAATGACCACCGGATGTTCTTTATACTTCTTCGCCAGCTCCACGCCGATTTCAACGTGCGAACCTTCCACTTCGTGATCCAGCGCTTTACCGATGTCATGCAACAGCCCGGCACGTTTCGCCAATGTGATATCTTCGCCGAGCTCTCCAGCCATCAGCCCCGTTAAATAAGCTACTTCCATAGAGTGTTTAAGCACATTTTGTCCATAACTTGTACGGAACTTCAGACGGCCCAGGATTTTGATCAAATCCGGATGCAAGCCATGAACACCAACCTCGAAAGTTGCCTGTTCACCATACTCGCGAATCCGCTCGTCCACTTCCTTGCGGGACTTCTCAACCATCTCTTCGATACGAGCCGGATGAATCCGACCATCTGCCACCAATTTCTCTAAAGCAGTACGAGCAATTTCACGGCGAATTGGATCGAAGCCTGACAGTATAACTGCTTCAGGAGTATCATCGATAATGAGGTCAATCCCTGTAAGGGTTTCAAGTGCACGGATGTTACGTCCTTCTCGGCCAATAATCCGGCCCTTCATTTCTTCGTTCGGCAGTGTAACGACGGAGACCGTCGTTTCCGCAACGTGATCAGCTGCACAACGCTGGATGGCAAGAGTGATAATCTCACGAGATTTCTTATCTGCCTCTTCCTTCGCCTGCTGTTCAAGTTCTTTAATCATTTGTGCGGTTTCATGGCGAACTTCTTGTTCTACATTACTTAAAATGATGCTTCTCGCATCTTCCATAGTCAGGTTGGAAATGCGCTCCAACTCTGAAACCTGGTTCTTGTAAATCACATCAATCTGTTGCTGGGTTTCTTCAATTCGTTTCTCTTTGTTCGCCACTTGTTCTTCTTTACGTTCCAAAGATTCCAATTTTTTATCCAGCGATTCTTCCTTTTGCAACAATCTGCGTTCTTGTCGTTGAATTTCATTCCGACGTTCGCGAGTGTCTTTATCAGCTTCGGCTCGAATTCTATGGACTTCGTCCTTCGCTTCGAGAACCGTTTCTTTCTTCAGTGCTTCTGCTTCTTTCTTCGCGTTCTCCACGATCTGAATAGCAGCAGTTTCTGCACTAGAAATTTTAGCTTCTGCAAGGTTTTTGCGAATAAAATAACCGAACCCAAAGAATATAGCGGCAACGAAGAGAACGACTATGATCCAGATTCCGGTTTCCATCTGTTCACCTCCTCGTTGGTTCCTCCAAGGCATTCCTTGGGAAATGTTCAATTGTCATGTCACTCTAGCTTCATTCATACATAAAATTTTGGCAGCTTATTCTGCCGTCCACACTGCGTACCGGTCTAACATACGCATAGCCCGCCGAAACCGGCAGATTACATTTCACTATGAATTAGCGAATCTTTCACAAAAGTAACTTTTTGGAAGGAAAAAGGCACCTATAAATGATAAAGATTCAATTTCATTTTAGTATTTATAAAAAGATATTGTCAAGGGAAAGCGCTGGTTAATGACCATGTTCATCCAAAATCGACTCTATTAAACCAAAATTTAACATTTAAGGCTTACTCTTACTCAAACGCTTCCAGCTCTTCGAGAGAATCTTCGGCATCCCGATCCTCTGCAATCAATCTATTAATCACTTTACGAACCTTTTCACCGGTAAATCCTCGGCGCATTAAGAAAGCTCCCGTCTTTCGCTTTCGTTCTAGAGCATCTCCTTTGACCTGCTGCCATTTCTTCTTACCTATCGTATATGCGCTATTAAATTCATCTTCTTCGCTAACTTCACTCAGGGCCTCTGCAATTAGCTCATTCTCAATTCCTTTTTGTCGGAGTTCCTGTTTAACCCACATTCGGCCTTTCTTCTGCCTTGTGATTCGCTGCTCGGCCCACTGTTTAGCATATAATTCATCATCAACTAAGCGTTCTTGCTGAAGTCGAATTATCGTCTTCTCAATCCCATCAGCAGTCATCCCCTTTTGGCTAAGACGCTGAGCGATTTCTTTCGCTGTACGAGGCTTTCGTTCCAAAAACCGTAAAGCTTCCACATAGGCCTGTTGGCGTTCATCAGCGACAACAATGCTCTCCAGCTCGTCCTTTCGAAATATACTTCCTTTCATCATCCTGTATTTAATCATAACGTCCTCATGAACGGTTAAGCTATATGGTCCAAACCTAATAAGATAACGATGCTTGGGTTTCCGCATCATCTCTACAGAGGTAATGATCAAATCCTCATCATCCGGGAAATGAGAAACACCATTTTGTTCCTCTTCCTGTGATAATAAATATGTTTCGTTTTCGGTTTCCATCGTTCCTCCTTGCAATATATCCCCGATATATAAGTATCTCAATATTGTAAAGAAGACCGCTTGGTGTTAAATAGCCACCAAACGGTCTTACAAAACACCGTAAGTATATACGGTAATCTATTCTGCTTTAAACAACTCTTGCTCTTCTTGCTCTTCCTTCACCTTATCAGCATCACTAAGCTCAGGTACATTGGTAGACAGATTACTAGCTTCACGGATTTTTTGCTCAATTACATCAGCAATCTCCGGATGCTCTTTCAAAAATTGCTTCGCATTCTCACGACCTTGTCCCAAACGTTCACCTGTAAAGGAATACCATGCACCGCTCTTATCTACGATATCAAGTTCTGTACCGATATCAATCAGGCTGCCTTCTTTCGAAATGCCTTCTCCGTACATAATATCGATCTCTGCTTGCTTAAACGGAGGTGCCACCTTGTTCTTAACAACTTTAACACGTGTACGGTTACCCACTACATCATTACCCATCTTAATGCTCTCAATACGACGAACATCCAAACGAACTGTAGAATAGAACTTCAGCGCACGACCACCTGGAGTCGTTTCTGGGTTACCAAACATGACACCGACCTTTTCACGAAGCTGGTTGATAAAGATAGCAATCGTCTTCGATTTGCTGATCGCCCCAGAAAGCTTACGAAGAGCTTGGGACATCAAACGAGCTTGCAGACCCACGTGAGAGTCTCCCATATCCCCTTCGATCTCCGCTTTTGGAACAAGCGCTGCTACCGAGTCAATAACAATAATATCAACTGCTCCACTACGTACCAGTGCTTCTGCGATTTCGAGAGCCTGTTCTCCCGTATCTGGCTGAGACAGCAGAAGCTCATCAATGTTAACACCTAGTTTACTCGCATAAGCTGGATCCAAGGCATGCTCAGCATCAATAAATGCAGCCTGTCCACCCACTCTTTGAACTTCAGCAACAGCATGGAGTGCCACCGTAGTTTTACCGGAAGACTCAGGTCCATAAACTTCAATGATCCGGCCTTTAGGCAGACCGCCTGTTCCTAATGCTATATCCAATGCCAACGATCCGCTTGGCACGATTTCCACTTGCATATGGGTTGATTCACCCAACTTCATAATCGAACCTTTACCGAACTGTTTCTCTATCTGACGAAGCGCCATATCCAGCGCAGCACGACGATCTGACAATTCTTCCACAACCCTTCAATTGTTGATAAATTTATAATACCTTGTTTTTATAAGTTTGCCAAGCATTTTTTCGAACATACATTCGTTTTTTTTACTGGGCGCTCCCTCCCCGGGTTTAACCGCAGTTTCTCCATAAACAGCAAAAACCGCGGCCACATCATTTGATATGCCACGGTTCTTCCGTATACCGATTATACTTAACAATAATTTGCATTTCAATCCTATTGTTAATTTTTTACTGATATTTTGTTGCCGTCAGTCTCAGCCATAAACGGTATAACAATGCCTTCGTCGCACGAATCCGCACCATTTCTCTATCACCCTTGAGATGGAGCTCATGAACTTCTGTCTTTTTGCCACGCTCAGACAAACCAATATACACCAAACCTACCGGTTTACGTTCCGCATACCCCGGACCAGCCACACCGGTCACTGACAGCCCGAAGTCACTATCTGTCACCATTCGAATTTGCTCAGCCAGAACCTCTGCAACCTCTGTGGAAACAGCGCCTGGAGCATCGTCTCCCTCTAAAAGATGCTGCGGCACATTTATCAATTTATGCTTGATCTGATTCGTATAACAAACAATACCTCCAAGAAGCATCGTCGCACTTCCTGGAATTGAAGTAATATTCTCCATCACGAGACCACCCGTGCAACTTTCCGCGGCACTAACCGTCCAGCCATGATCAGCCATTATATCGACAATTACTTTTTCAATAGGAACGTCTTCGTTAGCATACATATGCTCTGGAACAATCGCTTTGATCTGTTCTTCAAGCTTGTTCAGTCTCTCCATCGCCTCTCCTTCGCTAGAAGCTTTGGTAGAAATGCGAACCGTCACTTCACCTTCCTTGGCGTACAGTGCGATCGTTGGATCGCTCTGAGCACTGATCAAATGACTAAGTCGGTCATCCAGCGCAGACTCACCGATCCCCGCAAATTTAAGCATTTTGGAGTAGAGCGGCAGCTCATCGGTGAGTACATGCTGCATTAACCAGGGCTTTGCCTGATTTTCGAACATCGGCATCAGTTCTCTCGGCGGACCTGGAAGTACAATATAATAAGTGCCTTCATGAGATATAGCATTCCCAACAGCCAGTCCCGTCTCGTTCGCCAGAGGTGTGCCCCCATCGATTGATAATGCCTGACGCTTATTATTCTCTGTCATTCCCTTACCACGGTCCATAAAGAATCGGTCAATATTGTCCATAGCCATCCGGTCGATATGAAGAGATGTACCAATAAACTCAGCCAAAGCATCTTTTGTAATATCATCCTGTGTCGGCCCAAGACCGCCAGTCAGAATAATAATATCGGCACGGGCACTGGAGATCTTAAGTGTTTCCTTAATGCGCTCTATATTATCGCCGACGACGGTTTGATAATATACATCAATACCCATGCCCGCTAATTGTTTTGACAAATACTGGGCGTTTGTGTTTACGATTTGACCGAGCAATAGCTCCGTTCCGACTGCAATGATCTCTGCTTTCATCCACCGAACCTCCTAGAATATATCTCGATATATTTATTTAATAAGCAATAAATCACAGCATAAAGCAAGCGCCATGAAGATGGAAGAAAAAAGCAATAGGATTTCTCCTATTGCCATTAAGCTCCAGCACCCCTGAGAAGGTGTTTATTTTTCACAAAATATTCAGCGCCGGAGTATATCGTTATCAATGCAGCTGCCCAGATCGCAATTTGATCAAACGGAATTCCAAAGAATACGAATGGAAAATTATTGATCAGTAACGCTACAATTGCTACGATTTGAATTACAGTCTTCAATTTCCCTGAGTTTCCAGCTGCTACAACTGCTCCATCAAGCAGAGCAATCTGACGCAGTCCAGTAACAGCAAACTCGCGGCTTATAATCACTACAACAATCCATGATTCTACTTTCCCCATTTCCACCAGTGAGATGAGTACAGCAGCCACAAGTAGTTTATCTGCCAGGGGATCTAAAAGTTTGCCAAGATTAGTCACCATGTTATTCTTTCGCGCGAGATAACCATCTATTCCATCCGTGCTGGCTGCCACAATAAAAATTACCGCAGCGATAAGTTGATTATATGGTAATGTAAAACCATTCCATACGATCGGCTCTGGATAAAAGTTGAAATCTACAAGCAAAAAAATCATCATAACGGGGATCAGGCAAATTCGGGCCAGCGTTATGCGATTTGGTAAATTCATGAAGCAGCCTCCCTTTATTGGGGTTGTCTTGTCACTCGAGTCAGACCAAGAATCAGTCTGTTCTCCAAACTGAAGAGTTGTAAATCTTATGTACCTAAAGGGTCTATATGCGGATAGTAGTCCATACAGAAAAATATATCCGCTCACTTGATATATCGATTTTCAGTATAATATTAAGGCTGGTTCCCTGTCAAAAGAGAAAGACCTCCTCCTCGTATTCGAAGGGAGGCCAGGAGCCTATTTCAAATTGGTGAACTGCAGATCCAGCGGCAGGTCAGCTTTGCGTAACAACTGCATAACTGCTTGAAGATCATTCTTACTCTTACCAGAAACCCGAATCTGATCTCCTTGAATTTGACTCTTCACCTTGAGCTTCGAATCACGAATCAAGATGTTAATTTTCTTCGAGTTCTCCTGATCGATACCTTGTTTAAGTGAGAGACGTTGTCTCACGGTGCCTAACGACGCAGGTTCAATTTTGCCATACTCTACGTTCTTCAAAGACAGTCCACGTTTCACCATCTTTGATTGCAAAATATCAATAACTGCATTCAGCTTGTATTCATCATCAGACGCGATAACTAGCGCATCTTTGTCCAGCTTCAGACTACTTTTACTACCTTTAAAATCGAAGCGATTCTCAATCTCACGCTCCGCTTGGTTAATCGCATTATTCAACTCCTGCATGTCCATTTTGGACACAATATCAAATGAACTTTCAGAACTCATTCATCATTCATTCCTTTCGGGCAATATGTCCATTCTATTATAGGTTATAACTCTGGTAGAAGTCTAATCCCCATGGTAAATCACTTCTATACTAAATAACTTCGTCTTCCCATTAATAAGGAGAAGACGAAGTCCGTGTCATCTAATTACTGTCCTTAATTTTATCTGGCCTCCGAAACATATCAAGAATACCGAGAATGATATGGGCTAATCCAAAACCAAGTATACCGTAGCCCCAATCATTTGGAATCAGGTAGTATCCCAATAGGCTTACGATTATACCTAATCCGGCTACAATCCAACTTACCGTCATCCTGCTGCCCACCTCACTTCCTAAGGATGTGAAAATAGCGATATGCTTAATCGCACACCGCTATTAACTTCTCCTAAGAAAGGAAAGTCTATTCTACGTCAGTTCCTGTAGTACTGCTATTGGTCGAAGACGAATCAACAGGCTCAAACAACAGGCGGGAAGATGTCTTGCCGTCTGTTACCGTTTGTCCACCTACAGTAATAGCCGTAGCCGGAGAGTATCCGGACTTAACATACATACCTTGACTGTCCAATTCAAAGCTCTCAGAGTCCCCAGCATTCATCATACCGAAGAAAAGCTTTTCACCCGTAGAGTTATACCCCCGATAAATTTCCACCCAACTTTGTCCGGAAGCTTTAATTTCCACCTTAACTGGTGTGTCTCCAGAAGCAGCGACTTTGAAGACAACATTCTTGCCTTCCTTGCGGTCTTCCGTTACCGTAACTTGACCTGGCTCTTCCGGCTGATTCTCATCATCAGGTTCTTGTACCTCACCATCCGATTCATCCCCTGGATCAGCTTCATTTCCTGGGTCTGTTTCCGTTCCTTCACCCGTGCCGCCATCACCCTGAGCACCTCCAGGATTTGGCACGGTAGGATTCTCGCCTCCGGCCTCTCCTTGATCAGATGGATCTGTTTGGGTTACAGGCGGTACCTTATCAGGCACATCATTGTTGGAGTTAGAAGCGTATAAATAGATAACAGCAATAATCAAAATTGGAAATGTCCACATCAACGCCGTCGGAAGCCAGCTAATGTTACGATCAGAAGATGCTCTTGTAGCACGTTTCTGCATAACAGGCTCCATGGTTGCTTCCGGTTCAGCCTTGGGCACATCCTGCTTATGACCTTCAAGAAGCTCATCTGGATTTAAACCTACCGCTTCCGCATAGGTTTTGATGAATGCCCGGACATAAAAGCTGCCTGGAAGCACCTTATAGTCCCCAGCCTCGATGGCTTCTAAGTAGCGTTTGCGTATTTTTGTAACTTCCTGCACGTCATCCAGGCTCATCCCTTTCTGTAAACGTGCTTCTCTCAATTGTTGTCCCAGTTCGGACATACCATCACCTCCTATTGGAATTTCTGCGGTCATTACAGATCGTCGCTGTACGAACCGGTGAATGTATCATAAACGATTTCCTCATCCGGATTGTTTCGCAATTCGATCAAAATATCAAAATCATCATATGAAAATTCAGATTCCCGCACAAAAATATCTGGATGTTCAATCACTTTAGTACTCTCCATTGACATAATGTCCTGAAGCAATTGATAGTGCTTTTCGTTAGAGCGTATTGTACTCACGATTCCGTCAATAATAAAGACATTCGATGGGTTCATTTCGTCCTCTGACAATTGACTGCGAATCGTCTGTCTTAATAAGGTTGAAGAAACAAAAGTCCATCGCTTCATCGCACACACACTACCGGCAATAATAGATTCCGTCTTCCCGACTCGTGGCATCCCCCGAAGACCAATGACCTGATTTCCTTCCCTTTTGAACAATTCACCTAAAAAATCCACTAGTAAACCTAACTCGTCACGAGTAAAACGAAATGTTTTATGATCGTCAGAATCGCGGTCGATGTAACGGCCATGACGAACAGCCAAAATATCCACCAGTTTTGGAGGTCTTAATGCCGTCACAGTTATATTATCTACTTTGTTTAACATTTTACCCATTAAGGTAATTTTCTCTTCATCGTCTGTCTCAAGGAGCATACCTCTCGTCTGGCCCTCTACACCGTTGATGGTCAAAATATTCACTTCCATCATACCGAGCATAGAAGCAATATCACCAAGAAGGCCAGGACGGTTCTTATGTATCTTATACTCCATATACCATTGTTTAGATTCCACCAAAAGCACCTCACCCGAACTCCTATTCAATTAACCTCCGGTCATGACTTATCTAAAAGAACATACCGAAGAAGTTTTAAAAATGGGTCACGTTAATGATATATAAAATGAAAATGAAAGGCAAGGACAACTCTGTAACCATTCGAATAAAAAGCCCCCTGCATGAGGGGGCTGCATTTGGAACTATGCGTTCGACTTAGCCAGTTTGACCATGAGACGCGCAATTGTCCGTCGTTCTTCCTCATTACCGACATCCCAGAGCTCTTTTAGTGCACGGTTTGAAGAGTTTTGAGGATCGACTTTTTCATCTAGGAAATCGCCAATTTCATAAGCCAGCTGGGAAATGGTGTCTTCACTCATCCCTGCTTTCTCTGCTTGAACGACACGCTCTCCAAGGAACTTTTTCCAGGAATCAAAATTCTTGAGTACGGATGACATGTTAAATCCTCCTCTGCTTGTTGGCAATTGAGATTTAAATGAACAATGTTAATATGCCCCGTACTCCAAGCGCTATGAGTGGTTAAATGCACCATTAACAGCGAACTTTATGTCACCCAGCCGCCGTTCGGACTAATCACCTGTCCTGTGATGTACCCCGACTCCGGCAAAGCTAAAAAGTAAACAAGCGAAGATATCTCATCCGGCTGGGCAAGACGCCCAGCGGGTATCTCATCTTCAAGCATGCGAATCTCTTCTTCCTCCAAATGACCAAGCATTGAAGTATCCACAGCTCCAGGAGCAACCGCATTAACAGTTACACCAGAAGGAGCAAGCTCCTTTGCCAGTGCCTTAGTGAATGCATTTAATCCTCCCTTACTGGTCGAATAAAGCACCTCGCAAGAAGCGCCCGAAATGCCCCACACTGATGATACATTAATAATCCGTCCAAATCGTTGTGAGACCATTCGCCCCATAAAGGCCTGAGTGCACAGGAACGTCCCCTTCAGATTAACCGACATCACAGTATCCCAGTCCTCTTCGGTCACATCCGATAGTAGGCCATAGTGAGAAATCCCTGCGTTATTAACCAAAATATCAGGTTCCATGCCATGATTCTTCAGTTTTTCTTGCATCCGTAAAATTTGTTCCTTATCCTTTAAGTCCGCTGATACGGTCATCACCTTAGATCCATGGCTCATACATCGCCGTGCAACCTCATTAGCGGCCTCGTGAGAGCTCATATAGTGAATGATGATGTTCATGCCCACAGCTGCAAAACGCTCGGCTATAGCCGCCCCAATGCCTCTGCTGGCTCCTGTGATCAGAACGGTCATTTCCCCGATCGGTTTCATAATCTCTCCCTTGAAATCATTCATTCCGGACTTAACACCAAGGATACAGAAAGCTGTTCCCAGTCTACATGTTCCTGCAATCTGCGATTAACATCATCCAGTGTAATCGACTCGTACACCGGAAGAACCGAGAATAAGTTGCTGCCTTTGAACTCATATCGAGTAAACTCATGTGCGATGTTCTCCGGGGAATTGAGCATCCGCAAATATCCACCCATTTTCTTTTTCCGTGCGCGCTCAAAATCAGATTGGTTAAATCCGCTTTGCTTCAACCGGTCCACTTCTTCACGAATACGCTGAAGCAGCTTTTGCGGATCCTTCGTATCGCCACCCGCTGCGGAGAAAGCATACTGAGCTGAGCTGTTAAACTCATGCGAGAAACTGTCAGAGATTAAATCTTCATCATATAGTTTCTGATACAACTCCGTACTTGAACCGAATAACAGATCCAGCATCAGTTTTGTCGTTAGATCTCGTCTGAGCTGATCCTCTGCGGTAAGCTGAACCTCTTTCTCTTTAAAACCGAACAGGCATTTAGGCAGTGATACAGCAAGTCTGCATACCTTTTTCTTTTCAGCAACTTGCTGCGGTTCTGGATCAAATAAGCGTTCGATGTTACCTTGCTTTTCATATGTTTTACGTGCCTGATTTGCTTTTACCCGCGCAATCGTTTCTTCCGGATCTACACCACCCACGACGAATAACAGCATATTGCTCGGATGGTAGAAGGCATTATAACAAGTGTATAAGTCTTCTTTCGTTATGGTTCCAATGGATTCTATCGTTCCTGCTATATCAATATGCACTGGATGTACTTTATACATCGCTTCAATTAGGCCGAAATATACACGCCAATCCGGATTATCCTGATACATATTGATTTCTTGTCCAATAATCCCTTTTTCCTTCTCCACGTTCTGATCTGTAAAATAAGGATTCTGAACAAAATCAATCAGCGTCTCCAAATTCTCCATGATGTTCTCTGTTGCAGAAAATAAATATACCGTCTGGTCAAAACTTGTAAATGCATTAGCAGATGCTCCATTGGAAGCAAACTTAGCAAATACGTCGCCGCCTTCTGGCTCTTCAAACATTTTATGTTCAAGAAAATGAGCAATCCCATCAGGAACTCTAATTTCAGGCTTGCCTTCTACACGAAAATGATTATCTACAGAGCCATATTTCGTGGCAAATGTAGCGTATGTTTTCTGGAATCCCGGCTTCGGAAGCACGTATACATGCAGTCCGTTATCCAGCACCTCATAATACAATGTTTCTTGCAAATTCTCATAATGAACGCTTTGCACCGGCTATTCCTCCTTTTGGCCTGTCAGGAAATAAATTGTATCGAGCGAAAAGGCGGAGGCGGCGCGTGTAACGTCATCATTTGAAACATTCCCCACCTGCTCCAGAAGTTCCTCTGCCGTGCGCTCCTTTCCGGATAGAACGCGGTTAAAATCGTACGCAATTAACTCAAAGGCAGAATCCTGCATTTCCTTGATTACATTACGGATCATTGCCTTCGTCTGAGTCATTTCAACCTCCGATATCACGCCATTTGCCATATCATCGAGCTGTTTGCGGATAATCTCAACCGCTTTCTCGTAGTTTTGAATTTCAATGCCCGATTGGATGGTGGCAATCCCTTTATGCCCGTCATATCGTGAAGAAGCATAATAAGCGAGACTTTCCTTTTCACGGACATTAACAAACAGCTTAGAATGCGGATATCCACCAAGAATACCGTTATACATTAAGGCTGCGGCATAATCTTCATCTTTATACGTAATTTTGCTACGAAGCCCCAGGTTCAACTTCCCTTGATTGACGTCAAGTTTCTCAACAACAGTCTGAGGCTCTCCCGGATCGGACCGGACAACCGATGCCGCATACTCAGATGCATGTA
This sequence comes from Paenibacillus sp. GCM10028914, assembly GCF_042666275.1. Taxonomy (NCBI): domain Bacteria; kingdom Bacillati; phylum Bacillota; class Bacilli; order Caryophanales; family Paenibacillaceae; genus Paenibacillus; species Paenibacillus sp. GCM10028914. Next base: position 291,072 of record NZ_JBHTFO010000012.1, read on the forward strand.
CACGGTCCATAGAGAAGTGTTCTTCTACAAGCTTCGTTACTTCCTCAATGGATGTATCCCCAACAACATAAAGGTCAAATACAGCTTCATCCAGCCATTTACGATAAGCTTTATAAAGCTCTTCTGCTGTAATACCATCCAAATCCTTACGCTGGCCTAAAGGATGAAGTCGATATGGCTCATTTCGGCACATGACCTCAATACAGCGCTCTGCAGCATAACGAATTTTATCATTCACAATCGCTTCCAGCTTTTTACGAACGGTATCCCGCTCTGTTTGAACATAAGAAGTGCGGAACACGCCATTCTCAAGAACCGGGGCCGTAAGTGCCTCTCCTAAAAAAGCAAATGACGATTTCAAAAGACTCTCCGAACTTTGTACAAAAGAATCATTAATCGTGTCCATCCGAAAATGCACGATCTGGTGATCTCCACGTTTGTAAACATCAAATCCAAATCCCGCGCCATATAGCTGCTCAAGCCGTTCACGGAAAGCCCTAGTCTCCGGATAGGAAACTGTACCTCTCCGAAGTACAAACGGTGTCAAAGCCGTTGTTGTCACTGATTCTTCTTTCAGTGGACTTCCGGCATACAGAGAAATTGCGAATGTTTTGAAGCGGCGTGTCGGCAGTACATGAATTCGGATACCGCCAGCTGTGCCGTGTTCAAATCCCGTTTTCGTCGTCAAGGTCCAAAACTCCCTTACCACATGAATTGATGATGCTCTAGGCTTAATTTAGTTCCATTCTAACCCATCGCAAAGTGAAGAAGCAACCGAAGACAAGCCCCCGGTTGCTTCATGCTGGCATTACATACAGAAGATATGCTGTCCAATTGTTTTCACTTGAGGACGGCTCCATATCCAAGAGGAGGTAGCTGTCTTCGGATTAAAGTAATAGAGACAGCCTCCTGACGGATCCCAACCGTTTAACGCTTGAAGCACCGCTTTTTTCGCCGTTTCGTTAGGCTCAAGCCAGATTTGCCCATCTGCTACTGCCGTAAAGGCACGCGGCTGAAAGATAACCCCCGATGGAGTGTTAGGGAAATTTGGAGACTTCACACGATTTAGAATGACCGCTGCTACAGCAACTTGCCCTTCAAAAGGTTCACCACGTGCTTCACCATATACTGCGTTAGCCATAATCTTCAGATCATTATCTGACAATCCCATAGAATTAGCTGAGGAAACTGTCCCTTTTTTGTTGGCAGCTCCGCCACCTGCCGTCTGCTTAGGTTCTGTAGGACGCCAATTTTTCGTTGCATTGTAAAGCTTAAGTTTTACTTTTGGACCGACAATACCGTCTACCTTCATACCGAATTCGGACTGAAACCATTTAACAGATCCAAGGGTTTTGGAACCAAAGATACTATCAATCTTACCGTGGTAAAAGCCTAAATACTTCAGACGTCCTTGAAGCTCATATACATCATCACCTGTAGAACCAAATTTCAAAATAGTCTGACTAAAGGTCGGAATGGCTTCCTGTGTGAGTATATCTTTTTCGGTTTTTGAAGTGGCCTTCGTTTGTGAAAATACAGCCGCCGATAACAATACCACGACGCCGATCAGTAGCCAAATCTTTACGTTTTTCATGCTGCGCTCTACCTTTCTCTTGTGGTTTAACAGGATTGCTAAAGTTATTATGACAAGCGACCCTGTTTCCTATGCACGATATTCCAAGAGAAGCAAATAGACCTTTAAAAATCATTGTAATATTAGAAAGAAACAATATAGCCCACTCTCATCGGGAACAAAAAACAGGTATCTTTCGCATAAAACATGCAAAAAGATACCTGTCTAATTAGATTTCTCACTTATGAACTGACCCGACTTTGCTGATATTGCTCCATCGACATTAATACCTCACGTGGTTTACTGCCTTCGTATGGACCGATCACACCTCGAGCTTCCATGGAATCAATCAAACGCGCAGCTCGTGTATAACCCACTCTCATACGCCGCTGAAGCAAAGAGACGGAAGCTTGCTTGGCTTCCAAAATAATAGTTACCGCTTGGTCATACAGCTCATCGAGCACTTCATCATCAGAAACTCCAGATTCATCGATTTCAGGAACGAGAGACTCATCATATTCCGCTTGTCCTTGGTCCCTTACAAAGCCTACGATGTTCTCTACCTCCTGATCGCTCATAAATGCACCTTGAACCCGTATAGGCTTCGACGATCCCATCGGCATGAACAGCATATCTCCTCGTCCAAGAAGTTTCTCTGCTCCAGCCATATCCAGAATCGTTCTGGAATCGACTTGTGAGGAGACGCCGAAGGCGATCCGCGAAGGAATATTCGCCTTGATGACGCCAGTAATGACATCCACAGAAGGACGCTGGGTAGCAATAATCAAGTGAATACCCGCAGCACGTGCCATCTGCGCAAGACGTGTAATAGCCTCTTCAACATCATGTGCTGCTACCATCATTAAATCAGCCAACTCATCTACGATAACGACAATATATGGTAGAATGGCGGGCAAATTATCCTTCATCAGTGTGTTATAACCTTCAATATTTCTTGTACCTGACTTGGAGAACAGTTCATAACGTTTCTCCATCTCCACTACAATTTTCTTCAAGGCTAACGACGCCCGTTTAGGATCTGTCACAACCGGGGCCAAGAGATGAGGAATTCCATTATATACATTTAGCTCAACCATCTTAGGGTCAACCATCAGGAACTTTACTTCATCAGGTTTTGCCTTATAGAGAATGCTTGTAATAATCCCGTTAATACATACCGATTTACCAGAGCCCGTAGCACCTGCCACTAGTAGATGGGGCATCCTAGCCAGATTACCGACAATGGTCTGTCCAGAAATATCTCGCCCGAAAGCTATAGACAGTTTGGATTGCGCATCCTGAAAGGACGGTGTCTCCATGACTTCCCGCATTGTTACTATAGAAACCTCATTGTTCGGAACTTCTATACCAATCGCAGATTTCCCAGGGATAGGTGCTTCCATCCGGATGTCCTTCGCTGCTAAAGCTAGTGCAATATCATCTGTGAGACTAACAATTCTGCTTACCTTCACGCCGATATCCGGCTGAATTTCATATCTCGTCACAGATGGACCACGTACAACCTCCAGCACTTTAGCACGAACCCCAAAGCTTTCGAGAGTTGCTTCTAGCTTGCGGGCTGTCTGCATATAATCCTTCTGATCACCCGACTTCCCGCCATTGCTAGGCTTGGACAACAAACGAAATGAAGGAAGCTTATATGGTTTCGGTGGCGGTGGTGGCGGTGAAGCAGGACTCGCCTCCTGCTCTGACTCTCCTTTAGGAGATTCTGATGAAGCTAACTCTACTTCCGACACCGGTGAGACAGAGCCTGATTCCATGTCTCCAGAGTCCATAGATGGCTCATCCGGTGTCATTGCTTGAAGAGGTTCGGTATCCAGATCATCCATTTCCTCTTCTTCTACAACACCTTCATGTTTCACTTGTTCAAAGAAATCACGAATAATAGGTGATGAAGGTGATGGATCCGCTTGTAGCGGTGAAGCCTCATAATCTAATGGATCCATTAAAACGTCATCTTGAGAGAAACCTTCTGCTCCCAAGTTAAACTTACTGTCTTGGCTTTCATCATCATGAGCAAGCTGATCTTGAACAGCTTTGTTCTTCGACTGTTTGTTTCCAAATAACTGAAAAAATACAGGAGACAATTTCTTACTCGATAGTGGCATCTCCACATCATCCAGATCATCACCGTCATCATCCTCGTATTCCGGAATGACTTGAGGCTTTTTCTTCCTTGATGTGGTCGAAGCTTTGGACTTCGTCTGTGTCGCTTTCATTCTCTTTTGGAGATGCTTGCCTGCTTTCACAAGACGAACCCGCAGCATTCGAATGAGATCGACATAAGATAGGTTAGTAATCAGCATAAAACTGATGAACAGCATCACAATCATGATCAGCCGTGCACCAATGACACCAAAGAACATTAGTAACAGAGAAAACTGCAAAGCACCAACATATCCTCCGCTAATATCTCTACCCATTACAGGGTGATTTCCGTCTGCTTTACCGTGAAGAAGCTCTCCTTGTAAATCACTATGTATCTGAGCAAGCACATTGCTTGAACTCAATTGACCGATCGGGCCCAGTTTGGGCTCCAGTCCACTAATACTGCTCATCAAGGTCAGCGATAAGACTAACAGAAGAATACCAGTACGGCGGCTGTTCCAGCGCTTAGGCCATTTCCTGTGAATCATGACCATTAAACCGTAAAATACACCAACCAGGGGGATTACAAAATAGTATTTTCCAAGTAGATATCCTGACATCTTCGATAAAGAGCGTCCTACCGGAGCTTCTCCGGATAATGCGATCACGGAGAGTGTCATCAGTATAATTCCATAAATTTCATATTTAAGAACCGAGGCAAATACGGCTCTTTTCTTTTTCTTGCGTTTTGCCAATAGTGTCACCCCCGAAGCCATATTATAACATATTTTCGGGTGGCGTACCTATGTTCTGTTTTCAGACTTTAGCCCTATTTTGTTCAATGACAGGTAAAAAGGATACTATACTGCCTGGGGCATACTGCGGATTCAAATAATCTGCTAGTTCACAATTTAGCAATCGAATAATTTTTGCTTTATTGTCGCTCATTGGTTCGACCTGCATGAGAAGACCACCTAATTGGATTTCCAAGGTGGGTGCAGGTTCATAAGAAGCTCCATTCTGCCACACAAGATCCTCTGGCATTACGGTATAGAGCGTCATTGGGTTATCCCTCCTGAACTAACATTCTTTGTTTCCCCGATCAACTCGTTTAATTTAGCCAATGCTTGCCCAATGCCCCCCACCTCATTCATCAGACCGTATTTCACTGCATCCTTACCTGACACAGCTGTTCCGATATCCCGGTTCAACTCTCCTGTCTTAAACATCAACGCTTTGAATTGATCCTCCGTGATCCCCGAATGGGACGTTACAAACCTTACAACTCGCTCCTGCATTTTCTCCATATACTCAAAAGTCTGCGGAACACCTATGACCAATCCGCTCATGCGTATTGGATGAATCGTCATCGTTGCACTCTCTGCTATAAAAGAATAACTCGAAGCTACCGCAATCGGTACACCGATGCTATGCCCTCCACCAATGACAACCGTAACCGTTGGTTTTGTCAGAGAGGAAATCATTTCTGCTATGGCAAGCCCAGCTTCAACATCTCCGCCAACCGTATTCAAAATAATAAGCAGCCCTTCAACCCGAGGATTCTGCTCAGCAGCAACCAACTGTGGAATCAAATGCTCATACTTTGTTGTTTTATTTTGTGGCGGAAGGACGAGATGCCCTTCAATTTGACCGATAATCGTCATACAAAAAATATTAGATTCTGTGCTTGCAGGCACTCCCGTTTGACCTAATTGCTGTATTGAATCGATTACAGTCGGTTTATTATTGTCTTCAGTTGGATTTGTTGGCACGCCTGTTTCGCTTGTTTTATTACTGTTCATCAATTTCTTATCCATATCTACACCCTGCCTTATAGTCATAATCTTGCTTACGCTATTGTGTAGTATGGCAAAAACACATACCGGATTATCCCTTTATAGTACAATTTGTCCTTTATAAAAAACGCAAAAAGCCCCCTTCGCAGAAAACCGTCCAATATTACCTGCGAAAGGGGCGACTGTGTGCCTAATTATTCTGTTCGCGTGTTCAATTAAACTTCCATAATAATTGGAAGTATCATCGGTCTACGACGCGTTTGCTCATAGAGGAAACGACCCAAAGCATCTTTCACGCTTGTTTTAAGGGAAGCCCACTCGTTCACATTCTCACTCATCAATTTCTGTAAAGTACTTGATACGATTCGGTTACTTTCTTCCAATAAACCTTCCGACTCTCGCACATATACAAAACCACGGGATATAATATCAGGTCCAGATACAATGGAACCTGTTTGTTTGCTAAGCGTAACAACCACAACCAAAATACCATCTTGAGATAACAATTTGCGATCACGAAGTACGATATTTCCTACATCACCCACGCCCAAGCCATCAATCAGTACATTACCTGCAGTTACTTTACCAGCTTTACGTGCAGAACCACCTTGAATTTCAACAATTTCACCTAGATCTGTGATGAAAATATTGTCTGGATCAACGCCAACCGATTCAGCGAGTAAAGCATGTCGACGCTGCATACGGAATTCACCATGTACAGGAATGAAAAATTTCGGTTTCATCAAGTTCAACATGAGCTTAAGCTCTTCTTGACTACCATGACCAGATACATGCACTCCAGAATTGGAACCGCTATAAATAACATTCGCACCGAGACGGAACAGTTCATCGATCGTACGACCTACGTATTTCTCGTTACCCGGTACTGGTGTCGCAGCAATAATTACGGTATCTCCAGGCAGAATATCCACTTTACGGTGCGTTGAACGCGCCATACGTGTTAATGCAGACATCGGCTCACCCTGGCTACCTGTACAAAGAACAACTACACGGTCAGCTGCCATTTTATTAACTTCCTCAGGCTCAATCAGCATTCCATCTGGTATGTGGAGGTAACCTAAATCAGATGCGATCGATACAACATTGACCATACTACGACCAATAACGGTTACTTTCCGTCCGGTTGACTCTGCAGCATTGATTACCTGCTGGATCCGGTGTACATTCGATGCAAAGGTAGCTACTACTACACGTTGTTCCGCTTTACGGAATATATCTTCCATAACGATGCCAACGTTTTTCTCAGATGGGGTAAAGCCCGGTTTTTCTGCATTCGTGCTGTCTGACAGTAGTGCCAGAACACCTTTACTTCCGATTTCAGCCATACGCTGCAAATCGGCATACTGGTCATTGACTGGAGTATGATCGAATTTAAAGTCACCGGTATGAACTACACTGCCTTCCGGTGTGTCGATACAAATGCCGACCGAATCCGGAATACTGTGGTTTGTTTTGAAAAATGTAGCTTTCAAAGTGCTGCCTAGCTCGATTTCGGAATCCGCATGAATAAGAATTCGCTTCGTTTCACCAAGCAAATTAGCTTCTTTCAGCTTGTTCTCTACGAGTCCGAGAGTCAGCTTTGTACCATACACTGGTACATTCAGATGCTTCAATACGTAAGGCAATCCACCGATATGGTCTTCGTGTCCGTGAGTTAGCAAAATACCTCTCACTTTATCACGATTCTCAGTTAAATAGGTAATATCAGGAATAACAATATCAATTCCTAGCATGTCCTCTTCTGGAAATTTCAAGCCCGCGTCCACGACAACGATGTCATTTGCATATTGAATGACATACATATTTTTCCCGATTTCGCCGACGCCGCCCAAGGCAAAAATCGATAGTTTATCGCTATTTATTTTTTTTGACAAATCAATCTAACCCTCCTAAAGTTTTGGACGTCCACCAATGTTATATTAAATTTCAAAAATATACCGCACCCAGTCACTTGAATTCATTATACATGATGAAAAAGTGAAAACACAAGTCACCCACCCAGTAAGGCATAGGATACCCTTAGAAAGCAGAGTTTTATAAAAGAAAACCCGCCTTCTTTGCTCAAGAAGGCGGGTTTTCGGGATTTATGGTATAAATGTACAAAATTCGACTATAATACCGATTAAATTACAAGTCTTCTAGCACTTTCCTGATATAAGCAGCTTCACTTTCACTTGGAGAAATCAGTGGTAAACGGACTCCTCCAACCTGATAGCCTCTCTCAATAAGCGCAAATTTGACTGCGGATGGATTAGGTAGTGGATTCGGGCATTCGAATAATCCTTTAAACAGAGGGAACAGTTTTTGATGCAACTTTGCTGCTTCTTGAACATTGCCTTGGACGTACGCCTCTATCATATCCTTCATTTGTTTACCTGCTATATGACTAGCCACGCTAACAATTCCATAAGCACCTACAGACAGAGCGGGAAGCGCAGAAGAATCATCACCTGAATATGTGATGAAGCCCTCTGGGGCACCAGCAGCAATCTGCGTTATCTGGTCTAATGAAACGCACTCCTTGGTAGCTACGATATTTGGTATTTGAGCAAGTCTTAGCGTAGTAGCAGCACTTATACTAACTCCAGTTCGTCCTGGTACGTTATATAACATGATCGGAAGTTTAGTGGATTCTGCAATGGCTTTAAAATGCAAGAACATGCCTTCCTGATTCGGTTTGTTGTAGTACGGAGCCACAAGTAGAATTCCGTCGACTCCACACTGCTCTGCTTTTTGAGTAAGCTCAACGGAGTGTGCAGTATTGTTGCTTCCTGTTCCAGCAATAACCTTGCTTCTTCCAGCTGCATGCTCAACAACAAACTGAAACAGCTTCAGCTTCTCATCATCACTTAAAGTTGGGGACTCACCAGTCGTTCCTGCAACCACGATCGAATCTGTCTTTTGTTCTTCAATTAAGTAATCAATTAGTCTTGAAGTCTCGTCCCAATTAATCTCACCATTCGCATTAAAAGGGGTAACCATTGCCGTAATTAATCTACCAAAATCCACTGTGATTCCTCCTCAACTAGTACCGGCAAAAAATATCTATTCTCGACAATTCTACCGGTGAAGCTCAAATTTACCATGCAGCGCTCTCAGCGCTTGAACCATATCTTCCTTCTTTACAAGCAGCCATATCGTTGTGTTAGAATCCGCAGATTGAAGTATTGAAATATCATGCTCACTCAGTGCCTCAACAATGGTAGCCATGATACCAGGAACCCCGTTTATCCCTCCACCAATCACAGAGACCTTAGCACAGCCAGATAAACTCTTTGGCTTCAACTTTAATTCCTGCAAAGCAGAGATGGCTCGTTCTGAATCACGATCAAATATGGTATACAGAACTCCTGTTGGAGTAACATTAATAAAATCAACACTTATCGAGTTCTCTGCCATCGTCCTAAATATTTTCAATTGAAGGCCTTCTGTACAATCACATTCCACGGAAATCTGAGTAATGTTACTAACATAAGCGACTCCGGTTACATAGCGGTCAACGATTCCCATTGCCATATCTTTAAATCCATCTCGCTGCGTAACAAGGGTTCCCTCCGTATCTGTAAAAGTCGAACGGACACGAAGCGGAATCAGTGACTGCATAGCAATTTCAACAGCTCGCGGATGAATAACTTTCGCACCCTGATGCGCCATATTGCATATTTCTGAATAACTCACCAGGCTAAGCGGTCTGGCATCTTCAACGATTCGGGGGTCTGCCGTTAAAATGCCATTTACGTCCGTATAAATATCAACCATTTCTGCTCGCAATGCAGCACCTAGTGCTGTAGCAGATGTATCACTACCCCCTCGTCCCAGCGTAGTAAAATCGCCGGATTCGGTTTGCCCTTGGAATCCGGTCACGATTACAACTTCAAATTTCTCCAGTTCTGCTCTTACTCTGTCTGGTCTAACATCCAAAATACGCGCATTACCATACTGGTTATCTGTAACAAATCCGGCTTGCGCGCCCGTTAGTACAGTTGCTTGAATTCCCTCATGCTGAAGCAAGCTGCATAGCGTAGCTGCCGAAATGATCTCACCACAGCAGAGCAGCAGATCCTTTTCTCTAGGCGGAAGACCATTACCATGCTGCTCGCTCCAATCTAAGAGCGTATCTGTCGCATAGGGATCGCCCTTTCGTCCCATGGCGGATACGACAACAACCAATCGATAATTTTGGGCAAGCTCACGACGGATATGTTCGATGACATGAGCTCTCGCCTTTGGCGATGACAACGAGGTGCCTCCGAATTTCTGAACCAGAATGCGCATGAGAATTCCTCCGTTTATTGTTGCCGGAGACTCAAACAAGGCGCCGATTAATGAAACGGCCAGCAGTTTAGCCTGGCCGCTCATCTAGAACGATTATTTCTGCATCTGCACAGCATTCACACAGGTAGCCGTATTTATAGGGATTCGCCGCCCAATAATTTTTGGTCTCACGGACCTTTTCAATCTTCCAAGTGTAAAACCATCCGTCGTAGCATGGTTGGGCTAAACAAGGAGATATCAGACCTAAAACTGTCTCCATTGCTGTTGCATTAGCTATGCTGAATGAAACCGTTCAATTATCATCGGCTGCAGCTGTTTCCCTTCTAGGGCTGCGTAACAAGTTTCAGGAATAAGATCCATTCGGGCAACGAGTGAATTCGGTTTCTGCTGTGGATTATCCTGTCCGAAAGGAACAAAATAGATATTTTTAGTAACCAGCAGTTTAGCGATGTTTGCAGCATTCAGTCCAAGACCATCATTCGTCGAAATAGCCAGCACTAGCGGCCGGCAATTTCTCATTTGCGCTTTGGCTGCCATCAGCACAGGTCCATCCGTCATGGCGTTAGCCAATTTACTCGTCGAATTACCTGTACAAGGAGCAATAACCAGAACATCCAAAAGCTTGGAAGGGCCGAGTGGCTCCGCCTCAACAATTGTAGAAATAATATCATTACCTGTTATTTCTTTCAACTGTTTCTGCCAATTTTCCGATGAACCAAATCGGGTATCTGTTGTCATAATGGTTCCTGATACGATCGGTATGACATTTGCTCCTCCATCTTTAAAGCGCTTGATTTGTGGCATAACCTCATCAAATGTGCAATGTGATCCCGTTAAAGCGTAACCTACCGTTTTACCATTCCAGTTCATTTATGCATCTCCCCCTGAATCTTGATTTCTTCTGAAATCAACTCCACTAACGTATTGGCCATGATAATGCCCGCTGTTTTTGGAGCTACGATTCCGGGTAGTCCCGGTGCAAGCATGGCTTTGACCCCTCTCTTCTCAGCATATCTGAAATCGCATCCGCCGGGAGCGGAAGCAAGATCAATAATGACTGCATCACGAGGCATCTTAGATATAATCTGTGCATTAACAATCATCGTTGGAATCGTATTAAAAAGCAGGTTAATATCTGACAATTGAGTACTGAGATCCTTGATCATAAAAGCCTTCCAGCCCATTTCTTCCGCTCTGGCGAAGTGTTCGCTTTTACGGACGCCCATTTTGATCTTGGCTCCTAATCCCTGTAAACTCCTAGCCATTGTAAATCCAGTCCGTCCCATCCCTAGCACCATACTGGTCGATCCATGAATCGTAAAATCTGTATTTTGAATAGCCATCATCAGCGCGCCTTCGGCAGTAGGGATCGAATTGTAAATCGCTACATCATCGCGCTCTAATAGCTCAACCAGCTTGATGTTATTTTTTTCGCATAGAGCTCTCAAGTAGCTCTTAGCCATGCCAGTATACACAACAGCGTGTTTAGGCATCGCTTTGATGTGTTCCTCCTCCAGCTTTAGCGGCCCTTCCGCATAAAGTGCACTAATACGGCCCTCATCATCACAACCCACGACAGGCAGTACCAGAACATCGGCACCTGACAACAGCTCAGCTGTGAGCGGCTCCCGGGCTACTCCCTGGAAGGAATCCTGCAATTTGTCAAATCCGGCTATTGCTACAGAGGCATCCATCTCCATACATTTACGGATTACCTCAATCTGCCGTGCGTCTCCGCCAATAAAAACGGTTCGGACTCCTGTCAGCATGCAAGGCGTCGCTCCTTTCCAAACCAATGTATAGACCATCTTATGCTCAGGCCTATAAAGAGGTGAGAAAGGCAACTGTTAAACTTGAGCTGTTACGTATTTACATCTACATTCATACAAAAAAACCGTCCCGGCGTGATTTGCCGAAACGGTTCATGATCATAATCTTATCGTTCTATTTGCCCGTATGTCCGAATCCACCCGCTCCACGAACGGTATCAGATAATTCGTCCACTTGCATGAATTCTACCTTAGGCACGGTTTGGAATACCATCTGAGCAATGCGCTCATTACGAACAATCGTAAATGGTTCTTGTCCGAGATTGATCAACAGTACCTTTACCTCTCCACGATAATCAGCATCGATCGTGCCCGGTGTGTTTAGGCAAGTAATTCCGTGCTTGAATGCTAATCCGCTGCGTGGGCGAATTTGAGCTTCTAACTCTCCTGGCATCGCAATAGCAAACCCGGTTGGAATCAGCTTTCGCTCTCCTGGCATCAGCACTACTGACTCATCCACAGCAGCATGCAGGTCAAACCCCGAAGCAAGCTCCGACATTTTTACTGGTAATTTCACATCTTCATTTCCTGATAATCTTTTAATTTGAACGTAATGTAACAAATTCGTCCCTCCTAATTTTGTTAAGCGCCTTGTCTGAAGAACCAACCATCGCTAGTGCAAATGGAGTTTCGAACATCCGATCTAATACCGAATTGATGTCATCCATGTTCACCTGTTCAATACGCTTTATCATCTCATCTAAGCTATGGTGACGGCCAATCATCAGTTCGTTTTTACCAAGACGGTTCATGCGGCTGCCTGTGCTTTCCAGACTGAGAATAAGACTTCCTTTTAGCTGTTCTTTCCCTTTATGCAATTCATTCTCCGTCATCCCGTTTATCGCTAAATCAGATAAAATCTCTTTCGTTAATTCAAGCACATCTTTCGTTTGTTTCGGTGCGGTACCCGCATAAATCGTAAACATGCCACTGTCTGCATGAGAACTATGATAGGAATAGACTGAATATGCAAGTCCCCGCTTTTCACGAATTTCCTGGAACAAGCGGGAGCTCATGCCTCCACCGATCGCGTTATTGAGCAGCACCATTGCATATTGAAGCTCATCACCAATTGAGCTACCCGGAAAAGATAAACAAATATGGTTCTGTTCGGTTTTTTTCTTGCGGAACAATAGTCCATCATGAAAATCTGGTACCGTTAGTAACGGACTTGTACCACTATTCTTGAAACCGCCAAAATGACGCTCCAGCAGTTCAATGACGCTGTCGTCAATATTTCCAGCCAAAGCAATAACCGTATTTTCAATCGTATAATGACTGTTCATATACGCTCTTAAATGATCAGAGTCCATTGCTTCGAGACGTTCCTTTGTCCCAAGGATCGGATAAGCCAGTGGATGATCACCATATGCGGCCATCGACATCAGATCATGAACTAGATCATCTGGCGTATCTTCGTACATGGAAATTTCCTCAAGGATAACATTTTTCTCCTTCGCAAGCTCTTCCGGATCTAGACGGGAATTAAAAAACATATCCGACAACACGTCTACAGCAATCGGAAGATGCTCATCCAGTACCTTAGCATAATAACAAGTATATTCTTTCGATGTAAATGCATTTACATTTCCACCGATCGCATCGAATTCCTCAGCTATAGCACGGGCATCGAACCGTTCCGTACCTTTAAACATCATATGTTCGATAAAATGCGTAATCCCATTATTGTCCAGCGATTCATTTCGAGAACCTGTTTTGACCCATATCCCGAAAGAAACCGAACGACATGTAGGGATCTGTTCCATAACTACTCTCAGGCCGTTTGACAGCTGTATTTTTTTCACGAAAGGCCCCCCTAACCTGCTCCTTGGTTTCACTCAATCTATATAAATTTATGATTTGATGCCATCCATCCATTGTATCAAAATTAACTTAGACGCTCAACTTCCATAAGGCATAATTCGCTCAGGCGATAACGTTTCACTTACCGTGCCAATATGCAACCCTTTTGCGCGTATACCATGGATCATTCCTTTGAGAGCTTTTGAGGAAGATGAAGTAGGATGCATAAGTATGAGAAAACCGGGTTCTACTTTTGTTGTTATCTTTTGCACGACTGATTCCGGAGAAGGCTTCCTCCAATCGACTGTATCCAGAGTCCATAGAACGGTTTTTAAGCCTCGTGCATAAGCGATCGACACGGTCTGCTGATTAAAATCTCCCGATGGTGGTGCAAACCACTTGTTGGTCACTCCTAAGCTTTCTTTGAGGAGATCCTGCGTTTTAGCAATTTCTAGTTCTGCCCGTCCTCTACTGAGTTGACTCATATTTGGGTGCGAGTATGCATGGTTTTCCACTTCATGGCCTCTTTTAACAATTTCGGCTGCAAGCTCCGGATTCTTCTTTAACCAGCTGCCATCTAAGAAAAAAGTTGTTTTAATCTTTTCCTCATCCAAAGTGTTCAGCATAGGCTCAATAAATTCATTACCCCAAGCTACATTGATCATGAAAGAAACCATGGGTTTATTCGGGTTACCACGATAAATGGGCTGTTCGCCTAGATCCTGAAGATTTACCTTCGCTGGTATTTGTCGATAAACATACTGGATTGGTTCGCCAGGTTTTCTTTTAATTGCACCCTTATAGGTTTCTTCCACATTGATCTCCTGTCCATTATAACCAGGCACTGCTTTCCATACGGAATCTACCTTGGCATCTATAGCTGCAATTCTTGTTTTTGCGGCTTCAGATTCAATCTCACCCAGCAGTTCTACATCTACAGACGCAGTTTGCTGTTCTAATTGTATCGAACCTTTAGACTGGTCGAGCTGTTTAATATAATCCCAAGAACCCGTAAATACGGCGATTCCTGCTACTGATGCGATGCCAGCAATCAGCACAGCCACCTTCAATCCCTTCATGGACGTATCCATCCCCTTTATTGGCTTTGTCCCATTTTATGAGACGAGGATACGTATTATGTACCTTAACCTCATTAAGTAGCGGTCTTCTCAGGGATTACGTAGATAGCCATAAAAAAAAGAGCCAGAATAAACATTTCTGCCTCTTTCCTTCATTATGAATGGTATTTGTGTAAGTTAATCCTTATTTCGTTTCTGCTGTCAGAACAGCTTTACGAGAAAGATTAATCCGGCCCTGTTGATCGATTTCAGTAACTTTCACTGTAATCACATCACCAATCGCAACAACGTCTTCCACTTTAGCCACACGCTCAGTAGATAGTTGGGAAATATGAACAAGACCATCTTTGTTCGGAAGAATTTCAACAAATGCACCGAACTTCTCAATCCGTTTTACGGTACCTGTGTAAATTTCGCCTACAGCCACTTCACGAACAATACCTTCAATAATCGACAGTGCTTTTTGATTCATCTCCGCATTAGATGAGGCGATAAATACGCGACCGTCTTGTTCGATGTCGATTTTAACACCAGTTTCCTCAATAATTTTATTGATGATTTTACCACCAGCACCAATGACATCACGGATTTTGTCCGGGTTAATATTCATGGTAATGATTTTAGGCGCATACTGAGATAGAGATTCTCTTGGTTTATCGATCGCTTCCATCATCTTGCCAAGAATGTGCATACGGCCTTCTTTGGCTTGTTCCAAAGCTTCTTGCAAAATTCCACGGTCAATTCCGTCAATTTTGATATCCATTTGAATCGCAGTAACACCATCCGGAGTTCCTGCCACTTTGAAGTCCATATCGCCGAGATGATCTTCCATGCCTTGAATATCTGTCAGAATGGAAACTTGATCACCGTCTTTGATCAATCCCATGGCTACACCAGCAACAGGTGCTTTAATCGGTACGCCCGCATCCATCATTGCAAGTGTGCTTGCACAGATACTAGCTTGGGAAGTTGATCCATTGGATTCAATAACCTCGGAAACGAGACGAATCGTGTACGGGAATTCAACTTCTGAAGGAATAACTTTGGACAATGCACGTTCACCTAAAGCACCATGTCCGATTTCACGACGGCCAGGTGCACGTAAAGGACGAGCCTCACCGACACTGAACGGAGGGAAATTATAGTGGTGCATGAAACGCTTAGTCTCTTCCAAATCGATACCGTCAAGGATTTGCACGTCACCAAGTGCTCCAAGCGTACAAACGCTAAGCGCTTGAGTCTGACCACGTGTAAACAGACCCGATCCATGTGTACGAGGCAATAGGCTTGTATCACAATCGATTGGACGAATTTCGGAAAGACCACGACCGTCTGGACGAACTTTATCATGTGTGATAAGGCGTCTGACTTCTTCTTTTACGATATCATGCAGAACCTCTTTAACATCTTTCAAAAGCTCAGGAGTTTCAATGTATTTCTCTTCAAAAACGTTGAAGGTTTCATCGTTAATCGCATCGATTGCATCCTGACGAGCATGCTTCTCAGCGATACGAACGGCTTCCACCAAACGCTCTGCTGCAAATTCACGAACTTCACGGTTCACTGTTTCATTAACAGCATGCAGTTTCACTTGCATTTTTTCTTTACCTGCAATGCTAACAAGCTCTTCAATGGTCGTTACGATGCTCTTGATCTCATCATGACCGAACATAATCGCTTCAAGCATCACTTCTTCTGGCACTTCATTCGCTTCCGCTTCCACCATCATGATCGCATCTTTCGTTCCAGCTACGACCAAATAGATGTCACTAGCTTCCTGTTCCGCAATCGTTGGATTCACGACAAATTTGCCATCAATACGTCCAACAGCTACACCGCCGATCGGTCCATTAAACGGAACATCGGAAATACTAAGGGCAGCCGAAGTACCGATCATTGCTGCAATTTCAGGCTCACAGTCTTGGTCTACACTCATAACCAGATTCAATACCTGAACATCATTCCGGAAACCTTCAGGAAACAGCGGACGAATCGGACGGTCTGTCAAACGACTAGACAAAATTGCCTTCTCGCTCGGTCTACCTTCACGCTTAATAAAGCCGCCTGGAATTTTACCTACAGCATACAATCTTTCTTCATAGTTAACTGTCAGTGGGAAAAAATCCAAATCTTTCGGTTCACTTGATGCTGTTACTGTACACAGAACAGCTGTCTCACCATAACGGACCATAACCGCTGCGTTTGCTTGTTTAGCCAAACGGCCTGTCTCAAGAACTAGCGGTCTTCCTCCTAACATCATTTCAACACGTTTTTCCATGTAACCCCTCCTCTTGAGGACTTCGTATTTTACTCTACTGCTTTCAAGTATTACCTACATATGCATTCTTCATAAGAAGACAACCCATGCGTCAAAAAACACAGGGCAGTCCTCGGGTCAGTACCTCAGTCTATATGTACAGGAAGAATCCAATTTAAACCCGATATCAAACAATCAAGAACCAAGAATCAAAAGACATATCCCAGTTCCTATAATCTAAAAAGAGCCCGGCTGCGCCGCTGTCGTTCCAAGGAGGACAGTGGACAACCAGGCTGCTTTCGTACACCTTATGGATTATTAGCGGCGTAATCCAAGCTTCTCGATCAAAGCGCTGTAACGTTTAACATCCTTGTTTTTCAAGTATGCAAGCAACTTACGGCGTTGGCCAACCATTTTCAACAATCCACGACGGGAGTGGTGATCTTTCTTGTGCGTACGCAAGTGGTCAGTCAAGTTCGTAATGTTTTCCGTTAGGATAGCGATTTGCACCTCTGGAGATCCTGTATCGGACTCGTGAGTTCTGTGCTCGTCAATCAATTGTTGTTTACGTTCTTGAGTCAATGCCATCCTGTTCACCTCCTTCATTATAATCGCCATTGGCCTCGATACCGACGGTGAGATCGAACAACCAAGCCAAGGTTACGGTGCCGGATTACCCGGTCAACCTTTTTGAGTATATCATACTTTTTTTAAAAAGGAAAATATGATAACCATTTATTCTTCTATATTTTTTAAACTAATAGAATTATCGCGCTAGTATCTCCCTGGTTTTGTCCACATCGCTTCTAATTCCTTTAATCAATTCATCTACCGAGTTGAATTTAAGTTCTCTACGAATGAACTGTACCACATCCACAACCATAGTTTGACCATAGAGATCTCCATCAAAATCAAGTAAATGAACCTCATAAATTGGTTTCACAATTCCATCATGGAAAGTAGGTTTTAGACCTACACTCATAACGCCCGGTAGCCAATCATCATTGGAGTTACAGCGAGCCCATACAGCATATACACCTAAAGCGGGAGTAACATAGTGGTCTTCGAGCTCCAGATTAGCCGTGCGGAATCCCAAAGCCCGGCCCCGCTTTTCTCCATGTATCACGGTACCACGAATCCGGTAATACCGCCCAAGCCAACGAGTCGCATCGGATACCTGACCATTATAGAGAGCTGCTCGAATCGAAGAACTTCCAACCTTCTCACCATCTATAAGAAAAGGCGGAACAGTAACAACCTGAATCGTTCCTCCGCTTAGTTCATGAAGCATGTCAGCGCGCCCAGCACCTTTAAATCCAAAGCGGAAGTCAAAGCCAACCACTGCCGTATGAAGTTGAAGGGGCATTAGCATTTCCGTTACGAAATCTTGAGGACTGACTTGAGATAACTCCTCATTAAAATCCACCACATATAATATATCAACGCCCATATCAGCAAGCAGTTTCTGCTTGTCCAGCTGAGGTGTTAAATAACCTTCATAGTTCCCTTTACGCATCACATCCTTCGGATGGGGGTAAAAGGTGATTACAGCCGAAGGTATTCCCTCTTCGCGTGCTAAATCAACAGCTGTTGAAATAACACTGGCATGCCCCAAATGGATACCATCAAATTGACCGATCGCAGCTATTTGAGGGATGCCGAGGTCATTCCTCTGTTCCGAGGTTAACGGATAAGATATGGAAACGATTTTCATGTGCTTCTCACCTGCAATTCACTTAAATAGGATATCCATAGTTTTTCATACTGAAAAGACCTTAACCGGAACAATCGCGCCGGTTTCCTCTTGTTTCTGAAATATACCCAAAAACCGCTTCTCACTATCATACAATCGAATACAATCCGAATGATCCACTGGAGGATTGATAGCTCGCGCTGACAGCCGTTGCCCCTGTAAGGCGGCACTTCTCTTCTCATCAATTACCGTATGAGCAGACAGGTGCACAATAGCTTCATCCACTGGTATCAGCCTGGAACCTAGTGTTCCATCAGCCATAAATTGCTCTATTTGTTCAAGTGTCAGACATTTTGAGGATGAAATCCCTGCTGATAAGGTTCTTTCCAATTTCGCCATCGTGGATGGAAGTCCAAGCTTTCTTCCGATATCTACACATAGCGTACGGATATATGTTCCTTTCGAACACAAAACACGAAAAGAAATATCGGTATAAGCTCCATGCTCCTCAAAACCTGTCATCTCAATTTCACGTATGTTCACCAAGCGACTTTTACGTTCAACAGTCTTCCCCTCGCGGGCAAGCTCATACAGTCTTTTTCCATCTACCTTAACAGCTGAATACATCGGCGGCACCTGTGAAATTTCTCCCAAAAAGGAACGGAGCGTTTCCTCAGCTTCCACCTTCGTAACCTTCACTTCATCAACCGATTCAATAACAGTTCCAGTTAAATCCTCAGTATCCGTAGAAAGTCCAAGCCGAAGCACGGCCCGGTATTCTTTAGGTAGCTCCTGCATGTATTCAACCACACGGGTCGCACGACCGAGGCAAAGCGGCAATACACCCGTCACTTCGGGATCAAGTGTACCAGCATGACCAATTCTTTTCATTTTGACAAGACGGCGCACTTTAGCGACAACATCATGCGAAGTCCACCCGGCTGGTTTGTTGACCGCCAAAATACCTTCAAGTTCTGTCATAATGCTTGTTTCACCCGCTCTACTACTTGGATAATAATATCTTCCAGATCCCCTTCGATTCGGCAACCTGCTGCACGAACATGGCCGCCTCCACCGAAGGATTGGGCCAATGCTGCGACGTCTACTTTTCCAGCAGAACGTAAGCTCACTTTAACAGCACCGGTGTTTACCTGCTTGAACAATATTCCAACCTCTACGCCCTGGATATTACGCGGATAGTTAACAATTCCTTCCAGATCTTCGTTAATTGCTCCAGTATCCAGCATATGTTGAGGTGTAACATGCACCCATGCAATTTTTCCATCTGGTGATATAGTCAGTGTATTTAGAGCCTTTACGAGCACATTTAACTGAGGAAGTGTCATCTCCTCGAGCAATGACTCGGCAATTTCAGGACCATTCACGCCGTAAGATAGCAGCTTTGACGCGATACTCATCACTTTTGGAGTTGTATTCGAATATCGGAAGCCGCCTGTATCGGTTAATAATCCAGTATAAATCGCTGTGGCAACCTCAACATCCCACTCCACATCGAACAAACTTAGCAGGTCAAAAAGAATCTCGGCAGTAGCCGCAGCGTCAGGAAGGACTACGTTGAGCGCTCCATACCGGTTATTCGTTGGATGATGATCAATATTCACAATCATTGCATCTTCTGTGAATAGTTCCTTGGTTCGGCCCACACGTTCAAAGTCGGCACAATCCACACAGATTACCCTACTGAATGAGCGCTGAGGTAACTGCTCTGACATATTGATAAGTTCATCAGCATGCCATAAGGAATTCATTCGCTTAGGAATAACTCCTTCATTTATCATTGTGAATTTCTTGCCCAAACGTGAGAGAAGCCAGCCCACCGCTAGGGTGGAACTGACTGCATCTCCATCGGGCTGAACGTGCGACACGATCAAGTAATCGTCATGCTCCAGCAGAAATTTTTTGGCCTGCTGCAGCTCTTGTTCATAGGTCTGCATTCGCCCTCTCCTTTATAAAACGAACTTCTAATCCTGTTCTCCGATTTCACCAAGCAGCTTCTCAATTCGGCTGCCATAGGCAATCGACTCATCGAACTTGAAGATTAGTTCCGGCACATGCCGGAGGCGGATTCTTTTACCAAGCTCTGAGCGGAGAAAGCCGCTGGCTTTCTCAAGACCTTTCAACGTCGCCGCTTTCTGGTCGTCATCTCCAAGAACACTAAGGTAAACCTTAGCCTGTGATAAGTCGTTCGTCACATCTACTCCTGTCACGGTAATAAAGCCGATTCGAGGATCCTTGAGTTCAGTCTGAATGAGCTGACTGAGTTCTTTCTTGATTTGTTCGCTGACGCGTCCAGTTCGAATTTTAGCCATGTCTGATCACCTCTTCTATTAGCGCTCTACCGTTTCCATGATAAAGGCTTCGATGACGTCTCCTTCTTTGACGTCACTATAGCTTTCCAAGGTAATACCACATTCATAACCCTGTGCCACTTCTTTAGCATCATCTTTGAAACGTTTGAGGGAATCAATCTTACCTTCATGAATAACGATGCCATCACGAATCAGACGCATTTCAGCATTACGCGCGATTTTACCGGAAGTAACCATACAACCAGCAATTGTACCCACCTTGCTAACTTTAAAGGTGTTACGTACTTCTGCATGACCAATGACATTTTCCTTGTAAATCGGATCCAGCATACCTTTCATAGCTTGCTCGATCTCTTCAATTACGTTATAAATAACCCGGTGCAAACGAACATCCACTTTTTCTTGCTCAGCCGTTTGTTTAGCTTGAGTATCAGGGCGAACGTTAAAGCCGATCACAATCGCATTGGAAGCAGCAGCCAAAATTACATCAGACTCTGTAATAGCACCTGCACCGCTGTGGATGATTTTCACGCGAACGCCTTCCACTTCGATCTTATTCAAGGAGCCTTTCAAAGCTTCTACCGAACCTTGAACGTCACCTTTAATAATCACGTTAAGATCTTTGATTTCTCCATCTTTGATATGTTGGAACAAATCATCAAGCGTAACACGTGTATTGGTGTTAAGTTCGGACTGACGATGCGTGATAGAACGTTTGTCGGCAATGGAACGAGCTTTACGCTCATCTTCAAATACCATAAACGGATCTCCCGCTCCTGGAACTTCAGTCAAACCGGTAATTTCTACAGGCGTTGAAGGTCCAGCTTCTTTCAGACGACGGCCCTTATCATTCACCATAGCCCGGATACGACCGAAGCAGTTACCTGCAACGAATGCGTCGCCGACTTTAAGGGTACCATGTTGAACCAGAATACGTGCCACCGGTCCTCTTCCTTTATCAAGCTCTGCTTCAATAACGGTACCACGCGCCCGCTTATTCGGGTTCGCTTTATATTCGTTAACTTCAGCTACGAGCAGGATCATTTCGAGAAGATCCTCAAGACCCATGCGCTGTTTCGCGGAAACGTTAACGAAGATTGTATCTCCGCCCCACTCTTCCGGAACCAGTTCATATTCTGTTAATTCTTGTTTTACTTTATCCGGGTTTGCATCCGGCTTATCAATTTTGTTAACTGCAACGATGATAGGCAGTCCTGCAGCCTTCGCATGGCTAATTGCTTCAACCGTCTGAGGCATAACACCGTCATCAGCTGCAACTACGATAATAGTCATATCTGTAACCTGAGCACCACGAGCACGCATCGCTGTAAAAGCTTCGTGACCTGGTGTATCCAGGAAAGTGATTTTCTTGCTGTTGATTTCCACTTGGTAAGCACCGATATGTTGGGTGATACCACCAGCTTCACCGCTGGATACGTTCGCTGAGCGAATTGCATCCAAAAGTGTTGTTTTACCATGGTCAACGTGACCCATGATCGTTACAACTGGAGGACGCTCAAGCAGATCCGCAGGATCATCGACCTCTTCAACCGTTTCGAAGCGATCTTCCTCAACCGGAATCTTCACTTCTACTTCAACACCGAATTCACCAGCCAGAAGCAGGATAGTATCAATATCGAGCTCCTGGTTAATAGTGGCCATCACGCCGAGGAAAATCAGCTTCTTAATGACCTCGGAAGCGTCCTTATGAAGCAGCTTCGCCGTTTCACCGACGGTCATGTTGCCACGGACGATAATTTTCTTCGGCGTGTTGTCGATTTTCTCACGAGGCGGCTGCTGACTCTGATTCCGTCCGCGATTGTTCTTCCCACCACGATTGTTGCGGAATCCACCTTGACGGTTATCATCAAAGCGTTTAGAGCCGGAACGGTTATTATTGTTGTTGTTATTATTGTTGTTGTTGTTGTTTCTGTTTCCACCACGGTTTCCAGCACTGTTGTTATTGCTGCCCGTGTTACCAGTGGAACGGTTAGAATCGGAACGTCCACCCTGTGATCCACCTTGAGTGGAACGGTTCCCTTGACTTGAACCTTGGGAGCGTGCCCCACCTTGTTGAGGACGGGAACCGCCTTGTTGTCCTGCACCTTGTGAAGGACGAGATCCACCTTGCTGACTAGAGCCCTGCTGAGGATTTCTACTCCGGTTATTTTGCTGGCTTCCTTGGGAAGTTCCAGTATTCGTTCTCCGGGAATCCTGACTGCCTTGAGGGCGCTGTTGAGTGCCTGTTACATTTGAGTTGGTTTGATTTCTATTGTTCATACCTACCTGCTTTTCCTGTTGTTTTTTAGGCTGTACTTGTTGTTGCTGGTCTTGACCAGTAACATTTTGACTTTGATTACGGCTGCCGTTTTGCCCAGAACGACCGCCTTCGCTGCTTTGTGTTGGAGCGTTTGATTGAGTGTTTGCAGCGGGAGCTGTACTGCTTGTACTTACTCCGGAGACTGCCGGTTTGCGGCTTTCATTACGAGCGGTATCCGAACCATCACGTTTAGCAGCAGCATTCGACTTAATGTCCTTAAAAAACTGCTCAACTTTGGATACCGTATCGTTCTCCATCACACTCATATGATTATTAACCGGAACATTTAGACGCTTGAGTATCGTAATAATTTCTTTACTACTCATATTCAATGATTTAGCGTACTCGTATACTCGAAGTTTATTGTCTTTATTTTCCTGTTTACTCAATATACTCCACCTCCGACATTATCTCCACTTGCTTGGAGATCATTTCTGCGAATCCTTGATCCGTAACTGCCAGCACAACACGTTCAGGTTTACCTACACTTGTGCCCAGACTTTCCCGGTCAAATCCGATTACCAGAGGGATTTTGTAAGTCCCGCACTTATCGCGGAACTTTTTTTTTGTATTATCTGAGGCGTCACCCGCCAGAATCACCATTTTCGCTTCAGAAGACCGGATTACTTTGAGCACGATCTCATCGCCGGTAACCAATTTACCTGCACGCATGGCAAGGCCTAAATGAGAAAGCGCCCTATTCTTCATCGGCACTCTCCTTAGCCGCTAGAAATTCATCTTCTACCTTTATGAAATCCTGAGCCAGCTGTTCATAAATTTCAGGTTGAACATGATGCTTTAAAGCACGATCAAGCGCTTTGTTTTTGTGGGCCAATTTAAAGCAAGATAGCTTACCGCACAAATAAGCGCCTCTACCTGACTTCTTGCCAGTCAGATCAATAAGCACTGTATCTTCGGGTGTCTTCACGACGCGGATAAGCTGCTTCTTCGACATCATTTCCTGACAAGCCACACATTTACGAAGCGGTATCTTTCTCTGTTTCAAAGCTAGCACCCCCGTCTGTTCACATTAATCGACGGAGACGGAATCCTGATGCATTTCACCCGATAGGGTTTTTGGTCTGCCGTATTCCTGTTCCGCCTGACTCTCGCTCTTGATATCGATTTTCCAACCTGTCAATTTTGCCGCAAGACGAGCATTTTGCCCTTTGATCCCGATGGCAAGTGACAGTTGATAATCAGGAACAATGACGCGAGCCATCTTTTCGTCCTCAAATACCTGCACTTCCAACACTTTTGAAGGACTCAAAGCATTTGCAACATACTCCTCGACCTGTTCCGAATAGCGCACGATATCGATTTTCTCGCCGCGAAGCTCGTTAACAATAGTCTGCACGCGCATACCTTTCGGTCCAACACAAGAGCCGACAGGATCAACTTCCTCGTTACGGGAGTACACAGCGATTTTGGACCGAAATCCAGCTTCACGGGCTACAGAACGAATCTCAACCACGCCGTCAAAAATCTCAGGCACCTCAAGTTCAAACAGACGCTTCAAGAGACCAGGATGTGTACGAGACAACATAATTTGCGGTCCTTTAGTCGTGTTCTCAACTTTCGTAATATAAGCCTTAATCCGGTCGCCATGCTTAAACTTCTCATTAGGCATCAGCTCGGTGAGCGGCAGAACCGCTTCAATCTTACCCAGATCAATGTAAATATTACGCGGATCTTGGCGTTGCAAAGTACCGGTAACGATATCGTCTTCTTTATCGATGAAGGCGCTATAGATCAAACCGCGTTCCGCTTCACGAATACGTTGTGTAACAACCTGTTTAGCTGTTTGTGCAGCAATACGACCAAAATCCCTTGGTGTGACTTCAATCTCGGCAATATCATCGAGTTGAAAATGCGGGTTGATATCCCTTGCTGCAGTCAGAGAAATTTCAGTGCGAGAGTCCAGAACCTCTTCAACGATTAACTTCCGGGCATACACTTTAATAACACCGGTATTGCGGTTCATATCCACACGCACATTTTGTGCGGCGTTAAAGTTTCTTTTATAGCTGGAAATGAGTGCCGCCTCAATCGCTTCGAACAGCACATCCTTGCTAATGCCTTTGTCTCTTTCCAACTCATTCATTGCTTCAATAAAATCCATACTCATTGAAAATCGGTTCCCCCTTTCAAAACTTCCGTCTAAAAAATGATGGCCAATCTGGCACTGGCAACTCTTGCATATGGAATAACGTGCTGCTTCTTTTTGGTTTTGATAACAAGCTCCTCATTCTCAAAGGACACCAGCTTGCCTTCAAACTCCTTCATTCCATCCACAGCCTCGTAAACCGTAACGAAAACATCTTTTCCAACTGATTTGGCCACGTCTTCTTTCTTCTTCAACGGACGCTCTGCACCAGGTGAAGAAACTTCAAGAAAGTAAGCTGTCGGAATGGGATCATTCTCATCCAGCTTTTGGCTTAAGTATTCGCTGACTAAACCGCAATCATCAATATCGATGCCGCCTTCTTTGTCTACAAACACACGCAAAAACCAATTGCTGCCTTCTTTAACATATTCCACATCTACCAGTTCAAAGCCGTGCTCATTCAAATACGGCTGCACCATTTCTTCCACAGTCGTTTTAATCTTCGGTGTGCTCAAAGAACATAACCTCCAACACTTTCATTTCCTATATACCAAAGAGTAAAGAGTGGGTTGCCCCACTCTTTACACAACGGTTTTATCTCCATGATTACCATAAAAATTATAACATAGTCTGGCAGTAGTGACAAGTATGAGTCCTTGACTGTCGAGTTGTCAAGTGGCCTCTCTTCCCGCGTGTTTACGGTCATTATTTAAAATAATGACAGTTGATTACTCTCCGGCAAACCTCGGAAGCAGCCCATTTGTGTGAGCAATTCAATCGCTGTCTTACTCGCTTTTGATTTCTGCTGAAAGTCTTCTATAGAGAGGAATTCACCCTGCTCTTTAGCAGCAGCAATATTGCGTGCTGCATTATCACCGATACCTTGCAAAGCTGAGAACGGAGGAATCAGCGAATCGCCATCCACTGTAAACCGTAACGCATCAGAACGATACAAGTCGATACTTTTGAACGAGAATCCTCGAGCTGTCATTTCCAAGGCCATTTCAAGGATTGAGAGCATACCTTTCTCCTTCGTACTTGCCTGGAAACCTAACTGTTCGATTTCAACAATCCGCCGCTGGATCGCATCATAACCTTGACAACATAAATCGATATCAAAATCCTCAGCACGGACGGAGAAGTAAGTGGCATAGTATTCAATTGGATGATAGAGCTTAAAGTACGCGGTACGCACAGCTGAGATAACATATGCAGCAGCGTGTGCTTTCGGGAACATGTACTGGATTTTCAAGCAAGAATCGATGTACCACTGAGGTACTTTGCATCTCTTCATCTCGTCAATCCATTCCTGAGACAGCCCCTTACCTTTACGTACACTCTCGGTAATCTTAAACGCGAGTCCCGCATCCATGCCGGCTTTGTAGATCAGAAAGAGCATAATATCATCACGACAACCGATAACGGTTTTGATGTTACATGTGCCATTCTTAATCAACTCCTGAGCATTGCCTAGCCATACACCCGTTCCATGCGAGAGACCCGATATTTGCAGAAGGTCAGCAAAACTGGATGGTTTTGATTCGATCAACATCTGCCTTACGAATTTTGTTCCCATCTCCGGAACACCGTAGGTAGCTACAGGAGACCGGATTTGTTCAGGTGTAACACCCAGTGCTTCCGTAGAGTTGAACATACTCATGACCTTCGGATCATTCATAGGGATTGTTGTAGGATCTACCCCCGTCAAATCCTGAAGCATACGCATCATCGTTGGATCATCATGACCCAGAATATCAAGCTTGAGCAAGTTCGCATCAAAGGCGTGATAATCAAAGTGAGTTGTCTTCCACTCGGCTTTCACATCATCAGCTGGGAACTGTACCGGAGTTATATCTTCAACTTCAATATAATCCGGAACGACCACGATTCCGCCTGGATGCTGACCGGTACTCCGTTTAACGCCCGTACATCCCGACGCTAGCCGGCTTAACTCCGCACCGCGCCAACGCTTCTGGTGGTCTTCTTCATATTTTTTGGCATAACCGAATGCCGTTTTCTCGGCTACCGTACCAATGGTACCTGCGCGGAAAACGTTCTTTGGTCCGAACATGACCTTTGTATAGTTATGCGCTTCTGGCTGATATTCACCCGAGAAGTTCAAGTCAATATCCGGAACTTTATCCCCTTTAAAGCCAAGGAAAGTCTCAAACGGGATGTCCTGGCCTTCGCCTTTCAGAGCACCGCCACATTTTGGGCAAGTTTTGTCAGGAAGGTCAAACCCACTCGGTACACTACCATCGAGGAACCATTCACTATGTTTGCATGACGGATTTTTACAAATGTAGTGAGCTGGCAGTGGATTAACCTCGGAAATACCGAGGAAAGTAGCAACCACAGATGAACCTACCGAACCCCGTGAACCTACAAGATAACCATCTTTATTCGATTTCTTAACCAGCTTTTCGGAGATCAGATAGTTCGCTGAGAAACCGTACTTAATGATTGGTTCCAATTCCTTCTCCAGTCGAGCAACAACGACCTCTGGCAAATCTTCACCATATATCGATTTTGCTGTTTCGTAACATGTGTTCCGAATTTCCTCGTCAGCCCCATCAATAATTGGGGTAAACAACTTGGATGGAAACAGCTCCAATTCCTCAAACCGATCAGCCAAATCATTCGTATTCTTAACGACGATTTCATAAGCTTTTTCCTCACCTAAATATTTGAATTCCTCCAGCATTTCTTCCGTTGTACGGAAATGAGCATCTGGCTTGCGAATATCTTTCAGAGGACTGAAGCCTGTAATACCATGAATAGTAATATCACGGAACAGCTTATGACCCGGTTCAAGATAGTGAACATTTCCTGTTGCAATAACAGGCTTGTTCAGCTTTTCCCCGATCCGAATTACTTTACGAATAGCGTTCTTTAAGTCATCTGGACTTGCAACAAACCCTTTGTCTACAAGGTGCATATACATCGTAAGCGGCTGTACTTCCAACACATCATAGAATTGAGCGATCTCTTCCGCTTCTTCCTCTGTCTTGTTCAGGACTGTTTCGAAGAATTCCCCCTTCTCACAGCCTGACAGAACGATCAACCCGTCGCGCAACTCTACAAGTTTAGACTTCGGAATGCAAGGCACTCTTTTAAAATAATCGGTATGAGACATCGATATGAGCTTGTATAAATTCTTCTTGCCAACCGGATTCAGTGCATAAATTCCACAATGAAAAGGTCTTGTGTTGGATAAATCGTTACCGACATAGTCGTTAAGTCGATCCAACATCTTAATTCCCTTCATTTTATCCACGTCAGCTAACAGCCCGTTCAAAATGCCAGCAAGTGCAACTGTATCATCAATGGCCCGGTGATGGCTTTCTAGCAATACCTTGTACTTATCAGCCAATGTATTCAACCGGTGATTCCTCATCCCTGGATGAAGCAGACGTGCCAACTCAAGCGTATCTAGATATGGATTTTCAAGCGTTGGCATCCCAGCGTTCTTTAGGGAAGCTTGAATGAACCCCATATCGAATCTGGCATTATGCGCAACAATGACCGCATCACCAACAAACTCTACAAAATCTTTGAGTACCGGTTCAAGATCAGGAGCGTCTTTAACCATCTCATCTGTAATATTCGTCAATTGCTGAATATGATACGGAATTTTTTCATGCGGGTTGACAAACGTAGCATATCGATCAATTTCCTTACCCTCATGCATTTTAACTGCCGCAATCTCAGTAATTTTGTTCATCGTGATCGATAGACCCGTGGTCTCAATATCAAATACAACATATGTCGCACTCTTCAAATCAATGGGCTTCGCTTGTTCCACCACATTGACCGCGTCATTAACAACATTGGCCTCTACACCATACATCATCTTGATGCCATTCTTCTTGGAGTGTTTATCCGCATCGGGATAACACTGAATTCCACCGTGATCACTAACTGCAATCGCCTTGTGACCCCATGAAGCGGCAGTTTTAATATATTTATCGATAGGAGTAACAGCATCCATCGTACTCATCGTTGTATGGAGGTGAAACTCTACTCGCTTCACTGGTGCATTATCTTTACGTGCTGGCGGAGCCTTCACTTCAGTCAAATCTGATGGAATCATGACAAGTTCAGGGGTTTGCATAAACCGGTCAAACTCCACTCGGCCACGTGCCTTCACCCATTTTCCATTATCCAGCAAACTCAGAACCTTTAGATCCTCTTTTGTTTTAGCAAACATCTTCATCTGAAGTGAATCTGTGAAATCTGTAAGGTTGAATGTAAAGAGCGTCATTCCGTTTCGAAGCTCCTTACGATCAAGACCGAAAATCGTTCCTTGAATAACAATCTTCTTCTCTTCATCTTGGATTTCTTGAATCGGAACAGGCTGATCCTTAATTTCATTCCCTACCTGTAGCTTGATGTCGCCCTCTTCCTCATCCACTTCATCCTCAGCTTCGAGACTCGTCATCATCGCCTGAATTACTTCACGTTCTTCCTCACGTTTCTTCTGTTCAAATTCCTCATATGCTGCTTGTCCATTATCGCCAACACTCATCTTCACCCGAAGATTGAGCGCAAAATACTGACTGAAAAACCGGGTAATTGCACCATCAATTTGTTTCTTACGCGCAAGCTCCAGTGACATTCCATCAGCCATCGTAAGCTGTAATTGACCGTCTTCCACTTCCTGTTTGGCTCTTGCCATCCATCCATTTACCGATGGAATCTCCCGATGAACCCACTCTAGAAAAAGACTCCAATACTCCTGTACGATATCCGCTTCACGAACTGCTCCTTGATATTTGAATACGAACCTGATCTTTGCGATATGGTTCATCTTCTCTTGTATTCTCAAGCAAAAAGTTCGATAAATCTCTGACGGAACGAGGGTTTCTTTCTCAATGGTGATTAGCCATTCCTTGCTGCCACGGCTGATTTCTACTTGCTCAATTATGCCGTCCAAAAAATAGGGTTCTATCAAACCTGCCGGGACTTCTCCCTGTTTCATCAGCAGTTCAAACCTTTTTCTCTTCTCTTCCGCTGTGCCCATGGTTCCCTCCCCCTGCTTACGAAAAAAGTCAGACAAAGACAAACGGAAAGCTTCAGGAGCAGCACCCATTCGTCCTGTTGCCCACAGAGCGTCATGCCATCCAGAAGCTTTCCGGAATATTTGTTTCTTATATTCTCTAAGCAAACATTCTATAACTGATACTTTATCATATTAATAAGCTCTTGCGAATAGGACGGTATGTTTTGCCGTTTCTCCGCATACAAGACAAGTCTTCTTCTGTTCAGCCGGTTCGAACGGAATGTTCCGGCTTGTAGCACCTGTCTCCTGCTTCACGGTATCTTCACATGCTTCAGAACCACACCATCCAGCGAGTGTAAAGCCGCGTTTTTCTTCCATGCTTTCTTTCATTTCATCCAATGTATCCACAGAATAGAAATGATCTTCACGGAATTGTTTAGCACGGTTATACATCTCTTGGTGAACCTGATCAAGCATTGCCTTAACTTCTTCTACCAGATTCGCTTGCTCTACAACTTTCTTCTCGCCAGTGACCCGCGACACGAGTACACATACACCATTCTCCATATCACGTGGTCCAATTTCAAGACGGACAGGTACACCGCGCATTTCATACTCGTTAAATTTCCAGCCTGGGCGAACGCTTGTATTATCGTCCACTCGAACACGTACACCAGCTGATTTCAACTCTTTAAAGAGCTCATCTGTACGTCCCACAACAGCTTCCCAAGTCTTCGGCGGCCCGATTGGAACCATAATAACTTGTGTTGGAGCAACTTTTGGTGGCAATACCAGGCCACGATCATCCCCGTGTACCATAATCAAGGATCCGATCAGACGTGTACTAACACCCCATGAAGTTGTATGTGCGAACTCGAGTGTATTGTCACGGTTCAAGTATTCAATTTCAAAGGCTTTAGAGAAGTTAGTTCCCATATAGTGAGAAGTACCAGCCTGTACAGCTCGTCCATCTTTCATCATAGCCTCAATAGAGTAAGTATCTACTGCACCCGCAAATTTCTCGGAAGGAGTCTTCTGACCTTTAATGACTGGAATAGCCAAGTAATTTTCAACAAAGTCACAATAGATATCGAGCATCTGCATCGTTTCTTGACGTGCTTCTTCTTCTGTTTCATGAGCTGTATGGCCTTCTTGCCATAAAAACTCACTTGTCCGCAAAAATGGAAGTGTGCGTTTCTCCCAACGTACTACGTTAGCCCATTGGTTAATCAGCACAGGCAGATCACGATACGATTGAATCCATTTGGAGTACATATGTCCAATCATTGTCTCAGAAGTCGGACGAATCGCCAAGCGCTCTTCCAGCTTCTCACCAGCAGCTTCCGTTACCCAAGGCAGCTCTGGATTAAAACCTTCGACATGCTCTTTTTCTTTCTGGAAAAAGCTTTCTGGAATAAAGAGCGGGAAATAAGCATTACGATGACCCGTCTCTTTGAAACGACGATCCAACTCATCCTTAATATGCTCCCAAATTTCAAAGCCGTCTGGCTTAAATACGATACAACCCCGAACTGGTGAATAATCCATCAAGTCCGCTTTTTTGATGACATCGATATACCAACGCGAAAAGTCTTCTCCTTGCGGGGTAATTTCAGTCACGAATTGTTTATCCTTAGACATATGAATACTTGTCCTCCCAATGAAAAACGTCAATTATGCAGCTTATTAGCTGAGTTATAGATTATTACGTTAAAAATAACCAAAAAAATTTACGGCTTAGTGCGGCTGGCGCACCGAGCCGTAAATCAAAGAATTAACCGTTAATCAACCGCAATATGTCGTTGTATGTGACGGCGATCATTAACAGAAACAGCATAGCGAATCCAATAAAATGCACCATGCCTTCACGATTCGGATCTATCGGCTTACCCCGGAGTGCTTCTATGCCGAGGAACACAAGACGACTTCCATCCAGCGCTGGAATCGGCAATAGATTAAATATTCCGAGATACAAGCTGAGTATCGCTGCCCAGTACGTCAGCTGTACTACACCTTGCTTCGCAATCTGACCCGTCACCTCAAAGGTGCGAACAGGCCCACCCAAATCATCCATGGAGAACTGCTGTATCAGCTGACTAAATCCTTGGAAAATAATATTGGTGGTGTCCACCATCGCTTTTCCGGATCCAGTTATCGTTTCACCAATTCCTGCCGGACGACTAGGGAGCTCAGTCACAATACCTACCTTACCGCCTTCTTCACCTTCCATAGAACGCGGGGTTATCGTAACGTTAAACACTTGCTCACCACGGCGGATTGTCCAATCCATCGGCTTGTCCTTAGAGTTGGAAATAAGCTCAATCATTTTTTTGTAATCTGCACCGATAGCTGTACCATTAACCGTTTCAATGATGTCGCCTTCACGAAGGTTTGCTTCATCTGCAGGCATACCTTCCGTGATTTTACCAATCTGTACGTAGGTTGGATTCTCTACAGGAATCCCAGCCATCTGGATATGGAGTGCGAACAATATAAACGCCAATATAAAGTTCATCACGGGACCGGCGAAAATAGCAAGCGCACGCTGACCAACCGTTTTACTCCCAAACTGACGGTTTTTAGGAGCGATTTGCGTTTCGACTCCCTTAGTCACCATCATAGCTTGAGGATGTACCTCATATTGTTGAAATTCTCCATCTACATCGAGTCGCAATGAAAGGCGTTCTTCCAGATCAATAAACTGAACCTCGCCTCGAATCACATTCTTACGACTATCTAGCTGGTCTAGATAAATTCGCTTCACCTGATTATCACTGTTCAACCTAATGGCTATCGTTTGTCCTGCCTGAATTTCAACCAACTCTGGGTCTTCGCCAGCCATTCGGGCGTATCCACCGAACGGAAGTAAACGCAGCGTAAATTGAGTTTCGTTACGCTTATAAGAGAACAGTTTCGGACCGAAACCGATCGCGAACTCACGAACCAAAATTCCAGCTCGTTTAGCGAAATAGTAGTGCCCCCATTCATGTACCGTTACAATTACAAAGAACATGAGCACCGTTAAAAAAACAACCTGCACCATTTCCAATATTGACATCCCCCTTTTCCTCTGAGAACGCAGTATGTCCCTATAGATTATCATTATTCTCTTATACACCACAAGAGAATCACATGCTGTCAGCTTTTTTCAGGGAGAATTTTCGGATAGCTTTAGATTCCTATAGCCGTGCGGCAAGTTCGCGGGCCAAGGTGTCACTTTCTTCAATAACCTCCAAAGCCGGTTCAGGTATTATCTGATGCTTATTCAGCACACCTTCAATGATATCCTCAATCTGAAGGAAAGAAATTTCTTTTCGCAGAAATCGAGCAACTGCAACTTCATTTGCGGCATTAAAAACCGTTGTTGCCGTTCCACCTATTCTACCACATTCGTAAGCAAGCCTTAAACATGGAAACCGATCAAAGTCCATTTCACGGAATTGAAGCTTACCCGCTTCCGCTAAAGATAGAGACTGAGATGGAGAAGGCCACCGTTCAGGATACGTAAGTGCATACTGGATCGGCACTCTCATATCCGGATTTCCGAGTTGTGCAATAATGCTGGAATCTCGGTATTGAACGAAGGAATGAATAATACTTTCAGGATGAAGGAGAACTTTGATCTGATCATAAGGTAATCCAAACAACCAATGTGCTTCAATAACCTCGAGACCTTTATTCACCATCGTCGCTGAATCAATTGTAATTTTAGCGCCCATTGACCAGTTAGGATGCTTCAAAGCATCTTCCACAGTTACATTTTTAAGTTGCTCACGGCTTAAGTCACGGAATGACCCGCCCGATGCAGTTAATGTAATGAACTCGACATCCTCGCGGCGTTCACCGTTCAAACATTGAAAGATTGCAGAATGTTCACTGTCAACCGGAATAATATCGACACCTTTGGCTTTGGCAAGAGCCATAACCAAATGTCCAGCGGTTACGAGCGTTTCTTTATTCGCTAAACCGATTGTTTTGCCAGCTTCGATCGCAGCTAAGGTTGATGGTAATCCCATGCTTCCAACCACAGCGGTAACAACCATATCAGCATCAGTTCCAGCTGCAACTTCTATCATGCCTTCTTGACCGTAATACAGTTCTGTTCCAGCCGGAAGATCTGGTCGTATACGATCCGCCAATTCCTTCGTAGCAACCGAAACTTTCTTCGGTTTAAATTCTTTCACTTGTTGTGTCAGCAAGTCCACATTACTGCCTGCCGCCAATCCTACAATTTGAAAAGAATCGGGATATTTCGACACAACGTCTAAAGTCTGGGTTCCAATCGATCCCGTGGAACCTAACACACTGATTTTTTTCATTCCTGCACCTTCCTTTTCATCAGTAAGGCAGAAGACTCAATATATGTACAAACGGAAATACAACGATCCAGCTGTCGCAGCGATCCAAAATCCCGCCATGACCTGGTAAAAGATTACCGGAATCTTTTATGCCGTATACCCGTTTATAAGCCGACTGCACGAGATCTCCAAGCTGTCCGATTACCGCAGAAGCGCCCCCGATCAGAAGAGCGTTAGCTAAAGGAAGTAGTCCATCTGATAAGAGAGCAAAGATCATTGCAGTGATCACTGCAATGATCACGCCTCCTACAGCACCTTCAATGGTTTTATTCGGACTTATCGCTGGCCAGAGCTTTGTACGGCCAAGCTTTCGACCTACAAAGTAAGCACCAGCGTCACTCGCCCAGATGGATGCCAAAAGCAGGAATGTCCAAAACAGACCGTTGCCGTCCGGAGTATTCCGCGATTCTGCAATATACATAAAGCCTATACCGATATAGACCGACGCAATAAATAGGAGTGAAACTTTTTCAATTCCAACTTTGTTCTTACTAAACACTGTGACGAACAGAAACAACAGCATCACAAGCCATATCCCATGCTCCCAAGAGAATGGAAACGTTAGACCCGTTAGGTTCCATGGAAACACAAACATTAGAACACCAAGATATCCTATTGCTGCGATTCCACCGAACGGCGCTATTTTTATCATCTTAACGAATTCATAATAACCGATCAGGGACATAGCCAGAACGAGAAAATGATACCAAAGTCCGCCCATGAAACATAATCCTAAAAAGACAGCTCCCGCTATAATTCCGGTAATTAAACGCTGTTTCATAACGTACTATCCTCCATAACTACGTCAGACCGCCGTAGCGCCTTGTTCTTCGTTGATATTCAACTACAGCCTCAATCAGATGTTCTTTAGTAAATTCAGGCCATAGAATGTCAGTAAACCACATTTCGCTGTATGCGAGCTGCCACAACATAAAATTGCTCAGACGCAGTTCGCCGCTCGTACGGATCAATAAATCCGGATCCGGTAAATCACCCGAAAGAAGCTGTTTGCCAATCAGTTCCTCGGTAATATCCTCAGGCCGAAGGGTCCCCTCACTAATGTCCCGCCCGAGCGCTTTGACACATTCGGTGATCTCCTTGCGGCTACCATAATTCAACGCAAAATTCAAAACAAGCCCATCATTATTTGCCGTCCTAGCAACCGCCTCTTTCATAGCTTCCAGCGTATGTGAGGGAAGATCTTCTGGATGACCCATCATGGTAACCCGAACATTTTTCTCAATAAGTTCTTCCAACTCAATCGCCAGAAACTCTTGCGGAAGCTTCATCAGGAAATCGACCTCATCCTTGGGACGCTTCCAGTTTTCCGTTGAAAAAGCATACATCGTCAAAATTTTGATCCCCAAATCATCCGCCGCAATAGTTGCCCTTTTGACTGCCTTCATGCCATTCTGGTGTCCTAAAATTCGCGGTAAACCGCGTTTTTTGGCCCAGCGACCGTTGCCGTCCATAATGATGGCCACATGTTCAGGGATGTTGTCCGGAGAGAGCCGAAGCGCCTGCTGACTGTCCTCCTGATTCAACCACGATCGAACCCGTTTGATCATTCCATTTCCTCCAGGCATCTTTCTGCAAAAAAGAGACAAACCCCACCTAACCGGAGGGGCGAAGTCTCTTATACTTCCATGATCTCTTTTTCTTTTGCAACGAGAACTTTGTCGACTTCGGCAATAAATTTATCCGTAGTCTTCTGAATATCATCCTGATGTCTCCGGGACTCATCCTCGGAAATATCGGTTTTCTCCAGTTTTTTAATGTCGTCATTAGCATCACGACGAATGTTCCGGATCGCAACTTTCGATTCTTCACCGAACTTCTTCGTCATTTTAACCAAATCAGTTCTGCGCTCTTCTGTAAGAGCAGGAATAGACAAGCGAATTTGGTTACCGTCATTTGCCGGTGTCAATCCCAAATCGGATTTCATAATCGCTTTTTCGATATCACCAAGCGAACTTTTGTCCCAAGGTTGAATCATCAGCGTACGGGAATCCGGTGTACTCACATTGGCAAGCTGGTTGATGGGGGTTGGAGCCCCGTAATATTCAACTTGAATACGGTCGAGCAGAGATGAGCTTGCCCGGCCAGCTCGCAAAGTTGCGAGATCGCGTTTCAATGACAGGATCGCTTTTTCCATGCGCTCTTCTGCATTTTTCTTAACCGTTTGTGGCATTAGTCTACACTCCCTTTAACGATTGTTCCAATCTTCTCACCTAGAACGACTCGCTTAATATTACCTTGCTCAGTAATGGCGAATACAATAAGCGGAATGTTATTGTCCATGCATAACGAGGAAGCTGTGGAATCCATAACGCCAAGGTTTTTATTCAGCACGTCCAGATAAGTAAGCTGTTCGTATTTCTCAGCTGTTTCATCCTTGAACGGATCAGCGGAATAAACACCATCCACTTTATTCTTCGCCATCAAAATAACTTCAGCCTCAATTTCAGCAGCTCTTAAAGCAGCAGTAGTATCGGTAGAGAAGTATGGGTTACCAGTACCTGCCGCAAAGATTACGACACGACCCTTTTCCAAGTGGCGAATCGCTCTACGACGAATGTATGGTTCAGCAATTTGCTGCATGGAGATTGATGTTTGAACGCGAGTAGGCACTCCGATTTGCTCCAATGCATCTTGCAATGCTAGTGAGTTCATCACTGTTGCAAGCATCCCCATATAGTCAGCAGTTGCACGGTCGATACCGTTTGCACTACCAGCAATGCCGCGCCAGATATTACCTCCGCCGCACACAATTGCTACTTCCACGCCAAGCGCAACAACTTCTTGAACCTGTTTCGCGATAGATGTAATCGTCTCAGCGTCAATACCATAACCATTTTGGCCCGACAGGGACTCCCCGCTGACCTTTAAAATAACTCGTTTAAATACAGGCTGTTCCAAATGTTAACCCTCCACTTTAAGACGGCGCCTTTCAAAAGACGCCCGTTTGAAAAACGACAGACAGACGCAAAACACTGCTTGACGGCACATAAAATCGGGTAAAAACTCCGTTTCGCGGGGAAACGTCTATCGACACATCTTCAGGGAGCCGACCGCCTTTAGATGAAGTTGTCCCTACAAGATAAGTATAATCTCTAATAATAATTTTACTATTACTTATCTGTTAAGAAAACCATATATCGATGTACTTCAGGGAAGACAGACCGCTTTAAGCGGAAGTTTTCTTGCGATATAGGTTAAGCCGTCTCATGATGTATAAATACCTTCCTATATCCAAGTAGAAACGAATCCTGCGTCCCCTTAAAGGACGAGAATCGTTCCCGCGAGAAATATAAGTTAAGTATAACGCAAGTTATACTTTCTTATATGTTTAAAAAAGAAGGAACACAAAGTGTTCCACTCTTTTTTAAAACTATGTGTAGCCTGAACGGCTTATTGATTCACTTGGGACATAACTTCTTCTACGAAGTTATCCACTTTCTTCTCAAGACCTTCACCAAGCTCATAACGTACAAAACGACGAATCGAGATATTCTCACCGATTGTGCTGATTTTCTCGTTAAGAAGCGTGTTGATTGTTTTGTCTGGATCTTTAACGAAGGATTGATCAAGCAAGCAGTACTCTTCGTAGTATTTGTTAATACGGCCTTCAACCATTTTTTCAACGATTTTCTCAGGCTTACCTTCGTTCAGAGCTTGAGCTTTCAAAATTTCTTTTTCTTTTTCTAGCTCATCTGCAGGAACTTCTTCACGACGAACATATTTCGGACTTGCAGCTGCGATGTGCATAGCGATATCGCGTGCAAATTCTTTAAACTGATCTGTTTTACCAACGAAATCAGTCTCACAGTTGATTTCAACGAGAACGCCGATACGTCCACCGCCGTGAATGTAAGATTCTACAACACCTTCAGTTGCGATACGTCCAGCTTTGTTAGCAGCTGCTGACAAACCTTTTTCGCGAAGAAGCGCGATCGCTTTATCGATATCACCGTTTGTTTCGTCAAGCGCCTTTTTACAATCAAGCATACCTGCGCCTGTTCTTTCACGAAGCTCTTTTACCGCACTAGCTGATACTGCCATTGATATTCCCTCCAATTATAATTAGCTTTTTAACGCTGAACTCCAGCATCTTTTCACATTCTGACCTTAAAAAAAGGGTAGTGAGAGGTTATCCACCTACCAACCACCCTTTTCATTTAATTCATTCTTTATACGCCATAGCCGTATATTAGGCTGTAGTTTCTTCACCTTGGTGAGCTTCCACAACTGCATCAGCCATTTTACCTGTCAGCAACTTAACAGCGCGGATCGCGTCGTCGTTACCTGGGATAACATAGTCGATTTCGTCTGGATCACAGTTTGTATCTACGATACCAACAATTGGGATACCCAATTTGCGAGCTTCTGCAACTGCGATACGCTCTTTACGAGGGTCGATGATAAACAATGCACTTGGAAGACCCTTCATGTTCTTGATACCGCCAAGGAATTTTTCAAGACGATCTTTCTCTTTACGGAGAATGATAACCTCTTTCTTAGGCAGTACTTCGAATGTGCCGTCTTCTTCCCACTTTTCCAGTTCTTTCAAACGGTTAATACGTTTCTGGATTGTTTCGAAGTTAGTCAGCGTTCCGCCGAGCCAACGTTGGTTGATGTAGTACATACCACAACGTTCTGCTTCTTCTTTCACGGAATCTTGAGCTTGTTTCTTTGTTCCGACGAAAAGGATTGTTCCGTTCTCGCCAGCTACACTCTTAACAAAGTTATAAGCTTCTTCTACCTTTTTGACCGTTTTTTGCAGGTCAATAATGTAAATACCGTTTCTTTCAGTGAAGATATATCTGTCCATTTTTGGGTTCCAACGACGAGTCTGGTGACCGAAGTGTACCCCAGCTTCCAAAAGCTGCTTCATGGAGATTACTGCCATCTTCACACACCTCCTAAGTTTGGTTTTTGTGTGCCCTCCGCCAAGGTCATTTCTCGTTAAGACTTCCAATTGGAAGCACCCCCAACGAAATCTCTTAGCGTGTGTTTTAACACCGTCAATTACTATATCATAACTGCCAGCCAGATGCAATTATTTATCTCTTTAAATAGCGCATCATATTTCATATTAAATAATCAATTCAAACTCATTATTCACAAAAAGCCGTTCGGAACCTATTTAAGGTTACTGGACGGCTTTTCGGAAATTTTTTTAATAATGGAATCATAATCTTCACCGGCAATGAATGTGAATGTGCCTGTCTGAATGTTCTGATTGATCTTTTTCACGGTAGCAGCTTTAATAAAAGCTTGTTTATCGGTAATCACGCCCACCTGTTCCAATCCATCCGCAACATTACTTAGGTTGCTGCCCTTTGTAATGACATATCGGATTTGAGCAGGAGCTGTACTTTTAGGTGTCGAAGGCTCCTTTACAACAGGAGTTTTCGTATTTGTTGTGTTCTTTTCGGGTTTCTGCGGTGTTTGTGGTGAATCCGGCTTTTCTGTAACATCTGCCTTCGACGGTGGAACAACAGATGTTCCGTTCATATTCCCGCTATCTTTCTTTATCTTCTCTTTCCATTCCTGTTCGGTCATAAGTTCTTCGGCATCATCTACTACTTTTAGATTCAGCGCTTTTGCCTCTTGCTCCACCTGTTCTCTTGTCATTGGTTCATCCTGTGGTTGCAATGAAGTCATACTACGTTCCCCCAAAATCATGAGCTGCAGTAATACAGCGCCTAGAATGAGACCTATGCCAAGACCGAATATAAAATTGCGGTTCTTGATCACGGTGATTCCTCCTGTTTGGCTAACTGAATGATTAACTGCACCTCGCC
Organism: Paenibacillus sp. GCM10028914; assembly: GCF_042666275.1. Classification (NCBI taxonomy): domain Bacteria; kingdom Bacillati; phylum Bacillota; class Bacilli; order Caryophanales; family Paenibacillaceae; genus Paenibacillus; species Paenibacillus sp. GCM10028914. Next base: position 331,431 of record NZ_JBHTFO010000012.1, read on the forward strand.
TCGCTGCATCCCCGTAGATTTTGCGATCATATCCATAGACTTACCCGCTTCATACATCTCGAATAAGGCGGTATAACGCCGCTTAATCGTATTTATTGGAGCTTGTAAGACCTTTTCGGATTCAGCTGATTCCGTATCCTTGTTCACGGAAAGCTCTTTGGATCCTGATGTAATCGAAGTTTCAACTATTCCTAATCGTACTTCAGTAGTAGAAAGTAGTTGTTCCACGGTAAGAAGACGCTGTCGCATTTCATCTAACTGAACCTGTTGCGCAGCTTGCTTGGCATTCTGTTCCTGCTTCATTTGACCGACCAAATCGAGCAGCTGCTCATTTTCAAGTTGAACTTCTCCTATATACTGCTCTAAAGTTGATTCCATTTCTTTAACGACCTGATCATTATTAACTTTCTGTTCACGACGCTTAGGCAGCATAAGGCCATACAGGATAGCTCCAATGCCCAGGAGTACAATATATATCCATGAGTCCAAAACAATTAACTCCTTTGTGCCGATAATTTACGTTAGAGAGAAATATCCAGAATCCTCCCTTTATAAGGGTGTTCAGCAGGCTGCTCTGTCGTTTGTTCTTTCTGTTCTGAGGTGTCTCTCTCATCCGCAGAAGTTTGTCGTCTACCATCTTCCCGGATTGCAGACTCTGCCGTTTCGTTGATTTCAGTACTCCGCTGCGCAGCCTGTCGGCTATGCTTCATTTGCTCACTGGCTAAAAAAGTCTGGTCCTGTGAAGGACGCTGATGATGCTCTTGTTGGATTTTGCCCGCTTCACTCGTTCGCGGCACCGCGATTTGCATCTCCACTGATTTAAGACTCAAGTGGAATCACCTCGTCCCCCTAATGGTTAGCCCTGACGGATAACTATGTAAATTACTTTACCGGATTAAATCAGAGGTACCATACTGATATCACCATCTTGATAATAAAAAGAAACCCGCTGCGTCGGATCCTTAATAAACCGTGTATAACGTCCAATGACGATTTTTGCCCCGCCATATATCGTTTTAACAATTTCCACTTTTGCTATGCCGGTATCTTCAAGCATCCGTTCAATTTCAAGCATTCGATCCTTAATTTCATTCTGTTCCGACATATTAGACTTTTTGGTAACATTCAGTTTCACGCGAAGTGCAAGCTTGTCAGGAGAAAGTTGTCCAGCAGCGGCCAGTTGATTCAATAAATATAAAGCTTTATCTGTTTTGTCCATACTCTCCACTTGTTGTTTCAACTGTGTCCTCAGCTCAGAAAGTTCGTTACGAAGTTCAGGCAATACACCTACTTCAATGACAGTAGCGGTCGACATCGTGTTGCCGATTGTGCGGGCAATGACCTTTTCACCAGCTTGAACAACGCCACCAACGATTAATCCCTTCGCACCATTACAAATGACATTTTGCCCAGCTCGAATATTCGAGTGCATGATGCTTTGAGAAATCGTTATATCTGCACCGGCAATAACATTCCCATCCTGAACAAAGGAGCTTTTCACATTGTGTCCAGCTTTAACGTATCCCTTGTTGTATCCGATAATTCCACCTGATATATCAATAGAACCTTCTGCTTCAAGCTCAGCACCTTCAACAAAGCCCGTAACACGAATATCACCAGCAGCTTTAATACGGAAGCCAGACAATACATTCCCACGAATGACTACCGTTCCTACAAAATCGATGTTACCGATACTATAATCGACATCACCATTAATCTCGTAAATAGGGAAAACATTAATTTTACCTTTTTCAGTAATGGTCAACAGGCCGTCAATAGCAGCATACATCGCTGTTTTTTCTGGATTTACTAAAACATTCTTACCCACCTTAAAGTGAGTCTCTTTGCCGGGTTTACAAGGGACTGTTTCGCCTGTAACTGTCGTCCCGGGTACACCTGGTTTAGGTGGAGTACGGGTTGCGATCAATTGACCCTTCTTGACATTGTTAAGACGAGTTATTTCCTTATAATCAACTTTTCCATCAACCGTTTCAAGCGGCCGAGGTGTCCCTTGCTCTCCCAAATCAAACTTAAGTTCAATCACACCGTTTTCACCATGTATAGGTTCGGTTCCCATCGCTATAGGAGTTCTACTATATTGATATTCTTCTGAATGACTGACAATACGACCTAATGTATCGTGCTGAAGCCCGTAACGGATTTGGTGGCCTCGGAGAAATTGTTCAAGGGTTTCAATCTGACACTTGAAATCCTTGTCCCAATCTGACATCTGCAAATAAGCGACTGTCTTATCATCCGAAAACGTGACTTTAAAATACTTATCTAGCGCATAATCAACAGACAATCCGTGAACCCCCTTCCTTAATTGGCAAGCGTCAATCGTTCTGCATCAATAAATCCCGATCTTTCTCAAGTGTACCTCTCAATCTCAAGATCGCTTTAGAATGAAGCTGAGAAATCCTAGAAGGAGAAAGCGACATCACTTCAGCAATTTCACTAAGTGATAAATCCTCGTAATATAACAAAGAGACTACTGTTCTTTCTTTTTCGGTCAACTTCCCAATCCCTTTCACAAGGGATTCGCGCAAATAAAACTCATGTACTTTATGATCAGGATTTTTTGCCTTTTCATCAACTAAAAGTGACATTCGAGTCTCTGACTCTTCCTCGCGGATCGGATCTTCTAGCGAGTTAAGGGTCATTACTGCAACTTCCTGCAGCATATGTCTGAACTCTTTTTCGGAAACCTCAAGATAGTCACTCATTTCGGAATCACTAACTGTTCTGAGATATTTTTGTTCCAGTTGCTGATATGCTGATTCAATCTTCTTGGCTTTCTCACGTACGGAACGCGGAACCCAGTCCCCTTGTCGTAACGAATCCAGAATGGCACCTCGAACTCGCCATGATGCATACGTTTCAAACTGGAGTCCACGCTTATAATCGAATTTTTCAATGGCATCAATCAAGCCCATTACCCCATTGCTTGCCAAATCTCCTTTTGATACATTACGGGGAAGTCCGATTGCCAAACGACTTGAAACATAGTCAACGATGTGTAAGTGATATTCGATTAGTTTCTTCTTCGCTTCTTGGTCGCCATCTTCCTTCCATGCTGTCCACAGATCAACATGATTGAGAGGAGAAGCTTTGCGCTCGTCCAATTGCCTTCACCATCCTTATTTTTCTGTCAGGTGACGAACGGCCTTGGCCAGTTCTTCGGGGTCCTTAGTTGAAACCAATTTGGGAGGATCTAATGGCACAAAACCCTTTTCTTCTTGGGCCTGCTCTGCCTCCGGTTTTATGAGACTCATCAATTCTTTATCTTCATCAGGCGTTGTCATATCAAGTCGATTTCCGAGCTGCCCCTTTGCGGCCTCACCAGGGTGTTCATTTTCTTGAATAAAGCCATCTGCAGGTTTAACTGCCAAAGTAAAAACCCACCTGATCAGAAATGCAAGGGCAAACCATAATACAAATGCAACAGCTGCTCTGTTTAAACTCGTTAACCATAAGTTATTTCTTAAGCAAAAAAGAAACGTGAATATGAATCCGGCAAAACCTGCCCATAAATTAACTCGAATATTTCCTATCATGGCTACAATTCCTTTATGCCCTTTTGTACACTACGTATGGTAAATTTACCCGTTGTGCAGTCCAATTCAACAGTTCTACCATAATTTCCTCCGGTATCTTCACCAATCAGTGGGATCCCTAGCTGTTCTAAGCCTGCTTTACAGGCTTCCACATTTCGAGGTCCAATTCTCATGCTGTCACCTGCTCCTGCAAAAGCAAACATCTGAGAACCCCCGGCCATCTTAGCCACCAGTCTTCCAGGTGAAGCACCCATATCCTTTAGCTTGTTTAAAAGCACCGGAAGGGCCGTATCCGCATATTTCGCCAAATTCAATTGGCCCTCCCTGGCAATGGAAGAAGAAGGGAGCATGATATGTGCCATACCACCAATCTTCAGCAGTGGATCATAAAGGGTCAACCCCACGCAAGAGCCTAAACCTGTTGTACGTAATAATCCGCTGGGACCCACGACGTTTAGATCCGCCATCGCCACTTTAACCAAACTTTGTTCATCAATCATTCTCTAGAGGCACTCCCAAAGCTTCAAATATTTCAGCAAAAGACTGAGGGTCTGGTATTAGAAAAAACTGTCCCTCTACTTCGTGATGGCCTTCTAAGAACGTCGTGTTAATCAGCAAGGCATCATCGCCCATTTCACCAAATTGCAGTAGTCCATAACTTAATATGGCTCCCGCCATGTCTATTGCCAGACCAGGCACAGTTGGTGTCATCGACAATTTCGTAAAATCAGCTAAGGAAGATAAATATGAACCTGCCAAAATGTTACCGATCTCATTAAGTGCTGATTGTTCCATTTCGGAGAACTCATCGTCTTCCAGCACTTCTAATCCTACTAGTCTCTGAAGAAGATTCTTACCTGCCTCAGGACTCATGATAAAGAAGAGATTTCCGGGTGCATCACCCTCTACTCGCAAAAAGACGGCTAATACGATCCTTTCGGCCCCTCCCACACTTTCGGTAATCTCTTCAAAAGAAAGGAGTTGAACTTTCGGAACCGCCATGTCAATCGGTTTGTCCAATAGCTGGGATAGGGCGGTTGCGGCATTTCCCGCCCCGATATTCCCAACCTCCTTCAGGACATCCATTTTAAAGTCTTTATCAAACTTAAAGAGATCCACAGGTCTATTCCTCTAAACCTTCGAGTTGTATAATTTCACTTTTGTTAAGAACTTCAGACAGGTTGAGCATAACGAGCAATCGCTCTTCACCAATTTTAGCGACACCGCGGAGATACTTCGCTTTTACACCGCCTACCACTTCCGGAGGAGAATCAATATTATCGTTATTCAAATCGATAACATCGCTGGCCGAATCAACAATGAATCCGACCTCCATTTCATTAACTGAAACAATGATGATACGAGTTTGGTCGGTGTGTTCAGCTTCTGGCAAACCAAATCTTCCGCGCAGATCTATAACGGGAATAACTACGCCTCGCAAATTAATAACACCTTTTATAAATGCGTAAGTTTTCGGAACTCGAGTAATTGGCATAAGACGTTCAATCGTCTGAACCTTATCAACTTCGATTCCATACTCCTCACTTCCAAGCTTGAAGACAATTACTTTAATTTCTTCTCCCATTGTAAAACCCTCCCTATATGTTCACACCCTGAGCGATGGTGTGTTATCCAACCGTGACTACTTGATGAAAGCATTAGGATCAATAATAAGTGCCACCTGACCATCTCCAAGTATGGTAGCCCCAGAAACACCTTGTATCGCAGGCAAATACTTGCCTAAATTCTTGATGACGATCTCATTTTGTCCGATAAAGTCGTCGATCGCTAATGCAGCAAGGCGTTCCCCTTTGCGAATAACAACAATTTCTGTCTCGTCTTCTGTGCGTTCATCAAAGTCAGGAATATCAAACACACGGCTAAGTGAAATAATTGGTATATGGGCCTCTCTGAATGGGATCATACGAATACCATGAACCGTGCGAATTTGTCCTTTTTTAATAATTCCTGTCTCTACGATCGAAGTAAGCGGAATTGCGTACTTCTCAGATCCCATTTTGATTAACATCGCAGCAATTATGGAGAGTGTTAATGGTAGTTGTACTGAAAAGTTAGTTCCTATTCCTGGTTTCGAATAGATAGTTACGTTACCGCCCAAAGAATTGATTTTAGATTTAACAACATCCAATCCAACTCCCCGGCCAGACACGTCTGAAATTTTCTCAGCTGTGCTAAATCCCGGTGCGAACAATAGCTGATGCGCTTCTTCATCAGACATCGCAGCTGCCTGTTCTTCGGTTACGACACCTTTTTTGATGGCACTGCCTATGATGTTATCTCGAAGAATCCCTCGTCCATCATCTTCAATCTCAATGAATACATGGTTACCACTATGGAAAGCTCGTAGATGAACGGTACCTGTCTCTGATTTTCCAGCAGCAATTCGATCCGCAATTGGCTCTACACCATGATCAACTGAGTTACGTATCAAGTGAACCAGTGGATCTCCTATTTCATCAATAACCGTCCGATCAAGCTCTGTCTCCGCACCGGTAATGATCAAATCGATCTTTTTATCAAGTGTTTTGGCAAGGTCACGGACCATCCGAGGAAACCGATTAAACACCGTATCTACAGGTACCATCCGCAATTTAAGAACAATGTTTTGAAGATCACTGCTAACACGGCTCATATGCTCAACTGTATCGGTCAGCTCCTGGATCTTCGCATCGCTAGCAAGCTGCTCTAGCCGCACACGGTCGATCAACAACTCACTAAACAAGTTCATCAGTACATCCAGACGCTCGATATCCACACGGATTGTTCGAGTCGGCGCGGCAGAGCTTGTACTTTTTGAAGGTGTCTTCGTTGAAGAAGCGCCACCGCTAGTTACAGCCTTAGGTGAAGCTGCTACGGTTGGATCAGGTGAAGAAATCGCTGTTGTTGCCTTCTCCACAGGTTCGACTGTTGCTGCACTCTGCTGAGCCATTTGCTGAAGCGATTCATGATCAAGATTAGCTACGGTTACCGCATCGATTTCTGAAATATTCAAAATTTGGCTTTCAAGATTTTCAGGATCTTTTTGGGTGATAAAATAAAGTGAGAAAGTAGTTTCAAATTCCCCTTGTTCAATATCCTGCACGTCGGGATAGGTCTTAACAATTTCCCCAGCTCTTTCAAGCAGTTCGAATACCATGTAAGCTCGTACCGCTTTCAGCTGACAATCTTCACGAAGTTGCACTTGAATATAAAGGACCTTGTGTCCCTCTGTAATCGATTGGTCGAGAACAGAATATTGAAACTCATCCAGTTCAATACCAGGATACATTGGTGCAGTCTCCACATTGTTTGCAGCGGACAATGCTTCCGCTGTACCACCTGCGCCTTCCCCGCGAACAATAGCTTGAAGCGAAGCGACAATAGAGGAAACATCAGCTTTTCCTTCCCCGCCTTGTACGATATCCTGAACCATAGATTCAAGTGCATCCAAGCTTTTAAAAAGGGTGTCAAAAATAAAATCCTGCATTCTGAGCTTTTCGTTCCGAACCAAATCAAGCACATTTTCCATCTGGTGAGTCAGAGACGCTAAATCTTCAAAGCCCATTGTTGCAGCCATCCCTTTTAAGGTATGAGCTGAACGGAAGATCACCTGTACAATACCCAGATCATTCGGGTTGCTTTCCAATTGAAGCATATTTTCATTTAATGACTGCAGATGATCGTTCGACTCATCGATAAACATGGATAAATATTGATTCATGTCCACTTCTGAGATACCCCCCTCTATGAGTTCACTTACTTATATTTACGGCTTGTACCAACTTACCTGAAATATTTTGCAGCGGCAGAACATAACTTACACATCCCAATTCAACGGCTGAACGAGGCATACCGTACACGACGCAAGTCTCCTCACTCTCAGCAAACGTTGAAGTGACGCCGGAATCGTACAGTTTTTTCATCATCTTTGCTCCGTCGCTTCCCATTCCGGTCATTAGCACCACATGCCGATTTAGAGAAGAAAAAGGTAGCAGGGACTCAAAAAGCACATCAACCGATGGACGATGACCATTGCAAGGATCACCTTTACGGATTGTAATCTGAAATTGTCCATCCATAGACTGACTGATGGTCATATGGCTTCCTCCTGGAGCGATATAAGCAACTCCAGCTTTTAAGAACATTCCGTCGTACGCCTCAACGACATCCAAAGCACTAAATGTATCCAAACGCTGAGCTAACGATTTAGTGAAGTTTGGCGGCATATGTTGTACGATCACAATGGGAGCTGGAAAGTCAGCAGGGATACCCTCTAGAAAAGTTTTCAACGCACGAGGACCGCCTGTAGAGCACCCTACTGCAACAATCTGATTAAACCTTTGCCCGATTAAGTGCTCACGAACAAATTCAGTCTTAACATCTGATTCCTTGTGAGCAGCCTGGTTTAAAAACTTGCTGTTTGATAATTGATCATTCCTATCGACACGATTGATATCAGGAGCAGGGGTTATGCCTTGTTCCTTTGACTTCCCTACTGAGCCTTTACGATCTTTCGTCACTTTAGAATCTACTGAACTCTTGAATGGATCTGTTTTCGGGAGTTTAACAGTCTGCATTTCCTCATTGTTCTTGTGTACATTTGAAACTTCTTTACGCACAGACCTTGTAGATGGAGCCTTTAAAGATTCGCTCGTACGTAAAGGAGTCTGTCGATCGGAAGGCCTTGGCGAAAGAGGAGTAGCTTTTGAATGATCAAGGCGCCTCTGCTCTTCTTCCTCCCACAATGCCCTCCGTTCTTTTGCCTGCATCGCTGCATTCAGCTGACACAGCAATTCACAGCCTACTTGCTCAATATCTTGAGCATTTAGAATAGAAGGCTTGCGTATGAAATCAAAAGCTCCAAACTCTAGAGCAAGAATTGTCTCCCTCATTCCCTGCTCATTTACACCTGACAACATAATAACCATCTGACGCTCTGATTCCATAATGGACCTGAGTGCATCAAGGCCATTCATTTCAGGCATCTCGACATCCATCGTGATGACATCAGGTTTAAGCTCTTTGACCTTACTAATGGCTTCTTTGCCGTTGGTTGCTGTACCTACTACTCGAAATCGATCATCCCGTTCAATCAGATCGGAAAAAATCTTCCTCATAAACGGAGAATCATCTACCACCAGCACACGAAATGGCGTCACTCTAGTCCACCTCAGTTCCCTTCTAGTAAAAAAGAATCATTATGTTCGTTTTAGCCACCGCTGCATGAATCCCTTGATTCCTGTAAGGGGACCTGATTCCGGAGCCGACGGAATGGCCAAATAACGAAGTGCTAAGCGCTTTACATCGCGAGCCGCTTCACACTTCGGAAAAGCAAGTGTGAAAGGAATCTGACGCTTTACGGATTTTACGACATAGGGATCGTCCGTCACATAACCGAGCATTTCAATTTCCAAATCCAAAAATCGGCGTGAAGTAAAAGTAATCTTATCAGCTGCTTGACGAGCTTCCACTTCATCTCCTGCTCTGTTAACAACCAGACTAAACTGCACATCCGGATCACTTCCATGGACGACCTTTATCAAGGCATATGCATCCGTAATCGACGTAGGTTCTGGTGTGGTTACGACTAAACATTGATCAGCAGAGGTAATGAATTTCATATTTTCCTTAGATAAGCCTGCGCCTGTATCAAATATGATAAAGTCCATTTCCGATGAGATCCTTTCAATTTGAGAAATGAAATAATTAAGATCATTCTCAGATAAAGAGATCATATCTGCGATTCCTGAGCCGCCGGCTATGTAGGGCAGCCCTTCCGGGCCATATTGAATAACTTCCTCAATATTTTTTTCTTTACGTAGCAGGTGATACAGGCTGAATTTTGAAGACACACCCATCAATACATCAATATTGGCCATTCCAATATCAGCATCAAACACGAGTACTTTCTTGCCCATTGATTTAAGAGCCAGTGCAAAGTTGAGCGTGAAATTGGACTTTCCAACACCTCCTTTTCCACTTGAGACCGTAATGATCTTCGCAGAAACTTTTGGAGTTATTTCGGATAGATCTGATACTTGTGCTGATACCAGTTCTCTAAGTGATTGAGCCTGATCCGTCATGACCTAGATTCTCCTAGTAACATACCTGAAAGCATCTCAGTGTCTGGCATTAACAAATCATCAGGAACATTTTGACCATTGGTCATGTAAGAGAGCTTTAAAGGATAAGATTCCAGCAGGTTAAACAACGGGCCATACCCCCCGGTTTCATCCATCTTGGTAAAGATGACCTTATCTAATCCAAACTTACTAAAATGATCCGTGATTTCAAGCATATCGCTGCTCTTAGACGTCAGACTAAGTACGAGATAGGTCTCACTTTGATCAGATGCAGTTAATAGACTTTGCAGCTCAGATACGAGTAGCTCATTACGGTAATTACGCCCCGCTGTATCCATCAGTATTAAATCGCAGTCTTCCAAGCGATGCATAGCCCGCTTCATATCACCAGGCGACTGAACGACCTCAAGAGGTACATTTAATATCGAAGAATACGTTCTTAGCTGCTCAACAGCTGAAATTCTATAGGTGTCAGATGTGATAAACCCTACTTTCCGCTGATATCGAAACAATTGCTCCGCTGCTAATTTAGCAATGGTTGTCGTCTTACCCACACCTGTTGGGCCAGCAACGTAAACAATCCGAGTATCTCTCTGTATACCGCCTCCAAAACGTCCTTCCAAAAAAGAATCGATTTGTGCTTGAACAGAATTAGTCATAAGTTCATCGGATAAGGTTTTTCCGCTTTCCGTCCATTGATCGGCAGCAGAAATTAGAAAACGTTCAGACAAAGTCTCAGATAAACCTTGGCGTTCAAACTGGTTACGCAACGATTCAAGTGTTGACGGCAGTTCCTGCTGAACATGACTTTGCCGAGATAAACGAGCAATCCATTCTTTCATCTCTCGTAATTCATCTAGCATTTTTTGTTCAGCGATCGTATTAGTTCCATGCTTCACTGCAGCTTCATTCTCAAACTCAGCTGATTCCAATCTTTCAGAACGTTCCTGTTCATCGGTTCTTAAAGGAGACTGTCCGCTATACTCATCTTGCTTGTTATCCGAGACACTAGATGCTGCCTGGGCAAGTGCTGCTGCAAAATCAACAGCAGCTTGTTCACGATTAGACGGCTTTTCTGGCGCTTTAAGCTCTCGAGCCACATCAAAATCCGTTTCTTGTTTCACCTGACTCTGAGACTGAGTAGATGAGACTTGCTTATATGCCTGAGGTATTATTTTCCTTGGCACCGGAGCTATAGGTGTGACAGCCTTGTTTGTCTTCGGCTTCGATTTCTCATCTTTTTCTATCGCCGCTATAACCTCAATCTTTTTTTTCTTAAATATCCCCATGAACCCGCCTATCTTAATTTCTTTCGAGCTGAGGATTACCGCATCACCACCGAGTTCATTACGGATATGCTGCATAGCTTCCGGCATTGTGTCAACGATATATCGTTTCACTCTCATAAATTCACCACCCCGACGCTTTGAATTTCGACATTGGGCTCAAGCTCACTGTAAGAAAGAACTGGAATATCTTGCATACTGCGCTCAATAACCTGACGAAGATACATCCGAATTGCCGGGGAGGTTAATAGTACAGGCTGCTGACCCATCTGAATCAATCGATTGACCTGTTCGCTCAGCTTCTGGAATACGCTTTGAGTCGACACAGGATCCATCGCAATATAACTTCCTTGATCGGTCTGCTGTACGCTCTCCGCAATTTTTTTCTCTAAGGCGGGACCCACGGTAATAACGCGCATCGCTTCCCCTTCTTGCACGTATTGTTGTGTAATCTGACGGGATAGCGACTGTCTCACATACTCGGTTAGAACATCCGGATCTTTGGAATAGTGGCCATAATCGGCAAGCGTCTCAAAAATAGTAACTAGATCCCGAATTGAGATTTTCTCTTTCAATAGTTTAGCTAGTACTTTCTGTACATCTCCGATGGTGAGTACAGATGGAATTAACTCATCAACAAGAACAGGGTAACTTTCTCGGATATTGTCGACTAGTGTCTTCGTCTCCTGGCGTCCTATTAATTCATGTGCATGTCTCTTAATCAGTTCAGTTAAATGAGTAGCAACGACTGAAGGTGGATCAACCACTGTATATCCTGCAAGCTCCGCCCGCTCTTTAGCAGGTTCATCAATCCAAAGTGCCGGTAGACCAAAAGCTGGCTCTGTCGTTTCAATCCCTGTTACTGAATCATCTTCGTATCCAGGGCTCATGGCAAGATAGTGATTTAATAATAATTCACCACCGCCGACAGCATTCCCTTTAATTTTTATGACATATTCATTCGGTTTTAGTTGAATATTGTCGCGAATGCGAATGACCGGTACCACAAGTCCCAATTCTAGTGCGCATTGTCTACGAATCATAATGATCCGATCAAGTAGATCTCCACCCTGCTGCGTGTCTGCCAGCGGAATAAGTCCATAGCCAAATTCGAACTCTATTGGGTCAACCTGCAGCAAATTGATAACACTCTCGGGACTTCGAACCTCTTCAATCTGTTGCTCTTCTTCCATCTGTTCAACCTCCACTTGCTTGCGCTCCAGATTACTCTGCATACGTCTAGCCGAGATAAAGAGAAGAACCGCTATAGGGAAAGTTGTTATGAAATGAATAGGGGTAAATAATCCTAAAAATGTCACGGTCACTGCAACAATGTACAGCAATTTGGGATAAGAGAATAGTTGTCCTGTCAAATCATCTGACAGATTACCTTCTGATGAAGCCCTGGTCACAATAAGGCCTGCAGCCGTTGAAATTAAGAGAGCCGGAATTTGGCTTACCAAGCCATCTCCGATTGTTAAGATCGAGTAGGTGCTCATTGCCTCGCCAAACGACATGCCATGGATAGAAATACCTATAATAAATCCGCCAATCAGGTTGATCAATAGAATAATGATCGATGCGATCGCATCACCCTTAACGAACTTACTGGCACCGTCCATTGCACCATAAAAATCAGCTTCCCTCTCAACTTTACGGCGTCGTTCACGAGCTTGATTCTCATTTATCATGCCGGCATTCAAATCAGCGTCAATACTCATTTGCTTACCAGGCATAGCATCGAGGGTAAACCTTGCTGCAACTTCCGCTACCCGCTCGGAACCTTTGGTTATAACAATAAACTGAACAACAACGAGAATGAGAAAGACAATAAACCCAATTGCAATTTCCCCACCCGCTATCCAACTTCCGAAAGTCGCAACAACCTCACCTGCTTCACCTTTTGATAAAATCAGTTTTGTTGTTGAGATGTTCAGAGACAGTCGAAACAGCGTTGTTATCAACAATAACGAAGGGAAAATCGAGAATTCGAGTGCCTCTTTCGTATTCATTGCTACAAGTAATATCATCAGTGCGAGTGAAATGTTTACTATAAGCAATACGTCCAGTAGCCATATAGGGATCGGAAGAATCATCATGAGTACGATGCCAATAACACCTGCTAGAACAGATATATCTTTGATTTTCACTGCTGTCCATCCTCCGATCCCTAGTTATTTCGCCTTACCTTTAAGTTTGTATACATACGCAAGCACTTCTGCCACAGCCTGAAACAGATCTCCCGGGATCGAATCCCCGATTTCTGCTCTTTGGTATAACGCGCGTGCAAGCGGCTTATTTTCCATAGTTATTACGCCATTTTTCTTGGCGATTTCCTTGATACGCAGTGCCATATAATCCTGACCTTTGGCTATAATCTGTGGAGCCTCCATGGAGGAACCATCATATTTCAGCGCTACTGCAAAGTGGGTCGGGTTCGTTATGATCACATCAGCTTTCGGGACCTCCTGCATCATCCGTTGGAGTGCCATTCGCCGCTGCCTTTCACGAATCTTCCCTTTGATGAGCGGGTCCCCTTCCATCTTCTTATATTCATCTTTAATGTCTTGCTTGGACATTCGAATGTTCTTCTCGTGCTCATATTTCTGATACATATAATCAAGTGCTGCAAGAATCATCAGTCCGACTGCGATTTTGATACCCAAGGAAAGGGTTACGTCCGAAGTATATTGAAAGATCGTAACCGGACTCATTAGGGATAACGATGATAATCCTTGTCTTGCACCCCATAAAGAAGTGTAAACGAGGTAACCGATAATGGTTAGCTTGATGATGGACTTCAGAAATTCCACAAGTGAACGCATGGATGCGATGTTCTTAAATCCTTTGATCGGATCAATTTTACTGAATTTCATCTTCAAGGATTCTCCAGACAGAAGAAATCCTACCTGCAGATAGTTCACCGCAAGGGCAATAACAAACACAACGATAAAAAGAGGAGCAAGCAGTAACAGTATTTGTATCCCATACTCTCCTAGCAACATCATCGTATTGTCCACCGTAACATCCATAGACAGACGGTTTAAAAACACGTCGGTAAATAAGCGGACCAGGTGATCACGAATATAGTCTCCAAAGACCATGAGACATAAAAAGGCTGCCATTAGGACAGATGAACCAGACAACTCCATACTTTTGGCGATTTGCCCTTTCTTTCGAGTTTCCTGTCTCTTCTTGGGCGTTGCCTTTTCCGTCTTCTCGCCTGCAAACAGCTGGAGGTCTATACTGTACTTCAATGTCACCCCTACCACTCCTAACTTCACCCCGCCGGATTACCGCCCATTTCGCTTAGCAGTTTCTGCAGAGCCTCGAACATTTCAGCAAATAGATATTCAAACAGCGCTACTAGTCCTGGCATAAGCAACATTAGCAAAACTAAACCTACGATAATTTTCAAAATGATCCCAATTACAAACACGTTAAATTGTGGTGCAGTTCTCGCTAAAAACCCGAGCCCTACATCGGTAAGAAACAGCGCTGCCACCAAAGGTGCTGCCATTTGAAGAGCTAGCACAAATGAATGTGCGAATGTCGAAATCAGAAAATCGGTTACACTGCCATCTTGAAACTTAGCGAAGATATTACCTGTGATTGGCATCCAATCATAACTGTACATAATCGCATCCAACAGATGATGATGACCATTCATACTCAAGAATACGAGTAAAGCCAGCATATACTTGAAATTACCGATCAGCGGAGATGAAACTCCTGTAAAAGGATCAATTACGTTCGCCATACTGAAACCGATTTGAATATCAATCAGTGCTCCTGCTGTCTGAACGACAGCCATCATCAGAAATGCAGTAAATCCAAGCAGCAATCCTATTAGAACCTCTTGAATGACCAGTAGGATGTAAGACATATCTTGTGAAACCGTCTGGCCAAAACCAAAAGTTAGGAATACAAGAACGGCAACCATAAATGAAATTCCGATTTTAAATTGTGTAGGAACGCCTCGAGACGAATAGATGGGCGCTACTACAAAAAATGATGTTATTCGACAAAAAATAAGCATAAAGACAGGGATACTTTGCTCCAACCATTCCATGGACACTCAGCCTATCCGATATATTTGTGGAGGTTATTTAAAATGCCGTAAGTAAAATCCACAAGTGTAGTTAATATCCAAGGACCAAACAGCAGTAGTGCGAGCAGTACAACGATTATCTTCGGTACGAAGGCAAGCGTTTGCTCTTGGATTTGTGTCGTTGCTTGAAATATACTGATGACTAAGCCCACAACCAATGCGAGTACAAGCATCGGCGCACTTACTTTGAGCACGATATATACTGCCTGTCCCGCTAAACCGATAATAAACTCAGCACTCACGGCGAGTCCTCCTGTACTTGAATTACTTGCCGCTACGGATTGAAGCTCATTAACATCGACTTCACAACTAGATACCATCCGTCAACGAGAACGAACAGTAGAATTTTGAACGGCAATGAGATCATGACTGGCGGTAACATCATCATACCCATAGCCATTAACACACTCGCGACTACGATATCGATGACAAGGAACGGGATAAAAATCATGAATCCCATTTGAAAGCCGGTTTTCAGTTCACTGATTGCAAAAGCCGGCACTAGCACCGTTAGCGGAATTTCCTGATAGTTATTCGGTTTTTCCGCACCAGTGTATTTCATAAACAGTAACAGATCTTTTTCTCGAGTATGCGAAAACATGAATTTCTTCATCGGTTCCTGCGCTTTATCGAGTGCTTCAACCTGTGATATTTCTCCCTTAAGATACGGTTGCAATGCTACATCATTCATCGTCGAGAATGTAGGAGCCATCACAAATAGTGTTAAGAATAACGCCAGACCAATCAGCACTTGGTTAGGAGGCGTCTGCTGTGTTCCCAAGGACGTTCGTACAAAACCCAGTACAATAATAATCCGGGTAAAACTCGTCATTAGAACAAGAATAGCAGGGGCCACACTAAGTATCGTGATCAAAAGGATTAGAGATAATGAGCTTGTTCCCGGTGTATCCCCGTTGTTACCAATTTGAATATCGATGTTCGGGATCGGGTCTGCCCAAGCTGAGGTAGTCAAGATCAGTCCGGTCAACATGAGCATCGTGATGGCAATTGCAATCTTTTTATTCATGAATCTTTATGATCCTCCCGCAGCATTTCTTCCACCCTTTGTTTTCGATCCGGTACGCTGCGCAGCTTGGATTCAAACACCTCGTGAAAAGATGATGTGTCTTCAAGCTCAATATCCTCAGACTTCGGTTCTTTACGAAATCTTGCCACGAAATTATGGATAAACGTTGGCAGTGTTCCAGAACCAATACCATGATCCTGTTCAAATGAAGCATGGATCAACGCAACTTCAGCCGGATCGGAAATCTTGTCAATGAGCGAGACATCTTCACCAACGCCGATCAGGTAAATACTGTCCCCAACCTCAATTAATTGAATGGATTTATTCGGGCCGATTCCAACCGCACCAAGTGTCCGGATGGAACGGCCCTGCATCCAGCTCTGATTTTTCCGGCCTAGAAACCGAATCAGAACCACAATGGCTACTACAATAATGGCAAGAACAACAAATACGTAAAAAAGTTGAAGATAATACCCCGACGTATCCGATCCTAATTCTTCTGAAGCTACTATCATAACTAAACTTCCTTTAAACGCCGAGCGTTTTATTAATCGCTTCAATAACGCGATCAGATTGGAATGGCTTCACGATAAAGTCCTTCGCACCCGCTTGAATCGCGTCAATAACCATGGCTTGTTGACCCATTGCGGAACACATAATGACTTTAGCATTAGGATCGATTTTCTTAATTTCTTTTAGAGCAGCAATGCCGTCCATTTCTGGCATCGTTATGTCCATCGTAATCAGGTCAGGTCTTACTTCTTTAAATTTCTCGATCGCCTGTGCTCCATCTTGAGCCTCTCCTACGACCTCAAATCCGTTCTTCGTCAAAATATCACGGATCATCATTCTCATAAATGCAGCGTCGTCCACAATCAAAATTCGGTTAGCCATTGATTAAAAATCCTCCCTAAATATGTGCTATTGTAATTTTTGAATTCGGTCCCATTGACTTACGATATCTGTCACCCGCACCCCAAAGTTTTCGTCAATAACGACAACTTCGCCTTTGGCAACGAGCTTGTGATTCACAAGAATGTCTACAGGTTCACCAGCAAGCTTGTCCAGCTCAATGATCGATCCTTGAGACATTTCCAGGATATCCTTAATTTGCTTCTGGGTCCTTCCTAATTCTACGGTGACTTTAAGGGGAATGTCCATCAGTAAGTTCAGATTGTTTTCATCTACCTGAGTGTACGGTGCATTTTGCAGGTTAGCGAATTGCACAGGTTGCACATTAACATTACGATTTGGTATTCCACCATACTGCTGAGGTGCCTGTTGATATGGCATCTGTGGCTGTGTGTACGGCATTTGCGGAGGCATTGCCCCGCCCATCATTCCTTGGTTATATCCATAGCCTTGTTCTTGCTGATAACCTTGTTGAGGCGGCATTTGCTGCTGCATAGACATCTGTTGTTGCATAGAAGCTTGCTCTTGCATAGGCATTTGTTCTTGAACTGGTTCCATTACCGGAGCTTCAACAGTAGTCGTTACCTCCTCAGGTGAGGCAGATTCTTCTGTTCCATTTATGAGCGTATTCACCATATCTTTAGCGAATTGGATCGGCAGAAGCTGCATAATTGACGAATCGATTAAATCTCCAATGATGAGTCTGAAAGATATTTTAATCAACGTCTCTTCAACAGGCAGGTTGTTAATCCCATCCCCACTAGACATATTCAATATGTCTATACCTGGAGGAGAGATATTTACGAATCTGTTGAAAATAGTGGACATACTCGTTGCAGAAGAGCCCATCATCTGATTCATCGCTTCCTGAACCGCGCTGATATGAATTTCATTCAGCTCTTCTTCTTGAGGATTTCCCTCTCCACCAAGCATCAGGTCGGCAATAACTTGAGCATCCCGCGTCTTGATGACAAGGGAGTTAATCCCTTCAAATCCGTCTACATACGTTACATGAACTGCAACATGCGGTTTTGGAAACTCTTCTTCAAACTCACTTCTAGAAATGATAGACACTCTCGGTGTCGTAATATCTACTTTTTTACCTAGCAGTGTTGAAAGAGCTGTTGCTGCACTTCCAAATGTGATATTCCCAATCTCACCTAATGCATCCTGTTCCAACGGTGTCAATACTTCATCAACGCTTGCAACCGAAGGAGAAGAGGTGGATGCCAATTCTGTTTGTTTCAAAAGGGCATCGATTTCTTCCTGTGATAAATAATCTTTACTCGTCAAGTTCTTCAGCTCCTTCGCTGACAATTTCATCGATCTGCACCGCAACCCGATCCTTCATCGTACCTGGGCTGCCTATATATTTCAGCTTATCGCCCACCTTAATAGACAAGCCATCGTGGACAGGTTTATTCAAGGAAATAACATCGCCTACATTTAATCCTAAAAACTCGGATATCGTAAGACTGGACTCCCCTAGTTCAGCGATGATAGGCAGTCTTGCTTGGCTCACCCGCTGCTTTAATGCATCCACCTCTTCAGGAACCCGTGTCTTCTTCTCTGAAACGAACCATTGATGCGCTGACAGTTTCGACATAATTGGCTCTAAAACTACATGTGGAATACATAAATTAATCATGCCTGTCGTATCGCCGATCTTTGTACTAAGTGATATAAGAGCAATTGTCTCATTCGGAGATACAATTTGCATAAATTGCGGATTGGTTTCCATCGCTTCAAGGCGAGGGGAAATGTCCAACACTGTTTTCCAAGCTTCTTGCAAACTCTCAAAAGCTCTACTAAAGATACGCTCCATAATACTGGTTTCGATCTCGGTGAGTGCATTCATCTTCGTAGGGGCACTTCCTGTACCGCCTAGCAAACGATCTAACATGGCATAAGCGATATTTGGATGAACTTCAAGCACCATACGCCCCACCAATGGTTCAGCTTCAAAAATATTAAGAACCGTCATTTTAGGGATGGAGCGGATAAACTCATCGTAAGGTAGCTGTTCTACCTGAACAACATTGATTTGCACAAAAGTACGAAGTTGTGCCGAGAAATAGGTTGTAAGATAGCGAGCAAAATTCTCATGAATTCGAGTCAAGCTACGAATATGATCCTTGGAAAAACGCACCGCTCTTTTAAAATCATAGGAACGGATTCTCTTTTGAGTTTCTTCCTTCTTTAGTTCTTCTGCATCCATTTCGCCGGAAGAGAGCGCGGCTAGCAGGGCATCAATCTCATTTTGCGATAAAACATCAACCATCATCTCACCCCCTTACGTAATCCAAGTTTCCGGCCTATAAAGAACTAACAATCTTATCTGTAATTTCAATCTGAATGACTTTTCCGTTAGGCAAGGTATTGTTAATCTGTTCTAATAACTTGGAAGTAAACTGCTCCGTCACCTTGGAATCCTTAAAGTTCTCCGGCTTGGTATCACCAAGTGTCTTGATAATGATGGGCTTGATTTTTATTTCCTTGATCTTGTCAAAGTCTTCTTTAGCTTTCTTATCATTCAACTGAAATGAAAAGCTCATCTTAGCGATATAGTCTGGATCTGCTAGATTTGTTGTAACCTGATTGATTTCTGAGCTCACTTCAACAATCTGATCAGCAGTCAATACCGGTGTATGCGTCGGTGCTGCGGACACCCCCTTATCATTGCTGCCAAGCAGTTTATCCGACAGTAAAAACACGGCTAACACGATTAATGTTATGGATAGCATGATCGTAATTAACCAGGGAAGCATCTTCTTCATAAAGGTTCCTCCATCTGTTGCACTTTAATGGTTGATTGATGTACGCCAACTTCATGATGATACGCTTTTATTGAAGCGATGATCTCCTCTGCTTTATTCAAGACGATCATCCTCTTACCAGTGGTTAACGTAATATAAGTATCAGGAGTCTCCTCAACCATTTCTATCAAAAGCGCATTGAGCCATATTTGTGAACCGTTTAACTTGGTTACCGAAATCAATGGATAGCCTCCTTAATGGTTGGGGAGGGCTTGGCCTCCCCCTATCTCACTTATTAACGTTTCAGGTTAACAACTTCCTGCAGAACTTCATCGGAGGTGGTAATGATACGGGAGTTCGCTTGGAATCCACGCTGTGCCACAATCATCTCTGTAAACTCGCCCGTCAAATCGACGTTTGACATTTCAAGTTGTCCAGCAACAATCGCACCTGTACCATCCTCGACACTGTTAGCCGTAAGTGGTACGACCTCGCCGTCAGCATCGCCACCAAGCGCATTCGCAGTAACGCGGTAAAGATTCCCCCCAATCTTCTCAAGACCTTCCGGGTTAATCACTTTAGCAACACCGATCTGAATGCCACCCTCATCATCTCCACCTTGTGTTACAATTGTGCCATCCTGCGAGATGGAGAATCCTGTAACTTCTTCGCCAAGTGTAATGATCGCGCCCCCACTATCCAGTACAAACATACCGTCAGAAGTAACCAAATTACGGTTACCATCAATATGGAAATCACCCGCTCTTGTTAAAAAAGGAACTTCCTGCTCGTCCGACATCTTAACCATAAAGAATCCATCACCATCAATACGTAGATCGGTCGGTTTGTTTGTTGTCTGGGCACTGCCTGGTGTATGAACCGTATCAATTGAACCGATTGTAGACCCAAGCCCGATTTGCTGGGCGTTCACACCGCCTTGTGTATCAGTTGGAGCCGTTACACCGGAAACCGTCTGACTTAGAATGTCTTTAAACATGACACGACCAGCCTTGAATCCTACCGTATTAACGTTGGCGATGTTATTACCGATGACGTCCAGTTTAGTTTGAAAACCTCTCATACCGGAAACGCCCGAATACATGGATCTTAACATTGAACTTCCTCCTTAGATTTGGACCGCGTCAATCGATCGGCGGTCACCTGGTCTCCTTTACGGGCCAACCAGTTATTATGAAATAATGACGGCACTATCAATCTGAGTAAATACATTGTCTTTCATCGCTTGGTCATCCATAGCTGTTACGACGGTTCGGTTCGGTACGTTTACAATTAAAGCCATGTTCTTCATTAAGATAAGAGATTCTTTACTACCTTTAGCTGCTGCTTTCTCTATAGCAGAGTTAATTTGGGCTATCTGATCACCCTTAAGTTCTATCCCCCGCTGCTCCAGTCGCTTCGTAGCATGATTGCTAAATTTGAGGAGGTTTTCTTCTAGCAGCTCCTTAAATTTCCCCGACTGCACATTCTGATTCGTTGTCGTGTTACGATCACGTTGCATGGCTGCCGGATGAATATTACCGGGATATAGCTGACCTATGGTCATCCGATCACTCATTAGGCTGCCCTCCACTCTCTGCACTACTTTGCTCAGGAGACTCAGTAGGATCGACAGGTTCCTCCGGTGTTTCTAAAGGTGCATCCGGTTCGGTAATTTCACCGTTATCAGGGCTAGTAGTTTCCGGAACATTTTCGATTTGCACAATGTAATCTAGCGCTACTTCGCTCTTGCCGATTTTGGCATATTGTACCCCATCACGTATGAGTACGGAATCCACAATCCCACTCATTAACGTTGTCTCTCCGCTGTTACTATCAGCGAATTCAACCCAGCTCACCTTCTTACCAATTAAGCTTGATGCTGTTCCTAATGACTGTCTCATATCAGTAAGTTGAGAGGATATATTCATCAGTTGCTCTAGAGATGTAAACTGAGCCATCTGAGCGATGAATTCCTTATCCTGCATCGGTTGAAGTGGATCCTGATTGCGGAGTTGTGTGATTAGAATACTTAAAAACTGGTCTTTACCCAGCTCTTGTCCACTCGTTGTCCCTGCATTACTCACATTTCCTTTAGAGTAATTCGGCCAGACGTTGTTGGTAACATTAGTAGTAGTCATTTATTTCTCACCTCCTTGCTTCTATACCGATGCTGTAAATGATCCACTATGCGGATCTTCCTTGATTCCTTCTCGTTCAGCTAACCATTCATTCCATTCTTCGGTTATAGCGGCTGCTGTAACCGCGTCATCTGATGGTATATCCTTCTCTCTGGAACGGCGATTTGAATCTTGCTGCCCAGATCCTGATTGTCTTCCATCCTGATATAGCTGAGAGGAGGATGATTGGCTGCTTTGAGTCACCTCAATCTTTTCAACCTGAAGTCCCTGACCTTGAAGTGCTGAACGAAGCTGTGACATTTGTTGATCAAGCAGTTCTCTTGCATCCGAATTCCGAGTCATGAACTGAGCTACCAACAAACCGTTTTGCATCGAAATTTTAATATCTACCTGTCCTAAATGTTCTGGATTCAGGGAAATCCTTGCTTCGGTAAAACCATGTAATTTTACAAACTCCAATTTGTTTACAATTAAATTGTTCATTTCTTTCGCGAACTGCTCCACGGGTACCGGTTGGGCCATTGGCTTCACAGGTGTTGTCGTGCCAGCACGAAGAGCCAACTGTCCGGCGGTTAATGGGTTCTGTTCTGAAATAGAATCAGCTTTTCCTGCTACCTCTTCGGTCGCTGTGGCTTCCATCTGCTGACTCGTCATATTGCCTTTGACTTCAGAGGCGTTCGCAGATTGTGAAACAGGTTTAATGCTGATCGGCAGTTCTTTCCTGTCAACACTTACCGGTGGTGCTTCACCATCCTGTTGATTCATTACCACAGTGCCGCTTTCAGCACTACCCAGGACCGCTCCTTTGCTACTTCCACTTCCATGCTCTGTTAATAAGGATTGGAAAGATTGGGCTAGCTGCAAAAGTTGTGGTTTAGCTTGATCGCCCAAGCTGTTGCTTTTGACCATATTACTCAGCTGTGTAAGAACATCCTGAACAGCAAAACGCACAGTGTCTGGATGTGAAGCAAGTGGTGAAACATTTGACTGGACCTCACCATCTAGAACTTGTTGCTGCTCTTCCCCTTGACCACCTTGTGGCAATACACCGTTAATCATAGAGCCAGCCTGCATAAGCCAAACCTGAAGTTCTTGCAGCAAGGAAGGATCTTTCTGTAAAGCTTCCTCCAGCTTATTAAGATCTGACAGCAGAGACATTAGCATCTGACCTAAATCAATTGCATCATCTTGTTCAGTGGTAGTGGTAAGCGATGATACATCGTTTTGCTGAGGTGCTGTTGTACCGTTTGGAGTTAAAACAGTCAGGTCTTTCAACATTTGAACAGAGGCTCCAAACAACACGGATGCATCTTTCATTGAAGCATTGGCGTTCTCCGCACTACCTACATTTAATAATTGCTGAACCAACGTTTGACCAAAAGCATCACTCGCGCTTGATTTTCCGTTGTCTGATGTCTTTCCAGCTGAGGATGTTCCGTTTACTGTTGAGCTCATACTTTGAAATATTAAGGACATTGTTTTCTCACCTCCTTTCAAAATAGGAAAAGGCTCGAGCTAACAGTTATTTAGCCCCCATCAATCTGTTAAGAATTTTAGCTGTTAATTCTGCATCGCTTGTAGACATCGCATTCAATATTTTAGCGCGTGTGCTGTCATCAACCGTGTTCAAGATGGTAATCGCCTTCTCTGGACTGATTTTATACGTTTGTAAAAGCAAATCCGAGGCATTCTTGGGAGTCATCTGCGAAAACGTTTGAACTAGCTGATTTTTGTCCAGATTATTTGTCGTTTTTGGTGTATCCTTAGTGCTTTCATTTTTCTTTAGCCGTGATTGTAACGCAGCTATAGCCAAATCCTCTGCTGGTACAGCATCCTTCAGCATCATAGTAGCTTCAGCAGCCGTTTTGGGATCCATTTTTTCCAGAATCGCAACCCGTCTTGCACTCTTCATTTCGCTAAACATTAATACCATTTCTTCTAATGTAAGGTTCTGCATAATCGGTGCTGCTTTGCTCGGACTCATATCCGCATACAGCTTAGCCAAATCTTGAATCTGTTTCGTGTACGGGTCCTCTTCAGGCTCATCCGTTGCTCTTTGTCTTTGCATATCATCCATTTGTGTCTGAAGTTTCTTTACTTTGCTTTCTTGCTCGGTCTTCTGTTCAGACATTTCTTTCAGAGATTCTTCCTTCTCAGCAAGTTGTTTTTTTAATTCCTTAATTGTTGCTTCAGAACTCTCTTCCTGCTCCTTAATTTCCTTGAGCTTTTTCTCTTCAGGAGACAGAACGGGATCTGGTACCCAGTTTTTAACGATCGGTACTTTGTTTGCTAGATCTAATACTCCATTTCGTACATTAATATTGAAAAGCGTCAACAGCACGCCTACCAAT
The DNA here is from genome assembly GCF_042666275.1 of Paenibacillus sp. GCM10028914. Lineage (NCBI taxonomy): Bacteria > Bacillati > Bacillota > Bacilli > Caryophanales > Paenibacillaceae > Paenibacillus > Paenibacillus sp. GCM10028914. Next base: position 355,652 of record NZ_JBHTFO010000012.1, read on the forward strand.
ACAATGGTAAAAATAATCGGTATCAGAAAGAACAGAATTCGTTCAAATCCCCCATTTGACTCTTCGTTATCGATCGGCATATCTTTACGTGCCACTCTCAATTCCTCCTTTGCGGGCATACCTTGTGGTAGTTCAGAGCTTAGCGGGCGTTTATGGCAAAACGAACCGTCGCCATTTCGTCCAGCTCGTTTTGTTCCCGAAGGAGACTTTCATGCCGGAACTTTTCTTTAGATTTATCTCTAGCTTTCTGCCACACTTTTTCATCTAGCATTTTTTCATTTAAAATTTCTTTCTTCATGTCGACATTGACATGAGCTATTTGGATATCATCCTGCTTTTTCACAATGCATGACTCCAAATATTCAACATATGTTTGGATATTCCGAATTTCTGCGACCGGCGCACAACGCTTAGCGGCTTCTTGTTGAGCATCGTACATCTGGTCCCGCATTTCAAAAAGATCACTAAGACTCTTTTCTTCCGCCTGAAGCTTACCTATCGCGGATGACAGCATCCATTCCGCTTGTGTCTTCTCATTATTTTTTAAATCCACAATTTTCTGGAATGCATAGTGAAATTTCATCTTTCAATTGTCATCTCCTTGTAAATTCGGAAATCAAACGTTCTTGAACTTCGCTCAATGTCACCTTTTCGTTCACTTTTTGTTTTGTAAAGTCCCAAATGCTCTGAATGTAATCCATGGATTCGTCAATTTCTGCATTTGACCCCTGCTGGTAAGCTCCGATATTAATCAAGTCCTCCGAGTTCTTATATACAGACATCAGTCTCTTGATGTTATCAGCCGCTTCAATTTGTTCTTCAGGCGCAATATCTTTCATAACCCGGCTAATGCTCGCTAACACATCAATTGCGGGGAAATGCCCTTTGTTAGCGATATTTCGATTAAGAACGATATGCCCATCCAATATTCCACGCACTGCATCCGCGATCGGTTCGTTCATATCATCACCATCTACCAGCACCGTATAAAAAGCAGTGATAGAACCTGTAGGGCCTGTCCCTGCTCTTTCGAGCAGCTTAGGCAAATTAGCGAATACTGAGGGTGTATAACCACGCATCGCTGGCGGTTCTCCGACGGCTAATCCAACTTCACGCTGCGCCATAGCATACCTTGTGACGGAATCCATCATGAGCATCACGTTCAGTCCACGATCCCTAAAATACTCTGCAATCGTCGTTGCTATGAGCGCTCCTTTAATCCGGATCAGCGCTGGCTGATCCGATGTTGCCACAATAACTACAGAACGCTTAAGTCCTTCGGGGCCTAAGTCTCTTTCAATAAAGTCCAGAACCTCTCTTCCACGTTCACCAATCAAGGCTATCACGTTGACATCCGCGGAGGTGTTTCTTGCAATCATGCCCATGAGTGTACTTTTACCCACACCAGACCCTGCAAATATTCCGACACGTTGACCTTTACCTATCGTTAGCAGTCCATCTATAGCCCGAACACCTATACTTATCGGCTCCAGAACCCTAGGTCTGTTAAGTGGATTCTGAGGAATGTTATTGGTAGCACTATAAGGCATTCTCGCTGGAATGAGTGATCCGTCTAATGGCTGCCCTAATCCATCGAGTACCTTTCCAAGCAACTCCGAACCGACCTGCACACTAAGCGGTTTACCCGTTCCTACAACATCACATCCTGGACCGATGGAATGCAATTCTCCAAGAGGCATTAAGAGCACCTTATTATCGCGGAACCCTACCACTTCCGCTTGAAGAGGTTTCGATTGCTTACTAGGATAGATGTAGCAAACCTCACCAACACTGGCATCAGGTCCTTCCGACTCCACCATAAGACCAATGACTTGTGTGACCTTACCATTGATGCGAACAGGATCAACATGCCTTAAATGATCTTTGTAACGGCTACTGTCAAGCTTCTTCATCTTGATTTCTCCGTTCCTCGTCATCATGTGATAATCGAACAAGCTCTTTTTTGATCTCGGCAAGCTGAGTATCTATTCTTGCATCTATGCTGCCGAATGAAGATCGAATGACACATCCCCGATCTTTAACCGTTGCATCAGGTAGAATCTGTAATTCCGCTTGTGAATCAAGAGCCATAGCCAACTCTTCTCTTGCAGCATGCACAAATGCGAAATGTGCTGGAGACACACAAAGTGATATAATCCCCTTTTCACGTTTGCGGGTCAGATTTTTTCTGATTAACTCCAGCATATAGTCCGACTCCACTGTTAGCTGCCGATCAAGTACTTTTTCAGCAATTGCGCAACTCAGTTCGACCAGAAAAGGCTCTGCTTCTTGAATCAATTCTTCCTTCGCATCGTATGCCTGCTCGAGAAGATTGCGCGCTTCATCAGTAGTACTTACGACAATCTCTTTCATTTCCGACTCTGCTTTTTCCTTGCCTTCTTCGTATCCTTGTTGAAATCCTTCAGCCTTCAGCGCTTCAGAAAGAGTCTCATCCTGACTTCGTCTTTCTTCCCACCAAGCTTCAATTTGAGCTTGCGCATCTGCAAGTAACTGCTCTGCTTCTTCAGAAGCCTCCCGGATTTGCCGTTCTGCAAATTCCTGTGCATCTTTGAGCATTTCTTGTTTGATTCTTTCAGCTTCAGCTAAAGTATGGTGAACCGCTGGCTCAACAGGTTGTGCTCGTTCCGAGACATCTTCATCCTGAACAGCTGCTGTATAGTGACGAGCTACATCCAACTCTTTCAAGACATCCATCGGCATGTATTGGGACGATTTGATCAAGTTAGACAATAATGTCATCTCCTCCACCGCGAGCGATTATGATTTCGCCAGCTTCTTCAAGTCTCCGGATTGTACTTACGATACGCGTTTGAGCTTCCTCAACATCACGAAGTCGCACCGGCCCCATATATTCCATCTCTTCTCTGAAAGTCTCGGCCATCCGTTTGGACATATTGCGGAAAATAACATCTCTGACTTCTTCACTAGCAACTTTAAGCGCAAGCTGTAAATCTGCATTCTCAATATCACGGATAATACGCTGAATGGAACGGTTGTCCACATTAACGATATCTTCAAAGACGAACATCCGCTTCTTGATTTCTTCTGCAAGCTCGGGATCCTGAATCTCCAAAGCATCAAGGATCGTACGCTCGGTACCTCGGTCAACTCCGTTAAGGATTTGAACGATCGATTCAATACCCCCAGCGCTGGTGTAGTCCTGAGTGACCGTGGCAGATAACTTCTGCTCCAACACCCTCTCCACTTGAGAGATAACTTCAGGCGAAGTACTATCCATCACAGCGACTCTACGTGCAACCTCTGCTTGCTTCTCTTGAGGAAGCGAAGATAGAATGGCTGCAGCTTGCTCAAACTGTAAGTAAGAAAGTACTAGAGCAATTGTTTGAGCATTTTCATTCTGGATAAAGTTTAAAATCTGACTAGGATCTGCTTTTCTGGCAAAATCAAACGGTCTTACTTGCAAGGTAGCTGTCAATCGGTTAATGACTTCCATTGCCTTGGTTTGACCAAGAGCTTTCTCAAGGATTTCTTTCGCGTATGTGATACCACCTTGAGTTATATATTCCTGGGCCAGACAGATTTGATGGAATTCAGACATGATCAGTTCTTTCTCTCCACCATCTACCTTACGTACATTAGCGATTTCTAGTGTAAGCTGTTCGATTTCATCTTCGCGCAAATGCTTGAATATTTGAGCAGACACTTCAGGTCCAAGCGTAATTAATAAAATTGCTGCTTTCTGACGTCCGCTTAACATTTGACTATTTCCTCTGGCCAATTGGTTCCACCCCTATTCCTCAGCTAACCAAGTTCGAAGTAAATTAACGAATTCATCCGGTTTCTTTTTCGCAAGTGTTTCGAGCTGTTTGCGAACTTGGCTCTCATTCGTCACGCTCTCCAAATTAATAGACGGAAATTCCGTTGTTGGCGGAAGTGGAATATCCTCTTCCATAAGTTCCTGTTGCTTTCGTCTACGAATGAAGAAAAATATACCTCCTGCTATCAAGGCCAGAGCAGCGAGTCCGATACCCCACATAAGTGGCTGAGAAAGGAATGTTTTCGTTTTTTCTTCAACATTGGTATTAACTACCTGAGAAACGACCGAAACTTTATTCATCAGATCAGCGTCTGTATAACTAGCACCAGAATCAGCTAGAGATGCACCAACAATGTTGACCAAGATATTCTCTATAGCACCTCTTGTTGTCTCATCTAAACTTTCTTGTCCTGCAGGTGGTTCAACCGAGACATTAATGGTTAAGTCTTTAACAGTATATGGACTTGAGATGATATCACGAGTGATTCGATTCACATCATAATTTTTCGTGACGGAACTTTCCTCTGAATTCGTTTCTCCATTAGCTGACTCACTAGGATACCCAGGCACTTCTTCTTCTCCAGTTCCTGCGACACCGCCTGTAGGACTGCTCGTACCAGAGTAATTCTTTTGAATTTCCTGGACGCTGATTTCAATCCCTTTCATCTCTTCTTCATCAACTGGAGTTACGAGATTTTCTTTGCTTTCAATCTGATCGAAATTTAGTTTGGACGCAACAAGTACGTTCACCTTGTTCGGCCCCATGTATTGGGATAGAAACTGTTGAACGTTTTGTCGAACATCGTTTTCAAACTTCTTCTGAAGTGCGAAGTTTTCTTCTACCTTACCGATCAAGCCGCCTTGTCCACCTTTAGCTGTTGCGAGAAGTTCAACCTCATCGTTTGTGATGGTGATGTTCTCGATTGGTAGACTTGGCACTGAGGTTTTAACCAAGTTATAGTAACTGTCTATTACCTCTTGAGTAGGACGGTAACCTGGTTTAAATTGAACAACTACCGATGCCGTAGCCTTCTCTCGATCCGCTGTTGTTGCAAACACACTTTCCTTGGGAAGATTAAGCAATACCGTAGCGTCTTTAACACCCGTCATCTTTTCAAGAAGTCGCTCTACTTCGCCATTCAGGGCATTTACATATTTAACTTCAAACTCATTTTCAGTCATACCGATTGCAGATGCATTTTGTTCAAATGTCTCTAGACCAATAGTCCCGTTCTGAATAATCCCTTGAGAACCGACGTCAATTTGAACTCTCGTCGCATTTGTGCTCGGTACGGAAATACTACTTCCATCTGGACTCAGCTTATATGGAATCCCCTGTGATTCAAGATGTGTAATAATACCTGCCGCATCGCTGGAGTTTAAATCCCTGAATGCTACTTCATACTCTGTCTTGGAAAACTGCATTGTTAAAACGATTATCGCAATTAATGTAATACCAATGGTGGATAAAAGCATGATTTTTGTTTTTTTGCTGAATTGGTTCCAATACTGGGAGAACTTCTCCCGATACTGGGCTATTCGTTCGTTCACATTGTCACCCCATCCGAAACTTTGCTAGAAACATTAGATTTGCGTGCGCATGATCTCTTGATAGGCTTCTACCACTTTATTTCGGACCTGTGTCGTGAGCTGCACACTCAGCAAAGCCTGTTGGGCTGATATCATCGCTTGATCCACGTTGACTTGGCCTAGCATTAATTTGTCTGTCATTGTGTGTGAATTTTGTTCCTGAGAAGCTACCGATTGAAGTGCATCCTCAAGATACGAGCCAAACTGGCGAAGTGATTCTGAAGGAGTTGCTTCTACTTTGGAAGTGGTTTGCATTTGCAAGGGTTGTACTGTACTCGTGTTGAACATAGTATTTTGAATCATGAATATTCCCTCCTCTTCCCTCTTTATGTATTAAATTCTCTCTATTTTCCAATCTCTAGTGCTTTCATCACCATCGCTTTCGAAGCATTTAATGCAGTGACATTCGCTTCATAAGATCTGCTGGCAGAAATCATATCAACCATTTCTTTCGTTATATCTACATTCGGCATGTATACATAACCTTCAGCATTGGCGTCTGGATGACTAGGATTGTATACAGGCTTTAAAGGTGACTGATCTTCCTTGATCGCCCCAACTTTAACTCCTTGTCCGATTTCAGCTTTGCCGCCCATTTGCGATTGCAAAATATTTTCGAAAGAATTTTTCTGAGGCTCCATTACAACCACTTTCCGGCGGTATGGAACGAACTCTCCGTTACTGATGGACGCACGTGTCGTTTCCGCATTCGCAATGTTAGACGAAATCACGTCCATTCTCAGCCGCTGAGCCGTTAGAGCTGAGGCGCTAATTCCAAAGCTGTTACTGATATTCATGTAACATTATCTCCCTTCCACAGCAGCCCGCATAATTCGGATTTGATCATTAACAGATTGAACATACGCGTTGTATTTCAGTTGGTTTTCTGCAAGGAGGGACATCTCCCGTTCTACATCGACATTGTTCCCGTTATTGTTCATGGAGCTCGAATCATCCGTCTTTACTGACATTTCAGGGATATGGCTCGATGGACCAATTACAAAATGTCGGGAATCCGTTCTTTTTCCTGGCAGTGACGATTTTACACCGTTCATTTCCTCTTGCAAAAGACTCTCAAATGCTACATCCGACCTTTTAAAATAGGGGGTGTCCACATTTGCGATATTGTTTGCCAGCACTTGGTTTCTAAGGTTTGCCGCATCCAATCCGCTTTGCAGCCTTTGAAAGCTGCTGTTGCTTAAAAGATTCACCGCCATACCCCTTCTCTTTAGATGTTGGAAAAACATATTCCACAATAACACAACTAAATCCTCTTTTTTTCGACATGCACAAATCATACGTGTGCCGCTTCTTAGGTCTTAAGTAGAAAAAGACAACATGATGTCATATAAACTAAGTTTCGTAGAGATTGGGACTTTTTTCAATGAGAAAAAAGCCCTATCTTTTGGTAAAAAGAAGGGCTTTTAGTTCATTTTTATACATTTTTTACCTAAATTCTGCAAAATCACATGGATAATATTGAGATTTGTCGTCCAATCAATCTCTGCTAACTAGGTCTTTACTATGCTTTTTCTTATGCTCTATCAGTCCTGATTGCTTGCCGACTTGTGAAATCATTTCGACAATTGTTGCTAAATAGATCCGACATTATAAGATATATTGACTTAAATCTCGATCCTGAGCAATATCGGACAGTTTTTCTTTCACATATTGAGGTGTGATTACCATACGGTCCAAAGTTAACTCTGGTGCTTCGAATGATAAATCCTCAAGCAGCTTCTCCAAAATGGTATGCAACCGTCTCGCCCCAATGTTTTCAGTGTTTTGATTAACAGAAGCAGCAATTTGAGCGATTTCTCGAATTGCTTCCGGAGAAAACTCCACTTCAATATCCTCAGTCCTAAGCAGATTCACGTACTGTTTAGTCAAAGCATTCTCTGGTTCAGTAAGGATGGAGACAAAATCATCAAGTGACAAGCTGCTAAGCTCAACCCGGATTGGGAAGCGGCCCTGAAGTTCAGGGATGAGATCCGATGGTTTGGAAACATGGAACGCCCCCGCTGCTATGAACAAGACGTAATCTGTCTTAACCGGTCCATACTTGGTCATGATCGTTGATCCTTCAACGATAGGTAAAATATCCCGCTGTACTCCCTCACGAGAGACGTCAGGACCCGAAGAACTTCCTTGACTCGCAACCTTATCAATCTCGTCAATAAATATAATCCCCGATTGTTCGGCCCGTCTCACAGACTCTTGAATGACATCATCCATATCGATTAACTTATTAGCTTCTTCCTGGATCAATACCTTCCGTGCTTCCTTGATGGCGAGTTTACGTTTCTTGGTTCGCTTTGGCAGAAGATTTCCAAACATCTCCTGCATATTCATCCCCATTTGATCATTGCCTTGACCAGCAAACATATCAAACATGTTAGGTGCGTTATCCTCGACATCAATTTCAATTAAATCGTCCTCAAGATTCCCTGACAGCAGTTTAAACCTTACCTGTCTGCGCTGCTCTTTAATCGCGCTGTCTTTCTCAGATGAATCATCTTGCACATCACTCGATGCGTTATTACCTCCGCCGAACAGCATCTCAAACGGATTCCGTTGGTTCTTAGCTTTATTCTCAGACGGAACTAAAATCTGAACAATGCGCTCATTTGCCATTTCTTCAGCTTTATCCTTAACTTTCTCTGTCCGCTCTACCTTTATCATGCGAATCGCGGTTTCTACAAGATCACGCACCATAGATTCTACATCGCGTCCAACGTAGCCTACTTCTGTAAACTTGGTGGCCTCAACCTTAACAAACGGAGCATTAACAAGCTTAGCAAGTCGTCTTGCAATCTCTGTTTTACCTACACCGGTTGGACCGATCATCAGAATATTTTTCGGAACGATTTCATCACGCTCCACCTCAGACAGACGACTTCTCCGATAACGATTACGGAGCGCAACCGCAACTGATTTTTTCGCTTGCTTTTGACCTACGATATATTTATCGAGCTCTGCTACAATTTGTCTTGGGGTCATTGATTCGTTATTCATCGTCATTCCTCCACCCGTAAATGGCTGTTAGATATTAATACTCAATATTACAATTCTTCCACGATGATATTACTATTCGTATATACACACACTTCTGAAGCAATTTGAAGCGCTTCTCGGGCTATATCTTTTGCCTCCATATGTCCAGCATGCCGTTTTAGCGCACGTCCAGCAGACAACGCAAAATTGCCGCCAGATCCAATAGCAAGCACATCATCATCAGGTTCAATGATTTCGCCTCCACCGGAAATAAGCAGCATCCCAGTCTTATCCATGACAATCATCAGCGCCTCCAGCTTCCGAAGAATCCGATCTTGGCGCCAATCTTTAGCTAATTCAACAGCTGCACGCTGTAAGTTTCCATGATGCTCCTCTAGCTTACCCTCGAACTTCTCAAACAATGTAATTGCATCCGCCACAGAACCGGCAAAACCGGCGACAACTTGTCCCCGGTAAAGACGGCGCACTTTTTTGGCGGTCTGCTTCATTACAACACTTTCCCCGAATGTTACTTGTCCATCCCCAGCAATGGCTGCTCTGCCATTATGCCGCACTGCACAAATAGTCGTCGCGTGAAAAGTCATTTCCATGATGGCGGACCTCCTTATTTACGGATTATTAATGGGTGTTAAGGTCATTTGAGTTGATAAATCCGCGAACCTCTTCAAGCGCTCTATTCGCAAGCGCCTCATTCTTTTCTCTTTTGTTACGAATGCGAGTTTCTAAACTTGGTAAAAGACCAAAGTTTGCATTCATCGGTTGGAAATGCTTCGGATCTGCATTCGTAATGTAATGTGCCATGCTACCGATCGTTGATTCCTGCGGGAATACCAGACCATCAAGTTGCTGAGCAGCTCTTGCAGCATTAATACCTGCAATAAGACCAGAAGCTGCTGACTCCACATAACCTTCAACCCCGGTCATCTGACCTGCTAGATAAAGATTAGGGCGATTTTTCACCTGATAAGTTGGCTCAAGCAATCTTGGAGAGTTCACGAATGTATTGCGGTGCATAACACCATAACGAACGATTTCAGCATTCTCAAGACCTGGAATCATTGACAATACACGCTTCTGTTCACCCCATTTCAAATGCGTCTGGAAACCAACAAGGTTGTAAAGCGTTCCAGCTGCATTATCTTGACGAAGTTGAACAACAGCATAAGGAAGTTCTCCAGTGTGAGGGTTCACGAGCCCTACCGGTTTCATCGGTCCAAACAGGGCTGTCTGCTTCCCGCGTTTCATCATAACTTCAATGGGCATGCAACCTTCGAAGTAAATTTCTTTTTCAAACTCTTTCAGCTCTGCCACTTCAGCATTGACAAGCGCGTCATAAAAAGCATCGAATTCTTCCTCTGTCATTGGACAATTCAGATATGCTGCCTCACCCTTATCATAACGGGAAGCAAGATAAACTTTGCTCATGTCAATGGAATCTTTCTCGATGATCGGAGCTGCTGCGTCATAAAAGTAAAAATAGTCCTCTCCCATTAACTTTCGGATTTCCTCAGATAAAGCGGGTGAGGTTAACGGTCCTGTTGCAATAACAACAATTCCCTCTTCAGGTATATGCTGAATTTCTTCATTTACAACTTTAATTAGGGGATGATTATGAAGAGTATCGGTTATTTCTCCAGAAAAACCATCGCGGTCTACAGCAAGTGCTCCTCCCGCTGGAACAGCATTACGATCGGCAGAACCAATAACCAAGGAATTCAGCATTCGCATCTCTTCCTTTAGCACTCCTACCGCATTCGTCATTCCGTTAGCTCGGAGTGAATTACTGCAGACAAGCTCAGCAAATTTATTCGTATGATGAGCCGGCGTCTTTACGACTGGCCGCATTTCATATAAAGTTACTGGTACCCCGCGGCTTGCAATCTGCCAAGCAGCTTCACTTCCCGCGAGCCCAGCACCAATAACGGTAACTCTTTGTGTTTCTGTCAAGTTAATAACCCCCTGTATGCCTTACAAATCCTCTGTTTCGTCTTGCTCTTCAACTATTTCCGAGTGGTCACAAGATGTGCACTGCAATTTGATGCCCTGCTTGCTCTTCTTCTCGACCATCAAACTGCTGCAATTTGGACATGGCTTCAATGATGGTTTATCCCATGATACAAAATCACATTCCGGATAACGATCACAACCATAGAAGACACGACCCTTTTTGCTGCGGCGTTCAACTACATGACCCTCTTTACACTTCGGACATGCTACACCGACATCTTTTACAATCGGTTTCGTATTTCTGCATTCCGGAAATCCCGAGCAAGCGAGGAACTTCCCGAATCTTCCGAGTTTATAAACGAGTGGTTTACCACATTTCTCGCATATTTCATCGGAAACCTCATCTTCAATCTCAATTTCCTTCATTTCTTCCTCAGCTACTTCAAGCCTTTTCTCAAAGGACTCATAGAACACACCTAGAACCTTAACCCAATCCTCTGAACCTTCCTCCACATGGTCAAGATCCTCTTCCATATTGGCTGTAAATTCAACATTCAGGATTTCAGGAAAGAATTGCTCCATCTGTTCGATGACGAGCTCTCCAAGTTCTGTTGGTACGAATTTCTTCTCCTCGATAGCAACGTACCCACGCTTCTGAATAGTTTCCAGTGTCGGTGCATACGTACTCGGACGTCCAATCCCTAGCTCTTCAAGCGTACGAACCAAACGAGCCTCAGTGTAACGTGGTGGCGGCTGTGTGAAATGCTGTTTAGGTTCGATCTCGTCTTTCTTCAGTTCATCCCCTGTATGTAACTCCGGAAGGAACTTTTCTTCCTCTGTCGTGCCATCGTCATTGCCTTCCACATACACCTTCATAAAGCCTGGAAAGCGAACTTTCGAGCCTGTTGCACGGAACACAGTAGGCCCAGCAATTACATCGACAGAAAGGGTGTCAAGAACAGCCGATGCCATTTGGCTAGCTACAAAACGCTCAAAAATCAATTTGTACAAACGAAGCTGATCCCTGCTCATAAACGGTTTCATGCTTTCCGGATCACGGAGAACAGAAGTTGGACGAATCGCTTCGTGGGCATCCTGTGCATTAGCAGCTTTCTTCGAATAATTTCTTGGGCTCTCTGGTACGAATTTCTCGCCGTACTTACCAAGTATATATTCCTTCGCTTCATCCTGAGCCGATGCTGAAATTCGAGTAGAGTCTGTACGCATGTACGTAATCAAACCTACTGTACCTTCTTTACCAAGTTCAACACCCTCATAAAGCTGCTGGGCAACCGACATGGTCTTTGCGGCCCGGAATCCTAACTTACGAGCAGCCTCCTGCTGAAGTGAGCTCGTAGTAAATGGAGCGGAAGGATGACGCTGACGCTCTCTCTCTTTAACTTCGCCAACTTTAAACGAAGCATCCTGAATAAGAGAAAGCACTTCATTAACTTCCTGCTCATTTGCTAATTCTTTTTTTGTACCGTTCAATTTTAGGAACTTTGCTTCAAACGCCGAGCCATTAACCGCAAGCTTAGCTGTTATCGTCCAGTACTCCTCAGGTTCAAACACACTGATCTCATTTTCACGGTCCAAAATAATCTTTACTGCAACAGACTGCACACGTCCCGCTGAAAGTCCTTTTTTAACTTTCTTCCATAATAGAGGGCTTATTTTATAACCCACCAGACGATCCAGAATACGTCTTGCCTGCTGAGCATTCACCAAGTCCATATTAATTTTGCGAGGTGTTTTAAACGCGTCTTTTACCGCAGTCTTAGTAATTTCATTAAATACAACACGAAGGCTTTGAGATTCATCCAGCTCAAGCGCATGGGCAAGATGCCATGCAATAGCTTCCCCTTCACGATCGGGGTCAGCCGCCAGATACACTTTTTTCACCTTTTTACTAGCATCCTTAAGTTCCTTTAAGACAGAACCTTTTCCGCGGATCGTAATGTATTTTGGATTGAAATCATTTTCGACCTCAACCCCGATTTGGCTTTTCGGCAAATCGCGTATGTGACCCATCGAAGCTTTTACGATGTATTTACTGCCGAGATATTTGCCAATCGTCTTCGCCTTGGCCGGCGACTCTACGATGACCAGTGAATCCGCCACAGGTTCATCCTCCTCTCCAACATTCAAACTTACACTAAATAATCTTATATATTGCACCAGGTAATTGGGTTATCTGCTTTTTTATGATTAAAGATAACAGAACTGAATGCAAATGTCCAAAATTCCAACGGGTTCGCGTAAGCAAATCATCTAGCGTCCCCGGCCCCTGTTGCAACATATGGTATATTTCCATTTCGTCTTTTGTCAACCCGCCAGTAGCATATTTATGAGAAGAAGTGTCATGTCGCTCGTCAAAAGAGCTGTTATTTTCCGTCTTGGGCAACCATGATATGTACTCTTCCAGAATATCTTGAGCACAAGTTACCAACTTAGCACCTTGCTTGATCAAATCCAGTGTTCCATGGCTCTTGGGTGATGTAATCGGTCCAGGAACGGCAAATACATCCCTTCCGGCTTCCAGAGCAGCATCCGCAGTAATTAGCGAACCACTTCTCACATCTGCCTCGACTACCAACGTCCCTAATGTTAGTCCGGCAATAATACGGTTTCGCATTGGAAAAAATCCCGGATGCGCCTTTGTGCCAGGAGGATACTCAGACATAATGAGCCCTTTCGTCGCGATCTCTTCATATAAAGAACGGTTTTCCGGAGGATATATAACATCTATACCAGCTCCGAGAACAGCAATCGTTCCACCACCGCATCGCAGCGCTTGCTCATGAATTACACTGTCTATTCCGCGCGCCATACCGCTTACGACGATCAATCCAGCCTTACACAATTCCTCTGTTAACATGGAGCCAACCTTTCGACCATAGGCAGTTGGTACACGTGTGCCTACGATAGCGATTCCCGGTTGTCTCAGCAGCTGAACATTACCTTTCAAATATATAACCCAAGGTGCCTGAGGAGATGACTTTAACATGTCAGGGTATTCTTCATCAAGTGCAGTAATGATCTGACAGTTATTCACAGACAGAATTCGACATTTATCATCCACCAATTGTTTCAGATCAGTAGTTAATTTATTAGCTATTTCAACTGTCAATCCACAAGCTATCCATTCTTTTTCTTCAAAATCAAGCATATCCAAACCAAATACACCATTCACCATAAAGCGTTGGATCGTTTTCCACCCAATTCCTTCTGTCTCATGAAGGGCTACTATTAACGCACGCTCAATTAATTCCTTCATTAATATACCTCCAAATATCGTCTTAAAAACACAAAAAGCAACCCTTCATTTCCATTTCGGAAATAAAAGGTTGCTTACCCACAATATCATTTATAACAAGGCATTCTTAGTGTGTGGTACACAAATTCAGGATACCTTTTTCCTCTAGTACACTTACTAGAGTCGAACCCATCTCAGAAGGAGTAGGAGCGACTTTAATTCCGCAAGCTTCAAGAACTGCCATTTTTTCTTTAGCTGTTCCTTTTCCTCCGGAAATAATAGCACCAGCGTGCCCCATCCGCTTTCCTGGAGGCGCTGTTACACCCCCGATAAAGCCGACAACCGGTTTCGTCATATTAGCTTTAATCCATTCAGCTGCTTCCTCTTCCGCTGTACCACCGATCTCACCGATCATAATAACAGCGTGAGTCTGAGGATCTTCGTTAAACAGCTTAAGGATATCGATAAATTCTGAACCTTTAACAGGGTCACCACCGATACCTACGGCAGAGGATTGTCCAATACCGCGAGTAGTCAGCTGATGAACCGCTTCATAAGTCAACGTTCCACTTCGGGAAACGACGCCTACATGACCTGGCATATGAATGTAACCAGGCATGATTCCGATCTTGCACTCACCCGGTGTAATTACGCCAGGACAGTTCGGACCGATTAAGCGAGTCTTCTTACCTTCCATATAACGTGCAACTTTAACCATATCCAGCACCGGAATACCTTCGGTAATACAGATAACAAGCTCCATCTCCGCATCGACAGCTTCCATGATGGAGTCAGCTGCGAAAGCCGGAGGTACATAGATAACACTAGCTGTAGCACCCGTTGCAGCTTTAGCTTCTTCTACTGTATTAAATACTGGAAGGCTTACAGTCTCACCATTCTCCAGCGTGATATCGACTTCAGTTCCGCCTTTGCCCGGAGAAGTTCCTCCGACCATTTTCGTACCGTAATCGAGTGCACCTTTTGCATGAAACAGTGCCGTTTTACCTGTAATCCCTTGAGTGATTACTTTTGTGTTTTTATCGACCAAAATACTCACGATTGATTCACATCCCCTATTGTTATTTGAAAATGAAAGCAACCGCACGGCTGGACTATTCGCCCTACGTGCCATGCTCCTTCAGGAATGAATATTACTGAACGAGTGAAACGATTTTCTGTGCTCCATCAGCCATGGAGTCAGCAGGTACGATATTCAAACCGGATTCAGCCAAAATCTGCTTACCCAAATCAACGTTTGTGCCTTCCAAACGAACGACCAACGGACGAGTAAGACCAAGTTGTTTCGCAGCTTCTACAACACCGGAAGCAATAACGTCACAACGCATAATTCCACCAAATATATTAACGAAGATACCTTTAACCTGCGGATCGGATAAAATAATCTTGAATGCTTCCGTTACTTTCTCCGTTGTTGCGCCGCCCCCTACATCTAGGAAGTTAGCAGGGTCTCCGCCGTAATATTTAATGATATCCATCGTAGCCATAGCAAGACCTGCTCCATTAACCATGCAGCCGATATTGCCATCTAATGCTATGTAACTCAGATCATACTTAGAAGCTTCGATTTCCTTCTCATCTTCTTCTTCCAGATCACGCAATTCCTGAATGTCTTTATGACGGAACAACGCGTTGGAATCAAAGTTAAGCTTGGCATCAAGAGCCATGACATTTCCATCACCGGTTACAACTAATGGATTAATCTCAGCAATCGAGCAGTCTTTTTCTACGAAAGCAGTGTACAATGCGATCATGAATTGTGCTGCTTTACCAACCAGCTCTTTCGGAATATTGATAGCATAAGCTAATTTGCGAGCTTGGAACATCTGCATTCCAACCGCTGGATCAATAACTTCCTTAAAGATTTTCTCAGGCGTTGCTTCAGCAACTTCTTCAATCTCCGTGCCGCCTTCTTCAGAAGCCATCATAACAACGCGTCCGGTTCCCCGGTCCACAACAACGCCGATATAATACTCCTTGCGAATATCGCAGCCCTCTTCAATAAGCAAGCGTTTAACTTCTTTACCTTCTGGTCCAGTCTGGTGAGTTACCAGCACCTTGCCCAGAATTTCTTCGGCATAAGCTCGAACCTCATCAAGATTCTTGGCCACTTTAACGCCGCCTGCTTTACCACGTCCACCTGCATGGATTTGTGCTTTGACAACGGTTACTGGACTGCCGAGCGATTGTGCCGCCTCAACTGCTTCCTCTACCGTAAAAGCTACCTTGCCGTTAGGAACGACCACTCCATATTGCTTCAGTACTTGTTTTCCTTGATATTCATGGATATTCATTCTGGAATCCTCCTATCAACATGACTGGAACAAGGCCTATTACACCTATATATACAAACCCAAGCTATTGTACCATGTTTTTAAAACGCTTACCTTAAAAAGTTCACAACTTATCCACAGCTTTTTGATATGGATATGATTCCGTCTAGAGAATGCTTGGGAATTTATGTTAAATAATAGAAAGAAAACATTATAATAAGGTGTTTAAAGAATTATCTTCTTCTTATTCTTTTGATTATGGAATAGATAGCAAATGCCTATATACAATTATCTCCATCAAATCCCCTCTATCTTCCCTCTTAACTTTTATTGACTTTATTAACTCCTACTTTTACAATACGAATTATCATAGCGAAAATAAGGAAGCACCTTTTTTCGAATATTAGCCAAACCGGTACAGCACCGGCAGGTTAAATTCAGAAAGCAGGTGTTTTTTGATATGTATGGGAAACTGCACAGCGCCTGTCTATATGGCATTGACGGGGTTGTTATTCAAGTTGAAGTTGATCTAGCGAACGGCCTTCCTCAAACCTCTATCATTGGTCTACCTGATTCCTCCATAAGAGAATCCGTTGAACGGGTCAGAGCTTCTATTAAAAATTGCGGATTTACCTATCCCATGCAGAGGGTCACGGTGAATTTGGCTCCTGCTGATCTGCGCAAAGAAGGCTCTTCATTTGACCTGGCTATTGCACTAGGCATCTTAACCACTAGCGAACAGCTTATATTAACGTCAGCGGATCGACTATTAATGATAGGGGAACTTGCTCTCGATGGAAGCCTCAGACCTGTTACTGGAGTCTTGTCCATGGTGGAGCGGGCCAAACGCGAAGGGTTTCAGGGAGTTCTCCTCCCACAGGAGAATGCAGCAGAAGCAGCATTAATCGGAGGAATGAATATTTACGGAATCAGCCACCTCAGGGAGCTTATTGAAGTAGAGATAGCGGAGACAAGTAACCAGAGTGCAAAACTAAAGAAAAATGATATTAAGCCTAAAGAGGTCTCATTATCTCGTTTGCTTTATAGGCCTGAATCGGTAAAAGTCGATATTGTTAAGGAAAAATGTGATGAGATTTCACACGAAGATTACTGCGATGTGCTCGGACAACAACATGTAAAACGTGCTTTAACCATTGCAGCTGCAGGTATGCATAATATTTTGCTTATTGGTCCCCCGGGAACCGGCAAGACTATGTTAATCAAGCGTCTTCCTTCCATACTACCAGCGTTAAGTGAACAGGAATCGTTAGAAACAACCAAAATATTCAGTGCAGCAGGTAAGCTCAAACAAAGTGAAAGCCTCCTGCGAAATCGCCCCTTCCGATCACCGCACCATACGATTTCCGCTGGTGGACTCATTGGTGGTGGCACGATCCCGAAGCCCGGAGAGGTTAGTCTAGCACATCGAGGCATATTGTTTCTGGATGAGCTCCCAGAATTCTCGCGTAACGTATTAGAAGTGTTAAGACAACCCTTAGAGGATCGAGAGGTGACGATCAGCCGTGCACGAGCCGTGTTTACCTTTCCCGCGCGATTTATGCTCGCATGTTCTATGAATCCTTGTCCGTGCGGTTATTACGGAAGCGATCATCCTCATCAACGATGTAGTTGCAGCTTGCAGCGAATCGCTCAATACCGTGCTAAAATATCTGGTCCGCTGCTTGATCGTATTGATCTTCAAGTAGACGTTCCGAGACCCAAGGAATGGCCGGGTGCAACAAAGCCGTTGTCCTCAGAGGAAATGAGGCTTAAGGTGAACGAAGCTCAAAGCATTCAAATTGCACGTTATCGTCATATGTCATTTCGCTGGAATAGCGAATTGTCCGGCAGCGCTTTGCGACGTTTCACGAAACTGGACGCTCCTGCAGCCGATCTCCTTCATTCCACACTGGATATGTTAGGACTAAGTATGCGTGCATATGACCGTATTCTCAAACTAGCCAGAACGATAGCCGATCTTGAAGGTGAGACGGCGATCAGTTTCGACCATGTAGCCGAGGCCATCCAATACCGGCAGTTAGACAAACAGACGATTAACACAGATGAAGTTATGTATTAGATTCGATCTCCTTCTGATCTCATTGATGCTTTAGATAAAATATGACTCTCCCACTGTATAAGCCAATGACATCTCATGATTTCCGTAAATTTAACGATCAGATCATTCGTTTGTTACATTCTCAACAACAAGAAGGAAAAGGATCAGGACGATGGTTTGTCGTTTGAAACGGTTTAAGAACGGATTAAATAGAGATGTTAAAAGCCTGAGGTTCAAAAGGTCCCAACAGGACCCCGAACTTCAGGCTTTTTCTATATTATCAGCATAAAGACCACTGCATTTAATGAAGTCACACTTACTTAAAATGCCTGCTCAATATGTTCAATCGATGCGACTGACATGTCCGGGTTAAGAATAACGGCCACCACATCAAAACGAATAGGGACATCGTAGCTCTTTCTATAATGAAGATATTGCTGAGCCGTATTGCGAACTTGTGAGATTTTTCGAAAGTTAACTGATTCGGAAGGTGTGCCGAACGTAGAGATTCCACTTCGACTGCGAACCTCTAGGAATACGAGCGTCCCCTTGTCGTCCGCTATGATGTCAATTTCTCCTGTTCGATTCCGCCAATTGCGTTCCACGATACGGTACCCTTGTTCAATCAGATAGCACACTGTAGCCTCTTCTGCCAGGGCTCCTTTTTGCTTACGGGTATCCTTCTTACCGTCTGAGGCAGGACTCATCACATTCGGCTCCCTTCCTTCGCAACATTTTCTGCCTGGTACACATAAGTCAGAACTTCCGCCACCAGCTGATAGAGTTCAGGAGGAATCTGCTGATCCAAATCAAGCTTAGAAAGAACCTCCACCAGCGCTGCATCCTCCTGTACCGGTACACCATGCTCCTTAGCCCGTTCTAGGATCGTGTCTGCAAGTTTACCTTGTCCCTTCGCGACGAGGATCGGTGCATCACTTTCTTCTGGGGCGTATTTGAGAGCAACTGCTTTTTTCATAGCTAGAGGCGTTTCAGAATCTTTTCCCTTCATATTCTGTAATCCACCCCTTTATAAGTCTGCGGTGTATATTCAGACGCCGTATTCCCAGTACTATGATCCATACCTGACTCCGAAATCTCTGGAAATGGGCTTGTCTTCATACTGAGAAGCTGGTAGCCAATCGATTCAACGCCGGCAGCCAAATCGCTTTTTCTGGATTCAAACAGCTCTGAAACCCAAGGCTGGTCATTACGCAAGTTTAGGCTTACAATCCGATCCACAACATGAACATCAATCACCGTTGGTCCTAGATGCTTCATATCCAGGTCAAACCACAAGCGACAGTTCGTAGCATCAAGCTCTCCCTTTCTGCCTCTTCGGGATTGAATATGTACTGAGGCTGTTTGCTCTCCATCTGATCCATGAAGTGGAATGAACATCGTCACTTGTGCAAAGGGAGCCGTTCGATCCGTGTTTAATAGCAGCTGCTGCCCCGTCATATGCTGTATGAGTTGTCCCACAGCTTCTTTTAGAGCAGGAGGAATATCATTACTTGCCGATAGCTGGAGTAGTAGACCCTTTAACGTTTCCTTCACATCAGTTGAGCTATTACCACTTAATGCTCCAGCGTTGTTCGAAGGCTGCAGTGTACCCAGATCGGTCTGATCTACTGCATTAGCGGACACTGCCAAATTAGAAGCAGAACCCTGAGCACTATTAGCAGTCTGCACCTGAAAAGCTGAGCTTACAGAAGTAGATTGGGCTGCTTGGGTTGCCGTATGGGTAGACGTCGCTGTCTGGGAACTGCCTATCTCTTGAGCACCGCGCTGAGCTGTCTGTGCGTTCGGTATAGTCCCAGTCTTATCTTGAGCGGTATTTACCGCACCTTGAGCTACTGGCGCCGTAGAAGGTTCCCTGAGCGCTTCTGCGGCGATGTTAGGGCCGGCGCCCGATCCCCCGCCAAGCGGATTCGGGCTTCCGGCTTGCCCGGCGGCAGCAGTGCTCGCCGCCGCACCCTGCGCGGGTGGCTGCGCCCCGCCGCGCAAGACCTGCTGCTCGTGCTCCGCACCGAGCAGCTTGAGCAGCCGCCCTACCCACGGCTCTGCACCGTGGGTGGGCGGCTTCGGCGAAGGGCCTGCGGCCCCTTCGCCCGGCTGCGCCGCCTGTGCCATAGGCGGCGCGCTCTCTGCCGCCGGCCCAGTGGCCATGGCGGCTTGCCCTGCTGCCGGCGGCATGGCCGTGCCGGCAGTCCCTTGGGCCGGCTGAGGCGTTGCGGCGCCGGCCCAAGGGGCTTGCTGCGCGAGCTCGCCGCGCAGCTGCGACAGCAGGCTCTGCAGCTTCGTTAGCAGAGCCTGCTGTCCACTGCGAGCCCCATCAGCAACAAGCGACGGTCTATCTCCCACGCTTGTTTGCAACGCTGGCTCCCCAGCTCTTTCCGCATTCACCGCTGGCATATTGGCCATTCCTTCATTTTTCCCATTCACCATACCGGTCACCAGAGTGTTTCCTGCACTTTGTCCTGCTTGTCCTTTATTTGACTGCTGACCTTGCAGTGCTTCGCTAAGCTGGTTCTCGAGCGACTGAAGCAATTCATGCAATTGAGGACCAAATACAGCCTGATGCAATCCCTTAACACTCTCGGCAGTGATTGGTAATCCCCGTTGGAAAGCAATCGCCGAGGACTCAATCCATTCAGTTAATGGTACTTGAGGAGGCTTCACAGCAAGCATTTCTTTAAACTGAGCTATATTTTCTTTCGTTAATGGAATTCCAACCATCTGCATACCTCGAATCATTTCCCGATTTTCTTTCGTATCAGGAAGATTCGCGAACTCAAGCACTTCTACCATCGAAGATGGTGTTAGTGTCTGATTGGGTGATTGACCTAGCGGTTTTAGTACAACTGCTCCTTCCTCTCCTGGCGGCTGTACTTGAAGAAGTGCCGTCTCCCCTGCTTGCAGCGGTGTTTCCAGCTTTGCTTTCACTTGAACCCCTTGTATTTGTACAATAGCTTCCTGTCCATCCTCTGATACGTTCATGACAACACCGCGAACAACCTGACCTGGCTTCATATCCAGTGTCTTGCTCTCGCCCGCTCTCTGTTCACCAAGAAGCCCTCGAATCAAAGATCCGATGTTCACGATCTGTTCCTCCCTAAGCATCTATTTCCTTATATATCGGCAACAGCCCGCCTTTTTGCAAGGCGGGCTGTGCAATAAACTTAAAATAAGGATAACTGCTCAAACTCGAAATTCTTCAAAAAGCTCCGTCGATGCAACGGTGTTGGGCCAAGTATCCCTAACTGTTCACGATGCAACTTCGTCGCATACCCTTTATGTATCGCAATACCGTATTCCGGGTAAGCATCATTCCAAGCTCCTTCGCATAACCGATCTCTCGTTACCTTGGCTACGATAGAAGCCGCCGCGATCGATTGACTGTTAGCATCCCCTTTTATAATAGCTAATTGCGGAATAGGAGAATCCACCTTCTCCGCATCCACCAACAGAAATTGTGGAGTTATGCTAAGCTGCTCTAAAGCTATCTTCATTGCCAATCGGGCAGCTTGTTTAATATTAATTCGATCAATCGTTTCTGCATCAACCTGTCCTACACCTACAGCGAGTGCATTTTCCATGATCAAGTCGTACAAAGCATCCCGCTTTTTGGCGCTGAGTTTCTTGGAATCATTAATCCCATCCAAAACCAATCCCTCAGGTAAAATAACTGCCGCAGCAACCACATCACCGAACAGACACCCTCTGCCCACTTCGTCAATTCCTGCAATATAAGAATAATCTGTCCAATACTCACGTTCGTATGATAATAAATCTAAATCACTCATCATTAAAACTCCTTGATGCCTGCTTAATAAGGCTAACTATTTCGAACTTCAAGTTACAAATACCATCTACCTAATCTATCAATCTATGAATCAAATCATATCATATGCAGCGGAGGACAACCACCTGTTACCCAACTTTTAAGTAAATATAAACATGCTGTACTCTCGTTACCATAACAAAAAAAACCACCATAATGGTATTATCCCCTTTTAGTAGACAAGAGAAAAAAGACATCTGGTAAGATGGACTTAATCTTGTTGAACGGAGGGGATTTTTTCATGGCCAAAAAGGGGCAAACTTTCCGGAACTACTCCTTGGAGTTAAAAATGGAGGCAGTTCGGTTGGTGAACGAAGAACATATGAGCATTCGTGAAGTGGCAAAACGTTTAGATATTCGAAATAAATCTCAAGTACAAAGCTGGGCGGCAAAATATAAAACTGAAGGGATTTTGGAACCCACCACTTCAAGACGTGGACGTCCTAAAACGAAGTTCGCTAGCGTTGAGGAAGAAATGGCTTACCTGCGAGCGGAGATTGAATATTTAAAAAAGCAGTATCCAAATCTACACAAGGAGTGACGAGCAAAACAGCCAGATTTGAAATCATAGAGGGTTTGCGAGTACGCCATTCGCTTACATGGCTTTTGAAGTTAGCTGAGGTTTCCCGATCGGGCTATTACAAATGGAGGAACGCTAGGCAGAACGCAAATGAACGTAAACAGAAGGAAAAAGAATTGGAATCACATTTAATGGCTATCCACCGAGTTCATCCTTACTTCGGCTACATTCGAATGGCGGTAGCCTTACGCAGAGAAGGCCTTCTCGTCAACCATAAAAAAGTATACCGCCTGATGAAAAAATTAGGAATCTGTTCCGTCATTCGAAAGAAGCGTCGGTTCTTTGGTAGTCAAGTT